>CAJQOP010000025.1 GCA_905479945.1 uncultured Glaciecola sp. | reverse complement strand
AGTGGAACATATTGGGCTATCACTTGATGGCGTGCCAATTACAGGAAACCCTCCCTCTGTTGTAGCGCGTGGCGGTAATATTCCTTCTTTAGACCATTGTGGAGGGCACCACGATCCAGCAGGTTACTATCATTGGCATGCTGTTCCCGAATCTGCTGATCTAATGCACGAGGCACAAGGCACAGATGCTCAAGCTGACTGCAGCGCATATATTACTCAAGACAATACCGCACTAACTGGATTTGCACGTGATGGCTACCCCATTTACGCATACCAAGATCTTATCGCCGGTTCAGTAGTCGTACCTTCAGACCTAGATGATTGTAATGGACATACCGGTGCAACAACTGAGTACCCGGATGGTGTTTATCATTACCATGCTTCGCTTGATGCACCAAGTTTACCTTCTTGCATTATCGGTGCCGCTGTTAGCACCAGAACATCACCCTCAATTCGTTAGGAGTCTCGCCTTATGCAAAAGTATCTCATAATTGTTGGCCTGCTTTTTCTGGGTTCGTTAAAGACCGTGCATGCACATAGCTCAGCCATAGCAACCTACGAATTCAAGCAAGACAATAATAGTGAATGGTCACTTACTATAAATGTGCCCTTAGGTGGTTTGCATCTTGCGCTACTTCAGCATTATGATGAAGATGATTTGTGGATTAGACCTAATGTGTATAACGTCGAGTTAGTGAACGATTATTTGCAGCAACATAGCAAAGTTGTTGCCAATAAAACCACTAAATTGCTTCTTGAGTCAATTAGCAGCAAGCTTGACAACCATCAAAGTCAATTTATTTTTGCAATAACTAACATGCCGCCTTCTTTGCATAAACTTAGCTTTGAGGTGGATGCGATGTCTGAAAATGAAGGGCACATAAACATTGCAAGAGTAACTACCCATAGCATTAAGCAACGTATCATTCTGCAATATGCTAATGATTATAGCGGCGATTTAGCGCTCGAATAGGGCCGCTAAATTGACAGTATTTCCTTTACCTTTACCCATCACAATTCTTAGTTGATGCTGCGCAAAGTCGACATCTAATAGATTGAGTTTAACCAACTCACCGCGACGAATCCCTGATGCATACAAACACTCTACTATTGCCTTATCTCTTATGCCCTTAATGGTTGTCATTGAGCATAAAATAGTTCGATAACTTTAGATTACTTTTAACTCCTCCAAATGTCGGCAAAACCTAACGATTAGCGGTCGTATAGGAATTTTTAGTTGTCATTCCATAGAGCGGTCATTTCGACAGATTGGGTAAATGATAGCGAGACTTAATCAGTATCAAGTCTCATGTTCTGCACTACGCGTCTATACCCGCAGAAATTTCCAATGCATCATCAACTTCAACACCCAGGTAAAGCACTGTGCTTTCAAGTTTTCTGTGGCCAAGTAACAATTGGCAAGCTCTTAAATTCTTTGTCTTTTTGTAAATTAATGAGGGCTTGGTTCGTCGAATTGTGTGGGTGCCATATTGGGTAGCATCTAACCCTATTGATTCAATCCATCGAGTTAGGATGCGACTGTATTGGCGGGTAGATAAGTGGATAGAATTAGCATTGCGTGATTGAAAAAGAAAATCGCTATGTGCAAGGTTGTTTTGCTTAATAAGTGCAGCGACTGCATTCCTCGCCTTTTTGGTTATTTCAAACTGGACAGTCTTTCCGGTTTTTTGCTGTAAAATCATTGCACGAGATTGAACAGTAGTGCCATGCGCAATGTCTCTTACGCGCAATGATACCAAGTCACATCCTCTTAACTTGCTGTCTATTCCCAAATTGACCAGTGCCAGCTCTTTAGGATCTTTATTGAGCTCGAGCCTTACTCTAATTTCCCATATTTGCTGAAGTGTTAGTGGGCGCTTTTGACCTACTAACTTGTTTTTATTCCAAGGTTCTTTCTTCGTGTAAATTGCTATTTGATACATAGTGGTTGCCTCTGGGGTTTAGCAAAGAACCATATCTTCGCTTTTATTCCCAAATAATCACTTCGCAATATTCGTTCCCAGTGGTAGTATTTAATGCTATTTTATCCTCCAAGGTGAACGTTATGGGTATGGTTAAGAAAAGTATCACGCTGACTGAGCAGCAGAATGAATGGTTACAATCCCAATTGTCTGTGGGTAAGTATGCCAGTGATAGCGAATTACTTAGAGATCTTATTAGAAAAGAACAAGCAAGACATGACGAAGTAAATGTTATACGAGAAGCGCTAGTTGCTGCAGAAAAAAGTGGCCTTTCGAAACGTACACCGGCAGATATTATGGCTGACGTTCTTGCCAATAGGTCAATAAGTGGCCAGCTATAAATTAACGCAAAAAGCTGATGAGGACTTAGTTGATATTTTTAACTATGGAATAGATCATTTTGGCGTAGATAGTGCGCTAGCCTTCTATCATGAGCTTAGCAGTATGTTTGATAGAATCGCGAATAGCCCAAATCAGTTTCAAGCCGTTGGAGAAATTCGTCAATTTTATCGTCGTGCCGTATTTAAAACCTACTCGATCTATTTTATTGAAAAACATGACTTCGTAGAAATATCTCGTGTGGTTCGAAAGGATGATGTGAGACTCATATTCTCATAGCAAAAATTGATATGCTATGACCGGTTATCGAAGGCATTGCGGTCACAATACTAAATCAAAGGTGTTGCGGAACATTCATAGACTCATGTAAGACTCTGATTATTTTGATTGCTGTTTTAGTTTCTATGTAAACAATTAATTGCTTTTTGAAAGGAGCGATTCGTACAGGAGGCTGAAATTCGCTTCTCAATGCGTATTTTTCGGACGCTTTACTCAATGACTTGAAGAAGGTATCTATTGAATCTAAATAACTGTCAGCTACAGGTGCGCCCCAGACATCTTCTCCGTACAACCAAATATCAATCAGATCTTCTTTTGCTAGTGCAGAAAAACTAATTTTCAAGAGCGAAGCCTAGCTAGGGCTTCAGCTTTAATAGAATCCATATCCAAGTTGCTATCAAAGCCACTCTCTACGCCCTCACTTATAGCACTCTGCATCGCTTGATGCTTGAGCTTTGAATACTCTTTAATGGACAGCAATATTCCCTGCTCCTTACCATTACGTGTTATTGCGACTGGGGACGATTGCGCATTCATAAGTAAATCGCCAAAATTATTTTTTGCTTCTGTTGCTGTTATACTTTTCATAAGACCCACCTTTAAGTTTGCCTGACAATTATAGCTAAAATAACTAAATTGGACAATACAGAAAATTTTTAGGATTGAAAACAAGAGTAAATAACATTACGTGTTTTTGTGTCTTAACGTCCGCTCTAGAGAGCGACAATCGAAAATACCGAAATGACTCCTTCTCGAGGGCTAAGAAGCCTAATGTGTGTACTTTATAATCACAAATGTAGGCTGAAGTATGAGCTGTTATTCTTAGTTATAAAATGTATTAAGATGTGCCGTCCCATTTGAAGGCCGCTAGGCTTGCCGCCCAGCAAATACATTATTAGGTAAGGCGCTCGAATATCAGAAAAAGGGCTTAATTTAAGAAGAAAATATATGCATATCACTAACAACCAGTGGTAACCGCTTCAACAGAAAGGTCACGAACCGTTCCACTCGCTTCTATATATTCAACGTAACAGTTCTCACTCTTATCACTAAATCCCTTAGGGTATATAATAAACCTTGCACCAGTAACGGTGCCCGTCCAATAGTCCCCTTCAAAATCGTTGCCCACTCACTCTGTTGGCAACTCGAAGTTCATCCACATTGACGCGTGCCCCAAAAACCGCGTGCAGCGGCCAGCCACCGCAGGATAACCAGCGTGCGTAATAACATCATCAACGCCATCCCCATCTATATCAATAAATTGATTATTTCCAGACTCCTTTCCCTGCAACACCGATTTTGCATATACCAATTCAGCGCCACTTTTGAGCGCGCCGCGTAAACTATTAAGCTGACTTGCCTTAGCATCGCCAGCGATATCGATAAACCGCGGCGCAGCAGTAAACGCGAGTATGCCCAAAATAACTATAACAATTATTAGTTCTACAAGTGTAAAACCTGTATTTTTACCTTGTCCGTTCATAGAGAATGGTTCCTTGTTTCACTAGAGCCTTGAATTTCTTGCGATTTTATCAAAATACCTGCATGTTAGCATATTAGCCATTATTCATAGTTATAGTTATAGTTATAGTTATAGTTATAGTTATAGTTATAGGTACTTTTTATAATAAAGGGCTCAGGGTCACTTAGTATATTGGTATTCAAAAACATCGTATTATCGACTGCAAATTTAGATGCATAATTTTGCCAACAAACTATGAATGACTGCTCCTAAGAATGAAAACTCAAAATCCAATATGACTGCTAATCGATAGCATTGCAGTCATTTTCCACGCAAACTCAACGGCAGGTAACTGCCCATTCTTGCCCGATCAGCCAGGTCTTCAATACGGTCAAAGGGCTCACCGGCTGTTCAAATTTTCGTCGGAAATTTGTGTCACAAGCAATCTTTGAGATTGGAAATTTCGAAGGTCTGCTGCACTTCCATTCCGGATAGTCAAAGTAGCGAATGATAAGGGCATGAAAGAGTGTTTTTTCTATCATTAGCCGCTTCCTGCCAACGACACTCATCGAATATATTGCTACTGCAAATACTTACCGCGGTTATTAAAAGGTCGAAGTTAATGTTAGTCTCAGCTGCACTTATCAATTCGCTAGCAACGGAAAATTGCCAGACTTGCAGAAGTAATCAGGCCTATTGTTGAACATCGACTATTCGTTTAAATCAAAATGGCCGAGACTATTTTGATTTACACCACACACCAGACGATACACTTGATAAAATTGACCCCGACGAACTCGCGCAAAACATAGCTGCCTATGCAGCCGCTATCTATTTAATTGCGGATTCTGATGTTGCCTTGAAAAAATGAATTTCTTCTAAGCGTCAATTGACGATAATGGACCACACTATTAAAACATAACCGCAAACATAAGGTCTTCCTCGAGACATCGAGGAAGACCTTGGAACTAGCGAATAAGCATATAAACCCCTAATTATATTAAGCAATTTAGCAAGCCATAAGAGATTTCGCACCCGCAAGAATAACGAATGATGTGCTTTAACGATAAGTATTACACGTATGCGATAATCTCCATCAGTTCTGCACAGTTTTTGCACATTTAAACGATATCGTAATAGCTACCTAATCTAGCTGATACCTTATCGGCAAAGCTAAAAGTGCGATAAATATGAATATTAAAAATACCCTAAGTTTACTTTTGTTAGTAAGTGGGCTAGCCGCATGTGGTGGCTCATCTGACACCGAAGAACCCACCCCAGTCGACGGTGGCGGCGATACTCCGTTAGCCATGTTACCCGATGCGTTTTTAGAATTTGAACCCGACAATGTTACATCCGTCATTGATGGTGCGAATGTGATTATTGAGACCAATGGCTTACCCAATCATACATCACCTTATTGGTCGACAACTCACCCTTTATACATTGAGCCCGTAGCAACCACTATTGACAGGCTAGTACCTGGCACTATCGATCGATTTGTAGGCACATACACGCTTACGGTCCTCGGTAATCCGCAGCGAGCGACAACGTCTTCAGCCACGAGTTTAGGAGGTATTGGAATTGCAGTGAGTGGTTCACTTATTTACAATGATCAAGAAGGTGGAAATCAACCATTAGATAATGCGGTTGCTGGTTTAGATTACAATGGTGCTCACACAGGACCCACAAGTTATCATTACCATTTAGAGCCTAAAGCCATAACCGACGACGACAGTAACTTAGTTGGCATCATTGCAGATGGTTTCTTTATATTTGGCCGTAAATGCAATTCAACGGGCACTTATCCAAACGATTTAGATGATTCTGGTGGTCATACAAGTATTACTCAGCACCATACAGAAGCTACCTATCATTATCATATCCAAAACGAATTGTATCTAAACACCTATTACATTTTGTTTCCTGGTGACTATCAAGGCACGCCCAATGCGATTCGGTAAAACCACTACTGTGGCGCTAATTATTGGGTTTGTCTTATTTGTGCTTTTATTCGCAAGGATAAACTCATTAAATAGTATAGGGACTAAGAGTTTACTTACTGTGCCTGAAAACCTCGCTTCAATTGATAGACGCACAGGACTTCGATATTACCAAGGGGCTTTGTTTACAGGTGATTTAGTTTCATACCATTCAAATGGAAAGATGGATACGCTAGTGAGTTACGAAGATGGCAAGCGCCATGGAAAGCTACAAACATGGTTTGAAAGCGGTGAGCTAGCATTTGAATCTCACTATTTTAATGCACGTTTGCATGGTCAAGTTAGCAGTTGGTGGGGAAACGGTATTCAACGCACGCAGAGCTTTTACGAGCAAGGCAAATCGCAAGGACACTCTATAATTTGGTATGAAGATGGTGCGCTATTTAAAAAGATGCATTATGTAGATGGCAAGGAACAAGGTTTGCAGCAGGCGTGGCGTCAAAACGGAAAACTATATAGCAACTACGAGTATGTTAATGGTCGTATTTTTGGCCTAAAAAAATCTAATTTATGCTTTGGACTAAAAGATGAAAAAATTGTATCGAATTACTAAGTTACCCATACTATTGGTTGTTTTTCTGACGACCTTCCAAGCTATGATATTCGCAAATGCGGCTTCACCGACCAGTGTTGCAACATTACCTTACTATAACTCGGCAGAATTTACGCCACATTGGATAGGCGAAAATGCACTTGAATTATCTTCGTTCCATGTAATATCTGAGTTTTCATTAACAGACCAATCAGGTCAAACGATCACCAAAGATAAGCTTAAAGATAAAGTGTATATTGCCAACTTTTTCTTTTCTACTTGTCCGGGAATTTGCCCCAAAATGCGTTCAAACCTTTTTAAAGTCCAAGAGGCTTTTATTGACAACGACCAAGTCGTTATTGTTTCTCATTCTATTCAACCCGAAAATGACACTGTTGAGGTGTTGCAGGAATACGCAGAAGTCAATGATATTATGCCAAACAAATGGCATTTGTTAACAGGAGACCGAGACGAGATATATAAACTGGCTAAAGAAGACTATTTCGCCAATGAAGACCTAGGCGAATACATGGCAAACGAAGATTTTTTACACACCGAAAACCTAGTGTTAGTAGACAAACAAGGGCATATTCGAGGGATATATAATGGTTTAAACAAAGCTTCGTTAAAACATTTGTTGGACGATATTAGTTTATTGCTGTAGCAAAACGTACTTCCATCCTTCGATGAATGCTATTCGTTTAGGCTAAAATTACGTCATCCTCTCTATTCGATTTTATAGCCAACACCATAAATAGTGTGAATAAGTTCTTCAGATGTGAGTTCGGCAGCTATTTTGCTTCTTAGGTTTTTCATATGGCTGTCTATAGTGCGGTTACTCACAATACGCGAGTCTTCATAACTATGATTCATCAGCGTCTCGCGCGTGAAAACATGTCCTGGTTTGCGCAAGAGTGCTTGCAATAGCCTGAACTCTACTGGTGTCAGTATGATTTTTACGTCGCTAGCAATACATTCAAATTTGTCTTGATTCAGGCTTATAGATTTATACACAAGTACCGAATTGTCTTCTCGTTCGCTTGATGCTAAATCGCTATGAGCGATTGATTGAGAATCAACGCGCTTTAATACTGCTTTTACGCGCGCTACAACTTCGCGCCCTGAAAATGGTTTACATACATAGTCATCTGCACCAAAGCCTAGTCCCATTAAACGATCAATTTCATCTATCCTAGCTGTTAACATTAATATTGGTATTTCTGAAAACTGCCTAATTTCCTTGCAAATTGTTAGGCCATCTTTATTTGGCAGCATTACATCCAATAGAATAAAGGAAAGTTCATGCGATTTGACGTAATCAATAACGTCGGCGCCATCATTAATTATATGCGAGGAAAAACCGTCGGCTTGCAAAAAGTCAGCGATTAATTGCGCAATTTTTTGTTCATCTTCAACAATCAGAATTGGCTTATAATCCATTAAGGTCGACATTATTGTTCTCGCTATTTAGTCATGTTTAGAGGGTTAGGCAAGCTTACTAAAATTTGTATGCCACCCAACGTAGATGGCTTTGCTGAAATCGTGCCACCATGCGCTAATACTATGTTTTTTGTGATCGCAAGGCCCAGACCGGCGCCGCCTTTATTGCGTGTTCGTGATTTTTCATGTCTGTACAAAGGGTCAAATATTTGTTCACATTCCGCTTTGCTTAAACTAGGTGCGCTGTCTACTATGCTCAAGCATATTTGATTGTCATTTCGGTATAAACTGACTTTTGTTGTGCCATTGTCATCGGTATATGCGAGTGAGTTAGTCACCAAGTTTCCTATTAATTGGTTGATTCTATTTGCATCGATATTGGCGGTAATACCCTTCGTTATAGCGGTTTCAAATGAAATCGATTTTTCATTCGCTTGGGTAACAGCATGTTCACAAAAGCGACTTACAAGCTCACTTAAGTCGACGTTTGCATACTCATAGCGTAAAGCGCCAATGTCGGAAATGGATAACTGGTAGAGGTCATCGACTAGCCGCTTTAGCAGTAGGGCTTCTTGTTTGAGTGAGTCGATTTGGTCAAACGAGAGCGGCCTTACGCCAAGTTTAATTGCTTCTAATTCGCCCATAAGTACGGTAAGTGGTGTTCTTAACTCGTGTGAAATATCGGCAAACCAACGATTTTTTGCAGTACGTGTTTGTTCCAATACATCTGCTAAACGATTGACATTGTTAATTAAATCGCCAATTTCGTCGTTTCGAGTATTCTCTATAGCGCTCGTATAGTTGCCATTAGATAAATCTTCAACACCTTTAATGATAAGCTTTATAGGGGCTAGTATTGTTTTTGCACCAAAGAATGAGAGTACTGCAGCCAGCGTCAAACAAAACATACCGATAAAAAGGCTTGTATACAGTTGCTGTGTAGAAAACTCGCTCGCAATACTCGATTCAAACCGTTCGCTTTTCCAACTTTTCAAAACACCAATAACACGACCTCGTTGCTCAATATTTAACTCGAAGATTATTAGGTTTTTAGCTAGCTCTTCGTCTATTGCATCGCCAACTATATAGTTGCCATTCAAATCATATACAGCCGTAAACAAATACTTATTTTCAATATTGCGTGATTGTGGGGGCGGAGGCGGTCTTTCGCCTCTTTGGCCTCTTTCGGGTCGTTCTCCCATCTTACTTCTGTCTTCTCCTTCACCTCTAGGACTGGGCTTAGGACGCCGTGGTTTGCCTTGTAATAGGGAATGTCGGTCTATAATGCGGTCGAGCGAAAGCTTGTTAATTTCATCGATACTGCGAATACCAGGGTTACTTTGCGTAATTTCACGGCTGATGAGACTCAATCTCTCAAGTTCTTGGCCCTGTAAAAAGTTAATAAAACCTTGTTCAAAACTCCAACGAGCTAACAACAATGTGGCGAGTAGGATAATACTCGTGAGGCCTACCAGCAGCAGCATAAATTTTTTGTATATGTTCATAGTGTGAGTATAAAGAACAATTGCGCGCTAATCACCTCTTGTGCAAAGCTTGCGAGAATTATCCTTGAAGTCTGCACACTTTCTGCACTTTTGTTGCCTATATTTATTTTGAATTTACTCCAATTTGATAGGAATACCCCATGATAAAGAAAATGATGATTATATTATCGAGTTGTTTGCTAATGTTATTAACAAGCAATATGACACAGGCCACTATGGCGAAAAAGGGTGAGCATCCCAGAAAGCCGCCTCAAGAAGCGATTGACGCATGCGAAAACAAAAACGAGGGAGATGCCGTTAGTTTTATTACAAAGAGAGGTGACGAAAAGGAAGCAACTTGTCAAACATTGCCAGATGATGAAAGTTTATTAGTTGCTGTACCCAATGTTCGTGAAAGGCCGAGACGAGAGCAGTAGTGGTACTAAACGCTCATTTGATATCTTCATGCTCGTATGACCGCAATTGCCGTTCAGTTGCCTTATCTGATCAGGCAAAATGGGCAGTTTAGGTGAATCAACATTTCTGAGCCCACGACTAAAGTGAAGGAGGTAGTGATTACCGCAGTAGTTCTTATTTAACCACCCATTCCTGAATATTTTACGCCAGCAAGCAGTGCCATTTCCCTATGCCACGTAGCCAAGTCGTTGCTATTAAATTTGTCGAAAGAGTCGTGGCCACAAGCCCTCGACATGACTGTCATTAGTTCGGTGGAGGCTTCAAAAAAGTTCTTTAGCTGAACTGCGGACTTTTCAACATTTAAGCGTTGGCGTAAATCCTTTTTCTGGGTAGCAATACCCGCTGGACAGTTATTAGTATTACACATTCTTGCTGCCACGCAGCCTATCGCCTGCATAGCACTGTTGGATACGGCAACCCCATCAGCCCCCAAGGCGAGAGCTTTAACAAAGTCGATTGGAACCCGTAAACCGCCGGTAATAATTAAGGTCACTCTGCCACTCGCGCCTTGCTCATCTAGATGCTTTCGAGCACGAGCAAGTGCAGGAATGGTGGGCACACTGATGTGATCCCTAAACATTTCAGGGGCAGCTCCTGTACCGCCGCCCCGTCCATCCAAAATAATGTAATCTGCACTGGCATCTAATGCGAATTGAATATCTTCTTCGATATGATTGGCACTGAGTTTAAATCCAATGGGAATACCGCCGGTGACTTCACGCACTCGGTCAGCAAACTTTTTAAAGTCGGCTGCCGTATTTAAATCCTTAAACGTGGGCGGAGAAATGGCTGAGGTGCCTTCTGCTATGCCTCGGACTTCGGCAATTCTGCCAATGTTTTTATTGCCTGGTAAGTGGCCTCCTGTGCCCGTTTTTGCCCCTTGCCCGCCCTTAAAATGGAAGGCCTGAACATTCTTGAGTTTAGACTCATCATAGCCGAAGCCCGCACTAGCCAGTTCATAAAAATATTTTGAGTTTGCAGCTTGCTCTTCAGGCAGCATCCCACCCTCACCAGAGCAAATCCCTGTTCCAGCAAGCTCTGCTCCCTTTGCCAAAGCAATTTTTGCTTCTTCAGAGAGTGCCCCAAAACTCATATCCGAGACAAACAATGGCATGCTCAATTTAAGTGGCTTTTTTGCCTTAGGACCAATCACTAACTGAGTATTAACCGCGACATTTTCCATCAATGGTTTGTTGGCCATCTGTGCAACCATAACCTGTAGGTCGTCCCAGTGTGGCAATTGATAGCGTGGTACACCCATCGAAGTCATGGGACCATGATGTCCCATCTTTGATAAACCTTCTCGAGCCAGTTGATGAATTAATTCAACCGTGGGTTCTTCCTTGGTTGCGTTAGCGGCAGGAATATTTGTTACGTGAATTTGAACACCAGGTCCTTCTTTGCCCGCCTGCTCTGTATCAAATTGCTTATGACTACCATCACAAAATGGGACATTGGCCGTATGCTTACATTGACATAAATAAGCATCACCACTTTCTTCAGCGGTAAATGCTTTGGGTTTAAAGTCTGTTCCTGCATGAGAGCCGTCACAAAAAGGCTGGTTATTCGAACGGCCACAGGTACAGAAATAATATTCTTCCCCCTGATTAAGGCTCACTTTTTTGGGTGATATCGCTGCGATAATAGGTTTAGTCATTGTCGTGCCCTTTTACTGGTTATTATGTGTATCTAGTTGATTCCAAGTTTACTGATCAAAGGTCATTGTCTTTAACTTACGGTCTTTCTGAGTTAATGACGATACAAAGCTGCTAAAAAATCATCCGCATCGAGATTTTGAAACCCTAACTCATGTGAGGCTAAGGGGTCAGAGCTGTTGATTTAATAAGCAGAAAGTTATTTCGAATTCTTTACGAAGAGTGCGAAATGATAATATCCATTTGCTTGAATCCTTTTTCTCTTTTGGGGATGAGTGCTTTATATTCAGCGCTAGAAAAAATACCTTCGATGACCTCTTCAGATTCAAAGTTCATCACAAGTAACATTCCAAAGTTGGCGCTTCCTTTTATTGCTTTGCTTGTTTTCCCACGAAAAACCAGTTCGCCACCACCTTTTATTAATAGTGGGGCCGCCCCAGCGGTGTAAGCTCGCATGTCTTCCGTGGCTTCTGAATTAGGTGTTGCGGTTACTACTAAAGTTACTGGCATTTGTTTTTCCTTATTTTTTTTAGATGGGTTTCACGTGGCTGTGCCAAACAAAGGCACTAGATTGTTTGTTTAAAATAGTGACAGTTTCATGCTCATCCGCGGCTCGCCCAGCTAGTCCATAACAAATGTGCTACAAAAAAGCTTCAATGCCCCCTTCATCTTTTATTCCCCTACAAAATTTGTTTGCAATATGCTGCCCCGTTTGTTGGGATGAATACACCTTACTATCAACAAAATTAAATAGTAAGGTGCTATATGCGGAATGATTAACAACAAATTATTGATAATAAGATTGGAAAGAGGATAAGTAATGGATAGAATCGACGCCATGCGGACATTTGTATCTGTCGTGACAGAAGGCAGTTTCAGTAATGCTGCGGCAACTCTGCAACTATCACCGCAACTGGTGAGCAAGTACGTTTCAAAATTAGAAGAGCGGCTTGATGTGCGTTTACTTAATCGCACAACACGCAAAGTTAGCCTCACTGAAGCTGGCTCACACTATTTGCAGCATGCGCAAGAGGTGTTGTTAAGTATTGATGATATGGAATCCCAGTTAGGAGGTTTACAACAAAACCCTAAAGGAACGCTGAGGATAAATGCGCCAGTATCGTTCGCATTAAAGCATATGGCCCATTTAGTCACCGATTTCCAGTCACGCTACCCCTTAGTCAATGTCGATTTGCAACTCAACGATCGTAAAGTAGACATTGTTGACGAAGGGTTTGATGTTGCACTGCGCATTGGACGGCTTAAAAGCTCTTCACTTATTGCTAAGTATGTCGCGCCTATTCGTTTGATTTTATGCGCTTCACCTGAGTACCTTAAAAGTAATGGCACGCCTAGTCGGCCTGAAGATCTTAAAAATCATCGTTACTTGCATTACAGTTACATGGAAATGGATGGCAAGGAAGAAATCTACCCGTGGCTACGGGCGAAAAACAGTCAGCGCAGTGGCGAATTCCATAGCAATAATGGTGATGTACTGGTCAATGTCGCCATAGCCGGCGGAGGCTTAGCATTGCAACCAACATTTATTGTCAGCGACGCGATTAATAGCGGCAAGCTCATCGTGGTGTTGCCTGATTTTGAACCTGAACCCGTAGGTCTATATGCCGTTTATGCTCATAGAAAATTATTGCCCAATAAAGTCAGGTGTTTTATTGACTTCATCGATGGATATTATGGTTCGCCGCCTTACTGGGACAAACCTATTGCTACCTCTATGAAAGCAACGCAATAAGGTCTCGCTAATGCTTGAAGCTTTAGAACCAGGGTCCTGAGAAAAAAATTAGGTTGTGATCAGCTTAGCTATTCTTCGGGCGGCTATAACTAGTTTAATGAAACGACGCAGTTTCGGCCTTTCTGCTTTGCTTGATACAAGGCTTTATCTGCAAGCAAGATCAGCTTGTCGAGCTCTATTTCGTGAGGTAGTGCGCTAACCACGCCAATACTTATTGTCACTGTTTGAGTCGGCGTTATATTCTTTGAATCGAAGTGTTCGCGAAGATTATCCGCAAGTTGATGTGCCTCATTAGTGTTAGTGTTTGGCAAGAAAACTAAAAATTCTTCGCCTCCCCAGCGCAATGGAATATCGGATTCTCGTAAGCGTTGTTTTATCTCTTTACCTACACTTTCCAGAACCTCGTCGCCAAAAGCATGGCCATATTCGTCGTTAATACGTTTAAACCAATCCAAGTCAATGAGTATAACTGCCATTGGCGTTTTATTTCGTTTGCCCAGTTGCCAAAGAGGGTGAACTAAATCTGAAAATGCACGCCGATTGTATAGATTCGTCAGTGGATCGACCCTGGCGTTTATTTCAGCGCTTTTTCGTGCTTCTTGCGCCATCTTAAAGTTGAATCCCAAAGAGATTGATAGCAGCGACATTTCCATTAGCATGCCAATTTCGACGCCTCGGAATGCCCATTGTGAATAAGGAATGATTCCCCAAGTAGCCAGACTAGATATAGTTGCCCCGCCGGTCCCCATGATCACAGCAGGCACAAAAAATTTTGCTAATCGGTTTCCACTCTTATAAGAATAATAACCAATCACGAGCATCCAGATTGATAAAGTCGTTAATATAATTAACTGGGTCATAATCGCAATTGAACGGTCGCCTATTAAAAGTAGACTGATTGCCAGTACCAGAAGGCCGCCATAAAGCTTATACCGAAATGCATACAATGATGGTAAGTAGGTGCGAGTATTAAGAAACTCTAAAGTGAAAATCACTCCACAGAATAAATAAGCAAACATTAGCGTCGGCATTAGGGACTGCTGCAACCAGATTGATTCAGGCCACAATGTCCAAAACCCATGCCCAGTATATGTGAAGTTAAATGTTGTGAATGCAAACAAATAAGCTGAATACAGTAAGTATTTTAGCTCTGTTAAAAAACTATATAAGGCTATGTTATAGATAAGCAGAATGCCTAAAATCCCATATAGTGCACCGTAAAAATATGCGTTTGACGATGCTGCTTCAACATGACTTTCTTCTGTACCAATATAGATGGGAATCGTAAGAGGATCTTTTGAATATACTCGAAAATATACGTCTGTTCGCCCTGTTGGAAATTGATAAGCCACGGCAGGCATGCGTCGTGAAATAGGTCGCTGTGTGAACGGAACAGTGTCACCTAGTGCCGCAGATTGAAGTACTTTTTCATCCTGAACAAAATAGATATCAATTTCATCCAACCAAGCATTATCGATTTTGATGACTAGATTTTTATCGCTCTGGCTTTCATTTGTGACCGGTAACATTGCCCAAAGTGTATCGTGAGTAAATCCAAAGCTGACTTGAGTCTTATTGTTGGGTGAGAATTGCTGCGTCTGAAACGCTTTTATCGCCTGGCTAATAGTTAAGTCACCAGCAGAGTTAGAGAAAAGATAAAGGTGTTCGTTTATTAGCGTGATATCAGTATTTGATTCACTCTTGTAGGCGCTCGCGGCATTCGCAAGCGCTGCGCCTAAGATAATGACAATATTTATAACCGCGCGAAAAACAGACATCACTTTGGCTTATTCCTCTGTTGCCGAGTCACTTACTACAGCAAAAATCTTTAGCATTCCAACCAGCGCTCTTCATTTCTGCTACGCATAGTCGATCAATACATCATCCAATTGCTAATGGCAGAAAGAGCTGTACACCAGAAAATAACTAAGGCGAGATAGAAAGGTTAACCCAGCATTCCGCTCTATTCAACTGATATATATTTAGCTAAGGAGCAAATTTATGTCTCTCGTTTGGTTAGCCTTTAACTGAAACAAGCTTACTTTTCAGTTCAATTGTACCGCCAGAATCTTTTAATAAATGTGAGTGAATTTATGTTAATTGTGACGTCAGTAACATGTATTGCTGATCTTCGAATGCAATTACTAAACTCAGTCGCTGAATAGTTTTATCCGCGGAAGTATCGAATTTACCCATTGAAATAAATAAGCGCATAGCTGCATCACTGACTATTTCTGTTGAGCTCCGTTAAATAGTCTCTTAAGGATGAAGCCTCGAACGGCCCCTCTCGGTAAATTTTTCTCACACAGGTTTGAGTGATGTATTACTCCTTTTGCAGTTCAGGCGACAGTCGAGCATTTAATTTCCGCCCCAAAATCGATCAGTCACGTTAGCCCGCGTCTTGATATATGATCATGCTTATTGGAAAACCTTCGAACGCTTTTCCAGGGCGCTCCAAATTCCGCAAGATGCAAAATGACCTAAATTCTAAAAAATAATAGTTCAAGGGTAAACACTATAACTATATGATGCAATACACTATAGTAAGGTTTAGATGACTTTCAGGGACTAAAAATATGAAAAAACTAACGCTGCACGATACGGAAAGCCTCGATCAACTGGTATGGCCCGACGATAAGCAAGTGTTGTCTACCACAAGTTCGGCTTTGTTAGTATTTACCGATTTTGCACTATACCGTCCTTTGATTATTGATAGCTCAGTCCAGGCTGTGCTGCTTGAAGAGCTGATGAAAAGATCGCAGGTGCGAATGAAGCTCGTGCTCGACAAAGACCTCAAATTCATCGGTATTGTTAGCTATAACGACTTAAGTGAGCAGCAGGTTTTAAAGAAAGCCGTGAATGGAATTTTACGTGATGAATTGCTTGTCACCGACTTTATGACGCCTAAAGCAAAGCTAAAGTCGTTCGATTATGAGCAACTAAGCCAAGCCAATGTGGGAGATGTTATTCGCACTTTGCAACACAATGGTCAACAACATTGTTTAGTTATCGACCATGATACTCACGAAATACGCGGCCTTATTTCTTCGACGGAAATAGCCCGTAAACTCGGTATACCGCTTAAAATAAATACGCCTCCGTCGTTTATGCAATTGTTTAACGAGATAGACGCATAGCTAAAAATTTCGCCTATTGGATAGGAATGAGCACTTTGTCTCTGCAAATAGGCGTTTGCATATAACTCAAATAAAAGCGCCGTCATCAACGATGACAGCGCTTTTTATATTTTTAACTAGTCTTTATTCGCTAAAGGCTAATTAAGGGACTCAACCCACACTTTCATCACACCTACGCTACAGCCATTTTTCAAATGACCTTTGCCTAAGCCTTGTGTAGCGACGATTTGCTCACATGAACAGCCGGCGGTATCCACCAAACTAAAGCTGTTTTTACCTGCTTTTTTGGTGTCAAACACGATGTCGCCATCCAATAAAGCGAAGCGGTTTGGGTTTAATCCTTTGCTTGGAGCCGTTTCTGGCACGCTAGTATCTGCACACATATCTACGTCATCAGTAATAGTATCGTTATCCGAATCTTTATTTATATATAAAACGAGACCTTCGTGGTCAGAAGCGCGAAGGGCCGTTGAATCATCATTAACTAAGTTAGCGGGTGAATCAGCGTTGCCACGTGCAAAGGTAAACTCAGTTACCAAGTTACTCAAATTTGAACTTGTCAAAGCATGATCAAGTACTTGAGCACTTCCAACTAATCAAACACCGGGTGGTTTTGTCCATTGACTCATAATATTGAATTAATGATATAGTTGGTAAGTTGAAAATAACAAGTTAAGCAATTGCTTAGTTTTAGTACCACCTAAATTGCATCGAAGCATATATTTACAACACAAGGACGTTATACGCATGAAAACCATACTCATCTTCGTTATCTTTTTAACCAGCCAAGCTGCCTTTGCATTTGAGTATTCAAGTTGCCAAGATCCTAATTACATTCAGTATGTAGCCAAACGCCTCGATTTCTACGATAAAGTGTCCGCGCGATCATATGAAGAAGCACAAGAAGAATTGCGCTTAGCGCCTTTTGATACCCTAAGCAAAAGCGAAAAAACACTTTATTTGTACTCAAACACGGTGCTAAGTGCACGGTTTGACTCAACCGACATAGCGCTCAAAAATATCGAACAGTACGAAGCAATAAGTACCTCCAACTTTCTTACCAACGCGGTTTTCAATTTTCTTTTAAAAAGAACATCTAACATGACCCACAAGACTAATATTGCACGCGGCTGGCTGGCGCTTAAAACAGGCCAAAAAAGCCAAGCCATAAAATATTTATTCGCCTCTACCGAAGTAGGCGGCTCTGCAACCCTCGGCTCATTTGGTCCAGACAAAAGCCTAATACGTGAGTTATATAGGCAGGGCGAAAAAGAAGCGGTACTCGAATATCTAAAACGCTCAGCATCGTTTTGGAATACCGAGAGTGCACAAGAATACATCACGCTGTGGAATAAAATGATAACTAATGATTGCGCAATTCAATTCCAATTTTATGACACAACCTCAACTCGTGGCTTTACATTTGAATAAAACGTCACTTTGAACGTGGAGTTCTTTGATATGGAGGTGTCAGCTTGCCAGTAAAAGCGATGGATGAGGAGAGTACGTGTGTTTTACCACCTCGATATGACGTTTACAATTAATGTAAGTATTTACCTTGCTCGGCTAAGTTTGCAGTAAATTCACGAAAGTACCGTTCGATTAATGTCAAAAAACGCCAAAATTTTTTGCAATATTAGTAAAGCGATAGGCATATAAATCCCCCCATAATAGCCTTCGAAGAAAAATACTTCATTAGGCAACACTTTAAGCAGCTGTAATGACCGAAGACGCGGCAGTTGCGAATATTTATATGTCTTTGAAACCAATGTGCTTTTGCACTACAACTTCCCCGCTGAAAAAATTGGAAATTCCAAACAAAATGGTATTGTAGTTGTGCCGTTTGCTGGAAAGGAATCAAAAGATTATTTTATACTCACATGTAGAAATATGCCTGAACCGCAATTGAACAGCCTTTACTCGGAGTGTATTGAGGGCTTAAGGAAAAAAGACTTTGAAGAAAGCAAAGGCTGGTGTTGAAATTAAGTTCGCGTTACATTCAATCTATATCATTGAGTTAGCGCTATTTTTTATAGTCACTCCCTAATGCTCACTCAAATAATGACCATTTTAAAATAATTCACTAATAAACCTGTCCATATAAAAAAGGATTTTCTGATGAAGCTGTTAACCATCTTACTGCTAGGAATGATTGCTCATTCCGCCCTTTCACAATCGCTTATTTTACGACCCAATATCAGTCCCAACGGTGAGCAAATTGCATTTACTTATCAAGGTGATATTTGGACAGTTGCTAGTTCCGGCGGCCGCGCTGACAGACTCACCATTCATGAAGGTTATGAAAATAGGCCTGTTTGGAGCAATAACGGTGATTTGATTGCTTTTAGTAGCGACCGCTTTGGCAATAATGATGTATTTGTAATGTCGGCATCTGGAGGCTCTGCTCAACGTTTAACTTATCATTCAGCAAACGATAGCGTAATTGGCTTTACCGCAAATGATGACGTGCTGTTTAATAGCCGGCGTTTATACGCGCAAGTTGAGCGCGAACCTGAAATTCATACGGTAAACGCAAAAGGCAATAACACAGAAGCGCGCTTTATGGACGCATTAGGATTTGATGCCACCGTTTCACCCGATGGTAAAAAAGTGGCTTTTGTGCGCGGAACAGCTCGAACATCAAGGGAAGATTATCGCGGCCCAGCCAATCGAAATATTTGGATTTACGACATAAAAAGCAAGTCCTACGAGCAGCTCACGGACCACGCTGGCGCAGACTTTATGCCTAAATGGATAGATAATGAAACGCTTTACTTTATTTCGCCTCGTAGCGGCAAATACAATGTACATAGCGCAACCTTAAAAGGCCGAACAAAGCAAATTACAAGTGAAACAGCGTTTGGCATAAATTCCTTTAGCACCACGGCTAAAGGTGATGTCATCGTTTACCAAGCAGGCGATAAAGTAAATAGCTTTGATGTCAGCACTGGCAAAGCAAAGAACATAGAAATTGATGTAAAAAGTGATTATCGCTTCGATCCAGTTGTTGCCAAAAAAGTCAGTAACGAAATAGATGAATATGCAGTATCACCTAACGCAAAGTTATCTGCCTATGTATTACGCGGTGATATTTATGTGACTCGAAACGATAAAGAAGACAGCCGCAGCGTTCGTCTAACTCAGGGGGCAGCGCGTGACGAAAATGTAATTTGGTTAAACGACGATGCGCTGATTTTTGTATCAGATCGCGCTGGCAATAAAGATTTGTACATGCTCAGTTCAGATGATGCTGAGCAACCCAGTTTATTTAAGAGCTTAAAACACAAAGTCAGCCAAATTAGTTTATCGGCAGAAGACGAACTCGCACCGAAACTTTCACATAACGGTAAGCGTATAGCATACTTGCAAGGGCGCGGCGGATTAATTACGGCTAATATCGATGAGCAAGGTGTACTCAGTGATAGCAAAGTATTGTTAGACGGCTGGGACTCGCCTTCAGGCCTTACTTGGTCACCTGACGATCGTTGGTTGGCATACTCACTATCAGATCTTAATTTTAATGAAGAAATCTACATCCATGCCGCTGACAATAGCCAAACGCCGGTCAATGTAAGCATGCATCCGCGCGGCGACATTAATCCAGTATGGAGCCCCGATGGCAGTAAACTTGGATTTAGCTCGATGCGCAACAATGGTGACTATGATATCTGGTTTGCGTGGCTAACTAAAAAAGATTGGCAGCGTTCAAAAGAAGAGTGGAGACGCACGGAAAAAAATGACGACAGCCCAAAAGGCGATAAAATTGACAACAAAGATAAAGACGACGCCACTGAAGATAATGCCGCAGAAGAAGTTATCGTAGTAAAAATCGACTTTGACGGTATGTACAAGCGATTGCAGCAAGTAACGCGCTATACAGGCAATGAAACTAGTCTGGTGTTCAATAAAAAAGGTGAGCATGTTTATTACACCATTGGTGGCTCAGGGCGACAAAATTTCGAAATTGAGCGCAACCTTTATAAAATAAAGTGGGATGGCGAAGACAGGAAAACAATTCTTACAGGTGATGTAGAGCCAAGAAATTTGGTCTTAGCGGAGCAAGGAAAATACGTTTTTGCGCTGACCAAAGGTGGTAAAATGGTAAGAGTAGCCACCAAAGACGACAAATCTGAAAATTTGGCTGTCTCATCGCAAACTGTTATTGATCATGCAGGTGAGCGCGAACAAATATTCGATGACGCTTGGCGAGCTCTAAACGACGGATTTTACGATCCGAAATTCCATGGTAAGGATTGGAGCGCTTTACGTGAAAAGTATAAACCTATTGCTTTAAAAGCGTCCACAAAAGAAGATTTTCAATACATCTTCAATCTGATGCTCGGCCAATTAAATGCCAGCCATATGGGCTTATCCATAGGTGAAAATCCTAAACAAACGCAATCTCAACGCACAGGCTTAATTGGCGCAGAGGGTCTGCACACAAAAACTGGATTTGAAATAAGCTCAGTTTTAGCAGGCAGCCCCTCAGACAGAGAAGAAAGTAAGCTTTACGTTGGCGACATTATTACCCAGGTTAATCAACGAGCTGTTTCTGAGCATAATCTTTACTCTTTATTGACCGACCAAGTTAATAGTCCCGTGTTGCTGAGCGTGCAATCACCTGCAGCGAAACTTGCTTCTGCTGAGCAAGCTGCATCAAGAGAAGTCATTATTTGGCCAACTGAAAGTTTAAGTAGCCAACTTTATGATGATTGGGTTGAAAAAAGACGCACCCTCACCGATAAATATTCCAAGGGCCGTTTAGGCTATTTGCACATACGAGGCATGAACTGGAGTAGTTTTGAACGCTTTGAGCGGGAGCTAATGGCAGCAGGTCACGGAAAAGAAGGCATTGTTATTGATGTTCGTTATAACGGTGGCGGCTGGACAACCGATTACCTAATGGCCGTGCTGAGTGTTAAACAGCATTCTTACACCATTCCGCGTGGTGCAGCCAAAGATCTCGAAAAAGAACATAGCAAGTTCAAAAACACCTACCCATTTTCTGAACGCTTGCCATTGTCGGCGTGGACAAAGCCATCAATTGCCATAAGTAATGAAAACAGTTACTCAAATGCAGAAATATTCTCACATGCATATAAAGCGCTTAATTTGGGTAAATTAGTGGGTCGCCCCACGTTTGGCGCCGTTATTAGCACAGGTTCTTATGGCTTGGTTGATGGCTCAAGAGTGCGCATGCCGTTTAGAGGTTGGTGGGTAAAAGAGTCAGGCGAAAATATGGATTTTGTGCCCGCTAAACCTGACATTGAGGTATTTAATCCACCGGGTTACAAGGCGAGTAACATCGATCCACAACTAAAAAGATCAGTAGATGAACTGCTAAAGCAAATTAAGCGGTCTCGGTAAACTTCTAGGGCGTCATTTCATTAGTGACGCCCTTTGTAATTTCACCGCTATTCTTTATTCACAGTTCTCACTCAATTCAAGTGTATTCATTACCCAGCATCGCCTATTATCTTAAAATAATGGTTTGTTTTAAATAGCGGCTGATCGCCAAAGCTCTTTTACTGAATGTGAGTAATCCCATAAATATGTTGTCTGAATAATTAGGTGTTAACGTTCATTGCGACTCTGCAAGAGTTTTGCAACATTTCTTGTCACCGTCAGTTTTCCCTCAAAATAACATTACAAATATCATAGAAATAAATTTTATAACTTAATTTTAGTTAATGTGTAGAATTGTGTTATAAGTATAATGTGGTTTTGTTTATGTAACTTGTGAGATAACAATGACAGAGAATACAAATGTTCAAAATCAACTATTGAGTGACGCGGAAGTGGTGCAGAGGATTTTTGTTCATATCGACAATGGCACTACAGATAAGGGCAAACAAACGTGGAAGGAGCCCGTTGATAACTACCGTTCTAAAAAACGATTAGATGCCGAGCTCAGAATTCTGCAAAACCGCACCATTGTTTTTTGTCCTTCGAGCGCATTGGCCAAGCCCGGAGATTATGTTGCTCGTGACGTAGCAGGCATGCCATTGATTACGATACGTGGATTAGACGGTAACGTGCGTACTTTTAGAAATGCTTGCCGACATCGAGGGGTTCAACTGGTCAATGGTCAGGGGTGCGCCCGCTCCTTAGTTTGCCCCTATCATGGTTGGGCATATAGTCTTGACGGAAGTCTAAAAAGTATTCCTCACGAGCATGGGTTTCCTGATGTTGATAAAGCTACACGAGGGTTGGTTGCTGTAGCGTGTTATGAAAGCAATGGTTTGGTGTTTATCAACCAACATTCCCAAGCAAACATGGAGCAGGATGTTTCGTTTGTACCAAAACTGATACCTGATGGTTACCGTTTGTTGAATTCAGGTAGCCAAGTAGTAAAAGCAAATTGGAAATTACATCTCGAAAGTTCTCTGGAGGGTTACCATATTCGGCAAACCCACAAAAGCACCTTCTTCCCAGTGCAATACGATAACCTCACCGTAATCGAAACCTTTGGTGAAAACAGCCGTGTGGCATTTCCCTACCAATCTATTGAAGGATTAAGGCATAAAAAACAGACTAATATCAACGTAAATGGGCGACTGACGTATGTGTATCATTTGTTTCCAAACGTGGTGATTTCAACTTTTCCAGGCTGTATGCAAGTGGTTATCCTTGAGCCAATCGATGAATCAACGACTCGGCAACACTCTTATCTTGTCAGCGATATTGGCGAGAACGAAACTAAACAGCTTGATGCTGTTTTTGAAGGACAAAAATTTGCGGCAAAAGGCGCCATTGAAGATCTGGAGATAGTGTTGTCTGCGCAACGAGGATTGGCAAGCGGGGCGAACGCATTTTTAGAATTTGGCTTATTTGAGACTGCCATTGTTCGCTTGCATGCTCATCTAGCGAAAGAATTTGAACGATTACCTAAACTTAGTGGTGAGTAACATTATGCAGGCTAGTTCTCCGAGTTCATTTGTGGATAAATCACTGGATAATTATTATCAGACTAAAATATTATCTAACTATCCGTCGTCAAATCGATTATTACTCTCGCTCTTTAGTCAACCCAACCTGAAATACATGTCAATCAAACAATTGATCGCTTGGGGTGAGTTGTTTGCGCATGAACCTGCAACGATCCGAGTCTCTGCTGGACGTTTAGTCAAACAAGGATTTCTATTAGCTCAACAACGTGGGCACTACACTGTAGGCGCAACCGAAAAATCGATTAATCAACTTGCGGCAAAATGGCGCCATTCACACGACATGGTTGATCAGTGGAACGGCGGATGGTTAAGTGTATACACCGCGCACCTTGGGCGCACCTGTAAACAAAGTATCCGTGAGCGTGAGCGCGCGTTCAGACTAATGGGGTTTAAACCTCTTGAGAAAAACCTTTGGTGTCGACCAGACAACCTAAAAGAAGAAGCAGATGCAACATTTACTCGATTGGTTGAAATTGGACTTGAAGAACACGCCATTCTAATGAAAGTCGATCATTTTAATTACGCTCTGACTACCAATCCGAAGTCTTTATGGTCGCCTAAAGAGTTAAATAAGACGTATGTACTGCTTGTATCGCTGATGGAAAAAAGCGCACAACGACTTAGTGGTTTTGATGTCAAACAAGCGACCAGAGAATCCTTTTTGATTGGTGAACACGTAATACGTCAAATCAATCAAGATCCATTATTACCAAAAGAGATGGTAGACACATCAGCAAGGCAAGCATTACTAAGTAGCATGATTGAGTACGACAGAATTTGTCATCCGATTTGGCATGAATTTGTTAATGATTACTGAGTGAATTGTGGCTGTATTGAAAGGTGAACGTTAGCCGTTGGTGCAGGTTTGAGTTGAATCAAATCGCTTTTCCGTTAAACATACACTTTGTGCCGGAAGCATAAACCCTTATCAAGCTTCTGATCCAGTTTCATAAGGGAAATGATTTTTCTTTATATAACAGTGGTGCCCACAATTATTATTACTTAGTTTTTCTTACTCGCAGGAATAGTGCAAACGCAAGGCCAAATAGTACAATAGTAGGGAAGTCTAAAGAGTCTGACTAAGTGTCCAAGGTAGTTAGATCGTTGCACTTGCTATACTGAAGGAGACCATACACGACAGCACCCTATTTAAACAAAAAGCCCATATGAGCCAACTTTATTAACACTAACCACCTTTATACATTAGAACCTGCAGCAAATCCTGAACTCCAAGCCCATTGAAAATTATAACCTCCAAGCCAACCTGTTACGTCAACTGCTTCTCCAATAAAAAATAAACCTTTATGATCTTTCACTTCCATTGTTTTTGACGATAGTTGATCAGTATCAATACCACCTATTGTTACTTCAGCCGTTCTATATCCTTCAGACCCGGATGGTTTTATAGTCCAATTTTTTATTGAGCTAACTAATAATTCTTTTTGCTTATGACTTAATTGCTTGAGCGGAATATTTGGTAAATTTCTAATGTTTAGAAATTTTTCTACAAATTTTTTCGCAAAAGTATTTGCTAAAAAATTCTTTAGTGTTTGATTGCACTCCTCCGGTAATAAATTTTCAAAGGAACTTTTAAAAAGGTTTTGAGGGTCTAAGTCTATGGAGACTTCATCCCCAGGTTCCCAGTATGATGAGACTTGCAATATTGCGGGTCCGGATAAACCTCGATGTGTAATTAGCATTCCCTCATTAAATGACATATCGTTAGATGTGACTTCCACGTTCATAGATACACCAGAAGTTTCGGCTAACTGTTCTTTTAGTTCAAGAGGTAAAGTTAGGGGTACTAAGCCTGCTCTGGTTGGTAATACACTCAATCCAAATTGCTCAGCAATTTTATAAGCAATCGGCGTAGCACCTAGCTTAGGCATAGATAGTCCACCCGATGCAATAACTAAACTCTCACAATCAATGTTACCTTTGTTGGTTTCAACACTATAACCAGTTTCGGTTTTACTTACTTTTACAACATCAGTTTGAAAACTAAAATCTATGTTATTACTTTTACATTCACTCATGAGCATAGAGACAATATCTTTCGCCGAATCATCACAAAAAAGTTGTCCTAAGGTTTTCTCATGATATGCGATGTTGTATTTTTCAACTAAAGCTATAAAGTCCCACTGGGTATATTGGCTCAAGGCAGATTTACAAAAATGGGGGTTTTTGCAGATGAATTTCTCAGGTTCAATATAATAGTTAGTAAAATTACATCTACCGCCGCCCGAGATGAGTATTTTTTTTCCTGGTCTCTTGGCATGATCTACCACGATAGTTTTTTTACCACGCGCACCAGCTCTGGAAGCACATAACAATCCTGCTGCACCAGCGCCAATGATTAAAACATCTACTTTCACTTCTAACATCCTTTACGCAATTCTTATTTTTGAGTATACCACTACTGAAATTCTCTTTGTTTGCGCTTTTTTCATAGGCTTAAACACATTATCAATTGGCTAAAATTACTTTTTTACTGCTTGCCCGCTTTCGAGGCATGACTGGGAATGCGGAATAGCTAAGTACCTTAGTACCAACTTCCACCCAGTGCCAAATTTAAGTCAACAAACTGCGTTAATGATGCGCGGTTGATGGATAATAATTTACTGCGAGCCGAAAATACTCGTTGTTGCAGTATCAGCACATCCAATAGGCTTATTTCGCCTTCATTGAATTGCAGGTTGGCAATTTTCAATGCCTTTTCCGACTCCACTAGTACGGTAGTCAATGCCGTCATGCGCTCTCTTAATACCGAGCCTTGATCTAGTGCCTTTTCAACATCAGCAAAGGCATTCAGTGCCACTTGAGCATAGCCCGCAACAGCGGCTTCTTGATCTGCTGTTGCAGCTTCAACTTGTGCATCTAATCGCCCGCCATCAATAATGGGCGCCACTAAACTGCCTATTGCTTGCCATGCTAAATTAGTAGGGTTTAGAATATTACTGAGAGAGTTGGACGTACCACCCAACGAACCACTCAAAGACAAATTCGGTAACTTGGCGGCTTTAGCTGCATCCACTCGATTATACGCAGCGGCTACTTTTCGTTCAGCAGCGACAACGTCAGGCCTGCGTTCCAAAAGTTGTGATGGAATACCAGTAGGCAGAGCGGCTGGCAAAGATGGCAGCGCTTGAACAACGCTTAACTCTGCACCGGGGTATCTTCCCAAAAGTAACTCAAGGGAGCGAGTAGCGTCTCGCTGACCCGCCTTACTTGAGACCAAGCTATCTTGTGCACTAGCTATCTTGTGCACTAGCTAGATCAGCCTTGGCTAAGGATATATTTTGTTGATTGGCTAAACCATTGTCGAACTGCAACTGCACAATACGATTGGTTTCTACTACGGTATCTACACTTCTCTGCGCTATTTCAAGCTGTTTATTAGCTTCAATTGCAACGAAATAGGTTTTTGCGACACCAGCTGCAAGCGAATATTGCGCGAACTTATATTCTGCTTCAGCCGCTACTACGTTCTGTTTAGCTGCAAGGTTACCAGAACGTATTCGCCCCCAAAGATCGGCTTCCCAACTTGCTTGCAGACCAACATTAAAATTATTACTGCCACTTCCTTCAAGCGCTCCGCCAGATGTATTTCCCAAGCTTGCGCTTAACTGAGGAGATAATGAAGAGGCAGCTTGATTAGCGAGTGCTCTAGCGCCATCAACACTGGCAGCCATTGCTTGTAAATTACGGTTGTTTTTTTGCGCTTCTAAAACAAATGATTCCAGAGCTGGGTCATCTAATTTTTCTAGCCAGCTGACTTTTACATCACCATTACGCTGTTGTATTGAAAGCCACTGACTCGGCAAATCGGGCAAGCTTGCAGCGGTCGCTGCCTTTGCGTCTTCGACCCGAGATAAACTGCTTGTTGCACAGCCACTTACTAATGTGGCGATGCAGACTGCTATAGCCGTTGTTTTGAAAAGCTGATTAACGGGCAGTTTTGTTGTTAATGGCCTTCTTATGCACGATGCTCTCGTAAATGGCATTAGACCACCTCACTTTCAGAATTTTTAATTTTAAAGATTACTGCATACAGAGCAGGGACAACAATCAAGGTAAGCACTGTGGCAAAGGTCAAACCAAAGACTAATACAACGGCCATAGACTTGAAGAAAGCATCGCCAAATAGCGGAATAACTCCCAGCACTGTAGTAAGCGCGCCCATCATTACCGGACGAACTCTGCTTGCCGCTGAATCTACCACTGCGTCAAATCTTGCTTTTCCTTCGGCTATTTCTATATCCATTTGATCAACCAATACGATGGCATTCTTAATAAGTAAACCCGACAAGGAGAGGAGTCCGAGGATAGCCATAAACTCCATTGGCGTGCCGGTAACAACAAGCCCTAAAACAACACCAATCAGGGCAAGTGGCACAACTAACCAAATCACCAAGGGCTGTCTTAATCTGTTAAACAGAATGACCACAACTAAAACCATAGCTAATAAACCCATGGGAATAGTACTGGCTAAATCTCCTTTGGCTTCACTACTATTGCCAAGCTCTCCACCCCACTCAAGTGTTACGCCTGGTGGTAGTTCAATTGCGTCAATTTGTGGACTTACACGCCCCTGAAGATCAGATGCTAAGTCTCCAGCTACTGGATCAGCTTGTGCTTTGATCCTCCACACTCTGTCTTCTCTTAATAACAATGAGTTTCGCCATACCATATTAATGCTATCTACCACTTGCTCTAGAGGCACAGAAACACCCGTCGCTGGACTAATAATTTGAATTTGCCCGATTGATTCAGCATTGAGACGTTCTGATTCTGGTGCACGAGCGATGATCGGAATAAGAGTATCACCTTCTCGATAAACACCTACAGAGCGGCCAGAAAAGTTAGTTAATAAGGAGCTTGAAAGATCTTGGCGCGATATACCTAGACGGCGCCCTTTGTTTGAAGAATAAACGGGTTCAATGATACTGACGGGCTGTCGCCAATTGTCTTTTATAGAAATTGCGCCACCGTCAGCTGTCATAATCGCTTTTGCTTTATCAGCCAGACGCCTCAGTGCGGCTGGATCAGGTCCGCTAAACTCGGCTTCAATTTTCGAACCACCACCTGGGCCTAATTCAAATTGCCACACTTTAGCTTGCGCATTTGGGTAAGCTACATCTAAATATGCTTGAACTTTAGGGATAAGGCCTGCGATCGCTCCGTAGCTTTCTACTTTCAACAATAATTGCCCATACGCAGAGTTTCCGCTCTCTGAGCCATATACCAGCATGTAGCGCAGAGTCCCTTTACCTATAAGGGTTTGAACATCTGCAATACCGTCGTATGTGATAAGTTCGGCTTCAATTTTTAGCATGTCGGCTTTGGTCTGAGTGATGTCAGTGCCCTCAGGTAACCAATAATCTACCACTACTTGTGGCGTGGTAGAAGTTGGAAAAAAGCCAGACTTCACAAACTGGAAACCCCATACAGAGATTGCGAACAATGCTACTGCTGCACCAATTGGTAGCCAGCGTACCTTCAGCACTTTGCGCATGAATTCTTTATAAGCTGCCATTAATTTACCGTCTTTCGGTTCCTCTGCTGGAGCGGGAACTTCTTTAAACATTAAATCAGCCAAGAATGGTACGACTGTAATGGCGAATAACCAGCTGTACATTAGCGAAATCATCACCACCCAAAACAAATGGCCAGTATATTCGGCAGTAGAGCCAGGCGCTAAACCAATAGGTGCGAAAGCAAGTATTCCGACTAGGGTTCCACCCAATAGCGGCCAAATTGATCGGCTAACTATCTTCTTGACGATATCGAGCTTCTTCTCACCTCGTTGAGTGCCTACTAATATCCCGTCGGTAACTACTATTGCGTTATCTACTAACATTCCTAGGGCGATAATAAGCGCGCCTAAGGAAATTCTGTGCATAGGAATACCAATCAAATACATGGTGGCAAGTGTTGCTGCAATAGTAATGACTAGGGTCGCGCCAATGATAATTGACGACTTTAATCCCATGAAGAAAAACAAGGTAATAAGCACTATGACAAGAGCCGCTACGACATTTAATATAAAATTATGTACTGCGTCATCGGTAATTTTTCCTTGATGGTAGTACTCATGAATTTCAATCCCGATAGGTCTTTGGTTCTCAACGCTGGCAATTTTTGTATCAATGGCGTTACCCATTTTCACCACATTTGCGCCCGTTACATTTGAAATACCAAAGCCGATTGCAGGCTTTCCGTTGTAGCGAATTTCATCAGTAAGTGGAGTTTTATAGGCTCTTTCAACAGAGGCTATGTCTCGTAAATAGAGGAGTGTGCCTTCGTTATCCGTCGCAACCACCATATTCTTGATTTCTTCAACTGAATCAATTGAGCCTGAAGGCTGAATAATTAAGCGGCGATTTCCCGCCAGAACGTTACCTGCTGGGCTGACCGCATTTTGTTTCTCAAGCTGCTGATATATATTATTAATCGATTGGCCTAAAGCTGCCGCTCGTTCGCGAGAAACTTCAACGTATATTGCTTCTTTTTGCAGCCCTGATAGGGATACTTTTGCGACGCCGTCAACACTTAACACATCTGTCCGCAACTTTTTGGCGTAGTCTTCAAGCTCTTTGTAGGTGTAACCATCACCTGTTAAGAGATAATACACGCCATAAACATCACCAAAGTCATCGTTTACGATTGAGGGAAGGGCGCCTGGTGGCAACGCAGACTGCGCATCATTGACCTTGTTACGAAGTTTTGACCAGATAGCCTGTAAAGCCGGTTTGGAAGGTGAGAATTCATATTTTATTTCTACGTTAATTCTTGATAAACCCGCAGATGAGGTAGACTCCAAGCTTTCAACTTCCTGCATTTGTTGAATTGCTGATTCTAGTGGTTCGGTGATCTCATTTGCTACTTCTGTAGGTGTGGCACCTGGATATTGGGTTATAATAACTGCAGTTCTGATGGTGAACTCGGGATCTTCAAAACGAGACATGTTTTTGTAGGCATTCCAACCACCTGCCAGCGACGCAAGAATAACAATGATCGTTATCAAACGATTCTTCATCGCAAAAATTCCTGGATTCATAAAATAATTCCTGTTGCTTTAAGCTTGAAGTCTGGTGAGTTTTCTAGTTTTTAGTTTCTAAACGGCGGATTTTCATGCCTTCGTTCAAATACGAAGCACCCGCTCCAACAATGGTGTCTCCTGCAACCAAACCAGCATCGATCGCCAGCGTTTCGCCTACACCTGCGCCAACTTGGATATTCTGCCTAGCAACTGTCATGGTTTGAGTATCTACTTTCCATACAAATTGGCCATCACTATCAGACAATACTGCGCTTAAGGGAATGGCAATTTGCCCAGCACTTTTAACATCTGAGGTTAATCTTAGGCTTACTTTAACAACACCCGTCATTCCAGGTAAGATGGTTAACTCTTCAGGCGGAGTAAAACCAAAACGCACATCAAAGGTTTGCGAACGTTCATCGGCTAAAGTAGTTGTAGCAACAAGTTCTGCCGGTATCTCGTATTGACTAGCAGAGTCTAAAACCACAACTGTCTCAATAGGTACAATTTGTTTTGCATGTGTGACTAAACTCGCAGGTATTTTTACCCGCGCCTCGGCCGCACCTTCAGTCTGAAGTGTAAAAACGGCTTGAGATGGACCTACAGTGTCAAGCTCTTTTGCATGTTTGACCGCTACCACACCGTCAAACGGCGATAATAAAACCGTGTCTTCCACGGCTTTATTGGCAGTGTCTAGCTGCGCAGTAGTAACGTTCAAGAGGGTTAAACGTTGGTCATATACCGTCTGAGCAATGGCATTTTCTACTATGAGTCGCTCTGCGCGCTCAAAGTCTAATTTTGCTGCATCAAACTGTGTTTGTGCCGTTTTTAGTTTGTTTGTGAAATCTCGTTGTACCAACGTTGCTAATACATCACCTTTTTTAACCTCTGAACCTTCTCGCACATTGAGTTTTTCAATTTGCCCAGAAACTTGAAAAGTTAATTCTTTAGAACTTAATGCCTCAACAACAGCAGGAAAGTTGAAATTTTTGATATTCGAAGACTCAGTTACTTCAATCAACTTAGCCGGTCGAATGACCTCTGCTTTTTCAGGCGCGACTTTTTGCCCACAAGCGCTAAGCATACCTATGGAAGCCGTAATCAAAATAACATGTGCTTTTGAAATCATTTATGTACCTTGTTTAATTGTTTCGACAATTTTTTTAGTTAAATTGTTAGAACACATATTATTGTAATCTTACTTTTAACTCTCGGGTAATATCCAGTCAGGTCTGACAAAGTGGCAAGTGTAGCCGTTGGGGCGCGTTTCCAAATAATCTTGGTGTTCCGGCTCAGCGTCCCAAAAATCACCAGCGGGTTCTACTTCAGTTACCACTTTTCCTGGCCATAATCCTGATGCATCTACTTCAATTATTGTTCTCAAGGCTTCAGCATGTTGCTCGTCAGACACATAATAAATAGCTGAACGATAAGAAACACCGGTGTCGTTGCCTTGCCTATTTTCAGTGCTAGGATCATGTATCTGAAAGAAAAAGGCCAGAATTTGTCGATAACTAACTATCTCATTATCAAACATAATTTCTATACCTTCAGCATGGGTGCCATGATTCCGGTAAGTTGCATTTTTCACCTCACCACCCGTATAACCAACACGCGTCGAAATGATGCCAGGGCGCTTGCGTATAAGATCTTGCATACCCCAAAAACAGCCACCGGCTAATACTGCACGTTCATTTGCCATTAGGAAATATCCTCAACTTGATTCAAATAGGCTTCATAGCCTTCACTTACCATTTCGCCTTTGGGTACAAAACGTAATGAAGCAGAATTAATACAATAGCGCAGGCCGCCTTGGTCTTGTGGCCCGTCGGGAAACACGTGCCCCAAGTGACTATCGCCATGAGTTGAACGCACCTCAGTACGTGTCATACCATGCGTTGTATCAGTAATTTCGTTTACATTAACTGGGTCAATCGCTTTAGTAAAGCTTGGCCAGCCGCAACCTGATTCATATTTGGCAGATGATGCGAACAAAGGCTCACCAGAGACGATATCAACGTATATGCCAAGCGAGGTGTTATTTAATAACTCGCCTGTGCCAGGGCGTTCAGTACCATTTTCTTGGGTTACTCTGAATTGTTCAGCCGTTAATGTTGAAATTACTTCTTTAGATTTTTGATAATTATTCACAGTTTCCTCTTTGCTCGTTAGGACATTAAACTTTCGGGTGAGTAGCAGACCCGATTACACTCTATTTTATTTCAATCAGGCACATAATGTTAGTATCTCAACATTACCAAAATGTAATGTCGTTCACACTTATGGTGAGTCAGAATTCACAATGTTTAGAATACTATTTTCAACGACAAACATATTAACTAAATTCTGCTATATTTATTCAAATCCAAGTACTCATTTGCAAAAGAAATTCGACTGATGGATCAAGCAGCGCTCATAATATCAGGGATTTATAAGACTGAACATTCAAGACTAATCGCAATTTTATTGCGAGTGCTGGGTTCAGCAAATTTGGATCTAGTTGAAGACATCGTTCAAGATAGTTTTGAACAAGCATTGCGTTCATGGTCATCAAGTTCAGTCCCTGAAAACCCTTCAGCATGGCTAGCCCTTACAGCAAAAAACAAAGCTTATGATATGTTACGAAGCAGCAAAGTGCGAGCGCGATATGCGCAATCATTGCCAACAGCAATACTATCAAACTGGACCTTGCCAACTAAATTGGAAACGGAGTTTGGATATCCAAACAACGTTGAAGACGAACAGCTCACGCTTCTGTTATGGCTATCCTGTAGCAAGTTAAAAGCAGCCTATCTATTACCTATTATATTGAAAATAGTGTGCGGTATGTCTGTATCTGCAATTGCTCGAGCCTTGTTAATCAGCGAGCATAATACTAAAAAAAGAATAAACAGAGCCCGTTCTCAATTAAAAAAACACAGCTTCACCCAAGATCTCTTGCTGCTAACGGCCAACCAAATTTGCTCTCTTCACAGAGCGTTGTATTTGTTGTTCAACGAAGGTTTGAATATTCAGCAGCATCCCGCAAAGGAAGCAAACATAATGAGCATTGAAGCTTTAAATTTAGCAGATATGCTGTTGAAGAAACATCGAGATTGGCTTACTGGTTCCCACTCTCTTGTCGCATTAATGCATTTGTATCTTGCGCGCCAGAAATCAAGGTGTGATGACAACGGAATATTGATACCGCTTAACTTGCAGGACAGGACACTTTGGAAAAATAAACACACGATGCTAGGAACCGCTGAGTTATCTCATGCTTTGGAAGTAAAAGGAGAACTTGATAGCCCATATTTATATGAAGCACTTATTGCCCATGAGCATTTGCGGGCCAGCGATTTCATGAAAACAGATTGGCCCGCAATCGAATTACATTATAGGACGTGGTTGAGAGTTTCACCTTCGCCAATGGTAGAGATTAACTTAGCTATTTCAATGGCGCACTCAAACAAAACTGAAGAAGCCTTAACTAAATTATTAGACTTATCGTCAAATAGTTATTGTAAAGACAGTTATCAAGTTTATGCAGCGTTGAGCTATGTGAATGGATTGGATGGTCGCAGTGAGCACGCGCAACATTATTTCAATGAAGCTGAGCGTGCAGGTATGAACGAAAAAGAATTGTTGGGATTAAAGCGACAACTTGAACGCTCATTAAAAACACAGAGCATCGAAACGTCGCCATTATTTATCAGAACTTAACGAGCAAAAGTAAAGGTTCCAATGGTCAACTCAATCATTCCATTGGGATAACTTCTCTAATCTGAACTTTAACGCTACTGTCTGAAAATATAGGGCATGTTTTAGCAATCTCGATTGCCTCTGAGACGCTATGGGCTCCTACTACAGAATAACCGCTTACCAGATCTTTAAATTCTGCGGCGGCAATGTCAGTAACCAAACCATTTGCATCAAGACGCTTGCCACTAAAATGCAGTGGCTCACCGCCTGATACTAATTGACCTTTTTCAGCAAGTGCTTGCATCCACTGTTCCCAATTTGCCATCAGCGCCTTCATTTCTTCAGCAGGCGCCGTTGCATGCCAATTGGGATCGCCACCTTCGTATATAAACATAAAACTTTTCATCTTTAATTCCTTATTATAATAAACGTATCATCGCTTAGTTTAGAACTTCAAATAAGATCGCACACTCAATGAGTATTTTTGTCACATTATTATTGGTTCACTAACTTAACGTTTTGCTCATTGGAAAAAAGACAAAAACCTTACATTAACTAAAACTGAGGACTAGCTTCGCATTACTTCGCTTTTATCAGCAACGAACCAACATCCGCTTGGATTACTTCAACTACGGTACCTTTCGTCAAGTCTTCATGGGCATTTAAGTGCCAACTAATACCTGAAAATTGATAGTTCGGTTTTTGATTCATAGGTAGGGCAGCTTCAACGTCTTCCAGTAACACAAAGGTATGACCGATTAAGTCGGAATCAGCCCGCTTATGGTCAACGTCTTTTTGCATATTTGCTAATCGTTTCCAAAGCAAGAGTGCAAAGACGAGAGTGAATACTGAAATGGAGGCTAAGGACCAAAGGTAAGTCTCTGGTATTAGTCCTGCCCACATAATCGCTGCAGTTGCTACAGCAGCCAAGCCAGTGAAGAATAGGAAAAAGGTGCTAAAACCTAAGACCACAATTTCAATGATTAAAAGCACTACACCTATAATTAATATTGTTTCGATTAAGTTGTTAGCAAACCATTCCATATCAGGCTCCTTTTTTAGTTAGCGCACTTATAATACTTGTTGCCTGAGCGACGACTGACGCTGCTTCAGTACTTGAGTCGGGTAACAATACAACGCTAGATTCTTTCGCAATAGCTTGCTTGGCTTCAATCGCTTTAGTAGCTAAGTCTAGTTGAATCGCTTTTTGACCTGACTCAGTATTTGCAGCTTCACCCACTTTATTGATTGCTTGTGCTTGTGCTTCGGCAACCGCAATTATTGCTGATGCTTCACCTTGTGCTCGCAGTATTTGCTCAGACTTTTCACCTTCAGCAGCGAGAACTACCGAGGCTTTTTCACCTTCAGCTCTGTTAATCGCAGCTTGTCTATCACCTTCAGATTCTAATATCTGTGCGCGCTTGACTCGTTCTGCTTTCATTTGTGCTTCCATCGCTTCCATTATAGAACCAGGTGGAATGATATCTTTGATCTCATAGCGCATCACCTGAATTCCCCAAGGGCCAGCGGCTTGGTTAATCGAGGTAACAATATTCGTATTTAATATATCTCGCTCTTCAAATGTTTTATCTAATTCCATTTTACCTAACTCTGAACGCATCGTCGTTTGTGCTAACTGAGTTACGGCAAATGCATAGTCTTCTACACCATAAGTTGCTTTATATGGGTCCATTACGCGGAAATATAAAACACCATCGACCATTAAGGAGATGTTGTCTTTGGTGATAGCACTTTGCTCTTGAATGTCAACGGCTTGCTCTTTCAGAGAGCGATCGGCAGATATGCGATCAATGAAGGGCATAATAAAATTCAACCCAGCTTCTTTGGTTGACTGAAATTTACCGAAACGCTCAATCACATAAGCGCGGTTTTGAGGAACAAATTTAATACTGCTTTTTAGCAATACTAAAACTAAAACGATGATCGCAACTTGTACGGTGAAAATATAATCAAACAACATATCCATTTACTATTTCCTTTATTTTCTGAGATTGCTACAGGAGTACTCACTTGTAATTCTAGCATATTCCGCATTTTTCGACATGCTTATACTGTAACAATCGATTGCTATATTTACCTTAGGTTCCGTTTCAGCAATAACCAAGCGCTTCATATATTTTTCTTCTGAATCTTGCTTGGATTTCTAGATTGAAAGGGAATACCTGAGTAAAAAACACTACGGTTACGTCATTTGTTGGGTCGACCCAAAATAAGGTACTTGCAGCGCCATCCCAGAAAAATTCTCCGGTGACACCAAAGGGCTCGTTATCATCAATTGGCGGTGCAATGCGTACAGCAAAGTTAAGACCAAAGCCCATTTGTCCTTTTGAGGGTAAAAATTCTTTATCAGTTACCTCTGCAGGAAGATGGTCTTTGCTCATAAGAGCAATGGTGTCGGGTTTTAGTATTTGGATACCGTCCAAACTACCTTCATTTTGTAGCATTAAAGCAAAACGCATATAGTCATCAATAGTTGAAACGATGCCGTGCCCGCCGTTAATCTGAATTGGCTTTACAGGGCTAAAACCATATACCTGATTATCTGGGGTACGAGTTAGAACACCGGGCTGATTGAAATTATACACTGCAGACAATCTTGATTTTTTATCAGCAGGAACGAAGTAGGTCGTGTTCGAAAGTCCAAGCGGATCGAGTACTCTCTCTTTCACCAATTCTTCATATGGGCGGCCGCTAACAACTTCGGCTAATCTTGCTTGAACATCAGCAGCTACGCCATATTTCCAATGTTCGCCAGGATGTCCGAATAAAGGGATGCTTGCAGTTTCCTGACTCAATTGTGAGAGTGGTTTAGACGGATCGAGAACTGCTTTGGCATTCATAATTGCGGCTAATGGTGTGCCTTCCGTTCCGTACCCAAAGCAGGCTGTGTGGCGAAAAATATCAATCACCTTTATCGGACGATTCGGGGCAACAAGTATTGGCGTTCCATCGTCATTTAAGCCTGCAAACACTTTTACATCAGCATACTCGGGTAAGTACTTGGAAAGTGGCGCTTCTAAATCAAATAAGCCTTCTTCATACAATGACATCATCGTTACGCCTGTGATCGGCTTTGTCATTGAGAAAATATTGACTAAAGTGTCTCGCTTCCAAGGTTTAGATACTTCTCGATCTGCTTGGCCAAATGCACCAAAGTAAACTTCTTTATCAGCTACATAAACTAGCGCTGAAGTACCTACTACTGAGCCCTCATCCACCAAGCTAGAGAGCAACGAATCAACTACTGACGTATCCATGTTTTCCACTTCTTTTGGATTGTTTAAAGGGGTTTATTGATACAGCGCTTCTCAAAGGGGAATAGCCTTGCATCGAGAAAAGTAGTATTCACGCCATCATATAACATAACTTTTACATTTGCTGCTTAAGGCACTATTCTTTGCTCAGAGCCCAGCAAAAGCTGAGTACTTTTATTTAGCTAAGCAAATTTTGGAGATCACTATGACTAAAGCACCTATTTGGTTCATCATTGTCGCAATTATTGCACTACTATGGAATTTACTTGGCGCAGCCATGGTTGTAATGAATTTTATGATAACACCCGAGGCGATTGCCTTGCTTCCCCTGGAACAACAGCAAATGTATGCCGACACCCCAATGTGGTCGTCTTATGCATCATTGTTAGCGGTATTTGCAGGTGTAATAGGCTGTGCGGGGTTACTGCTTAAAAAAGCGTGGGCGTCGATGTTATTCATGATCTCCCTTATAGGTTTAGTGCTGCAAAACATCGGTATATTTGTGATTGTTGATGCGGTTAGTGTGATGGGTGTAAGCGTTTTAATTATGCAGGGTTTGGTGGCATTAATAGCGGTAGGGTTATTACTCCTTGCTAGAATGGCGGTTCAACGGAGTTGGATTGAGTCTTCCGATGAAGTTAACTAGTAGCCCAATGCTCAATTAATTTTCATATGTTAGTATTATTTGTTGAAAATATAAGCATGACTGGATGAATTCTGCTGAGCAGGTAGGCGAATACGCTCGGTGATATCAGCATTCAGTTAATCAAAAAAGTCTAAATAACAAAAGTGTAAATGACGACTTATCAAAGCGTCATTTACACTTATTCTGTGTGATTAGTATTTATCAACAGTATTTATCAATATATTACTCAACGAAGTAATCGTCATCGGTAGTAGACGTAAATGTGCTTTGCACAGGGAATTCAATATGCATAACGCTCTTACCTTGATTTACATTGTTACGAGTATTAAGAACTAACTCGACATGAACGCTATTTTCCTTTAGCACTATTGATTCTGGGGTATCTTTATAGCCGGCAAAAGCGACAAATTGTTTTGGTTGAGCTAAACCGCAATGACTGCCGTCTGCAAAAAATGCCATGATGTGGCGGAAGTAAATCACGTATTGCTTAACATTTTTGTGCGAGCCGTTTTGTAATGCAAAGTGTTGGTCTAATATTTCGCTCGGCTCGAAGTAACTGTTAAGCACATTTGAATCTTTATGCTGACGAATATTGAAAAAAGGCATGGCTCGCTCTGGCGAATTTGTTTGTTTTTGTATTTCGATGCGATTAGTGTCAGCGATTGGCATTGTCATAATGAATTCTCCAGTGTGTCTCAATTTAAGTCTTAGCAATTTCTACACAATGAGCATAGCGCATTTTTATGACTAATTTCACAATGAAAATTACACAGAGTAAATTTTACAAAAAGGTGGGTGATTTTATAGTGAATTTTTTAGAGAACAAGACCACTTAATAATATTAGCGAGCTTTAAACTGAGTCAATGCTGCTCTGCTTTGCCGAAGTGTCGAGTTGGTCAAGCCAAAACGTTATATACTATAGCCGTCAATTTAGACTTAAAAAATTTTTATCGGGTCAACTACGAGTGCAAATATGGTTATAGCTAAATCCGCGTCCAAGCTCAGCTTACCGCAACACAATCCAGGTGTAAGCACTGTTCTGGAATTTCTTATTCTAAAGTTTCCGACGATTACGAGTGAGGTTTGGCATCAACGAATGGCTGATGGCAAAGTTCATTGGCATGATGGATCTTTAATTAAGCCACAAACACTTTTTGCTGCTCAGCAACGTGTTTATTATTATCGCGAGCTTGAAAGTGAGCCAATCATTCCTTTTGCAGAACAGATTATTTTTCAGGACGAGTTAATCTTAGTTGCTTATAAGCCACACTTTTTACCAGTAACACCAGGTGGCAAGTATATTGAGGAATGTCTGCAAAATCGCTTGCGCAATAAGACCGGCAACCAGCAACTGCAAGCCGTTCATCGAATAGATAAAGGCACAGCAGGTTTGGTATTGTTTTCGATGGATCCTAATTCACGTCAGCAATACCACCGTCTATTTGAAACACGTGAAGTTAGCAAAACTTATCAGGCCATCGCCAGCACGATTAACAAGCCTGCTATGAGCAAGCAACAATGGGAAGTTAAAAATCGGTTGGAGAAAACCGAGCCTAGATTTTTGATGCATATTGTTGAGGGGGTGGCCAACAGCCATTCCCACATTCGTTGTCTAAAAAGTTCAGCTGACAAAGCCCTATTCGAGCTAAACCCTGTAACAGGAAAAACCCATCAACTGCGCGTGCATATGCAAAGCCTTGGCTGGCCTCTGTTAAACGATAACTACTATCCAGAGTTACAGCCAAGTAAGCCAGATGATTACAGCAAACCGTTGCAATTATTAGCACAAAAATTACAATTTATTGACCCAATGACACAGCAAACTAGAAATTTTTCTAGCAACACGGAACTCGTCCTAGACTAAGGTCGTTTACTGTTTAGCAAAGGCTTTGGCCAAATAAGCACTAAAAGCAGGTTGAGCAGCAGCTTGATCTTTGGCAACAACTTGTACTTCTGGAAGCGCTTTGAGTATTGCCATAAGCTCTTTCGCGCCGGGCGCTTCCGCTAGTAAATCAATGTCAAATAACTTCTTCGCAACGGAAGAGGCTAAACTCGCCGAGTATAGGAACATGATGTCTGCAGCACTAATTTTATCACCGGCTATGTAGGGTGAAAACGATGCGGCGCGTGACACTGCTTGAATGCCATTCAATAATGCTCGTTTTACTTCTTTCTTAGTTTGTTCATGCACAGGCACGCCCCAGAAAGCTTCGGTATGACAGCGCCTTGCAGGCAATTCTATGTAAATCTCTACGATTTTCATCAATTCACGAATTTTTGCGCGTTCATATGCAGATCCAGAAATTAACGGACATTCAGGCGACAACTCATCCAAATACTCCATGATCACATTGGTTTCAACCAACACACCCTCGTCGGTGCTCAAAGCTGGTACTTTGCCTGTAGCGCAAATAGCCAAGTACTCTGGAGTTTGATTGGGATAGGTAATAACGGCTTCGTATTCAATTCCTTTTAGGGCCATAGCTAACTTGATCATGTTGTAATAATTACTAACGTCGAATCCGTATAATTTAAGCATGTTGTTGTCTCATAAGTTCTTGTTTATGGCCCATACTCTTGCGTTTTATTGTATTATTTGCAACATTCAAATGCTTATAGTCAATTATCATTTTTTTGAACCCAAGGAATACCAATGCATATTGTTTGTGCCCATTGCTCGTCAACCAACCGCATTCCAGAAGACAAAACCCATATTGGAGCTAAGTGCGGAAAGTGCAGTGACGCTATTTATAGCGGGGCTCCTGTTGAATTAGATGACAGTAGTTTTTATCCTTATGTTGAGAAAAACCATATGCCGGTAATTGTCGATTTTTGGGCGAGCTGGTGTGGACCATGCAAGGCAATGGGGCCGTCATTTGAAAGGGTAGCCAAAGAATCTGATGGTATTTTATTCGCCAAAGTGGATACCGAGAACGCACATGCAGTGTCTGCTGATGCGGTTATTCGCTCAATTCCAACCTTGATTTTTTTCCACAAAGGAGAAGAAATTGACCGTATTTCGGGCGGTATGAATGAATCCCAGATCAAGCAGTGGATAATGCAGAGTTTGCAAAAACTCTGAGCATCAAGATGTGCATTGACAAGAAAATACCTTGCTATATCAACCGGTCGAACGACATTATCCGGAATTCAAAAAAACCCTATCTGAACAAGGTAAACATTTACCTACATTTGTTGAGCGTGAGTTTGACTACTTTTGCGTTGTGGTCGCTATGCGATGGCAAAAGTATTTCATGATTTTTTATCACAGCGTGACAATTTTTTGTTCCTTACGAGCCTGAAAAAAATATTCTATGCTTGGGTTAACAAGGCATAGATGGCAAAGCTAGTAATAACTATTCGACGCAACACTTTGCGTTAAATCTTTCTGCTAGTGTTTAATGGTTTAGCGTCTTTCTTGGCCATCGGAATGTCAATCAGACTAAATCACTATGTTTTCAATACCATCAAGGTCACAGTGGGTCGCGTCATAGCCTATATGTAAGATTTGTTTCTCCTTTTTTCATTACACTTAAAATCTAACAGTTAAATTTTGGCTTGCTTAATAAATGACTTCCATTGCTCTATGCGTGGAATAAACATTGGCACATGTGCTTTGTAAGCCAAATATTCCCCTCCAAATTCAGCAATTTCGCTCAGTTTTTTCAACGTTTATGAAATTGAAGAATGCTTATGCATTGCGCGACTCATTCGAAAATCAACTCACCCACATACATTTTCATCTGGCAGTGAAAAGCGTGCTGTCCAGGTTCTGTGGGCGGTATTGTTACAGTCATTTTTTTGTTTAAGGTCAAGATTGCATTGATATCCAAATCTGGAATTTGTAAAGACTCAGAGCAAGGTGAGGAATCTACCCTCGTAAATGTGAGCGTTGCTTTTTGATTGGCTGGCAGCCTTATTTTCGAGGGTTGATATACGCCATCTTTTACTAATATTTCGATAGCACCATCTTGGATGGCGACACTGGCGGATTTGTAAATCCAAAACCACCACACAATAAGCACGATAAGTGCCGCTCCTGCTAAATTTATCCAAAACATAATTCAATACTCCTAGTGGTCTTGTGCTTTAAAAAAGCGCAGGCGATTGGCATTAGTTACTACCGTTAATGAGGAGAAGGCCATAGCAGCGCCAGCTATAATGGGGCTTAACAATAAACCAAAGAATGGATATAAAATACCGGCCGCTATAGGCACCCCTGCCACGTTGTAAATAAATGCGCCAAACAGATTCTGTTTGATGTTTGTTAAGGTCGCCTTGCTTACTGCGATAGCATCGGCTAAACCATGCAGTGAGCCGCGCATAAGTGTGATATCAGCGCTCTCAATGGCGACATCAGTGCCAGTGCCGATGGCGAAACCAACATTGGCGTGTGCCAGAGCAGGAGCATCATTAATACCGTCGCCGGTCATGCCGACTATTTCGCCCTCTTTCTGCAATTCGGCGACTTTGTTCGCTTTATCCTCTGGCATGACTTCAGCGACAAATTCTGTGATCCCTACTGTGCTCGCAATGGCTTTTGCCGTTAAGCGGTTATCGCCAGTTAGCATAACAATGCGGATCCCATTGCTTTGAAGGCGTTTAATAGCTTCAATCGAGTCTGGTTTAATGGGGTCAGCGACCGCTATTACGGCAGCTATTCTATTGTTGATAGCAAAGTACATCGGGGTTTTAGCATCTTCGGCAAGTGTTTGAGCTCTGTCTATGAACGCTCGAATGTCTATGTTGCGTTCTTTCATTAGCTTTTCGTTACCAAACAAAAGCTGACGGTCATCAAGTACCGCTTCTACGCCTTTACCAGCAATTGAAGCGAAAGCACTGACTTTACGCGCTTCAATACCTTGTTCTTTAGCGCTTTCTACAATGGCCATTGCCAGTGGATGCTCAGAGCCCGCTTCAATACTCGCAGCAAGCATTAATACATGCTCTCTTTCTTGCCCCTCAGCTAATAAGATGTCGGTAACCTTTGGAGTACCTTCGGTGATGGTGGCCGTCTTATCAAGGATCATGGTGGTTATTTTTGACGCTGTTTGCAGCGCTTCACCGTTTCGGATCAACACGCCAGCTTCTGCAGCTTTACCCACCCCAACCATTACCGACATGGGTGTAGCCAACCCCAGCGCACAGGGGCAAGCGATGATCAGCACTGTGGTCGCCGACACAATCGCAAATGCGACTGCTGGCGAGGGGCCAAAATTTAGCCATGCTAGCGCACTAAGCACCGCAATAATCATAATTACCGGGACAAAGTACGCTGAAATCACATCCGCTAAACGCCCTATTGGTGGTTTAGAATTCTGCGCTCTTTTAACCATATTGATGATTTGCGCAAGCGCAGTATCTTTGCCTACGCGCGTCGCTTTAAATACAACTGAACCTGATTTATTAATAGTGCCAGCAACCACTTTGTCACCATTACTTTTCTCAACGGGCATAGGCTCACCGGTTAACATGGATTCATCAACCGCGGTATGCCCTTCCACTACAAGCCCATCGACAGATATTTTTTCACCTGGCCGTACTCGAATTAAATCGTTGAGCAATACATCTTCTATGGGGATATCGATATCTTTGCCATCTCTAATCACCCGTGAGGTTTTGGCTTGCAAACCAATTAATCGTTTAATCGCTTCTGAGGTTTTCCCGCGCGCTTTTACTTCAAGTGCTAAACCTAGGTTAATTAAACCAATGATCATGGCGGTCGCTTCAAAGTAGACATGGCGCGCCATTTGCGGCAATAATTCTGGAACTGCAACGACCACCATTGAATATATCCACGCGGTGCCCGTCCCCAATGCAATGAGCGTATCCATGTTGGCTGAATGATTTTTTAATGAATTCCACGCGCCAATATAGAAATGCTTGCCTGAGAAGTACATCACGCCAAGCGTTGCTAAACCAACCGCCAACCACCCAATTCGCTCTCCCGTGGTGTTAACCGTCATCTCACCTATCATGAGGCCATATATCATCAGTGGCACGCCGAGTAACAGCGCTATAGTCATGTCTCGCATGAGCTTTTTGTAATACTGCCAATCGGCTTTTTCTTTCTCGTCTAGCGCTTCTTCTTCTGATCCACTGGTATCTATTTTTGCGTTATACCCGGCAATTTCAACTGCCGTAATCAGCTTTGCGCCCTTAACGTTACCAGTAACGATTACGCTGCGTTGTGCGAAGTTCATATCTGCACTTTTCACGCCCTTGACAGCGCGCAGTGCTTTTTCAATTTTAGTGACGCAGCTAGCACAACTAGCACCATCAATAATTAAATGATGTTCTTCTTTTTCATTAGCGTTAACGATGGTACAAGCGTCAGCCTCCTCTTGCTGAAACTCATCTTTATTAGCTGCCACGTCTAAGCTGGGTGCTTTTTTATTGTTGCAGCATGAGTGTTTAGTCTTACTCTCGTCATTGTTTGTATTACTCATTAAACCCTCCGTTTAGAATGGTTAGGTATTCTTTTAAGTCCGCACATCAGGATTTTCGTGTATCGTTTTGTGCGAGCGCGAAATCTTCGATTAAATGGCAGATGACATTATTGCAGGGCGCTTTGTCCGGCATTTTTTCCCAAGTCTTGACTGCGCTCTGCATTCGGTCTCGCAGCTCTCCCATTTCAATAAATCGTTGTTTGGTTTCTTGCAGCCTTTTTTCAATTAACACCCTTACGGTTGGGCAAGGTGTTTTACCCTCATCCGACTCTGAAAATATTTTTTCTATATCATCAATCGAGAACCCTAAATCCCGGGCGCTTAGAATGAACCGAAGACGACTTTGTTCAGACCTATTATAGAATTTATAACCATTTTCCAATGACTTTGACGGACGCAATAAACCAATCCTCGTGTAGTATCGGACGGTGTCTTTTTTTATGCTGAATAATTCGGCTAGTTCTGTCACCTGCATACCAGGCTCCTTTTTCAATTTGTTCACGCATTTAATTCATGAGATAATATTGATCGCATTAACAACAACTGCATGGTAAACCTGTGAGTTGCTCACAGGTCAAGACCTGCTTTTAATCATGTCTTGCTAGCATCTGCCAAACAGGCACTAGCACTAAAATTGTTGATGGGATTATTTAGCCCGATAGCTTTAAACAATCGTAAGGCACCTCGTTTTTCGCTACTTCTAATAAGCAAGGATCTAGGGTCGTTAGCGATGGACGAAAAAGCGCTAGTAAAAGTTTACTGGGGTGGCGGATGATGTAAATGATCTGCATCAATCATTAATGATAATTGGGTTACCATTCGTTTTCATTTTTGTAATGAAAACGAAGCGATAAATATCTAGTTTGCGTGACGAGTCAAACTATCTGCTATTAATTGGACCAATGTATATGCGTAATTTTCCATTTATCATTTTTCTTTTCAAGCGTTATGGTCTCATTACCAATTCGGTCAACGGTTTTATCTTTGTAGATACCTTTTACGCTACTTCTTGATATCGACATTGCTATAGCATTGTATTGAGTAACATGGTGTTCAATAGACTCAATTGTCATCGCTTTTAAATATTTCATATCAGACAGCATATGATGACTTGCATACTCCTGCGCGCTTCTCTCAACACCTTTGCCCTCGAGTATCAAAACATTATCAGCGAGCAAGCTTTGGGCAGTTTGTGCATCACCCGTTTCGAGCGCTTTATGAAAAGCTAATACTGTCTTTCCCGCTGGTGTTTCAAGACCGGAGAACATCGTCGGTTTTGCTTCTTTATCCGCCTCATTTTCATGAGAAAACGCTGATGCACTCAACAGAATAAGAGCGAACATTGTCAGCAACTTGATTTGATTAATGTGTTTCATAAATTTGACCTTTAATAAATAGTAGATAAATTGATTAGCCGGAGCCTCTACATTACAGGCCCAACGGCTGTTGTGACAATACTGGTGGTAATTAATACGAGCAGACCAATGCAGGCTTCAGCTATAATGGAATGTCGCAGTTTTATATGCCCGTTCTCTTTTTGAAGTAAGTGAGGAACGAGAAAAAATTTATGCGTAAGTGCAAAAACAAGCATTAATAGCATGCCAATCATTTTAAGAATAAAGAGTTGACCATAGGCACTTGAAAAAAGAAGCTCTATACTTGGTACTAACTGCACTAACATAACTGTGCCTGCAATAAGCAAAATAGCGACTCCCCATGACGCGTAACTGCCAAACCGGTCCATTAATAAATAAAGCTCATTGTCATTGAAGGAGTAGCTTGCATATATCAATGGCACAAGGGAACCAAGCCATGCAAACGCCAGCGCGACATGCAAGGTAATAAGTGTGACACTTCCAAAGCCAAGCGAGTTGGTATGGCCAGAAAGGGTAAATGAGGCGCTTAATAGCAGTATTACTAAAAGAGTGAATAGCCCAAAGAAAACTAACTTGGTTCTGCTATTAAGTGAATTAGGTAACTTTATCACATAGAACATCAGTGCTGCCGATAACAAAAACGCTGCGGCTCTAATAAGGGATAATGTGCCCACTGAGCTAGCCCAAAGCATCTTGAGCATAATGGGTTCAAACATCCCCTTCAAACCGTTTTCGGACATGTTTCCCACTTGTACAAAAAAGTCAAAAAGGTTAGCGATAAAACCAATTACAATAAATAAAATACCATATTTATTAATGCTAGTTTGCCATTGCCTGACCACACCGTAGCGAGTTGATATGAAATCGTGATGGGTAAATAGCAGCATATTTGCCGAAGCCCCAATCGCAGCGGTTATAGCTAAGTACACCAGAAACTTGTTCAGTATAAGTAAAGCTGTCCAAACTTCTGGTGTCATGACATTTCCCTCTTAGTGCTCGTTTTCCTGCGTATCATCCATCTTTTCATCTTTCATGTCGTGCATACTCTTCATATCTTTCATTTTGTCCATGGCGTGCACCATAAATGAAAAGTCACCTTTCATTTTATGCCCGTCCTCTCCCATAATTGTCCAAGACACTTTGTAGGTATTTGCCGTTAGCATGGGCAAATCGTAAGAAAATGTCTTGCTTGACTCCATTGTTGGTGCAAAGTCTATTTCTATTACTTCTTCTTTGCTATTGACCACTAATAAACTCGCTAAACGAACATCGTCTGCAAACGTCACTTCAATCATTTCAGGACTTTTCATTAACATGGCATTATTGCCAGGCACAGATGATGCCAATTCTGTATGCGCAAATACCGACATACTGGTCATTGCTACAAATATTATTGCGATATACTTTTTCATTTTTATCTCAGATATTTAATTGTTAAAGGGTTAAAAATTGTCATCTAGCTTGTGTACTTGTTGTCTTTTCCACAGTAAATAAATAGCGATCAATACGAGCAAAATAAGTAACACTTCATTTTAAATATCTCCCACCATCGGAGCAGTTATTCGGCGTATGACTTCTGCATCAACGTAGGTCGATATAATATGGGTATAAGCTCAGGAATAATAGTCTTTACATCATTCATTACAAATCTCCAATAGTTAAAGTTTGTTATGTGTCCCTTACTCTTTAAAATAAAGATAGAAAGCGTTATTGACTTTGCTGCGTGACACAAGAGAAGCATCATGATGCTTGAGTATTCTATATTCTGAGGTAAGTAAGTCACAATCAGCATCATATTTTCAACTTAACTGACTTACGATAAAAATGCAGTTTAAAAGGAAAAACGTTATATTGATTACTCCACATAAAAGCAGTAAGCAAGAGACTAGTGCCCATCGCAAGGAAGACAAAGCCGTATGATATTATTTTTTAAAAAGATAAGAATGAATCTTCTCAAAAGCAACCGAATAGGTAAGTATTTGGCTTATGCTACTGGTGAGATAGTACTAGTTGTATTAGGTATCTTGATTGCTCTGCAAATTAATAATTGGAATCAAAACAAGTTAGATCAAGCGTCATTAGACGACTATCTAACAAGTATATCTCGCAATATTAAAAGTGACATTGCGGAATTAACAACATTGCGAGAAAAACGAAGTAACATGGCCGCGAGAGTCCCCTATCTTTTTGAAATTATTGAGGGAAAAAAGTACTTAAGTTCTGAAGATATTTGGCTATTGTCGAACACTACAATCAAACTTTTTGAACTAGATTATTTCATACCAGATCAAAGCGCTTATGAGTCTCTTAAGAACTCTGGTTATCTTAATAAATTAAGAGGCGAAGATTTAGAATTCTTAATTTATCAATACTATAACTTGATTCTTGAAATTAATATGAAGGAAGTTGAGTATAACGATTCGTTAAAGAATGCGAAAAATTCTTTTCAAGACGCTAATTTTGAGTATGACTATTTATTTTACCAACCAGAATTTATCGATTTTGAGAATGAATTGGATGAGGTACAAGCCATAATCCGTAATATTGCTGAACACCCTACTACCCTAAGAACGTGGCTTGAATCTAACACCGTAGCACCTTTGTTGGCCGCAAGATATGATAACCTCCGGTTAATCGGTGAACAAATAGTCTCACTTATTAACAGAGATTTGAAGTCTTTAGACAGCTCTACGAAAGGCGAACTGGTCGATTTTTATGATTTTAATGGTACTGAGGGATATCCCAAAGTCATGCAAAAAGGGAGTCCTAATTACGCATTCTTTAAAACGGGTTTTGCACAATCAGGGTCCAGTAGCAAATGGGCTTCCTCGGAGTTAAACGCTTTGAATTTCCACTTCAAGAACATGGCTTGGGGTGTCCAGTATTTTACAATTGCCTCAGAAGCTTTTACTGAAAAGCCCAGCAAAGACTATTCTAGTTTTAAAACCTTGAGAGTAGAAGCTAAGGCACCGATATCTGGGCAGGAACTAAAGATTATTCTCAAAGATGCGCAAGATCCTGACGACGGCACAGAAACGCGAGTCGCTATAATACTCAGCGATGAATGGCAGACATACGATATTGCACTTTCTGAGTTTGAAACTGCCGATTTGACGCAGCTCCATATGGTAGTGGGGTTTGTTTTCCTAGAGAACGAGCAAGAAGTACAAATCCGAACGGTCGAGTATATTAGGTAGTGAGGCGCAAGTACATGCACTCATACGCCGCTTTTGGTTAATATTAGTTTGAAGAGGATAGGATGGAATTGGTGAAATTAATATATAAGGTCAAACGCCACATATGTGTGGTGCTCGCATTAATCGCTGCGAATAGCTTCGCCAAAGATACACTTGGAGGTAAGGTGGCATTGAAAAATGATGTTGCTATGTTGGGTGTGATGCTAAGGGATGATAAAGGGCAAGATTCGGGCGCTGCATTCATACAAGACTTGAATAGTAATCTTGTTTATTCTGAACGATAAAGCGACTTAAATATAAAATTGGCAATAACAGTGCCCTGCCATTTGCCGCCTAAAAGTATGATGAATTTTTGTTATCAGTTTTAAGCTATTTGTTGCGCAAGCATTAATTAGATAATTTACACAAGACTAAAAAATAGCTTTGGGTTATAACTAGAACATGATTTATCAATTTTCGCAGGTTTATACTTGGACGATTTAATGGTCCCATTAGTGATCGTAGGCCTGCTATCGATTGCTTGCCAATATTTTGCTTACAAAATTCGCGTTCCAGCAATACTATTTTTGCTGATTGTCGGGATCATTGCTGGTCCAGTTACCGGTGTTATCGATGCCGATGCTCTTTTCGGTGATTTGCTATTCCCTATTGTGTCACTGTCGGTGGCTATTATTCTTTTTGAAGGTGCACTTACGCTGCGAACTCAAGACCTAAGCGGCCATGGCTCAATGGTCAGAAATCTCTGTACGGTAGGTACTTTTGTGACTTTAATTGTGGTCGCACCCGCAGCTCACTTTGCCTTAGGTTTGTCGTGGGAAATGGCGTTTTTACTTGCTGCTATTGTCACAGTTACTGGGCCAACAGTCATTGTACCTATGTTAAGAACTGTGAGGCCGAGTAAAAATATCGCTAATATTTTGCGCTGGGAAGGGATTGTTATTGATCCGATAGGTGCATTATTGGCAGTGCTGGTTTTTGAATACATAGTGTCTGCGCAAAATGCTCTTACCCATACGCTATATGCTTTTGGCCTGACGGTTGGTGTGGGTTTTGGTATCGGCATGGCGGTGGGTTATTTTCTGGGCTTAGTTTTGCGACACCATTGGATACCTCATTACTTAGTCAATACTGCTGTGCTCACGATCATGCTAGGTGCGTTTGCAGCTTCGAATGTTATTGCCCATGAATCTGGTTTATTAACCGTGACAGTAATGGGCATGTTGATGGCCAACATGAAGGACGTTGATGTCGATGAAATCTTAGAATTCAAAGAAACCCTTAGCGTATTGTTAATTTCGGGTTTATTTATTTTGTTAGCATCACGCATTGAACTAAACGCCATACTCAATGTGGGGTGGGGATCAATACTTGTGCTTGTCGCGGTGATGTTTGTTGCTCGTCCCATTGGAGTATTTCTATCGTCTTTTGGGACAGGACTAAAGTGGCAAGAATTAGCATTATTAAGCTGGATAGCACCTCGCGGGATAGTGGCTGCGGCAGTTTCGGCGTTATTCGCATTGAAGCTTGAAGCGCTAGATTATGCGCAAGCCGAGGTACTTGTGCCCATGGTTTTCCTAATCATTATCGCGACAGTCGTTTTGCAAAGCTTAAGCAGTGCAAAGATTGCTGAATATTTAGGCTTGCGCGCGCCAGAACCAAATGGTTATTTGATTTTTGGCGGCGGCCAATTTAGTCGGATGTTTGCGCAAGAACTGATGAGTCACAACATACCTGTCTGCCTAACGGATACTAACTGGGAGACAATCAAATTGGCGCGCATGGACGGTGTACCAACTTATTTTGGTAATCCAATGTCGGAACATGCAGAAAGGAACCTCGACCTAACAGGCATTGGTCAAGTTTTGGTTATGTCGCCGTATCGGCAACTCAACCCTTTAGTCACTTATCATTTTGAGCATGAATTGGGCAAAGGAACGGTACTAGGCTTAAGTAACGGTGAGCAGGAGCAAAGACCTAGCCATCAAGTTTCTGAGTCTTATTCAAAAAAACTTGGCTTGTTTGCCGATAATATTAGCTATGGAAAATTAATCGGATATGCATCGAGAGGAGCTAGTATCAAAACGACGAAATTGTCTGACAGTTTTAGTTATGACGATTATAAAACTGAATACAAAGACAGATGTTTACCTTTGTGTGCTATTCAAGGCGATGGGAAGCTAGTGTTATTTACGACGTCTAATGGCCTTGAGCCTGATGCTGGCTGGCAAATTATTAGTTTAATTACCGCTGAAAAAGCCTAATTTTGTGTTTTATTAAAGAAAACTAATCATCGGCCGTTACAGATAGTGAGTTAAAGCGTTTTTCGCTTTACCACAGTCAACAATTTTCAATGAGAATAGGAGAACAGCTATGTATATTCCTACAAAGTTTCCAATCATTGCCAATAGGCCAAAACCAGCGAGACGCAGTGCAGGATTGCTCGAAAAGTCTGAAAGTGATCCAGATAGCGCAAAGCAATTGTCAAATTCGCATGTACTTATTTATGACAAACGAGAAAGAGAAGACCGTCGCAAGAACAAAATTAAACCGTTGATAGATACGCGTTCGGGAAGAGATCGTCGTTACGACAAAGAAAGTCGTAGTATTGATATTGAAGCCTGAGTAAGAAAAATAGCAGTTATGGCTGCTAAGCGTTATTTACTCTTTTTAATTGATTTTCAAGGTCGGGTAAGTTGCCTGTTTTTAGCCACACGGTCGCTCCATTTTCACCCGCTTGCAGTCTTAATGCCTGACCTATAGGAGCGCGCAGCCAGCTTTCTTTAGCTAAACTTTGTTGATTGAAGACTGCACTTCCTTCTAACATCAGTATTTCGTTGCCTTGTTTAGAATCACTTTGCCAAACAACCCCAGCGGCTAAGCTCAAGTAGCTCACTTTTTCATGAGCATCTTCATATAGTACGCGCTCAACAATGCTTTCATCGGCATTCGAGAAAGTGATGGGCGATTTTTCCATAATAACATTCACATGACGCCTATCATCAGCTTGAAATTGCCAAAGTTTAACGAAAATAACGCAACCTTTCTCTGAGCCAGGCTTATGCATAGATTGCGGCGGATTTCGAACGTATGACCCGCTAGGGTAATCACCATGCTCATCTTGGAAAACACCTTCAAGCACAATGAACTCTTCTCCACCGCTATGAACATGAGGCGAAAATGTGCTTTTCGGTGCATAGCGAACAATGCTAGTTGCTCGGGCTACTTCAACTCCCACACGATCGAGTGGCTTTCGCTCAACGCCTGGCATAGGTGACGCAATCCAATCTTGAATCGAAATATCCATATAAGCGGTTTTAGAAAAATCTGCATTAATTTTCATATCAATCTCTAGTTATTGTTACTTAGCCCATTAAATCATTCATATTTTATTTAAATAATATTTTGAATATCTATCGATAGGTAGTCAAATAAATTATTTCCTTAATCACTTCCAAAAAGTACACAGAGAGTTCTTTGTTAAGGACTGCTTATATTGTAGCGTATTTAAAAGCGGTCTGATACAAGCTGATTGACTACGTTCTGGGCTGCAATAATGGCTCCTTCCATATAACCAGCCTCACTTTGCGCGAATTCACTTGTGGCTAAATGCAATTTCACTTGCGAAAGCCATGCTTCTTCAGACCTAAGTTCGATTTGCGGGTGGCTTGATGCTTGTGTTTGATCTAACACAGACGTTATTAGAGAGTCAGTTCCCCAATCCTTGATATAGGTTTGTAGGTACTCACTTGCGTCTTTTCCATATAAAGCCACGAGTTGAGCAGTACATGCCTTATTCATTGCTTCTGTGCTTATTTGCTGTCTTTGGGGAAATGGAACACCAATAAAACCAAATAAAGCGTATACGGATTTTCCGCTTTCATCTTCATGTGATGCATCATGTATTTCCACCATAGGCCCAACATGACTGAAGGCTTGGCCTGATAAGCCGCGTTCGCGCCAAAAGGGAGTTTTGTAAATAACTACAAACTTTGCTTGAGCAGACATCCAAGTTGGTGTGCTGGTAAATTTATGAAGTAGTTTTTCAAGTGAAGTGGCGTTGATTTCAGGTTTGTCTGTCGGAGAAAGTTGGCTCGCAAATATTGAACTCAATGTCAACTTGTCGGCTGCAATCCTAGGCGGCATTGCGATAACTATATGCTCGAATTGCAAAGACCTTGAGCATTCTTGATCTTGCATGCTGCTAGTATAAGCTCCCCAGCATTCACCATCAAATTCTAGCTTAGATACAGTTGTATCTAGCGCAATGTGTTTGCTTGGTATGCGCTCAGCCAGTGTTTCAATCAGTTGAGTAGTGCCGCCAGCAATCCTGTACATAGGTGGCGGCGCTTGACCGCTCACCTGCTGCGGGGTTTCGTTTGCGTTGCGCTGAAATAGAGCATCACCCTGATTAAACTGGTCTACCAATTTTAGCCCGAGAGTTTGCACAAGTTGTTGTATTTTATGTTGATGTGGAAAAATCCATGAAGGCCCTAAGTCTACTTTGTAGCCATCGGATTGCGTTACTTCGCCATAGATACGGCCACCTAAAAAAGGCTTTGCTTCTAATAGTTGAAATGAAATGCCATTCTTCTGCAACAAATAGGCGGTATAAATACCAGCAAGCCCACCGCCAATAATGCCTACTTTAGCATTTGAATGTTTCATCTATTGTCCTGTTGAATCGAGTATAGGTCTACAATAATACCTATTGATAGGTAAGTATAGTAAGATCCTTGAAAACAGGTAACAACTAACCCAATGTTTTAATATGGGCTCGAAATAGGTCTTATTGCTAGGTTTAAAGCATGCGCTTATTGACCTTAGTTAGTTAATTACAAAGGCAAAATACATTTTGAGCAAAAGAGAAGCCCTGCTTAATGCTGCTGAACACAAAGCTAGAATCGGTGGCTATAGTAATTTCAGTTTTCGTGAATTGGCAAACGAAGTTGGTATTAAAAGTGCAAGTGTACATTATCACTTTCCTACAAAGGAAGATTTAGGCGCGGAGTTAGCTAAACGCTACACTGAAAATTTTCTCAGCGCTTTGGGAGATCCTGAAGAGTTAGTGAAGCTTAGCCAAGACCCTATTGAACATTACGTAGGCAAGTTTCGTCATGCACTTATTGCTGACCAAAAAATGTGTTTGTGTGGCTTGTTTGGGGCTGAGTCTGATGCATTACCGAACAAAGTTAAATTGCATACGAAAGCATTTTTTCTGAAAAACATTCAATGGTTACAAAAAGCGATTGAAAAGCGGGAGGGCGCGAACACAACGCCAGTCAAAGCCCGAAATAAAGCAGTGTTTATATTATCATTGTTGCAAGGGTCGATGATGTTGAGCAAGGTGTTGGACAGTAACGAAATATTCAGCATTGCAACTACGTTGATTGAGCCAATTAATAATCATTAGATTAAGCAGCATGAATATGTATGAATGATAATAGTCTCTATATTTATTTAAGTTCGAACGCGCTGACCTACCATTCAGGCTCAACTCATTACTAGCTTTCTGTCACTGCTTAGCGCAGTACTTTCAATTTGTTGAGAAAAACCGCGAAAAAAATTAGTAATGGCCGATACCTTAACTTACTAGCAATCTTATTATGCTTTGCTTAAGTTTTTGTGTAAGAGATAAAACGGAATTAACAAACACTGGAATAGAGACCTCATGAGAAAACAAAAGTATTCATTGTCAATTATTGCATCTGCATTACTAATGACCGGCATGTCAGCTTCTACAGTTGCCGCAGACTCCTTTTACGAGGCATTGAGTTCAGGCAAAGCGAGCGGTAATTTCAATCTTAGATATGAAGACGTATCCCAAGACAACACATTGAACGATGCCAGCGCATTCACACTCCGGACTAGACTTGGTTACACAAGCGCTGATTTAGACGGCTGGTCGGTATCTTTTGAGCTAGAAGACAACCGCATCGTTCTAGGTCAAGGCGATTATACTGTAGGCCCTACAGCATATAACTTGGGCCAATATTCAGTTATTGCTGACCCAGAGTTTACTGAACTTGACCAAGCTTTTGTTCAGTATAAAAAAGATAAGCTCACGCTTAAATTGGGTCGTCAAGTTATTGCACTCGACGGACATCGCTTCGTTGGCCATGTTGGCTGGCGTCAAGATAGACAAACCTTTGATGCGGCAACTGTTGTTTATGCAGTTAACGATAAAATGAAAGTGCAATACAGCTATATCAACCAGCGTAATCGTATATTTGGTGAAGCTGCCGACCTAGATTCGAAAGATCATTTAGTGAATTTGAATTACAAAACAAGCTATGGGGCATTCACCGCTTATAGTTATCTGTTGGAAGTTGATAGCGACATCGATAACGCACTCGATACTTATGGTGTTAGCTTTAGAGGCGGAACGAAAGCAGCTAAAAAAGGCGACACTACGTTTTTATATTCATTTGAGTACGCAACACAAAGCAGCGAAAATTCGCTAACAGGAACCAGTTTTGATGCTGACTACCTGTTCGCAGAAGTAGGTGTTAAATTGCCTAAAATTACTGCTAAGTTAGGATATGAAGTTCTTGGTTCTGACAATGGAAATTTTGGTTTCGCAACACCATTGGCTACTTTGCACAAATTCAACGGTTGGTCAGATCAATTTTTAGGCACGCCCAGTCAAGGCTTAGTTGATGTAATATTTACGCTGTCAGGAAACGTAGCGGGTGGTAAATGGCTTGCTGCTTATCATGATTTCTCTGCTGATGAGTCTAATGCATCAATTGACGATTTGGGTTCAGAAATTAACTTACAATACGTTAAGCCTTTTGCTAAGCACTATACAGCCGCTATTAAATATGCCAAATACACTGGTGAGGGTGGCCGAGTAGATGCAGATAAAATTTGGTTTTGGTTAACAACTAAATTTTAGTCTTCAAAGCTTAGCTCGAAATACCTTGATCAGATAGCTTTCAGTACACAAAATTTGGTACTCTTACGCTCGAAGCTGGTTTGCTAAAGAAATAACAGCCGGCATCGACGGAATTTTACTTGTTACAAAAGGGATTTTATGCATTTTAAACGCAATTTGTGGTTAATCATGGTTGCCGCTGTGATTATTATAACTGCAGTGCTTTTTAGCTCAAAAAATAGTGAAGTAAACTCAGGTATACAAACAAGTTTGCCGCAAATTAATAAATTCAAATCACAAAGCGAGCCAGCAGTTAACAAGGACCTAGATGCGCAAAGTAGCCATTTTAAGCACTGATAATTTAGAAGATTTTTTTGTTTATGACCGATTGCTTTCAGCTCCGTTAAAAGAGTTGGGTTGGGAAGCGGTTGAAGTGTCATGGCATGAAACACAGCATAATTGGGATCAGTACGATGTCGTTGTGGTTCGCAGCACTTGGGACTACCAAGTCCATTGCCAAGAATTCCTTAGTTGTCTTCAAAATATTCATCAATCCTCAGCCATATTATGTAATTCAATGTCACTCATTGAATGGAACATTTCAAAAAAATATCTTAAAGAATTAGAAGAGAAAGGCGTTCCAATTATTCCAACGCTTTGGGTTGATGAACTACAAGCTGCCGATTTTGAACGGGCTTTTAGTAAATTCAACTCCAACGAAGTTGTTGTTAAACCCTACGTCAGTGCAAACGCCGACTTCACCTATCGACTCACTAGAGAGACGGCAAAGGCCAAATCAAGTCAGATAGTTGAAGAGTACATAAACCGCTCTGCAATGATTCAGCCTTTTTTAAGTAGTATCCTTGAAGAGGGTGAGTATTCACTTTTTTACTTTGACTCGCAATATAGCCACGCAATATGTAAACAACCTGCAAAGGGTGATTTTCGAGTGCAGGAAGAGCATGGCGGGCAATTAAGTAGTATAAAACCAACAGAGCAAATGTTGGCTTTAGCTGAAAAGACGATTGCAGCTCTTCCAGAAGATGCTCTATATGCAAGAATTGATATTGTCTCTTTGAATGACAAACTTATGATAATAGAAGTTGAATTGATTGAACCGAGTCTATATTTCAATATGGATGATTCATCACCAACATTTTTCGCCCAGGTATTTGCGAATAAATTCGCTCAATAATTCGAAGAATAAATCAGTTCAGCAAATATAACATCACGGATACCAAGCAGTGCGGATGCCATATCTTTTTGTAATCGTAAATTAAATGAGAAGGTGAAAAGACCACATGCCAGAGATAAGCGCTGACTCAAAGATGAAAGTAGCATTGGCTCAAATCGCACCGGTTTGGCTAAATCGAGAAGCAACCTTAGTTAAAATTATGAAAGCGGTGCAAGAAGCCGCTGATAAAGGTGCGAGTTTAGTTACCTTTGGTGAGTGCTTATTGCCAGGCTATCCTTTTTGGTTAGAGCTGACCAACGGCGCACAATTCAATTCAACAAAGCAGAAAGAAATTCACGCTCACTATGTTTCCCAGGCGGTCAATATTGAGTTGGGTCACTTAGCACCGCTTTGTAAATTAGCCAAACAACTTAATATTGCGGTTGTCGTTGGTATTGCAGAACGAGCCACTGATCGCGGTGGCCACAGTTTATACGCATCCCTTGTTTATATTAATCAAGAGGGTGTTATTGACAATGTGCATCGCAAACTCATGCCAACTTACGAAGAGCGTTTAACATGGTCACAAGGTGATGGTCACGGATTACGAACTTTTCCTATCGGCAACTTTACATTAGGCGCGCTGAATTGCTGGGAAAACTGGATGCCACTAGCTAGAGCCGCTTTGTATGCGCAGGGCGAAGACTTACACGTAGCAATTTGGCCAGGCGGTGAGCACAATACACATGACATCACCCGTTTTGTGGCAAAAGAGGGGCGCAGCTATGTGTTGTCAGTCTCAGGTTTGATGCGTGCAACGGACTTTCCCAAAAACACGCCACACTATGATGAAATCATTGCGAACGCACCGGATATTTTAGCTAGTGGCGCTTCTTGTATTGCAGCTCCAGATGGTACTTGGCTTATCGAGCCACAAATAGGAGTTGAAGGTGTTTTCGTTGCCGAAATTGATCATCAAATAGTGTTACAAGAGAGGCATAATTTCGATCCTGTTGGCCACTATTCGCGGCCGGATGTAACTCAACTGCATATAAACAGAGAACGCCAGTCAACACTGGTTATCAAAGACTAAGGTAAGTCTACTGGCCCCAATAGCGCGTTTACCTTAAAATATAAGTAAGGGCAGCGTAAATAGGGCAACTAGTTTATAGAACATCAGTGCCAAATATCATTATGTGAAAACCTTGGATTTAGGTGCTATTGAACCTAGCGACTCAGAGTGATTTTTCTGAGTAATTTAATAATACGAAAATCAAGTTCTTTTGGGGTGAAAGGTTTTGCGAGATAATCACTTACGCCTGCTTGAACAGCCTCTAGCACTAATTTTTTCTCAGTAGTTGCGGTTAGCAATAAAAATGGTATGTGTTTGTGCACATCTGACTCTCGGACTAGCTTGAGCAATTCTAGCCCAGTCATTTTCGGCATATCCCAATCACAAACAATAAGATCGATACGATTTTTATTGAGGATCTTCCAAGCATTTTGTCCATTGTTTGCCGTCGTTAACTTTTCAACTCCCAGTTTCCTCAGGCAAGCACTAATGAGGCTCAGCATTGGCTCCATATCATCAACTACAAGGATATTGATTTGCTTTAAAATTTTTGATGGATCGTTCACAATTGTTCGATTTCCAGTTTTGCTGAGGTAGAATATTTTTTAATAACCACTCCGTTATCAATTGCCAATATACTGTTATCTATAGCGGCAGCTTCACTATTTTTATGAGTTGATAGTCGCGTTTATTAATATTCCCATATTGTTAGCTGCTTTTTACTGCTTCGATATCTCTTTTTTTGTTTAAGCTTACTGACCCTTATTGAGAGATTCAAATTTTAAACCTTTGGCAGTGCGGGCTTTAAAACCGGCCCAGTGAGTGTGATCGTTTTTGTCCTTGTTCTGCTCATCCATGCTCCACAGGCCGTCATTCGAATTGGGTATAAGCTGCAGATATTGATTCATAGAAGCATCCTGCTTCAGATGTTTTTCTAGCCAAGCAGTAGCAAAATGCTGTGAGATGTTGTTCATGCGTGCACTGTCCCATACCGGATCCGTGTAGTGATCGCTAAGGTGAATACCCAACTCTTCACTATAGACATAGGCTTCTTTTGGAGCCGGCATAGGCGCGCCAGCGCTGTGATTTGCATTCTCAAAGGTTAACAATGATCGTTCTACGCTTGTGGTCGCCTGCCAGATAGCACGTATACCTTTTTTATAACCAGAAACATCGTCAACCGAACCTGCCACGAATAAAGTCGGCACATTGACACCTTTGAGTGTTGTCTTGTCCCACATATTTACATTCATCCCCCATGGAGCAAAGGCGATAACCGTTTTTAACCTTGGGTCTGCTAAGGAATTATGCTGCTCACTATCGCTTTTGTGTATAGCTAGGGTGTTGTGTGGTGCTGCCCAGGGATAATCGACGGCTTGCTGTGTCAATCCGCCACCTGCCAGAACCAAAGCTCCGTATGCGCCCATTGAATAACCAATTAGCGCAGTGTTATCAGTGTCGACTAAATTGAATAAAAAGGATGACTCATCTTTTGATAGAATGGCCACTTGATTAAGTGTAAATAGCTGATCTAAGGGCCTGTTGATCAAGGTTGAAGCAAAAGCTGCATAGGTCCGATACGTGGAATCCGTATGATCAATTGATACTACTACATAACCTTTTGAGGCAATGTTTTCGGCCAAATGAGCCAACAAAAAGCGATTGCCCGGGTAACCATGAGAGATTAGTACTAAAGGGTATTTATTTGTATTTTTTAAAGGTATGGCATCACGTACTGCCTTGCCATGTAATTCAACTTTGGTCTTTCCATCACGTAAATATACATCAAGCGTGTTAGTTCCTGTATTACCGGGTGTCGCTGGATACCAAATCTCAAGTGTTAATGGCCTGTCGTAAGTTGGTAATTTGTCTGGCTTTGCTTTAGCAGGATCGATTTTGACTATATCTATTTGTTCGGGATGAACAATTTTTAGGGTTTGTACGCCGATATCAAATTTTCCATATGCAGCTAAAATAGGCGCATCAGGACGTTGGGTATCAATGCGGTTCTTGGCAAAAACAGGCATGTTTAATGCGATTGCTATTACCATTAAGAAAATTTTGTTTACCAAGCTATAAGACATAATTGACCTTCGGTTGTTCCCGCTAATATAAATATATTGTAGCGAATTAAGAGTGACATTCTAGGTAATTATTACTAATTTACTGAAATGAAGACGCAAAACAGATCTCGTCGCTCGGTTTGGTGGCGAGGAATTTCTAGTTACATTTTGAGGCCGTCACTTAAGCACTGGAAAACGTCCTGTCGGTTTGTTTCGTTAAAATTCTCATGAAGGTTGTCTTCGTAACAATGGTATTGGACCAGTTCTGACTTTATACCTTGCATTTGAGACTGAGTGAACTGAGCGTCTGCCAGATGATCAAGCCCTGCGATCGCCACGACCAAAGGATATTCTTTCCAGTTCGAGAGTTCTGTTACTAATTTATCCTGTGCCTGTTGCGAGACCATCGCGAAACGAGGGGTGGCCGCTCCGCCTCGTAATCCAGAATCGACGTCTTCCTGATGCCTCTTTAATATTTCTTGGTCATGAGTCAAATGACTCAAATCAAGCTTTAAAGGAATACTCAGGGTAGGAAAAAATCGCGCAAGAAAGTTTACGACGAATCCTGGAATGGGCGGTTTAGCCTTGTTTTTGAGCCACGGTGCAGAAATGCCAAACCCGCGGATGAATGTTTGATTTTTGCCCAAGCCTAAACCGTAAAGCAAAGAAATTAATCCACCCATTGAGTGACCAAAAATATATATTGGAAGAGTCGGCGCTGCATTATGTGCGGACTTTACAAGATCATGAACATGCTCCAAATAAACATCGAAGGTTTCAATATCGAGGAGGTTCTTTTTACCGGGATTCATCTCAGCGTATGTCCCATGGCCCGGAAGATCGAGAGCATGAAGCTCATAACCCTTCAGATTGAAGAACTGCGCCGGCAGGTTCCAGTCTCCTGAGTGGGCCATTCCACCATGAATTGCGATAATGATCCCCTTTGGTGTCTCTGAGGCATTCCATTTACGGACGAGGAGGTTTTCATTTTTCTTGCTTGGTAGGATGTAAGTGCTGCTTTCGCCAAATGGATGTTTGGTCATGAATATCTGCCTAATGAATTCGCTTATCGCCTTATAAAATAGATGACTTTCAAGCATTATTCAAATACTGGAAGGGTGTAAAGCTCATGATTTTTAGGAGGTTTAGAAATTATTGGGTAAAATAAACTGCGTGTTACTATCATGTGTTAGTGATAATTGTTGCGCAAAATCAGTCGTTAGCAACAAGATATCTACTTGAAGAGCATGCTTCAAATAGCTAGAGTCCGCAATTGGTGCTCAACAGAAGAGGCTAAGATAACGCCCGACAGCGCAAAGTCGGACCCATGTCATGGTCATGTCGTCACGGATGATATGCATGTCAGAGTATAGTGGCGGGAAGCCTTAACTTATGATATCAAGGAGCACCCATGCACATTAATAGCGCCCGACTTAGAGAGATGCGGCTTGCCCGCCAATGGTCACAGGAACAATTGGCCAAACTGAGTGCCTTAAACTTGCGGACCATTCAACGTCTTGAGTCAGGCGCGAAGATCTCGACGGAGTCCTTGCGGGCACTTGCTGCAGTCTTTGAAGTACCGGCCGAGAGTCTTCTGTTGGTCGATCCTGCACCCGGCGAACCAGCCATCAAGGCAATACGCGAAGGTATATTGCATGGACTCGAATTCAGCGGAGTAACACCTCGCGCCGATTTTTGGTGGTTCGCGCTCGCTGTGACAATGTTGCTGGCTTTGGCTCAGTTAATCGCCGATGCCGCTGGTTCTTTGCCGATGCAAATTGCCTCACTAATAGTTCTACTGCCGTGGATCGCCGCCTGCACTAGGCGACTCCGTGACGCTGGGCTGAGCCCTTGGTGGCAGCTAATCAGCTTAGCACCGGTTGTTGGTATATTAGTGTTGCTCTACTTACTCACTTACCCAACTAAGGGGCAGGAATTCTTATAATCTAGCTTTGCATTGCTGAACTATCGCATTCTATGTTTAATGACGACTTCCCTTCATTTATTACTGCTTGTTTGTTACATTCTTAGCCATGCAAAAATAACAGATAGCGAGTATCTTCGTTTGACAGATAAGCCCAAAATCAGCATATTCGGCGCCGGTAGCATTGGTTGCTATTTAGGTGGTTGTTTGATCGCAATTGATTATGATGCCGTGTTGATTGGCCGTGAACGTATTCAGCTTCAATTAGAAGAACACGGCTTGCTAGTAACTGATTGGAAAGGACGTCACCAAAAGCTTCTACCCCAGAACATTAGCTTTTCCACAAATACTGAAGCATTGCGTGACGCGGACTATATTTTTCTAACGGTTAAGAGTGGGGACACTGAAGCAGCAGCGACTTCTATACTAGAATTTGCAAAATCCGATGCAGTTATCATTAGTTTTCAAAACGGTATTCAGAACGTACGGATTTTGAGGGCATTACTTCCGGGGCACAGAGTAGTAAAAGGCATGGTGCCTTTTAATGTGCTTGGCAATGGCTTGGGCCAATTTCATTGTGGTACCGAAGGTGATCTAGCTATTGAGGCTGCTGAGGATGAGCTATTGCCTTTACTTGCGGCTTTAAAAAAAGCGGAACTGCCGGTAATACTTCACAATGATATTTCGGGTGTGCAGTGGGGGAAGCTCATCATGAATTTGAATAACTCAGTAAATGCCTTATCCGGGGTTCCTCTGTTGGATCAACTCAACAATCTGGAATACCGCAAAGTCATGACCAAAGTTATTGCTGAAGCGTTAACAATAATGAAGGCTGCGGGTATAAAGCCAGCTCGAACCGGCAAGGTCATACCTAAATTAATGCCATTCATTCTCTCATTACCCAACTGGCTGTTTAAAAGAGTGGCTAGTGCAACATTAAAAATCGACCCCAAAGCTCGCTCCTCTATGTATGAAGACTTTGAGTTGAAGCGCAAGACTGAAATAGATTATTTAAATGGCGAGATCGTTAATTTGGCTATGGATTTAGGAATGCAGGCTCCAGTGAATCAAGCCATTGTAAATTTGGTTCGGGATGCTGAGCAAAAGCAACAAGGCTCACCAAAGCTAAGCCCCGAGTACTTACAAAACGTGATTAGTAAAAAGTAAGCTAAAAGAAACGGCGGGGGTCAGGGTTATTTAAACTGAGATTAAATAACCCTGACCCCTTTTTTGCTTTAAACTATTTGGTAATAGAGTTTTATGGATTATGAATACATGACTGATAGCAAATTAACTCATATCGATGAGGGCGGTAAAGCCAGTATGGTCGATGTGAGCGCCAAAATACCTTCTGCAAGGAAGGCAATAGCGACCGGTTTTGTATCAATGACAGCGCAAACACTCGCACTAATAAAAGCCAACAACATTGCGAAAGGCGACGTTTTGGCTACTGCAAGAATTGCTGGCATCCAAGGTGCAAAACAATGTCCCACGCTCATCCCATTGTGTCATCCTCTCATGTTGTCTAAGGTCAGTGTCGACTTTGAGATTGACGATAAGAACTGCCGAGTGTTGATTAAATGTGAGTGTAAATTAGTGGGCAGCACGGGTGTTGAAATGGAAGCATTAACCGGCGTTTCTATTGCAGCCTTGACCATATTCGATATGTGTAAAGCGGCAGATCCAAGTATGGTAATTGGTGATATTAAAGTAATGACAAAAGAGGGCGGCAAGTCTGGACTCTGGGAGCGAGATGAAAAATGATTAATATTCGATTTTTTGCTTACCTTCGAGAGCGCTTAGACGTCGGCAGCTTAGACTATGAACTTTCTGTTGAAGAGACAGTTGCTGACGTTCTGAATCAATTGATTGCGAAAGGTGAGCCATGGACGCTGTTAGCAGAACAAGACGTGTTGATCGCACTTAATCAAACGATCACCTCAAAAAGCGCGAATGTAAAAGACGGTGATGAACTTGCATTTTTTCCGCCAGTTACCGGTGGTTAACAGACTCGACTAATCGAGCAGCCTATCAAATAATTGAATATTTACGGTTTCACCGGCAGCTACTGAATCTCTTTCACGTTCTAAAATGATGTAACAATTACTCTCAGAGAAGCTAGAAAACACTCCTGAACCTTGCGCTCCGGTAGATTCAACAACTAACTGCCCAGTGGCGTCAATAAAGCATATTCCTCGTTGGTAATCGGTTCGGCCTGCGCGTTTTTTTAGTGAGCTTGTAGCTATTGCAGGCAGAATTAGCGCGGGTGATATAATTTCACCAGACATAAGCCTTAAGGCATCTGCCGCAATTTGATGGAAAGTTACAAAAGCTGAAACAGGGTTTCCGGGCAAGCCGAAAAATATACTGTTGGGTAAGCGTCCAAAGGCTAATGGTTTACCTGGTTTGATTGCAATTTTCCAAAAATCAATCTGACCCAACTCGGCAAGAATTTCTTTTATAAAGTCAGCTTCGCCAACAGAAACACCACCTGATGTGATAACACAATCTGCATCTAAGTCTGCTCGTGACAACAATTTTCTCAACTGGTCTTTGTCGTCAGGTACTATGCCTAAATCAATTACATCACAGTTCATTTTGTGAAGTAAGGCGACAACGGCCGGTCGATTACTATCATATATACGGTGGGCTTCATAATTGTCGCCAGCGCGCATAAGCTCATCACCCGTTGAGAACATAGCCACTCGAACTTGTCGATAAACCGACACTTGAGCACAGCCTAAAGAAGCAAGTAAGCCAATATCAGCAGCACAAATTCGCTTTCCTTTACTTACAACGCGGCTGCCTTTTTTAATATCCTCACCGGCTAAGCGAATTGCGCTACCTATTTTCGGGTGTCTAGAAAAAGAGACGAAATCCTGCTGTTCTTTGTTTATGAGCTCCGCATTTTCTTGCATGACTACTGTGTCGGCGCCTTCTGGAATAGCTGCGCCTGTCATGATTTTGATGCACTCACCTTTACCCAGTATTCTTGAAAAAGGGTTGCCAGCGAAACTCTTACCAACCAGTTTCACACAACCATTTTCTTTTAAATCTTGAAGTTTAAATGCATAGCCATCCATTGCTGAATTATTATAGCCAGGTACATCAATAGGGGAATAAACGTCTGCTGCCGAAATGCGATCTAAGCAATCTTGTAAAGGCAATAGAGTAAGTTCCTGCACAATTGGAATAAGGTCAGAAATTCGTTTTTTTGCCTCTTCTAATGACATTAGTCCAGGTGCGTCACAAGTAAGATCCATTTTAATTCCTTCGATTGTTCATTCTTTGATTACAAATTTTTTGCTAAATAGCCGCCGATCACGAGCCGCTCGCAAAAGGCATGGACGAACTAATTGTGTTTTCATCTAACAGTGGCACCGATTGATCACCGTACCTCATAATTGTGGTCAATTTACGAGAATTTTGCAACGAGTGCGTCAATATGTGTTGTGATACCATCGACAGCCATATCATGCCAATGATCTTGGGAAATCAGCGCACTGCTTGCATGGTGTTTGAGGCTTACGTATCCATGCACAAAGGCCCACAACTCTAAGGCAATTTTCTGTTTTAATTGCCAGTCTGCGTTTTCTTGTAATATCACTGAAGAATGTTTTACCAAACGCCTAAAGGCAGTTAATGACATTTCCTTGGCTTCGTCGGAGGGAGTGTATTGGTTGCCATTCTCGCCAAAAATAAGACGGTAATGGCCCTCATATTCTTGCGCCAATAATAAATAGCCTTTAATGCCTTGAAGTAAAATCTGTTTAGGTGACAATCCTTGATGTGAGAACCCCATGGTGTCATAAACCATTTGATACCCCTCTATAAACAAGGCATCCAATATGCCCTGCTTGCCTTTAAAGTGGCTATAAATTCCTATTGTTGATACACCCGCTTTGTCAGCAATCGACCTCACGCTTAAAGCACCTATACCGCCGCCTGCAAATAAATCCGAAGCGGCAATAAGAATACGTTTTTTGGCATGTATGCTACTCGACTTTACCGCTTTAATAGGGACCTCAGCTTTGTCTACTATTTGTTTAGAGAGTGACTGCTTTTTCGGGCTTGTTTGATTCAATCTTGTTTCCTAATGCTTCTTGATAGTAGCTTGTGACTTATTGGCTCGGACAAGGGTGAGTTACATTGGCCGTCACAAAAGATACATTACGTTGACAACTATAACAGCGTTATGTTTAACTACCAAGCACTTAATATTCAGGCACTCAAGGTCTGAAATTGTATATCACCAATGAGCAAAATAATGACTATAAAAACACATAAAACTGATTATCTTATTGTTGGAAGTGGCGCAGTGGGTATGGCTTTTGCCGACACAATACTGACGGAAACTGACGCCAATATTATTATTATTGATCGCCATCATAAACCTGGGGGGCATTGGAATGTCGCTTATCCATTTGTGACCTTGCATCAGCCTTCAACGTTTTATGGTGTGAATTCTCGAGAGTTAAGCAAAGGTTGTAAAGATGAAGTTGGCCTAAATAAGGGATTGAATGAGCTAGCCACAGGTGCCGAAATTAGTGCTTATTTTGAAAACGTAATGCGCGAACAGTTTCTGCCCACGGGACGCGTTAAGTATTTTCCAATGTGTGACTATAAAGGCAATGGTAACTTCGAATCAATGTTAACGGGCCAGCAATATCATGTGGACGTAAACAAGAAAACGGTCGATTGTACTTACTTGAAAACCACGGTGCCTTCCACTCATACGCCTAACTTTACTGTTGAAGATGGCGTACGTTTCATTGCGCTAAATGATTTACCTAAAATAGTAACGCCACCACCCGGTTACGTGATTGTGGGTGGAGGAAAAACCGGTATCGATGCGGTTATATTCCTGCTTGAAAATGGCGTGAATCCTGACGATATAACTTGGATAATGCCCCGAGATGCGTGGTTAACCGACCGTCAAAACACGCAGCCAACAGAAGAATTTTTTACCAGTTCAATCGGTGCCCAAGCGAGCCAAATGGAAGCAATAGCAAACTCTACTTCTATCAATGATATGTTTTCTAGGTTAGAAGAAGCTGGTGTATTCTTAAGGCTAGACGAAAATGTTTGGCCAAAAATGTTTCATGCTGCAACCATAAGTAAGATGGAGCTTGCTGAAATGAGGCGCGTCAAAAATGTCGTTCGAATGGGCAGAGTGAAAAGTATTGGTAAAGACAAAATCCAACTTCAAGAAGGTGAAATAGCCACAACTGCTCAGCACATCCATGTTGATTGTTCTGCCAGTGCGATATCCAATTTAGCAATAAAACCTATATTCGAAGAGGGCTTGATAACGCCGCAAACTGTACGTTCATATCAGCCGGTATTCAGCGCTGCTTTTATTGCACATGTTGAGGCCTCTTATCCTAACGACGAGATAAGAAATAAACTTTGTAACGTTGTACCGCTGCCCAATGCCGATCTTGATTGGTTACAACTAACCGCAACTAATATGATGAATCAATATATTTGGGGCAGAGACGAGAGCTTAAGAACATGGATGCTGAACAATAGATTAGACGGTTTCAGCCAACTGGTTCGCTCGGTTAAAGAAGATGATATAGAAAAGTTGATGATACTTAAGCGCATGAAGGACAATGCACAACCTGCAATGGCGAAACTGCAAGGCTATTTAGCTTCAATCCAAAAAGGACAAACTGCATGAATGAATTTCAGATAAGTAAAAGCAACTATTCCAATTGCAGAATTATAGATGTTGATTTGACTAACAGCACGCTTGCTGATGATGAAGTTTTGGTTAAAGTTGATAAATTTGCACTCACCGCAAATAACATTACCTATGCTGTTGTGGGCGAGCAAATAGGCTATTGGCAGTTTTTTCCGCCACACGCTAGCGCCGGGCAAACAAGCGATGACATAGCAGGTTGGGGTATATTACCAGTTTGGGGATTTGCAGATGTTATTGAATCTAACAATGCCGAAGTGCCTGTTGGAGAACGCCTGTTTGGGTATTTCCCACCCGCATCTCATTTACTTATGAAGCCGACAAAAGTTAGCCCTACAGCTTGGATTGATGGTTCGTCGCATCGCGCTGCATTGCCTGTAGGCTATAATATTTACCGCAAGGTAGAGTCAGCAGCAACATCTGAAAAAGCGTTCGAAGATGATCGCATGCTCCTTTACCCACTGCATTTAACCTCATTTGCGCTATATGACTTCTTCAAAAGCAATGATTGGTTTGGTGCAACGCAAGTTGTCATGTTGAGTGCGTCGAGCAAAACCAGCACTGGTTTAGCTTATGGTATCTCTAACGATAGCAGTGCCCCAAGCCAGGTTGCGTTAACGTCCACTCGAAATAAAGAAATGGTCAAGGGCTTAGGTGCTTATGATCGCACGCTTTCTTATGACCAAATAAGCGAAATCGATGCTAGCAAGCCTACTTTGATTGTCGACATGTCGGGTAACGGCAGCGTGCTCAATGATTTGCATAGGCACTTAGGTGACAACATGCGTTTTTGCTCAAATGTTGGTGTAACTCATTGGAAGGAAACAAATAGCGGTCCTGACTTTATTAAAGATCGCAGTGAATTCTTTTTTGCACCATCACAACTTCAAAAGAGAATTAAAGAATGGGGTATGCAAGGCTTTGAAGAAAAGAGCGGAGAATATCTTAAATACTCTTTTGAAAAGAGTCGAGAGTGGTTAAAAATGACAGATATAGACGGCTTACAAGGTATGTCGGATATTTTTGAAGATGTTTGCGAGGGTAAAATTGCACCGGAATCAGGTTTGATTATTCGTATGCCTTAGTCATTTTTGATCTTTGATACGCGTAAATAAAAAACGTCTATGTATAAGCCAGATTAGTACCCTTAATCTGGCTTATACATAGACGCCTGCGGCAAACTTATCCCATTGCTTTGTTAGCGAATTCTTGAGTTACCGCAAAACTGCTTGTTTAATCCATTCCACATTCAGTTTAACTATCGCTTTGCCATTTTCGAATTTTGCGTACTTTTACGCTGAGGCTTCGATGCTTGACGCTGAGGCTTCGATGCCTGACGTTGTGGCTTCGATGTCTGACGTTGTGGCTTCGATACCTGACGTTGTGGCTTCGATACCTGGCGTTGCGGCTTCGATACCTGGCGTTGTGGCTTCGATGCTTGACGTTGCGGCTTCGATGCCTGGCGTTGTGGCTTCGATGCCTGGCGCTGCTGCGCAGTGCGCTTTTCTCTTGTTATTTTTGTTTTAGTGATCGCTTTTTGCGAAGACTTATTAACGTTGGCCTGCTTCAGTTGCTTATCATTTCGTCTAATTACCGTTCTTTCGGCAGGCTTTGCCTGGCGTGAAAGCGTTTTGTCATTTTTTCTATACAGTTTTTGCTGTTTAGCGTTGCGATTTTCCGATTTTGAAACGCTTCTGTTAGCGTTTTTATAAGAGCTTTTATAAGAGCTTTTATAAGAGCTTCGAACGTTAGCAAACTCGCTGTGCTTGTTAGTTACCCACTTGTTGCGCTTAAACGCTTTGTGACTTGTATTTCTGCCAACTTGATTACCTACATATTTTTGGCGCTCAGCATGCCGTGTATGACGCTTAGCTGGTCTCCAACGCTGATATTCTTTGTGATGAACACGCTTATAGTGAGTATTCCTATAACTATAGTGGCGTGCGTTTCTATACGACCAATCTCGATTGATTGAAATATGACGATTACTCCAGTGAATACCACCGAATAACAATCGGCTACCAATGTACGCAGCGGGCGAGAAGTACACATGACCGTAGCGATAATTGCGAGCGTAATAAGGTCTCGACCAGCGATATGAAGAATTAATGTGCCAGCTTGGACCATAAATAGAAGCTGTGTCGTAATACGGAACATAAACAACTTCATGACGACGTGGCTGGATAACAATTACCCGCGTGTCTTGTTCTTGTTCAACAACGACTTCGACCTGCTCGTCATTTTGTAAGTTACCTTGGTCGTAAGCTAGTTCTCTGAGCTTTTGCACGCGGCTAAGCACCAACTCTTGGTCTTCTTCAAAGGCGTCGCCCAAATCGCTTAACCAACTTAAGTCATCGCTCATGTTGTTCAAAATATCTGGAAACGCAGTTAATGCGACAACTGAAGCATCCCAGCCATATTCGAGCGCGTCTTCTTGAATCGCTTCAATAGTTTCTTTACTCAAGCCATTTTCTTCATAATCTTCGAGATCGAACTTTGAATGCTGCTGAATAAAGCGGGCTGCTTCGATAACTTCCAATGGATAGGTAGACGCAATTAATATATGCGTTAACAGAGAGTCCGGATATAGGGCTATGGGCGCAAGCGCTGCATCTAACTGATCAGACTCATTTTGAGTTTGATTCTGTTTGTAGCCATAAACGTTTTCAGCCTGTAATGGAGTGGCTTGCGAATAATGCATTCCCACAGTTAACGACAATGTTAATAAAGCCGTGTAGCCAATCGTTTTGGCTGCTCTTGCTGATAATCTAGGTTTGCTTGTTTTAACTTTTTGATTCGTATTCATAACGATACCCCTTACTTGGATACCTCTATTTATACTATAAGTAAACTTAACCGAAACTGAACACAATTATTCAGGTGGATTTTATTTTAAATGGTCGGTGTTAAATGTGTGGCCTAATTTCTCAGTTTTGGTTTTGAGATAGCCTTTGTTGGCTTCAGTAATGCCATGGTCTATTGGTGTGCGCTTAACGACGTCAATACCCATATCTCTTAATGCGTTTAGCTTTTTAGGATTGTTGGTCATCAGCTCTACGCGCTTTACCTTAAGAGTGTCTAGCATCGTTTTGCAAATACTGTAGTCACGCAAGTCAGCATCAAAACCCAAATGTTCGTTAGCTTCAACGGTGTCATAGCCTTCATCTTGCAAACTATAAGCCTTAATTTTATTGAGTAAGCCAATTCCTCGACCTTCTTGGCGCAAGTACAGTAAGACTCCTGCGCCATTGGCAGCAATATTCTGTAATGCCCGCTCCAACTGAAAACCGCAATCACATTTAGTACTGAAAAGAGCATCGCCAGTCAAACATTCAGAGTGAATTCGAATAGGCACAACGTCTTCCACAGACCATTCACCATACGAGAGGGCAATATGCTCTTGGTTATTTGAAGTGTCTATAAAACCATGAATAACAAATTGCCCAAATTTAGTGGGAAGTTTTGCACGGCTAACAAATTCAAAAGATGTGTATGGATTACTCATATAACTAGCTAGTTGACCTCAGGGTAAGCGATATGTGGGTATGAAATGTGTTTTTACAACAGCGCGACTCTTTTTAACGCGCGCTTTACTGGCTGTCACGTGCATTATACGATACAAAGTCAACTAAGGGAGCAGGTTTTGCAATACAAAATCCTTGTGCGTAATCTAATCCCATTTTTCCAAGCTGTACCATGATGTCGTCGGACTCCACAAATTCAGCGACAGTTTTGATGTTCATTGCATCTGCTACGTCTCGGATCGAGGTCACCATAGCAAGATCGATAGGGTCGGACAGAATATCGCGAATGAAGTTACCGTCGATTTTAACGTAGTCGACAGGTAGGTTTTTCAAATATCCATAGCTTGAGAAGCCGCTGCCAAAGTCGTCAAGAGCAAAAGTACAGCCGAGCTGCTTGAACTGTTTGATGAATGAAATAGCGTCATTCATTTTAATAATTGCCATGGTTTCAGTTATTTCGAAGCAAATTTTGTCGTGCGGAATTTGATACTTTTCAAATGCATTCAATAAGAAAAATTGAAAATCTTCATCAGATAATGACGGCCCGGTAATATTGATATTACACTTATTCAATATGTCCATATGCTCGGGGTGCGTGTTGAGCCATTTGAAATAGCTTTCAATTACCCACTTGTCTATCTTATTACTTAAATTATAACGTTCTGCCGCAGGCATAAAGAATTCAGGGGCAGTCACATGGCCCTCTTGTGTTCTTAAGCGAATTAGAATTTCATAGTAATCTGATTCGTCCGACTTATTTAGTGGGCGATAGTGCTGATAATAGAGTTCAAAAGCGTCCTCTTTCAGTGCGCGACTTACCTCATTGACCCAAAAAAGTTCTCGTTCATAGTTGTTTTTAGAGCCAAGGTCTTTGGAATACTCATGAACTTTATCGCGTCCGCTTTCTTTGGCTACAATGCATGCGGTATCAGCGAAGCTCAACAACTCTTCGGCAGAAATTGTATTGAGTTCATGCTTAGCTATGCCGATACTAACGCTTTGAGTGAAACGGTGGCGATCCCATTTAAATTCAAAACCACGTACTTTATTTAGTATCTTCTGTGTTATTTCTGATATTTTTTGCTCATCTTGATATTCAACAATAAGTCCGAACTCGTCAGCACTCAGGCGTGCAAAAACAGATTTTGGTTCGAACACGTCATACAGCATCTGCGCTAGTTCCTTAATAAAAACGTCACCAGCAGTATGGCCGCATGTATCATTAATTATTTTGAACTGATCAACGTCAATATATAGCAGAGCAAAATTGGTATCATCAGCATTGCTTTGGCTTATTTTTTCATCTAGCAAGTGTAAGAAGTGACGACGATTATGCAGTCCTGTTAATTGATCATGGGTATTTAGATATTGCAGATTAATTTGATTGACTCGGCGCTCGGTAATATCAAACAAGCTACCAAAATGCTCTGCCTGCCCTGGCGCTTTGACCACTTGGCTTGAGATTGAAAACCAAAACTCGCGCCCATTAGTGCACTTTCCTCTAAACTCTTTTCCTAGCACAGTTTGTTGAGCAGCAAGTTCACCTAATAGCAGGTCGGCTTCAATAGGGTCTGAAAAGAAATTGTGTATTTTACTATAGGCTGCTAGAAGGGCTTGCTCGGAATCAAATCCAAAAAGTGACGTTAAGGCAGGATTCACGCGCAATAGGGTGCCGTCAGATTTTGCTGCATATAGTCCTTCAGCATTATTGTCGAATACATCCGCGAAGTGTTGCAAATTAGCAATAACTTGAGCCTGTTCATGCTCTTGCCTATATAATATTGAATGTTCGCGACTGATTATGGCTACGCCAATCAGCATGATCCCAAAACAATTAAAGGCAAAAGGTAAGGCGGCTGAACCTCCTAAATGACTTGTACCTTGAACAAAGGATGATGCTTCCAACACGGCAACTAAGCCTAAAGCAATCCAGCCACAGAAATAAATAATGGTGCTGCGCAAATCTATTTTCGAGCGGTAGAGGAGGGTCGCAAATAATTTGCTTAACAAAAAGACGATAATAACGGCTAGTATTGCGATAAGTTGCCAAAAATCATTGTATAAAAACAGCGTAACAATAGGCACAACTAGCAGAGTGTAATGGGCACGCGACCACCAAACAGAAATCGGCGAAAAAATATCTCGCCCAATCTTAATCGCCGCAAATAAGCTAATGGTTAAACTAAACGCGGTTATTTCAGCAGCAAAAGCAGGTAAGTTAAATAGGCTTGGTAATATACCTTCAGCGCTAAGCAAGGTTGTCATTGAAGCGACTGCAAAAATAGCAAACCAAAAGCGTGCTGGCGCATGCTTCAGCATGTAGGTAAGGAGAAAGTATGTCGCTAGTAAAGATAAGCCACCACTTAAAGCCCCTAATAAAATAAGGCGAACGTTGTCTTGCTGTTCAAAACGCTGTTCATTCCATAACTCAATAGGCAGCATAGCCGGGCCATCATCATGAATACGCAAGTAAACGCTTAGTAATTGATTCGGACGTGAAACGATGGCCATTTTAAAGCCATGCAAACTGCTACTAGTTGAACTAGAGTTCGCGTTATTGTGTTGAATTGATTGTATAATTCGGCCTTGTTCATCCACCAAGAATCCGTCAACTCGATCGATGAATGTATTTCCTGCAATCAACATCAACGGTTCATTATTATTCCCAGTGTTTTGAATTTGGAATCTAAGCCACAAGACTCTATTTTCGGGTATAAGCGCTAGTGAAAATGCTTGTTCCCACTGCGTGAGCTGAAGTACATCTGAGAGCAAGAGTCCTTTGCTTGTGTAATGTAAATCCGCGATGTTTCTCAAATTAACAGAGCGTGAGAAATCTTTAGCCTCAACAATGCTTGGATGGTTTTCCGCTATTGTTGAGGTAAGTGATTCCTGCGCCAAAGTATACTGCGGCCATGCCCCAGCTATAATCAATACGCTAATAAAAAATAAGTACCGAACGATACTTGGTTTCAATTCCACTATGTCTTTTCCCACCTTGAGTCGCGGTTTTCAGCTGTGTAGATTAAAGTATAAATCACAGCTTAGTCTTTCAACAAGGCTTAGTGTAGACATAAAACGATGCTAGTGTGAAGGAAAATAATTCATGACTTGAATATTCAAATTATTGAATTTATTACCAAAAGGCATTATCACCCTGTTTATTATCCACGTTTTATCGAAGGCGAGTAGCTTAACTGCTGCAAGATAAGGAAATTCCTTTGTCATTATCTGCCGGTGGTTTTGCAAAGCTACTACAATCTGGATGCTCGGAAAACGGTGATGAAAGCGCTTTAAGTAAGGCTTCAAACACCGAGAAATCACCATTTTCGGCGGCTTCGATAGCTTCTTGAGCAAGATGGTTGCGCAACACGTACTTTGGATTAACGCTCAACATTAACTCTTGAATGCCTGACCAACTCTGTTTAGACAGTGGCATCAAGCTTTGTTGAATTTCATGATAATTAACACACCACTGCCTTACTCTTTCAGCTTGTACAAAATTATCTGCTATGTTATTTAATTTAAGGTCTTCAATAGAGAGTAGGTGTTCACTTATTATTCGAAATGAAAAGTGATAATCCGCTTTTTCATCCTTCAAAATATTCATCCATTCGGCTATTAAAGTGTCTACTTCTTTCGCTAATTCTAGGTCGGCAATATCATGCTCATACAAGCCCAGGCGTGTTTTCATTAGTGTTTGATATTCACTAACTAGGGTATCTTCGTATGTTCCTAGGGCAGACTTAATTTCATCGATATGCAAGTAAGGCGTAAACGCATGGGCTAAGGCATTTAAATTCCATAAGCCAATGCTTGGCTGCTGATCAAAGGCATACCGGCCCGAATGATCAGAGCGGTTGCATATATAATCGGGAATGAAATCATCAAGAAAAGCATAAGGTCCAAAATCAAATGTAATACCGTGAATTGACATATTGTCGGTATTCATTACCCCATGGTTAAACCCGTATGCTTGCCATTTTGCAATCATCAATGCTGTAGTGGTAACAATTTCATATAACATGGCTTTGTGAGGAGACTCAGCACCTAAAGATGCTGGAAAGTGATGCTTGAAGGCGAAATTAAATAAGGTATCAAGGTGCTGCGCTTGATTGCTGTGATGATAATATTCAAAATGTCCGAACCGCAGATGGCTTTGGCATGTTCTCACCATCATCGCAGCTTGCTCTCTTTGCTCACGTTGAATAGGTTCCTTGCTGGAAAGTAAGCATAATGAGCGACTGCTTGGAATATTTAAAGCATGTAAAGCTTCACCCGCTAGGTATTCTCTAATTGTCGAGCGAAGAACTGCGCGTCCATCGGCATGCCGACTATAAGGCGTAGGGCCAGCGCCCTTTAAATGTAAGTCCCAAAACTGTCCCTGAGTTGATTTTACTTCACCTAATAACAGACCACGGCCGTCGCCTAGATGAGGATTCCACTGCCCAAATTGATGGCCACCGTACTTTTGAGCAACACTATTAGCTTGCAAAGCACCTTCATTACCAAATAGTGATGACAACAAGGCATCGCTTTGTAACTCTTCTGCTTCGATTCCTAGTTCTGCAGCCAACTGTTTGTTGACCATAATTACTTTTGCTTGTGAGACAGGAAAAGGACTGACTTTACTGCAAAGGTCAGCGAGTTCAGTGGCATAGTGATGAAAGAGTTGCATGCAGTTTCTTTTGAATTAGTATAGCTATAAATATACGCTAGTTTTTTACAAAGGAGCTAATAATGAAAAAAATAAATGCTGCCATTAGAACAAAACACACGAAGAAAATGGGGTTTAGTCTTCGCATAATGACCTTCGCAGTTTTTTCGATGTTAAGTTTATCGGCTTGTGGCCAAATGATTTTACAAGGCGATGTTAAAAGAGGTGAGGGCTTATCTGGTGTATGCGGCATGTGTCATGGCGTTAATGGTATTTCAAACGTGCCCGTATACCCAAATTTAGCGGGCCAAAAAGAACAATATTTAGTGATACAGCTAAAAGCATTTCGCTCTGGTGAACGAGTAAATATCGCTATGACCTCGCATGCACAAAAGCTTAGTGATCAAGATATTGCGGATTTGTCAGCCTACTACGCACAACTCGACCCGAAGCCAGAATAAAAGTAATATTAATCTAAAAGGCTTGGCATTGAGTATCTACTATAGCTAAGAGAGGATGACTTAAATGCGCCAGTTCGATGTATCATTTTTTTTACATCAATTAGCATCGCTCATCTACCATCGTTTATGGAACAGCGAATAGTCGCTGAAGGAAAGATAATGTTTCAATTACATCACTTGAATAAATCACGTTCACAGCGCATCGTATGGATGTTAGAAGCCGTTGGCGCAGAATATGAAGTTATAGTCTACAAGCGCGATGCTAAGACAAACTTAGCACCCCCTGAACTGAAGAAGATTCACGCATTAGGGCGTGCCCCAGTAATGACTCACAATGGCAAGGTATTGGCCGAGTCAGGAGCAATATGTGATTACATTGCCCGACAATTCCCTGAATCGGGCATGTTGCCTGATGCAAATGCCGACAGTTTTAACGATGTACAATTTTGGTCGCATTATTCAGAGGGGAGTTTCATGCCTTCGCTTGTGGCTAATATGATTTTGGAAAAGGCCAGAGAAAAAGTCAGCCCATTTTTTATTCGTTTTATTGCAGACAAGATTATTGACGGAATAATGGATGCTTACTATGGCAAAAATATTCACGGAAACTTATTGTTTGTTGAATCTAAGTTGGCCAACTCTGACTGGTTTGTAGGCGATACTCCAACCCTAGCTGATGTGCAAATGAGTTTTGGACTTGAAGCTCTATTTGACGCAGGCAAACTTAAACCATTTAAGAATATGACCGCTTATGTTCAACGGTTAAGAAATTTAGACAGCCACAGAACTGCTATGACTATGATGCAAGACGCCGAAGCTTCAAGTTAATCTCTGTGCAGAAGTGTCCAGTTAGCATACATATGGACGCTTCTTATACACAGTTGAACAGGCCATAGAACATGCCGTCGTTAATATTAACGCTAGCTCTTTAAAATGCATTTTTTACAAGCACGCCGCTAACATGTGCACAGTTCATAAACGCGCCTAGCGTGTCGCGACATAATCTTCGATCAATGATATGAAGGCTTGACCATATCGCTCTAGCTTGGTTTGACCAACGCCGTTAACCCCAATAAAATCGCTCTTACTTGCTGGTAATTTTTCAGTCATATCAGCAAGAGTTGCATCACTAAATATAACAAAAGCGGGTACATTTTCTTCTTCCGCAATTTGTTTTCTCAAATGCTTTAACTTTGCGAACAACTGTCGATCGATATTGACTGGCTCAGTCTTATTACGTTTAGTTGTGTCTACGCTCAATTTTGGCACGGCAAGTTGCACTAAGCGTTCAGCTTTTAGAATGGTGCGAGCCGATTCATTTATTCTTAAGATACCAGACATCGTCATGTCTATGCGTAATAGGCCTTGATGAATAAGTTGCTGAATAATGTTGTGCCAATAGGTATCCGATTGCTCTTTGCCAATACCATAGGTGCTTAATTCATTGTGCTGATTGTCGAGGATTTTACGAATACTTTTTCCTCTCAGAACATCGATAACGTATTGCACAGAGGTGTCTATTTTTAGCCGGAAAACGCAGGAAAGAACCTGTTGGGCTTGAGTTGTACCATCAAACATTTTTGGTGGATCAAGGCAAATGTCACAGTTACCACATTGCTCTTGCCGGTAGTCAGAGAAGTAGTTCAATAGCACTTGACGCCGACAGGTCTGGGCTTCGGCAAATGATTCCATTGCTTCGAATTTGTGCATTTCAATATCGTATCTGTCGGCGGCGGTGCCAGTTGAAATCCACTGCTTAATTCTAGCTGCATCGCGTTCGTCAAATAGCAAAAGTGCTTCTGCGGGCATGCCGTCTCGTCCAGCTCGGCCAGTCTCTTGATAATAAGATTCAACACTTCGGGGTACATCATGATGGACCACAAAGCGTACGTTTGATTTATTAATACCCATGCCAAACGCAACGGTAGCGACCACTACTTGCAAGTCGTCTTTTAAAAATTGGGTTTGTACAAATTCGCGAGTGGCAGTATCGCGGCCTGCATGGTAGGCGTCAGATTTTATGCCTGCGCTTTGCAAACGCTGCGTTAGATCGTCAACTTTTGCTCTACTATTGCAATAAACAATACCTGCCGCGCCATCTTGCTGTTTTACAAACGTGACAACCTGATCAAAGCCTTTATATTTGGCGAGCAAGTTATAACGAATGTTTGGCCGGTCAAAGCCGCCCTTAAATACGAAAGGGTTGTCTAACTGCAATTGATGTTGGATATCGACCTGTGTAGCGTGGTCGGCTGTTGCGGTTAATGCAATAAAGGGAACATTGTGGAAATGCGATTTTAGGCGACCAAGCTGTCGATAGTCCTGCCTGAAATCGTGGCCCCAGTGAGATACACAATGTGCCTCGTCTACCGCAATTAAGCTTATCTTTACTTGTTGCAGCGAGTTGAGAAAGTACGATTGCAGCAAGCGTTCTGGTGCAACGTAAAGCAGGTCGAGTTCACCTCGGTAAAGTTGTGCGCTAATTTGTTGAGCTTCTTCAGCGTCTTGAGAAGAGTTTAAATAGGCTGCTTTAACGCCCTGTGCGGTGAGTTGTTGAACTTGGTCTTGCATCAAAGAAATAAGCGGCGATACCACAATAGTAATACCTTCAAGTGCCAGAGCAGGAACCTGATAGCAAAGTGATTTTCCACCACCGGTAGGTAATAGGATCAGAGCGTCTTGCCCCTTCATCACCTGTGCAATAACTTCCATTTGCCCAGCTCTAAACTCTGAATAACCAAATGTGTCTTTTAAAATTTTCGCACAAAGTTGGTATGTATCGTTAGCAGTTCCCTGCGCATCGTTACTTAATAGTTCACTTTCTGTAACGGCATCATTTGCGATGGTAGCGTCGGTTTTTTCTGCTATTAGGCTCAAAAGAAATCTCAATTAAATTCATTACGCAGCATTTTACGCGTTTTTACTTCTGAATTCATGCTGTACTGACATACTATTTTTCTCAAGTGGCATTACGCTTGTTTTTGCACTCGATAGTTTATTGTAGTAATGTAGTTACATGTATATAAAATGAGCAATAAAAATGAGCGCAGATACTTTCACCAGCCGTCAATTCAACCAAGACCCCACGTCAGTAAAGCGAGCAGCAAAAAAAGGCCCGGTTAAAATTACAGAGCGAGGAGTGGTGTCTTTTATGATGATGAGCATTGATGAGTATCTTGAAATAACCGGTAAAAATAGCACGATTTCAGATGTGTTGGCTGCACCCAATACTGTCGGAATTGAGCTGGTGGTGCCAAAATTTAGCACTGTAACTCAATCGATATAGGGGAACGGTTATGTTTTTATTAGACACGAGTGTCTTGTCTGCCTTGAGAAGCCCGACCGAATTTGACGTAAAATTAGTGGACTGGGCTAATCAGCAACAGGTCTACAATTTATATATCTCATCTATAAGTGTGTTGGAGTTGAAGTTGGCAATATTACAAAAGCGCAAAACTAACGCAGCTCAAGGTGAGCTACTAAACACTTGGTTTCAGAAACAAGTTTTGCAGGGATTTAAAGGTAGAATTGTTGCATTTGATGCTGAAATGGCAGAGTATTGCGCCGCGTTACATGTGGCTAACCCGAAGTACGAGAGAGACGCTATGATTGCCGCGACTTGTCTGGCAAACAACATGACTTTGGTGACGCGATCTCCGGCAGATTATAAGCACATTAAAATACATATTATCAATCCATGGGAAGCATAAGCTTCGTTACTTAAAAGAGTCTGCATTGAAGCAAACAAGTTCTGTCAAATCAGGCGTTATTTTTGCCTTATGTGCCTACACTATGTGGGGCATTGCACCCATTTATTTCAAGGCGCTAGCCGCCGTTCCTCCTGTCGAAATCTTAATGCATCGCGTGGTTTGGTCGATGTTGGTGCTTGTTGTATTAATCGTAAGTTTGCGACATGTAAAAAAGGTTAAAGCTGCTCTAGCTGACAGGCGAGTATTGCTTACATTAATGGCGGCTAGCGCCTTGCTAGCATGCAATTGGTTTTTATTTATTTGGGCAGTGAATAACGATTTCATGCTTGAGGCGAGCTTAGGCTATTACATTAACCCATTACTAAATGTATTTTTAGGACGCTTATTTTTAGGCGAAACGCTACGTATGACGCAGAAAGTGGCGGTTGGTATAGCCATTTTGGGTGTGGCAATCATGATCTTTAATTTTGGTTATTTGCCTTGGATTGCACTAACGCTAGCGGTGAGTTTCAGTATTTATGGCTTATTGCGCAAAACAGTACCGGTTGATTCGCTGCCCGGTTTGTTTGTCGAAACCTCATTCATTTTGCCCGCAGCAATCATTTATTGGGTGTTTTTTGCTACCCAAACTTCCGATATGGCTAGCAATCCTGCATCTCTCAATATGTTGCTATTGATGGCTGGAGTTGTTTCAACTGCGCCCTTGTTGTGCTTCACAGCAGCAGCTCGAAGAATTCGCTACTCGACTCTAGGTTTCTTTCAGTATATTGGTCCATCTTTAATGTTCATTCTCGCCGTAACAGTATATGACGAAGCACTGAGCAAAGGACAACTTGTGACTTTTTGTTTTGTGTGGACGGCTCTTGCATTGTTTACCTTTGACACATTCAAGCACTACCGCAAAGAGAAAAAAGAGAAGAAGCTAGCCTCATTGCGTCCCGAGTAAATACAGCGTAAAACTAAATGAGGGTTTAGAAAGGTCGTGGCTTTCAAAATCGGTAACTCTTCCAGTATTCTTATTAACAACAGCCAACTGAACTAACCACGAATATTGTCGCGCTATGTAGCACTATGTCGCTAACAGGTCCCTTATTGAATTACTAAGTTCCTCAATAGTATATGGTTTTGCAAGAACGGTGTGTTTATGTAAATCCTTATTTGAGAACAATTGGCCCCTGTCATATCCTGTGTTAAAAATAATTTTAACGTTCGGATCTATTTCTCTAATGCGGGCTGCTGCCTCTACTCCTCCAAGCTTCGGCATCACAACATCCATAATTATTAGTGAGATATCATCCTTGTTTTCCATGAATACTTTCACCGCTTCTAAGCCGTCTGAAGCTGTCAATGTCCGATAACCCAAGCTTTTCAATACCGCAATGGATATCTCAAGGATACTATCTTCATCGTCAACCAATAAAATTAATTGGCTGCGTCCCTTCGTGAGTTCCTCAGTATTTGGCGCATCACTACTAATTATTTTATCTCCAAATAAAGGTAAATATACGTGAAATGTAGAACCATGATTTACGCTACTTTCTGCATAAATATGGGCATGGAGAGTTCTGATTGCGCCGAAGACCATCGCAAGCCCTAGTCCCGTCCCTTTGCCTAGTTCTTTGGTTGTAAAGAAAGGTTCAAATATGTGTTCAAGTTGATGCTTTGGTATACCACAACCATTATCTGTAACGCTGATGTGTGCATATTCTCCCCGTTTGAAAAGGGGGTGCTTCTCGATAAAGACATCGTCGCAATCAAACGATTCGACGTCTATGAATATCGAAGGTTCTTTCGCGTTCTCAACTGCATCACGTGCATTGTTGACTAAGTTGATCAACACCTGCTGAAGCTGCGTAATATCACACCTAACAACTAAGTTATTATCGCTAATATTAAGATGCATACTAATATTTTCTGGTATCGATGTGTGAATAAATTTGTAGGTATTTTTAATAAAAGGTACCAGCGGTAAATATTCCATTTTTACCTGGTCTTTTCGAGCAAAGGTAAGTAATTGTTTGATCAAATCAGCAGCGCGAAATGCTAAACTCTCAATATTACCAAGTTTGTTTTCCACATATTCCGTGTTTTCCAATGCTTCCTTCGCCAAAAAAAGATTGCCTGTTATTCCTGCCAACATATTATTGAAATCATGTGCAATACCGCCGACTAATGTTCCAATCGCTTCCATCTTTTGATATTGACGAAATTGCTCTTCCATTCCTTCCAATTCACTAAGATCAGCATAAGAACCAACAAAATGAGTGGTTACACCATCATTATTTACAATGGGTGCCAGACTCAACATAACTGGATAAAAGGTACCATCCTTCTCTTTATTAGTGATCTTGCCTTGCCAAATTTTATTGTTGGCTGAAGTTATCCTCATATCTTCATAAAAAGAAGCACTCTGATCGTCGCTCTTTAGGAGGTCAGATGATTGCCCGATAGCCTCCTCAGACGAATAGCCACTCAATTTAGTGAAAGCTTGGTTAACGTATTCGATCACACCTTCTTTATCTGTAATCATGATTGCGTAACCGGCTTGTTCTATAGCTTGAGAGAGTTTTCTGATCAGTTCTTCTGCTTTCTTACTTTCTGTTACGTCTCTAAAAATCAAAGCAAACTTGCCGATTTCGGGGGAGAAAGCTGATGTTTCATAATATTTATTTGTATTGTGGTTGAAATCAGTAAACACCTTTGGTCTTTGTGTTAGTGCAATATCACCATATATTTCTATCCAAGATTTCTCAATATCAGGATAAAAATCAAGCACTGTTTTTCCAACGATATCACCGGCGTTAATACCAGTTTGCGCTTCATAGGCTTTATTAACTTGAAGTATTCTATAATCGTATGGAGTATTATTCTCATCACAAATAATTTCGCATAAAGCAAAACCCTCGAGCATATTATCAAAAATATGATGTTGTTCTCTTTCTTTGGATATTTTTTCTCGGTTTATTCGTTCTGATATGTCCGTTGAGTAAACACTTATCCCAACAACTTCTCCAGAAGTGGAGCGCATAGGGCTATATACACTCTCCCATACTTTCTTTTCAAATTCACCGTATTCCTTAACCTGTGAAATTACTTCTCCTGCTAGGGCTCGGTCCAAATTTTTATGTACTAAGTCGCGCTCTTCAGATTCGGGAATAATCTCAAGTAAATTCATACCATCGGCTATTTTTATGCCCCAAGCTTTATACACCGCGTCTTTGTGAGCATCGTTAAAAGAGCTATAGAAATACAAAGTGTCTAGTAAAACTATATTAACAGTCTCTGCCTGTTTTGATTGAG
>CAJQOP010000024.1 GCA_905479945.1 uncultured Glaciecola sp. | reverse complement strand
TACAATAGTTCGTATGGCCCAACCTTTCTCCCTTCGCTATATGTTAGTTGATGGTCAAGGCAACTTCGGTTCAGTCGATGGTGACTCAGCAGCAGCAATGCGCTATACCGAAATTCGAATGTCAAAAATAGCGCATGAGCTATTAGCGGACCTTGAAAAAGAAACAGTTAATTTTGTACCTAACTACGATGGTCAAGAACATATTCCTGAAGTACTGCCAACTAAAGTACCTAATTTATTAGTTAATGGTTCATCAGGTATAGCTGTTGGTATGGCGACCAACATTCCTCCACACAATTTGACTGAAGTAGTTAATGCTTGCATTGAGATTATAAATAATCCAGAACTGACAGTAGAAGAACTGTTAGAAATTATCCCTGGTCCTGATTTTCCAACTGCTGCAATAATAAGTGGCCGTCAAGGGATCATAGACGCTTATAAAACAGGTAGAGGAAAAATTTACCTGAGAGCGCGAGCTGAAATAGAACAAGAAGAGAACGGTAAAGAAACGATTATCGTTCATGAACTTCCTTACCAAGTAAACAAAGCTCGTTTGATTGAAAAAATTGCTGATTTGGTAAAAGAAAAACGCATTGAAGGTGTCTCGGCACTTCGTGATGAGTCTGATAAAGACGGTATGCGTATTGTTATTGAGGTTAAACGTAATGAGTCAGGTGAAGTTCTACTGAATCATTTATACGCACACACTCAACTGCAAACTGTATTTGGTATAAATATGGTGGCCCTGGATAAAACCCAACCACGTATTTTTAACCTAAAAGACATACTTCAAAAGTTCGTATTACACCGTCGTGAAGTCGTTACGCGCCGCACAGTGTTTGAACTTAAGAAAGCTCGAGATAGGGCACACATTCTTGAAGGTTTAGCAATTGCATTAGTTAATATTGATCCAATTATTGAGATGATCAAAGCTTCTCAAAGCCCTTCGGATGCGAAAAAATCATTAATAGCACAAGGTTGGGATTTAGGTGATGTTGCTGAAATGCTGTCTAGGTCAGGCAATGACGCTGCTCGCCCAGATTGGTTAGCGCCAGAATTTGGTATCAGGGACGGACTATACTTCCTAACTGAAGAGCAAGCTCAGGCAATTCTTGATTTGCGCTTGAACAAATTAACGGGCCTAGAGCATGACAAGATTCTTGACGAATACAAAGCGCTTCTCGATATTATTGCTGAACTTTTACATATCTTAGACAGTTCAGAACGTTTAATGGAAATTATTCGTGAAGAGCTTGAAGCTGTTAGAGATGAGTTTGGCGATGAACGCCGAACTGAAATCACCGCTGCTAGTCATGATATAGACATAGAAGATCTTATTGAACGCGAAGATGTTGTTGTGACGCTTTCTCGTGAAGGTTATGTTAAATACCAGAAGCTTAGTGAATATGAAGCACAAAGGAGAGGCGGCAAAGGTAAATCAGCAACCAAAATGAAAGGTGAAGACTTTATTGAGAAGCTTTTAGTTGCTAATACACATGATCATATACTTTGTTTCTCAACCCGCGGTAGGTTGTACTGGTTAAAGGTATATCAACTTCCATTGGCAAGCAGAAACGCCAGGGGCCGCCCAATCGTTAATATACTGCCTTTGGAAGAAGGTGAACGGATAACGGCTATATTGCCAATTAAAGAATTTGAAGCCGGCAAGTTTGTATTCATGGCTACGACTAACGGAACCGTTAAGAAAACTGAACTTACTCAGTATTCACGCCCTCGCGCGAACGGTATTATTGCGGTCAACCTAAATGATGGCAATGAATTAGTTGGTGTTGATTTGACTGATGGTCAAGGCGAAATCATGTTGTTCTCGGATGCCGGTAAAGTAGTTCGCTTTAGTGAAGAGCAAGTGCGTCCTATGGGCCGAACTGCTACAGGTGTTCGTGGTATTCGCTTGATGGAAAACGAAAGAGTTGTTTCTCTTATAGTGCCGCAAGGTGAAGGCGACATTCTTACTGCAACCGAAAATGGTTTCGGTAAGCGCACACCAATAGATCAGTATCCTGCGAAAAGTAGAGCGACAAAAGGTGTTGTTTCGATCAAAGTATCTGAACGAAATGGCCGCGTAGTAGGGGCTGTGCAAGTTGATGAAAGCAAAGAGATTATGCTCATCAGCGATCAAGGCACCTTAGTAAGAACACGTGCATCTGAAGTGTCTACTGTTGGGCGAAATACGCAAGGTGTGAGGTTAATTAGAACTGCCGAAGATGAACATGTTGTTGGTTTGCAACGCATTGACGAAATTGAAGAAGAATTATTGGAAGACGTTGAGGGGGCAATCGATGGTGAGTCTTCTGAGGCTAATCCTGAAGGCACTGTTAGTGAAAAGACAGAAGCGACTAATTCTGAGATTAACCAAGAAGCACCTGACGCAGATACGCCAACTGACGAAGAGTAAACATTAATTACATGAAAATGTTGTTAAAAGGCATAAATAAATAAGCGGCGTTTTGTCGCTTATTTTTTTTGGAAAATAGAAATTAATGCAAAACATATTTAATTTTAGTGCCGGACCAGCAATGCTGCCAAAAGAGGTTATGCAACAAGCTCAAGAAGAGCTTGTTAACTGGCAAGGTTTAGGTACTTCGGTTATGGAAGTTAGCCATCGTGGCAAACCTTTCATTGAAGTTGCCGAACAAGCTGAAACAGACTTACGTGAATTATTAAACATTCCTCACAATTACTCTGTTTTATTCATGCATGGAGGCGGGCGAGGACAATTTTCTGCTGTGCCTCTTAATATTTCCCAGCCTAATGACCTCAGTCAGCATTTAGTGACTGGTCAATGGTCTATTTCAGCTGAACAAGAAGCACAGAAGTATACTCGAACTAAAATTGTGGCCAAGACACAGCAGCATAACGGAAAAATATACGTTCCGAAGCAAGACGAATGGTCAATATCGGAGAATGCGGGTTACTTCCACTATTGCACAAATGAAACCGTTGAAGGAATTGAAATAGACTGGGTGCCAAGGTCTGATAGCGGCAATATTCCAATTGTTGCCGATATGTCATCCAATATACTCTCAAAACCACTTAACATAGATGATTACGGCATTATTTACGCCGGCGCTCAAAAAAACATAGGGCCTTCAGGCTTATCTGTTGTTGTCGTTAGAAATGACCTTATTGGTTCCCAAAGGAAAGAAACCCCCGCGATATTTGATTATCAGTTGCAGGCAGAAAGTGGCTCCATGTACAACACACCACCTACTTTTTCTTGGTATCTTGCAGGGCTCGTTTTTCGTTGGTTGAAAAGACAAGGTGGCCTTGATGCAATAGCTTCTCTGAATGCTCAAAAAAGTGAGACCTTATATAAACAGATTGATGCGAGCGGTTTTTATCGAAACAATGTTGAAGATGAATATCGTTCAAAAATGAATGTAACATTTCAGCTTATTGATGAAACACTAAATTCGCTATTCTTAGAGCAAGCTTCTGAAAATGGATTAGTCGCTTTAAAAGGGCATAGAGCAGTCGGTGGAATGAGAGCAAGTATTTATAATGCGATGCCGCTAGAAGGCGCTATAGCACTAGCTGATTTTATGAAAGAATTTGAAAGGAAGAATGGATAGATGGAAAGCTTAACTCTCCAGCCAATTGATTATGTTGAGGGTGAAATTAACGTTCCAGGCTCAAAGAGCCTATCAAATCGTGCTTTACTGCTTGCTGCGCTTGCTTCCGGCACAACTACACTTACTAACTTGCTTGATAGTGATGATATTAAACACATGCTCAATGCCTTGACTAAATTAGGTGTTACGTATCGTTTGAGTGATGATAAAACACAATGTGACGTCGAAGGTTTAGGTGCGCAATTTAGCAGTAAGCAGCCTCTAAGTTTATTTTTAGGTAATGCTGGCACGGCAATGCGGCCGCTTTGTGCTGCCTTAGCATTCTCAGATGTTGATGTGGTTCTAACTGGCGAGCCTAGAATGGAAGAGAGACCGATAGGTGATTTGGTTGATGAACTCATTAAAGCCGGTGCCAATATTAAGTATCTAAAAAATACGGGTTATCCACCTCTGCAAATTAAAGGTCAGAAACTTAAAGCGAGCACTTTTGATATTGATGGTTCGGTTTCTAGTCAGTTTTTAACAGCTTTATTAATGGCGGCCCCGCTGCTGCTGCATAAAGTTACTATCAACATTATCGGTGAGCTTGTCTCTAAACCTTATATCGACATTACATTGAAAACTATGCAGACGTTTGGGGTAGAGGTAACTAATACTAACTATCAGACCTTCATTATTGCAAGTGGACAAAAATACGCTACTCCAGGTAATTTTTTAGTTGAAGGCGACGCGTCTTCAGCATCATATTTTCTAGCAGCTGCAGCCATAAAAGGTGGAACAGTTAAAGTTACTGGTGTTGGCAAAGCATCTATTCAAGGCGATACGGCATTTGCCAATGTTCTGGAAGAAATGGGTGCCAAAGTTACTTGGGGAAATGATTTTATTTCAGTTTCTGGGGCACCATTGTCAGCCGTGAATATGGATATGAATCATATTCCAGATGCTGCTATGACCATTGCTACAACGGCTCTTTTTGCCAAAGGAACGACTTGTATTTCGAATGTATATAACTGGCGAGTGAAAGAAACAGATAGATTGCATGCTATGGCAACTGAACTCAAGAAAGTGGGCGCTGTAGTAGAAGAAGGACATGACTATATTAAAATCACACCACCTGAAAAGCTTCAGTATGCTGTTATAGATACCTATGACGATCATAGAGTTGCAATGTGTTTTTCACTTCTTGCACTTGGTGATGCTGGTATTACGATAAATGATCCGGCTTGCACTGCAAAAACTTTTCCAACATATTTTGACGAATTTAAAAAAATAGCTAAAACAAACATAGCCTAAATTATGTCGCAAACGTCTAAGTGTTGAAAATATAGCGCCATAAAATAGTAGAATCTCGATAAGGCATTGCACTGTTTGTGTATGAGCGTATAATTGCGGCGTTTTTTGGCCATCGAACATAATGGAGTAATTATGCAAAAGGTGCCAGTAGTAACCGTTGATGGACCCAGCGGCGCAGGGAAGGGAACTCTGAGTATTCTGTTAGCTGAGCATTATCAGTGGAAATTCTTAGACAGCGGTGCAATTTATAGGGTACTGGCTGTTGCAACGACTCATCATGGGATTGAGCCAGATGACGAAGTCGGCATAGTGCCATTAGCATCTAGTTTAGACGTCACATTTGAGACTTTAAACGGTGCCATAAGAGTTATTCTTGAAGGTGAAGATGTTACCGATGATATAAGAACAGAGGACGTTGGCTCGGTGGCAAGCCAGGTCGCT
>CAJQOP010000023.1 GCA_905479945.1 uncultured Glaciecola sp. | reverse complement strand
TATTAAAACCGGTGAGCAACAATGGCAAGCGTGTAAGAAAGGCTTCTTTTTACCGGTGCGGGTATTGTCGCGCTTGTTTCGCCGGTTGTTTGTTGAAGGACTGCGTGAGCTGTTTGAGCATAAACGCTTATTGTTCTTTGGGGAGGTCAGCGAACTTGAAGACGCTGATACCTTCGCTAAGTGGTGCACACAGCAGCAAAACCGAGATTGGGTTGTCTATGCTAAAAAGCCCTTCGCAGGGCCTAAAGCAGTGCTAGCGTACTTAGCCCGATATACCCATCGAGTCGCCATATCGAATAGTCGATTAAAGGAAATAAATGACCAACACGTGACATTTACTTATAAAGACTACCGGCGAAAAGGGAATAACCAGCACAAAACAATGCAGCTTAAGACGCATGAATTTATTCGCCGCTTTATGCTGCATGTATTGCCAACGGGGTTTCACAGGATACGCCACTTTGGTTTGTTGGCGAGCAGACCTAAAATGGCAGTGGCCCGTCAATTGCTGGATGTACCTGCACCCGAGGTGCAAGTAACACCAGAAAAAGAGCATGATGAGCCTGCGGTGTTTCACTGCCGCGCGTGCCAACATCCCTTGGAAATAATGGCGATAAAAGACCCTGTATATTTGCCTCGCGCACCACCAATACCCAAACCTGAATGCGCGTAAATCAGCACCAAAATACTACCAACATCATCGTGAAAAGACGATGACAGTAGCACTATGCTTAAAAATTGGAATAACAAAAAATTATGCGCAAAAAAGAGATAAGGAGCGAAATAAACAAGGTGGATCACTATAAAATGACATCCAAAATGGGTAGACCACCTGCCCGGAAAAACGAAGTTACCAAACATCACCTCAACACCCGCCTAAACAACAGCGAAATCCCCATAGCGATACATCGAAGGTAACTCACCGCGGTTCCGTCCTTGGTTAATTATCTGCCATCTGTCTCTAAACAGCACTAGGCTGCTCAGCTTCAGTGTGGACGACAGCTAACTGATAATCTAAATCATTTCCGTCATACAATAAACTTCTGTTAGATGGTGCTTGAAAGGCCGAAATGGCTCTTAAATAGATGTTTTACGACAGACCCCTAACTGCCCATTCTTGCCCTTCAATGATGATTTTGAAACGTCCGCTTTCTTCAATAGAGCAAATATCATTGAGACTGAAACGACCGGTTTTGGCACAAAATGCTCATATGCTTTCGTGGCATCGACTGGCGGCTATTGCCGTTTGCTTGTCTGTCAAGGCCATATATAAAAATCCCATTCCTAGCAAAAAATGACTACTTAAATCTAGAAAATAGCTACGACTGCTATCTTGGTCTTGGGCACAGTAGTCATAGAGAATGTTGTGTGGTGTTAACAAAAAAAAGCGACTTTTATCTGGTCTTTGGCTCAAGTATTTCACGTCATTTTAGACAAACCATCTCCCCTCATTCAGCTTGCGTAAACCCAAATTTATGGTATTTTCTTCCTTACGTCTTGGTTATTTTAACCATCCAAAATTAGCAAGTTCGTGTCCGTGCCAGTGACCATAGGTTTAAAGCGTTGTTAATAGGTAAATCAAATAAAAGCGTTTAAGCCCAGAGAATACAAGGGATGTACAAACAACACCGTTTAACATCAAACTAAAACTTTCGTGGGAGTCTCACTCCGGAGGCGAAGGCCGCAGGTTCGAATCCTGCAGGGTGCACCAATTCAATTTTTCTCCTTTGATCACCTTACAGTGATCATGAATAATATATTTATAGCAAAACTTGCATAGCTAATTGAGTACCTTTTTTATCAAAGAGAGAAGGAAACCATGAAAAATGAACAAATTATTTACAGGTCTCGCAGCCCTCTCCGTTATAGTTTTTTTAAGCTGTTTTAGTGCTTATGCGGACATTCAAAAAGTTGATTTTGTTATTCATTCGGGGCTGCTGTTTGATGGCACTGATAGCCCGGGGAAAAAATTAGATATTGCCATTTGTGGTGAAGAAATTTGCGGAATAAGCCAAACAGGTGAAAACGCCTATCCCTTAGCAACAAGAATCGATGCAAGCGGACTCATAGTCAGCCCAGGTTTTATTGACCCACACACACATTCACTCAATGAGTTAGTTAGCCAAGACAAACATCAAAACCTTAATTACTTATTCCAGGGAGTGACGACTGTAGTTAATGGTAATGATGGCGCTGGACCAGTAGATCTTCAATCTAGCATCAGTGCCTTTAACCCATCTGGAATCGGCACAAATACAGCCTTTTTAGTAGGACATGGTAGTCTGCGACAACAAGTAATGGGAAAAGCTAAACGTCATGCGACTGCCTCTGAATTAGAACAAATGAAAGTGCTCTTACACGCAGCTATGCAGCAAGGCGCGCTTGGTCTATCTTCTGGCTTATACTACGTTCCTGGCAGTTTTGCGGCCACAGAAGAAGTGCTTGAGTTGGCTAAGGTTGCAGCCAGCTTTAATGGGGTATATGACACGCATCTTAGAGATGAAGGTACCTTCAATATCGGCTTCCTCGCAGCACTTGATGAAGCAATAGATATCGCACGTAAGGCAAAAATTCACTTACACCTTGCTCATATAAAGGCTTTAGGTGTTGATGTTTGGGGACAGAGTGCTGCGGCAATTGAGAAGATAAATAGTGCTATAGCAGAAGGTGTAAGTATCTCTGCTGATCAATATCCTTGGCAGGCATCAGGCACTAATATACGAAGTGCGGTAATGCCAAAATGGGCAATGGCCGACTCTGAAAGCGCGTTTATGAAGCGACTTGACAATCCCAGTTTAAAAGCTCGGATACAAAATGAAATCAAAGAAAATATTCGTCGTAGAGGAGGTCCCGCAGCTTTACTAATTACCTCAGCTAAAGATGAAGCCATTGTAGGGCTTACCTTAGAGCAGTTTTCAAATCAACGAAATGAATCTTACGTAAATACGGTCATATACTTAGTTAAATCCGGCAGAACACGCGTCGCTTCTTTTAATATGGATCAACAAGATATCATTGCGTTTATGAAACAACCTTGGGTTGTTACGTCTTCGGATGGAACCAATGGACATCCGAGAAAGTACGCCAGTTTTCCTCAGAAATATCAAGAGTATGTAGTCAACTTGAAGGTTCTAGACTTACAGCGATTTATTTATAGCAGCACGGGCCAAACGGCGAATATTCTAGGACTTGGAGACAGGGGGCTTATTAAAGTTGGAATGAAAGCTGACATTTTGATTTTTGACCCTGATAAATACCGTGCGCAAGCTAACTTTAAGAATTGGAATCGCTTGTCGAAGGGCGTAAATCATTTATTTGTGAATGGTCAGCAGGTTATTATCAATGGTGATTACTCTGGTGCCTTGGCGGGGCAATTTGTTCCAAGAAAACAAAAATAAACAGCTTTGATATATAGCATTGCGCAGCATTAAATGGACTTTGTGAACCTTTGCATGACATTGCCCTTATTAATAATGACTTTTTGAAATGATAATAAAAGAGAGTGCCTAAATGCCAAATGACCCAATAAATAGTGAAGAGCTGCAAATGTTTCGTGACATGGTACTGCGATTTTTGGAGCAGGAAGTACTCCCTCATTATGATACTTGGGAAAAAAATCACCATACGCCAAGAGAAATTTGGAATACCTTAGGTAACGCCGGCGTCTTATTAGTCGATATGCCAGAAAAGTACGGTGCCGCAGAGGCGAGCTTTGATGTTTGTCAAATGATACAAGAAGAGATGTGTCGTTTAGGGCTTCACGGCTTGGCAACAGGCTATAATATCCACGCAAATATTGTTGCCCCATATATTCTTAACATTGGGACAGAGCAGCAAAAAGACCGCTGGTTACCACCGATGGTTAGCGGCGATGTTCTAACAGCATTGGCAATGACAGAGCCTGGCGCCGGAAGTGATGTAGCAGGCATGCGCACAAGTGCAGTAAAAGACGGTGATGAGTATATTCTCAACGGCTCAAAAACCTTTATTACTAATGGCAATATGGCAGACATGATTATTGTTTGCGCAAAAACTGATACAACAGCAGGCGCAAAAGGAATATCACTATTTTTGGTTGATACTAGCTTACCCGGCTTTTCAACCGGCAAGCCAATAGAAAAAATTGGCCAGCATAGCAGCGATACCGCGGAGCTCTTTTTTGAAAGTATGCGGCTACCAAGTGATGCACTGCTTGGCGAGGAAAACAGAGGGTTTGCGTATTTAATGCAAGAGTTGCCGCGTGAACGTCTTGGTTGCGCAGCGCAAGCTATAGGCCATGCTCAAGGTGCATTGGAATTAACTGTTGATTATGTAAGCGATAGAAAAGCTTTTGGGCAGTCTATTGGGCAATTCCAGAATACCCGCTTCAAGCTTGCACAGTGCCATACGGAACTCGAGTTATGCAGAGCAATGCTAGAAAAACATATGGTTAAATACAAGCAAAGCGCAATGACTGTAACCGATGCAGCTATGTTAAAGTTAGCCGCAACTGAAATGCAGTTAACCATGGTAAACGAATGCCTACAGCTGTTTGGTGGCTACGGTTACACTGATGAATATCCTATTTCTCGCTTTTATCGCGACGCTCGAGTGCAAACTATTTACGCTGGCAGCTCAGAGATTATGAAAGAAGTTATTGCGCGCGGTATTCTTGGGCGAGGATAACGAAGCGGCATAAGACGTTATGAATATCATGATAATAATATACAATTTACGTGTTGATTGATAAAGAAATCCACCGGGAACTTACGCAAAGTTGAACCACCTCACCGTGTTCAAGCGTATTACCGTGTAATAAAAATTTAAAGGAACATGTTCAAACATGACATCACCCATGAAAAACGCTCAATCACACGCTGAATCATCCGCAACACTAGGTGGATCGTTAGCGTTGCGCAGAACACCGAAATTGAATGGTGGTTCTGTGGACGACAAGCGTAAAGAAATAGCCCTTTACTTCACCAATACATTCGACACCTATACAGGTCTTTTCGATTGCTTAGTAGATGATGCTGGTTTTTACCAAAAGCCAATTCCATTGCGCCATCCACCCATTTTCTATTTCGGGCATACAGCGACTTTTTTTATCAATAAACTCTTATTAGCAAAGCTAATACCTGAACGCATTGATGCACATATGGAATCCATTTTCGCGGTCGGTGTGGATGAGATGAGCTGGGATGATTTATCTGAAGAAAGTTACGATTGGCCGAGTGTTTCGGACGTGAAGGACTATCGCGCGAAAGTGCGTGCTAATGTCTTGAAGTTGATTGAAAGCCTACCTCTTAGCCTGCCGATTAATTGGCAAAGCCAATGGTGGCCGATTATTATGGGGATTGAGCATGAGCGAATTCACTTTGAAACTTCTTCAGTCCTGATCAGGCAACATGATCTTGCCAGAGTCTGTTCGCAGCCGCAATTTCCTGCTTGCACAGATACAGGCGCAGCGCCGAAAAATAAGCTAATTACGGTAGCCGCTGGCTTAGTTAGCATTGGAAAATCACATGACGACGAATACTATGGCTGGGACAGCGAGTATGGTGAACATGAAGTCGAAGTAGATGAATTCAAAGCGAGCCAGTATTTAGTTAGCAATCAGGAGTTCCTAGAGTTTGTCGAGGCTGGCGGCTACCAACAAGACAAACATTGGAGCGATGAGGGGCGCATGTGGCGTGAATTTACTGAAGCTAAACATCCGACTTTTTGGCGTCGGCAAAATGGATGGCGTTTACGCTTGATGACTGAAGAAGTGGATATGCCTTGGGATTGGCCTGCGGAAGTAAATTATCACGAGTCAAAAGCGTTTTGTGAGTGGAAAAGCGAGCAGACCGGGCAACTCATTCGTATGCCCACGGAAGATGAATGGTATCGATTGTGTTCAGTCGCCGGCGTAAAAGAGCTTGATAACAATTTAGCGAGTGCCAATCTGCACTTGGATCATCACGCATCTTCATGCCCAGTGAATCAATATCAACACGGTGAATGGTTTGACGTTGTCGGCAATGTTTGGCAGTGGACTGAAACGCCAATTTATCCTTTTGACCACTTTAAGGTGCATCCCTTATATGATGATTTCACCACACCTACCTTTGATGGTAAGCATAATCTAATTAAGGGCGGCTCTTGGATTTCTAGCGGTAACGAGACGCGTCTTTCGGCTCGCTATGCGTTCAGACGTCACTTTTCACAGCATGCAGGGTTTCGCTATATTGCATCAAATACCGAGGCGGTTGACCCCAATGCATACTACGAGAGCAACCGTTTACTCTCAGAATATGCAGAATTTCATTTTGGTGATTCTAACTTCGGAGTCGAAAATTTCCCGAAAGCGCTAGCTGATATTGCACTTGAGGCGATGCAGGGAAAACCTAGCGGTAAGGCTCTCGATTTAGGCTGTGCTTGTGGCCGAGCGAGTTTTGAACTTGCCCGTGAGTTCGATAAAGTGGACGGTATTGATTTCTCAGCTAACTTTACCCGCTTAGGAGTGAAAATGGCCGAGCATGGCGCGGTTCGCTATGCGCGAACCGAAGAAGGTGAATTAGTCAGCTACCACACTCGAACACTAGAAAACCTCGGCTTAGAAACCTATGCCTCGCGTGTTTCATTTCATCAAGGAGACGCATGCAATCTCAAGCCACAATTCACTGCTTATGATCTGGTATTGGCGGCTAATTTGATTGACCGACTATATCAGCCTAAAGTCTTTTTGAAAGATATAGCCGAGCGCATCAATGATGGTGGCTTACTCATCATTGCCTCGCCTTATACATGGCTAGAAGAACACACGCCTAAAGATGAGTGGATAGGCGGTTTCAAAAAAGATGGTGAAAACTACACGACCTTAGATGGCTTGAAAGAGCAACTTTCAAGCCACTTTAAGTTAGTTGGTGAACCTCGTAAAGTGTCATTCGTTATTCGTGAAACGCAGCACAAGTTTCAGCACACCTTGTCGGAGCTTACAATTTGGGAGCGCTTGCCGCGTTAACGAGCGCGTCGATTTCTTGCTCAATCACATTGTGGTCTACCAGTTTATTAAACCAGCTGGTGGCCACAGTATCTGTCTGCAACCCTAGTAATACCCCTAGCACCATGCCTCTATGGACATTGTCACCTCCTAGGTTGGTATTTACCCGAAGCGCTTGCCAAGGATCGTTTTGATATTTATAGGCGAGATACAAGACAATGGGCCAAGAATCTGAAATGTAGCATGCTCGCGAAAACAAATGGCCAACGACGTGGTGGTCAGGCAGATTGCGATTGATAAGCTCACTCAAATTTACCCCAGGTGAGCCCTTACTTGCTTCTATTAAAAGTGTTTTTACGCCTGCTTCATCGGGACCATCCATAAGGCCACAGAGTAGCTTTACGTAACGGTCACATACTTGCATTAAAGAGTCATCGGGGTGAGTCAAGGCTAAATGTTCACGACACGCGACCTGTATTTCAGACACGCTAGTGCTTTTGAGCCTTTCTGAAAAAACTAAAGCTGCTACCGTCACTAATCCACCGACAGAGGCAGTATCGTGTGTTTTCATCGCACATTTTTCTGGCTTGCGCCCCTGGGCTAAATTAGCAAAAAAACCTCGATGATATGATTCTGCATAAGTATCTGGATGGGTAGGCGGCTGTGCGGTCATAAAGTCAATATAAGCACCAACAAATGCTTGTCGGTCATAGCTTCCGTGCGCATCAGTTAAGGAGCGCATCAGCACCCGAGTGCAGTGTGCGTTCAGGGTATTCTCTCCAGCGGACATGCCTTGGTGATAATGCACGTTGGCAATATTCCAAAACTGAGCCTTGTCTTTCAAAATGACATCCCCGACAATCTCGGGCGCCTCGCTTTTAGAGGACGTATCACTAGACTGACGCCCACCTTTACGTTTCGAGTGCAAAGACATAATAGATGAAGGGTGAAACTCGGGCGCGGCTTCAAACCGCTGAATACCGCCAGGGAAGGCGAGGTCTATTTCCATCGGTTGATAATACCAGTGTACCGGCATAGCCAGAGCGTCAGCAACGAACTGTGTTTTAAGTGCGCCAATAACGCGAAGTGGCGAAGAAGAATAGTGATTCAAGACAATACCTCTAAAAGCTAGTAAAAAAATGAGGAGCATTCAAACCGAAGCTGTTAATCATGGGCTATGAACGAATTATGTTTTCGAGTTGGTTTTTATTTAGACCGGTTTGCAGAGTAAACAATATACTTGTTCTATTCAGCAGGCCCAGCCTGCTTGGCAAATATTAGGTATTTCGACGTGTAAATCAGTCAGTGGTCACACTCATCTGTTTCCACCGTTATTAGTCGCAAAATAGATTACTAGATGCTTAATTTAGTCTGTAATACATGCACACCCAGCGAATTGGGACCGACTATTTTAACCAAAGGTGATGACAATGTTGAACATAAAATTAATGATACTAATACTCTTAAGCATACTTTTAGCTTCCAATTCAGTGCAGGCACAAACTAACTTCATTGATAAACAGTTAGAAAAAAAGCTCGTTAATATCTGCGAAGCTTTAAAAAGTGATAGCAAGATAAAATTAAGACGTGCAATTAAAGATTCTCGCTTAAAAGAGCAGAATGTAATGAACGGCTTAGTTTGTAACGGAATGGATCCGATAACGTTCGCATTGTCCGAAAACGCAAATGTTACGGCACAATATGCAGCTGCTAAAAGTGGCGTGGATTACACCACAATTGCAAAAAGACAAACATCAAGCAAAGGCAAGCAAACACTAACTCAAGAGTAATTCTTGATTAGATAGCCAAGCTCAATAAATGTATGTACCTATTCTTTAGTTTGCAAAGTGCGCTCCCTGCACTTGGAGGGCTGTTTCAGCCCTCTTTTTTATATACTTTAAAACGCCCAAGGTATTTTCATCGCGTAAATCCGCATTCTATCGACTTTTCGTTTAGCACAAAATAGATTGATACTAAACTGAATGTTGGCAACAAAAAATAGTGATAAGGTAGCAGTATGAATGAATCTAAAAATTCAAGCGCCTCGCAACACACCGACTCATATAAACGGGCGGCGCAGGATGTATTTTCGAATAAGAATAAACCCTCATTTTGGCTTCTGCATGTGGCTGGTTGGCTCGGTTATGTGATAATTTTTTCTTTTGATAATATATTGTTCACACATGAAAAAGACGTAGGCTTTGGTGTGATGATCCCTCTATTTATTAGTGGCACTATGGCGGCTCTACTCACTTTGCCGCTTCGCTACCTTTACCGACAATGCTGGCAGTTAAACCCTCGCAATCTTATTTTGGTTATTATAATCGCAAGCTTTGTTGTCGCGCTTATCTGGACGCCAGCCAAAAATATCACAATGTGGAATCTAAACAACGACATGGAGGTGTGGCAATGGATGAAAGGCTCACCTGAAAAAGATAACAATCCTTGGGTAATATTAACCAGCTTAAGCTATGCATTTTTCATGATTTTTGTTTGGAGTAACTTGTACTTCGGTATCAATTATCACTACCGCCTAATGAATGAAAAACAGCTTCATTTGGAAGCTGCTCGATTGTCCCATTTCGCACAAATAAAGATGCTGCGATATCAAATTAATCCACATTTTCTTTTTAATACCTTAAATGCGATTTCTACTCTTGTGCTGCAAGGCAACAAAGAAAAAGCAAATGGGATGCTTGTAAGACTATCCACGTTCTTGAGATTTTCACTAGACAACGATCCCGAGAAAAAGATCCCGCTGTATGACGAAATAAAAGCGTCTATGCTGTATTTGGAGATTGAAAAAACACGCTTTGATGAACGCTTAGCAATAGTAATGACAGTCTCGCCAGAAGCCGAGCCGTTGTTGGTGCCGAGCTTGATATTGCAACCATTGATCGAAAATTCGGTAAAATATGCGATAGCGAATATGGAGGCGGGCGGCTTAATAGAAATTAAAGCTTATTGTGCTGACCAGCTATTACATCTTTGTGTTGCTGACAACGGTCCGGGAATACCTGAAAAACTGGATCAATACCTAAAAACCAAGCCTATGAATGGCGTGGGCTTGAATAATATAAAAGAGCGTTTGGCGGTACTATACCCAGAAAATCATCATTTTGAGACCAGCAAACGTTCACCACAGGGATACAAAGTAGACATTATTATCCCTATGGAGCTGCCATGAATACGCCGATTACTGCCATGATTGTGGACGACGAAACTCTAGCCAGAGAGGGCTTGATTTTGCGTTTGCAAGAGATATCTAGCATCAAAGTGGTCAGTTCCTGTGCATCTGCCAAAGAAGCGCAATTGGCCATTAATGAGTATGCTCCTGATGTGATATTTCTTGATATTGAAATGCCCGGAATGTCGGGAATAGAGTTTGCTAGATGGTTACAAGATAATGCAAAGTGCTCGTCCAAAATAGTTTTTGTAACGGCGTATCGCGAATTTGCCTTAAATGCCTTTGACTTTGAAGCCTTTGATTACTTACTCAAACCTTTTGCTGATGACCGATTTGAAGCTTGCATCAGTAAGTTGAAAAAATCATTTGAGCAGCGAAACTTGGTTGAAGAGCACCACCAACTAGACAAATTGCTAGTGAGTAAAACCGGTAACTCCATCAATACCTTTATGCAGAATTTACAGCAAGCGGAGCCTGGAAAAATCAGTGAAATGCAGCAGACTATCTCTTTGAAAAGCGGTACTCAATGGCTGAGAGTTAGGTTGGACAGCATTTTTTGGATAGAGGCGGCAGGCGATTACATGTGCGTGCACACACAAGATGGTACTCATATTATTCGTAAAACGCTAAAAGAGTTTGAGAGCGAGTTGGTGTCTAAAGACTTTATCAGAACCAACCGCTCTGCAATAATCAACTTAAACAAACTAAGCAAGCTTACGCCAAACTCAAATGGTGAGTACTTCGCTTTGTTGACATCGGGTGACAATGTGAAGGTAACTAGGAAGTACAAACTGCAGTTAGATGAGTTGAGTTGATAGAGTTAACTATCGCCTCGTCTAAATGCACTTGGTGATACGCCCACCCACTTTTTAAAGCTTTTTGAGAAATTAAAAATATTAGTATATCCAACATAACTACCGATATGTTGGATAGGCCAGCGCGTATTCAATAATAGACTTTTAGCGCGCTCCATACGCAATTGGATGAGTTTCTGTATGGGGCTTTTACCAAATTGCGCCTGACACAAACGATGTAGATGAGGAGGAGAGTAGTGCAGCTGTTTACACATATTCTCTATGGTCCAGTCATACTGCAAACGTTTTTCGATATCTTGAAATAGGCTAAGAAGTCGGTTGTTTGCCATATGTTGGGTGTCACCTTGTAGCGTGGCATTTAGATAATGGCTCAATATTGGTATGACGCCTTCACGCAAGCTTGCGTCAGGTTCGCTATACAATAACTCCATTGCAAAATGCAATGGCGCTAGCTTTTGATCCTCAAGTACCAACGTTTTACTTAGTGATATATGTTGCCAGCGCTTAGTATCAGCAAGATTTAGCCAAATGATATCCCAATGTTCAGCTACTATACTCACCTCAAAACTTTGCTTGCTCGGCAGTATCGCTAAGGTATTCTTGGTTAGCGAATACTCTTTGTCTGTAGTGGTTAATTTACCTTGCCCGCTTAATGTATAAAACAACGTGTGTTCAAGCGGTGCTGTGCGCCCTACGCGATAGTTACCTGATAAATTAGAGCAACCTGCTAGGCTTATTTCTAGCTTTTTCATTTCAGCCAATATAGCCAATTCAATAAAGCGTTCATAGCAGTTATGACCAATATCTAGAACGTCGTTAATGTTATTTTTCATAAAATCAAATGATAGTTTTGGATAAATAGTTGATAGTTTTAATCATAATGTATATTTCGCGTTTTCGCTATATTGTGTACTATTAAAAAAGTGCCAAAATTATCTACTTCACATGCCTTTGGGGAACACCATGACGTCACTAAATTACATTATTGCGCGCCGTGACTGGGAAACGCCACTCACTACACAAATAAATAAAGTAAGTGCTCATAGCCCACTAAATGCCTATAAAAACCTAGCTGACGCTCTGCAAAAACAAAACCCTCAAAGAAAGTCACTCAATGGCGAATGGGAATTTAAATTATTTGATAAACCAGAAGAGGTAGATGATTCCTTTCTTGAGCAAGAGTGTAAAGGCGACTGGCAGCGCATTAAGGTGCCTTCAAATTGGCAGCTTCAAGGTAATGATAAGCCCATTTATTGTAACGTGAAATATCCTTTTGCGGTTAATCCACCGTTTGTCCCGAGTGATAATCCAACAGGTTGTTATAGAACGGAGTTCGAGGTATCTGAAGCGCAATTGACCCAGCGTAATCATATTATTTTTGAGGGCGTGAATTCGGCATTTCATTTGTGGTGCAATGGCAAATGGGTGGGCTATTCTCAAGATAGTCGCCTTCCAAGTGAGTTTGATTTGCATTCATTTTTAGTCCCGGGTAAAAATCGACTAGCGGTGATGGTGATACGTTGGAGTGATGGTAGCTATCTTGAGGACCAAGATATGTGGTGGTTAAGCGGCATATTTCGCGATGTGGTTTTGCTCACTAAACCGCAAACTCAAATTCGTGATGTATTTATTACGCCCAATTTAGATGCTTGCTATCGCGATGCTACTGTGGCCGTCAAAACTACCATTGATGCTCCCGCGAATTACACCCTTTCAGTACAGATCTTTGATGGAGACCTTGCCCTTTGTGAAGCTCAAAGCCAAAGCGCCAATAACAAACGCGTTGATGAGAAAGGCGGTTGGGATGATGTGGTGTTTCACACAATTTCCATTGAAAACCCAAATAAATGGAGTGCCGAAACACCGAAATTGTATCGTTGTTTAGTCGGCTTGCATGATGAGCAAGGCAATATTGTTGACCTTGAAGCTTACGATATTGGTTTTAGAAAAGTTGAAATAATAGAAGGGCAATTATGCGTCAACGGCAAGCCAATACTCATTCGCGGTGTTAACAGGCACGAGCATCATCCAGAAAATGGGCACGTGATAAGCGAAGCTGACATGATTACTGACATCAAGTTGATGAAGCAAAACAACTTCAACGCAGTACGAACCGCTCACTATCCAAATCACCCTCGCTGGTATGAACTATGTGATGAGTTTGGGCTTTATGTTGTGGATGAAGCCAACATAGAAACCCACGGTATGTTTCCTATGGGGCGTTTAGCTTCTGATCCGCAATGGGCCGGCGCATTTATGTCGCGTTACACGCAAATGGTAGAACGTGATAAAAACCATGCTTGTATTATTATTTGGTCATTAGGAAATGAATGCGGGTACGGTGCAAATCATGACGCCATGTACGCTTGGTCAAAAAGCGTCGATCCTTCTCGGCCTGTTCAGTATGAAGGCGGTGGAGCTAACACTGCGGCCACTGACATTATTTGCCCGATGTATGCACGAGTTGACTCTGATCTTGACGATGACGCTGTGCCTAAATATTCAATTAAAAAATGGCTAGGCTTACCCGGCGAAAATCGCCCACTGATTTTGTGCGAGTATGCCCATGCGATGGGAAACAGCTTAGGTAGCTTCGATGATTATTGGAAAGCTTTTAAAGAATACCCGCGCTTACAGGGCGGCTTTATATGGGATTGGGTTGACCAAGGCCTGTCCAAAATAGACGAAAATGGCACGCATTATTGGGCTTATGGCGGTGACTTTGGTGATGAAATTAACGATCGTCAGTTTTGTATAAATGGTCTGTTATTTCCTGACCGAAGCCCTCACCCCAGCTTATTTGAAGCTAAATATTGTCAACAACACTTGAGTTTTAAACTAGCGCTTAAAGCTAAGCAAGACATAGCAGGACAGACACTAGCCGAGCAGGGAAATCAAAGTGAATACCAGCTTACTATCGAGAGTGACTATGTGTTTAGGACAACAGACAATGAAAAGCTGACCTGGCGGCTCATGCAAAATGGAGTTGAGCTTGAACAAGGCGATTTGGCTCTGAGCATTGAACCCCAGAGCTCAATCAATATGATGATTAAACCGGTTTCCCAATTTAAAATGGGGGCTCAATATCATCTTAATATAGATGTTGAGCTTGCTGATGATTGCAGTTTTGCGAAAGCAGGACACGTTATGGCCACTGAGCAATTTACATTGGTAAATAACCAGAGCCTGATTCATTCCAACTTTGCAAAGCAAGACAGTCAACAGGCTCTGGATTTAAGTGAAAACGATGATGAAATAACTATTCAAGGAGCTACTGTAAAGCTTACATTTAGTCGCCAAACAGGGCTTATCAAACGTTGGATGCAAGACGGCAAACAGGTCATAGTGGGTCCGCTTGTTGATAATTTTTATAGGGCCCCTCTCGATAACGATATCGGCGTGAGTGAGGTTGACAACCTTGACCCGAATGCATGGGAAGCACGCTGGTTGGACGCAGGTATCGGCAAATGGCAAGGCACATGCCGAACTATAAAGGCGATATCCTCAAACCAAGATGTGCGTGTTACCTGTGTATTTGACTATGAACACGGGGGTGAGTTATGCGCGCAAACCCAATGGCTTTATACCGTTAGTAATAATGGTGATGTGCACCTTGGAATCGATGTGTTGTTAAGTGAAAAGTTACCGCCATTGCCGCGTGTTGGATTGAGTTTAGCGATAGCAAAACAAGATAATACCCAAGTTAAATGGTTAGGCTTAGGGCCATTTGAAAACTACCCAGATCGCAAGTCGGCGGCACGTTTTGGCGAGTACAGTTTGTGCTTAGGCGAACTGCATACACCTTACATCTTCCCAACAGACAATGGCCTACGCACTGGATGCCAGGTACTCGCAATTGGCGGGTTAGAAGTGCACAGCGGGTCAAGTGCACACAGCGGATCAAGGGCACAAGGCAAATTTGCATTCGCAGCAAGTTCTTATTCACAAAGCCATTTAGCTAATGCAAAGCATACCAATGAACTTGAGGTTGATGATGTAATACATGTTCACATTGATCATCAGCACATGGGTGTTGGCGGTGATGATTCTTGGAGCCCAAGCACGCACAAAGAGTATTTGCTTGAGTGCAGGGAATACAGCTATTCGCTCACTTTTCTAAATAAAAAGTTTCCATAAACGCCGCTACATGGGCGTTTCTCTGAAAACTGATCGTAAGAAGGCGTATATCGATATCGGTTATATAATCTCTAGCTCTTGCTTACATTCTTCACCCGCAATATAGCTTGCCTCAACAGCGCGATCGTCACCTATAAAGCTCAATGCAAATAGCACATCTTCAACACTTTCTGAATCAGCTGTGCGCAACTGACTCAAGGCATTAAATTGCGGGTTTAGCACTACAAAATCAGCGTAGCTACCGGGGTTTAAATTACCAATTTGGTCGCTCAAGCCATAATTATGTGCGGGACCTTGCGTCATCATATACAAGCCTTCCAATGCACTCAGCGGTTTGCCTTGCAGTTGTCCAATTTTGTAAGCTTCACCAAAAGTATTAAGCATATTAAAACTGGTTCCTGCACCTACGTCAGTAGCTAATGCAACCGATACTCCGAAGTCTTGAGCTTTTTGAAGGTCAAATAAACCACTGCCTAAAAACAAGTTCGAGGTGGGGCAAAACACGGCTGTTGCTTTAGCTTCCGCTAAGCGCTGCCAGTCTTCTTGCTGCAAATGCAAGCAATGCCCAAACAGCGCTCTAGGTCTAACCATATTGAAATTATCGTAAACATCTAAGTAGGATTTTTGAGCAGGAAATAGTTTCTTTACCCATTCAATTTCATGATGATTTTCAGATAAATGTGTTTGAATAAATACGTCAGGATACTGTTGCGCCAATTCACCCAGCATGGATAATTGTTTTGCGCTGCTGGTGGGTGCAAACCGCGGTGTTAGGGCATATAAGTTACGCCCATTGCCGTGCCAACTTTCTATTAATTCTTGGCTCTCGCGCTGCGCTGATTCCGGCGTGTCTTGCAATGAATCGGGGCAATGTCGGTCCATGCATACTTTACCCGTCACAATCGCCATGTTGAATTTAGATGCTTCGGTAAATAGGGCTTCTGATGCTTGTTTATGCACGGTAGAAAATGCGAAGGCTGTAGTGGTTCCATTATTAATCAATTGCTGAACGAAGTGCTTGGCAATCTTTTGGCAATAGGCATACGACGCGAATTTGTTTTCCGTTGGAAAGGTAAAATTCTCCAACCAATTTAACAACTGCTCGCCGTATTTAGCGATCATTTCTGTTTGTGGATAATGCAGGTGGCTATCGATAAGGCCAGGAATAATCAAGCGTTTGCTGTAATCAACTTGTTTAGCAGTGGCATAATCTATAACAAGTTCCGCGTAACCACCAACCGCCACTATGCGGGAATTTTCTACTACCAATGCACCGTCGTCAAAGTAGCAAGCATCTTCATTTACGTTCTGAGTCGCTTGGCTAAAGTGCAAGATACTGGCTCGATATAAAACTCGAGATTGTGTCACTTACTTCTCCCAGATCCGCTCTCATCAGAGCTAGTGGTAACAGACATATTAGCGTTAATCGCATGTTTGTGCTTAGCTATGCGATCGGTGTCAGTTGATTCAATGTTGACAGGTTTCTTGTCTAAAGAGCCTGTGCCTAATGGTGGTGCATGAAGTAATTTAATCAATTGGGCACAAACAGATACCGACACTTCTACTGGGCGTTTGCCAGGAATGCTCAGGTCACCAATTGGACTGGTTAGCTTAGCCCTTTGTGCAGCGTCAAACCCGCGATGTTCAAGTTTAGTAACAAAGCGTTTTGCCTTCGTTTGGGAACCTATCATGCCAATAAATCCTAGAGAAGGATGCTTTAATGCACTTTCTACCAATTCATAATCGAGCTGGTGATTATGCGTTAATATGATTACCCAAGTATTGTTGGGTAAGGCAGCAAGTTCTTGAATTGGCTCATCATTAGTAATCGCTGTTACGTTGCTAAGGGCTAAAATAGAGCGAGGCACTCTTGCTGCTGATCTTGAGCTAGGCACTGATATAGAAGTGGTGCCTGCTGCTAGTATTGTATCAAAAGAAGTCGTATCAAAAGAAGTCGTATCCAAAGGAACTATATCTGATGCGTCGTTAAAAAAGTTCTCACGGCTATCAATCCACCGAATTTGCACTGGCAATTGCGCCAGCATAGGCACTAGGGACTGGGCCACATGGCCCGCACCAAAAATAGCAACATGTTGGCTGTGATCAACATGTGCTTCGTAAAGTATCTTAACTGCGCCACCACAACATTGCCCAAGGCTACTAGATAGGGGATATGAGACAGTTTTCTGTGCTTGTCTATTTTCTGCGAGTAGTTCACGTGCTGCGTCGACAGCAGCAAACTCAAGATGGCCACCACCAATGGTGTCAAATTGCTCGTCGCCAGTAACTAGCATCTTACAACCGGCCTCGCGCGGCGCTGAACCTGCGCTCATTAGCACTGTAATCAATACATATCCAAGGCCTTGCTGCTGACATTGATTCAAGGCTTCATACCAAGTTGTTGGGCGCATTATTGTGTCCTTCGAAGATGGCTAATTGCCGCCATAACACGCTCAGGAGTAGCTGGAGTTTCGAGCTGCGGGTCACATTTGTAGTCAGCTAAACTGGCCAGTGCGTCTTTCATTGCGCACCAGACTGATATGGCTAACATGAAAGGAGGTTCACCCACAGCTTTCGAATGGTAGATACTGTCCTCGGCATTTGGGCGCTTAAGTAAATTGACATTAAAAACTTCGGGTGTATCGCCAATGGCAGGAATTTTATACGTGGCTAAGTTATTACTAATGAGCCTACCTTCTTTATCCCAGACCAAGTCTTCGGTGGTTAACCAGCCCATACCTTGTATAAACGCACCTTCTATTTGTCCGATATCAATACCTTCATTTAGGCTCGTGCCTACATCATGCAATATATCAACGCGGTCAACCTTATGCTCTCCGGTTAATGTATCTATACTTACTTCACTGACTGATGCGCCATAAGCAAAGTAAAAGAAAGGCCGTCCTTTCGCTGTTTCGCGGTCGTAGGCAAGTTTTGGAGTTTTGTAAAAACCACTTGCCGACAATGACACTCTTGCAAAATAGGCTTTTTGTACCAAGCTTTCCCAACTGAGTTCATGCTTGCCACACGTTATCTTATTATCATGAAATTGAACCAAATCTGGCCCAGCATTAACAGAGTCTGCAAAAAAATCTGCAAGACGCTGTTTGATAGCTATACACGCATTTTGTACTGCTTTGCCGTTTAAGTCGGTGCCGCTCGAAGCTGCAGTTGGCGAAGTGTTGGGTACTTTGTCAGTGCGTGTCGAGGTTACTTCAACTTCATCTAAGCTAACGCCAAATTCGTTAGCAACAATTTGACCAATTTTAGTGTGTAATCCTTGGCCCATTTCGGTGCCGCCATGATTGGCTTGAATGCTGCCATCGGTATACACATGAACTAGCGCTCCGGCCTGATTTAAGTGCTTAGCAGTAAACGAAATACCAAATTTTACCGGTGTTAAGGCCAATCCTTTTTTGATGATTGGACTGCTTTTATTAAATTCCGTAATGCTTGCTCTGCGGGCCCAGTAGTCGCTGCTTTGTTCTAACTTTGTAATAATCTCAGCGCTTAGATCATTTTCAATATGCATGCCGTAGGGCGTAGTTAAGCCATTATTTTCGCCATATAAATTGAGTTTACGAACCTCTAAAGGGTCTTTGCCGGTTGCTCTAGCCACTTTATCAATCATGGCCTCAGCCATTATCATGCCTTGTGGTCCACCAAAACCTCGGTATGCGGTGTGTGAAACTTGATGAGTTTTAAGACGATGGCCATCAATTTGGCAATGTTCCAAAAAGTAAGTATTGTCAGCATGAAACATCGCTCTGTCGACAATAGCGTCAGATAAATCAGGTGAATGCCCGCAATTTCCGTTTACTTCAATTTTAGCCGCATTAATTTTGCCATTATCATCAAAACCGACTTCAAAACTGTTTTCAAAAGGATGGCGTTTCCCGGTTACTATCATATCTTGTTGACGAGGTAATCGAAGCTTAACCGCGCAGCCTTTGCGCGCAGCAAAAAGTGCGGCAATACAGGCCCATTGAGCAGCTTGCGTTTCCTTACCACCAAATCCACCACCCATGCGCCGCATATCAACAACGACTTTGTTTAATTTAATGTCGAGCACTTCTGCTACTAGTTTTTGTACTTCACTAGGATGCTGGCTAGAGGTATAAATGAACATCCGATCTTCTTCTTGCGGCACGGCCATCGAGACTTGGCCTTCTATGTACAAATGTTCTTGACCTCCAATACTGAGCGTACCCTTGGCAGTATGCTTTGCCTCGCGCAAACCTAATGCTGGATTTCCTTGAGACATTTGATGCGATGGGCGCACAAAAGACTGTGCTTCTTTTGCTTCTGCAACAGTTAATATAGCTGCGGTTTTTTCAATATCTATTGTTGCTAATGTTGCGGCAACTTTGGCCATTTCTAAGGTTTTGGCTAACACTGCAAAAACAGGCTGTCCATGAAATTTAATTTCTTTATCCGCAAGTACGGGGTCGCCTTTAAAAACTGGGCCAATATCAATATGACCGGGTACGTCGTCGGCAGTTATCACGTCTATAACCCCAGGGCTTTCCCATACCTGACTCAAGTCGATATGTTTTATATTGCCGCTTGCGACACTACTAATGCCGATGGCCGCGTGCATTAAGTTGGCTGGAGCCGGAATATCATCAACATATCGTGCGTTACCCGTAACTTGGCGAACTGCGCTTTCATGCGGGCTGGAGCGTCTCGCCATTGATTTGCTATCCGTCTTACCTGCACTCTGAATTGTTTGTTCTTTTAATTTACGCATCTTGGATAACCCTTGTTGCTATTGCATTATCTTGTGCATTAGTTTCTAGCCAAAAGCGATGCCATAAATTTTCAAGCATTTGTATTCGATATTCGGCAGTGGCTCTTACGTCGTCTATGGGTGTAAAAGCACTCGTGAGAATTTGCTTACCGGCATCAACACACTCGCTTTTCTTCCAAATTTTGCCAACTATTTCTTGTTCTAAGTCTGCGCAAAAAGCAGGAGTTGCGGCAACACCACCAAAGCCTGTACTTAATCGAGTCACTACTCCTTGGTCTAAGGTGAGGTTTAAGGCCATGCAGACTGCCGAAATATCGTCTTCGAACCGTTTTGAAATTTTATAGGCGACTAAGTGTTGATTCGGCTTTAGAAGAGGTATTTCAATGCTATGGATCCATTCCCCTTGAGAAAGTTGTGTTTGTCTATAAGCGGTAAAGAACTCTCTCAGAACAACAGTGCGAGTGCTTGCTCCGTTATCCAATATCACGCTTGCATTTAACGCTATTAATACAGGCGCCATATCGCCAATTGGCGAAGCACCAGCAATGTTGCCGCCAAGTGTTGCTTGATTTCTAATGGGAACACTAGCGAAGCGCTCTATTATCTCATGTAAACTTGGAAAATGTTCAAGCATAAGGGCTTGAATATCGCCAAGAGTGCAAGCCGAACCAATGCTCAATGTATTGTTTTGCTGTGATGCGCGCTTTAATCCATCAACATAACTTAGGCTAATGAGTTTTTTTAAGGGCTTGAGTTGCTGAGTATGCTCCAGGGCTAAATCAGTGCTGCCGGCAACTAGCAAAGCATTCGGGTATTGTTTGATAAATGAAGCTAACTGTTGGCGAGTTCTCGGCAGGCATAAGTTATCAGTTGAGTTTTCAGCGTTTATATTGATGGCATTGAGTTGGTTTGCGACCTCCCGCCTTTGTTGCATATCAGCAAGGTCACGCTCTGCATGGCATGCAGTAATCGCGGCTGCGATAATAGGCTTATATCCAGTGCAGCGACACAAATTGCCAGACAATGCGGTGATCACATCCGCTCTATTTACAGGTTCATTTTGTTGATATAAGGCAAATATCGACATCACAAAGCCCGGTGTGCAAAAACCACATTGTGTGGCATTGGCATCCACCATCGCTTGCTGCACCGGATGCAGTGCTTTTCCGGTTTGTAGCTGCTCTACGGTAATGACTTGTTTACCTTGCAATGCGGATAAGAAAGTTACGCAACTATTTATTGCCTTATAGCTAAGCGGGTTCTCTGTATCAGAAGATTGCCCTGACTGGCTAGCTTCAGCAATAACCACAGTGCATGCACCGCAGTCACCTGAAGCGCAGCCTTCTTTGGTGCCGGTTAGCGCAACATTATCTCGCAAATAGTTAAGCAGCGTAAGATCAGCGCGTTCGCTATCGATGCTAGTGAGTTGGTCGTTTAATAAAAACTGTATCATGCCTTGTCGCTACCTTAACTGTTACTGCAAGTCTCAAAAAGCCTCGCTATGCAAAAAGTATAGCCGCTTTAATTTATAAAAAGTAGACCAATTGGTTAGTTTTTGTTTTTATATGCTAACCTTTAGGGGTATAGAGTGTTTCAAACAAGTAACTTACAACCAATGTAGCAAGGTCTAAGGCACTCGCCCCTTGCTAATTAACGAGTCCTCATTTCAATGAAAGAAAGAAGTAAATCAATTTCAAATATTGGCGTGAAAAGACGTTCAATCATTTTGTCTGCAGCGCTAAGAGCCTTTGCTGATAATGGATACAAAGGGACATCTATTCAAATGATCGCAGACGCTGCGAGTTTGCCTAAAACCAATGTTTTGTATTATTTTGCTACCAAAAAAGCGCTATATTCAGAAGTCATGCAATCGATATTGTTAAAATGGAATTCGAGTTTTGATGAAGTTACTGCTGATGATTGTCCTGCCCAGTCTTTAGCAAATTACATTGCGGACAAAATGGAAACCTCGAGAACGCACCCATATTCTTCAAAGGTATTTGCGATTGAAATAATAAATGGCGGTCAAAATTTGGAAGAGTCAGTCAAGGAAGATAATAAAATATGGGTGAAAGGCCGTATTGCGGTCCTCGAAGCATGGATTGCTGCGCATAAGATTGAAATGCTCAACCCAGAATATCTGCTATATCATATTTGGTCGAGTACCCAGCATTACGCCGACTTTTCATCACAAATTAGACAGTTGCGTGGACGTGAAATGACGGATGAAGATTTTACTGAGGCTACCAATACCTTGGTGAAACTTATTCTTAAAGGCTGCGGGTTGCAAGTGCCTGCGCAGTACATTAGTTAAACAGGCACGGCGTATCTTGAGTCAGTATTCATGTATAAATTGGCAATCTACTGAAGATAGCGTTATGTTGTCAAAATCAACGGTCTAGCTTTATGCTGTCATAACAGACCTTGTAATTGACAGTAACATTTAATTTTTAGAGAGCTTAACAATGAGTGAAGTCAATCTTAATCAGCTGATTAAGCTGTTACCTAAAGCAGAGTTACATTTGCATATAGAAGGTACGCTCGAACCACAGTTAATGTGGGACTTGGCGCAAAAGCACTGTATAACGCTGCCGTTTTCTAGTGTTAAGGCGATACAAGAAGCTTATCATTTCGATAGTTTACAAAGCTTCCTTGATTTGTACTATCAAGGTGCAGATGTGCTGCGCGATGAAGATGATTTCTTTGCTTTGATGTGGGCGTATTTATGCAAATGTCATGAGCAAAATGTTGTGCATACTGAAATCATGTTCGATCCGCAAACGCATACTGAACGCGGTATCGACTATGCTGTCTTTATGGCTGGATTTGAACGTGCCATTAATAAAGCAAAAAAAGAATTTGATATGTCGGTTTATCTTATTTTGTCTTTTTTACGACACCTAAGTGAACAAGAGGCAATTGACACGCTGCAGCAAGCAAAACCTTATTATTCGATGATCACTGCCGTTGGTTTAGACAGTTCTGAGTTAGGTAATCCACCTTCCAAATTTCAGCGTGTTTTTTCCTTAGCAAAAGCCGAAGGATTTAAACTAGTTGCTCACGCCGGCGAGGAAGGTCCTCCCGAATATGTGTGGGAAGCGATAAATTTACTCAATGTAGACCGCATCGACCATGGCGTTCGTAGTAGCGAAGATCCAAGCTTAATGGCTTATTTGAAACAACACCAAATTCCTTTAACGGTGTGTCCCTTGAGCAATCTCAAATTATGCGTGGTGGATGATTTAAGCCAACACAACATACACGACCTACTGAATGATGGACTTCACGTCACTATTAATTCAGATGATCCCTCGTACTTTGGGGGCTACTTAAATGAGAACTTTATTGCCGTTGCAGAAAAATTACCATTAACTGAGCAGGATATTATAAATCTCGCGAGCAACAGTATAAGCGCGAGCTTTTTGCCGCTTGAGCGCAAACAACACTTAATAGAATGTATTAAAGTTGTCGCTAGCAAAACAAGTACTGGCGAATATAATGCTTGCGAACAGCGTACCAACGAGTATTAAATTAACCGCGAGTTAGCCAACTGGAAAGAGATAAAGAATGTATAAAATGCTTAAATTGCCGATGTTGTTTGTATTTATTTTTCAATGCACATCTCTTAGTTTTGCCAGTGAAGCAGAATATGGCCCTAGAAGTTTTTCTGAAACAGAAAAATGGACTGCTGTAGTTGCTGCTTATGAACCCGAGATCCAAGCTATAGATCGTGCTTTTGCACAAATGGATGATGCTAAAATAGATAGGGTTGTAACAATAAAAGGTGTGAAGTATCAACTGGGCACATACAAGAAAGAGCCCATTATTATTTTTACCACTGGGGTCAGTATTTCAAATGCCGCGATGACGATGCAAATGGCGCTTGATTACTTTCCTATCGATAAAGTCGTGATGATGGGTATTGCGGGTTCTGTCAATCCTACGTTTGAGCCGGGTGACATTGCGATACCTCAAAGATGGTATTTTCATGATGAATCTCTTTACGCAAATCCGGACCCTGAAGCGCTAGGTAAACATGTTCTTCCTGAGCACCATGAAAAGAACTTAAAGGTTTATAAAGAAAGAGAAAAATCAGATCCACATGCACCTAAGTACAAAAATTTTGAATGGATGTACCCCAGAGAAGTCGCGGTGATAAGAGATGGGTGGGATGTACGAAAGAAGACTCCTTATTTTACAGTATCTCCCAACCTCCTTACTCTAGCTAAAAAAGCACTTCTCAATATTGATACCATCAAAATGCCGTCGGGCAAGCCGATTAAGATACGTATTGGTGGGAATGGCGTCTCGGGCTCTGTGTTTGTAGACAACGCCAAATACAGACAATGGCTCAGCGATGTATATGCTGCGCAAGTAGCGGAGATGGAATCTGCAGCAGTAGGTCAAGTCTGCTTTGTGAACGACGTTGACTGGATAATAATACGTTCAATAAGTGATTTAGCGGGTGGTCAAAAAGGCAAAAATGAAGAAAACGTATTTGATGCAATTGCTTCCGGCACGGGCACCAAATTAATGATCGGACTGCTGGACGAAATAGTGAAATCAACTCAAAATAACGTAGCCTTGTGATGCATAAAAAAGGCCCTGAACTAATCGGGGCCTTTTTTCTACGTGCTATTTTATGTCTTCAATTAGCTTTTTGTTCTTCGTCTTGTCAAACCTACTCCAGCTAAACCAATAACTAACAATGCGAGGGAGCCGGTTACCGGAACCTGTGCAATAGTTACTTTACCCCGCAAAGTTGCTGTTGCAGACGCGCCTTCCTCTACTGAAAAAGTAGTCTGGGTCGAGAAACCTCCAGTTGTGACCTCACCAACTTCCAAAGCGAGCGTGTACAGTAAACCTCCAATATTAAAACTTTGTGTCGGCAATACAACAGGAAACTGCACAATATCTGCTTGCTCTTGAGCCGTTCCAGTGTTTGGTGTGTTTACTAACGACAGTAGATAAATGAAGTTTTCACTTATACCACTTGGATCAGTGAATGCTAGGCTTAAACTAAGATCAACTGAGTCAGCTCCTGTTCCAGCATTGATTGCACCGTTGAAGTAGGTAATCTCTCCGACATCGAAGAATACTCCAGTATTAGTGTTAAACGATTCACCCGCACAGTCGAGTCCAGATGGCGGAGTACCTGTTCCCCATGTAAATGAGGAAGTGCCGACACCTGTTGTTACCATGCCGGTTCCACCTACTGCATTCTCAAATATACACGAGCTCGCTCCTACAATTGGAGCCGCGTATGCTGGCAGCAAGATACCGCAATATGCGATTACTGCAAAGGCTGCTTGGATTAGTTGCTTCTTCATAATTGTTTTCCTTAAATTATTTTTCCATTTTTAGAATAGCAATACTTAAATTGTGCTACTTAACCAATTATGCCGCTATAAATCGTGCAAAAAATGTACCATTAGTAAATATCGCTTACGATCAATAACTTATTTCGACAGCAAATATTATTTCCAGAAAAGTGTAAAGAAACCTGACATCATTTAGCGAAGTATTCTTCGTTTTCGCGGTTGGCGGTGCTTCTTTCCGGAAAGGTTAGCTGTAAAGCCTGATTAGTTCGCCACGCTGATAAAAGTGCCGGCTTTTTCGATTAAATCTACACAACGGTATAGCATAATATCCTTAAAGAGCTCAATATCCTGCCCTGTAAGCCGTTATTATACTTATGAATGGAACCGTTAAATTGTTGAATAAGCAAGCAAATAATCTGCCTACTTTAGTGTTAGCGGGCGTCGCTTGTCTTACGAATACCTATCTAGTTTTCAGCGTGTTTGGCAATATCAATATGCATTTCGGCAGTACTTTCGTACTGCTTTCCTTGTTGACCATGGGATTTCGAAGTTCGGCGATTGTGCTTGCAGTTAGTCTGCTGCCGCTCCTCTTATTTTCAGAGCAAATTTTTGTGGCGGGTGTTCAAATTGCTGAGTACCTCGCAATCGCGTTCATGTTGAAACATAAAATACGGTTCTTGAGTGCGATTTCCCTATACTGCTTTTTCGTTGGCTTACCTATTGTCACTTTGTTCATCTACTTTGATCTCGAAGTGAATATTCAAACTGCAGTCTTTGTCGCTTTTACCTTTATATTGAGCGTATATGTGGGCGGATTTATGGCGCTAGTATGCTATTGGCTTTTGCCCCTAAGCAGTCAGCATCGTGGAAGAAATCAGGCTCCACCCGAGTTTTCTAAATTAGTATTTGAACTCAACGCCGTCAGCGTGATCCTGCCGGTAGTGTTAGTTACCTTGTTCTTTGTTTGGCGCTCAGCTAAAGATAGAGACGAAACTCTTGGTTATGAACTCAATCAAGCCATTCAAGAGTTAAACCGCAGCGTGTCGGGCTTGATAGATAACAAAGTACACACTCTTAAGGCAACAGCAGATATTCTGATGAGAGAGAAGAATCCCTTACTTTATGGGCAAATTTTAAACACGGTTGCGACGGCAAGTGGTAATGTTGAAAGTATGGTGCTGGTAGATAAAAATGCAACCGTACTTATTGCCGCTCCAGAGAGATATGCGGCCATGCTCCCAGACCTCAAGGATGTCAATATTGCGCATCGTAAATATTTTCAAGATACCAAAGCGCCTGGTGAGTCTATCGTTTCGAGAGCCATTAGAGGAAGAGGGCTTGGGGATTTAGACATTGTTGCAATTACGGCCCCAATATTTTTCGAGTCTGAATTTCAAGGATTAGTTCAAGCAGCTATTAAACTTGAAAATTTAGTCGATGAGAGCGTCCTCAACGCTATTCAAAATGACCAAATACTCATTCTAATAAAAGACGACGAAGATTCCATCATCTACAGTTCAGCAGAATTAGGGCTTGTGCAGTTAGATAAATTTACGGCTCAATCTAGCAAGCATCCATTTTCTAACAGTAAAAAAGCAATGCAAATTAATCAAACTACTTACATTTACGACGAATATACAAATGATAGAAACTGGACAATATACACGTTCACTCTGTCAGTTAGAATTTTTGAAGGGATCAGCGCTTATTTTGTGTTTATTAGTGTCAGCATATTGTTAAGCATGTTGCTGATTACTCTTCTGTCGAAAGGCCTAGCCGCAAAAATTACCAAACCATTGTTAAACTTAGAAAATTTCATGGCTGGTAAAAAGAAATCTAGTAAAATGATAGCTGAATCAAAGGTCAGCAAAGAAATGCAAAATGTGACCGAAAACGTGATTCATTATTACAATATATCAGAGGACTTTCAAAGAGAGCTAAAGGCGCAGGTCGAAGAAAAAACTGAAGTTTTACAAGTTCTTAATGAAGAATTACTGAAACTCTCGCAAACCGACTCTCTGACCGGCTTATACAACCGCGGAGCATTTGATACCCTATCTGCAAACACCTATAAATTTTGCCAACGGCATGAAAAGCCTTTTACTTTAGTGCTTTTCGATATTGACTATTTCAAGCTCATTAACGACAACTTTGGTCATGTGGCGGGTGATGCCTGCTTAGTCGAAGTGGCAAGCTTACTACAGAGTAAATGCCGTCGAGAAACAGACATCTTGGCTCGTTATGGTGGTGAAGAGTTTATCTTAGTATTGGCCAGTGACAATCATGAGCAGCATAAAGACTACGTTAATTTTATCCACCAAACCATACAGCAGCACAAGCTGATGTATAACGATAATTTGATTGAAATGACCGTAAGCGTTGGGGCCATCAGAGTGATCAATGACTTTACAAAAGACTTGATCACCTTGACTTCCTTAGCAGATGAACAGCTTTATATAAGCAAAGAGCAAGGCCGGGATCGTGTCAATTTCGTTGATATTTAGTTCTCTTAGTTATTGCTTATTACGGTAAAACTGTCACTTAATTGGTCAAGTTAATAGCGGTTTTTCCATAGTTTTTACAATTTTACAGCATTAAAATCTACTTAATTATCGCCTGTTGAATAGATCAGAAACATGGTCTACTCTCCTTACTCTAATCTGAGTGGGCTCCATGAGTGAGTATACTTTTGGCTGCATTCCAACATTACCGTGTCCGATAGGAATACAAATGGTATCGAAGAAAAAAGCTGTTACAGAGCTCCAAAAAGAAATAGAAATTCAGCGATTGCACACTATTTTGAATGCTACCTCAAACGCAGTTATAGAGTTATCTTCTTCAGGCAAAATTCTAGACTTCAATTTAGCGACGAAGCACCTCTACGGTTTTTCGAGCGCAGCGCTTCGTCAAATGTATATATTTGATTTGGTTGCGCCTGCGTATACAGATCACGTAAAAGAATATTTTTACAAAACTTGTAACAATGAACTCCCTTCTTCACATATCCATGGTGATGTGTTTATAGCAATAAACAAAACCAACCAAGAATTTTTTGTAAGTATTAACTTGCAAGCGTCAGCCGGCGTTATTGTGGCTACTATTTCTGAATCTTCGGACTTAAAGAATACGCGCGAAGAATTAGACATCAGTAATGAGCGTTTGAAAGTAGCGAAGGAAGCTTCGCATATAGGAGTTTGGGAGCTTAAACTTAAAACTGAAGAGCTCATCTGGGACAAGCAGATGTTTGCGCTTTATCACTGTCCACCAGACACCTTTGAAGGAACATTTTCGGTCTGGAATGAAGCTTTACACCCTGATGACAAGGACGAAGCTTTGCACGCTCTTGAACAGACCGTAGAGTTTGGTAAAAAGTTTGATACCACCTTTAGAATATTCACACCAAAAAAAGAAATTAGGTATATGAAAGCTTACGGCCACCCTGTCCTTGATAGTGATGGGAAGGTGGCGGCCATAATAGGTGTGAACTATGACCTGACCGAACAATATAGAGTGCAAGAAAGTCTTAAAGAAAGTATCAAAAGTAACTACGTTCTTGCCAAGGTGGCCGAGGATATCGTCAACGGTGTCGTCATTACCGATATCTCAGGCAAAGTTACTTGGGTGAACGGCGGCTTTACTCGTATCTCCGGTTTCCAATTAAGTGAGGTAGTGGGGCATACTCCGGGCCAAATGTTGCAAGGAAAAGAAACAAACACCCAAACGATTGAGTATATTCGCCACTCGCTAAAAAATGAAAAAGGCTTTGATACTGAAGTGGTAAATTATCATAAGAATGGCAAGGCCTATTGGATAAAGATTAATTGTCAGCCTTTGTATGAAGACAATATCTTAATCGGGTACATGGCTATTCAAACTGATATTACTGATATAAAGCGGCTCGAAAAAGAGCGTTTATCACAACAAGAATTACTAGAGCGCACTGGCGAGATGGCCCAGTTAGGCAGTTGGCAGCTCGATTTATTGACCAATCGTCCAATATGGTCTGATATGGTATACCAGATCCATGAGATGCCGGTAGGGGCTGAAATTGACTTAGCAAAAGCGCTTGATTTCTATCCGCCCGACAGCCGTTCTAAGGTCGAAAAAGCGATGCATTTGGCTATAAATGAAGGCACGCCTTGGGACATACAAACTCCATTTATTACTGCAAAAAACAACGATATATGGGTTCGAGCAGTAGGTTATGCAGAATTCACTGACGGCGTTGCGACATCACTAAAAGGCGCGTTTCAAGATATCACAATGTTAAAAAAAGCAGAGCAAAAGGCAACAGAAGCAAGCCTGGCAAAAAGTCAGTTTTTAGCAAATATGAGTCATGAAATTCGAACTCCGATAAATGGCATACTAGGGATGAATGAATTGTTACTCAGTTCTGACTTAGACCAAAAGCAGCGCCATTTCGCTGAGCTAATAAAAGTAAGTAGCCAGTCTTTACTGCACTTAATTAACGACATATTAGATTTTTCCAAAATTGAAGCCGGTAAACTTGATATAAAGTTCACAAACACTAATTTATCAGTATTGCTCGCGAATGCGGTTGATAGCATTGCTATGCGCGCTCAAAATAAGAACATTGAGTTAGTGCTTGATATTGCTCCTTCAATGCCTCGCTGGGCAAATATTGACCCTGATAGACTTATGCAAGTACTCACTAACTTGCTAAGTAACGCTATTAAGTTCACCGATTCTGGCGAAGTGCTGTTAAAGGCCTGTTTAACTGAAGATCAATGTTTAGAGTTTACGGTAATTGATACAGGCATTGGTATACCATTGGACAAGCAACCAGAGCTTTTTTCAAAATTTATGCAAGTCGACAGTTCAAGCACACGAAAGCATGGCGGCACAGGCTTAGGTTTGGCAATAAGTCATCAGTTAGTTGAGATGATGGATGGTAAACTTTCGGTAATAAGTGATGGGCAACAGAGTTCAACATTTACCTGCACGATAAAGAATCAACGCTCAGATACGACGGAAGATTTTAATTCTCATCCTCAATTGGCGTCTCTGAAAGCAAAAAGACTGCTAGTTGTAGATCATCACGACAGTGTCCAAAGGGCTATAGAGAACTTTCTCTGTCAAAGCGAAATGAAGATTGAACGGGTAGCAAATGCCCAAGAAGCAATGAAAGCTCTAAAGCAAGCTCATTCCCAACAATACTATTTTGATTATGTACTTATTGATTTAGGCCTGTCAGGCATGGATGGTATTGAGTTGAGTAAGGCCATTTCTGGCAGTAAATATAGTGGCAATCCACTCGTTATCTTGATGACTGCGCAAGCTTGGTCAACTGAAACTGATCACGGATTTTTGACCTCAATTACTGATTATCTTACAAAACCAATAAAGCCAGACAATTTAATTGGAACACTATTGTCTACTTTAATATCAACTGAAAAAGTGTCTACAAACCATACTGAACAGAATCAAACAAGCGATTTACCAATCAAATCTAAAGCCAATATACTGGTAGTTGAAGATAATTACATTAATCAACAAGTAGTAATTAATATGCTGACGAGTCTAAACTATAAGTACCAGTTGGCAGCCAATGGTGCAGAAGCTATCGACGCAATTGAAGCGAATCCTGAATGGTTTGATTTAATATTAATGGATTGCCAAATGCCTGTAATGGATGGCTATGATGCTACCCAAAATATTAGAGCAAATAAAAATATTGGGCTTCACTCAAATATACCCATCGTGGCACTAACAGCAAATGCAATGTCGGGCGATAAAGAAAAGTGCTTGAAAGTAGGTATGAATGATTACTTAGAAAAGCCTGTTTTAGCGGAATCGCTTGAACAAATGATTCAAAACTGGATATCTTAGGATATAAATAGAGTAATAAGTCCGACAAACCATCTCACGCATGCAGCATGAAATGAGCAATGAGCAGAAGTCTTGAAAGCAACAGCACAGATCTTATTTTGCTCAGCATGTTCTCTTTCATCCCGTTTAGAGTCCACTCTAGCTCGGCACGGGTGTGAATTTTTTGTTAATATAAGTACACTCTCTTAACATCATTGCGTTTGGTACGCCGCTATCAAATAGCAGTTAAGTCCGCACCACATAACGACAATGCTTCAGAAATCAATTGGAAAAAAAGACATGCCGAGAATACCAAATGCTAACGAATGTTTTGAAAATGCTATGAACAAACGATTGAAAAAAACGTCACTGTTTCTCATCATGTGCCTGCTACCTTTTGGTTCAATTCATGCCGGCTGGGAACTCTCTTGGATTGAACGTTTTGACGATGAAGGCCTTAATTTAAAAAATTGGACTCCGCAGATTCAAGCTGCATTTAACAATGAAATCCAATGCTATACCGACGATGAAAGCTCGGCGCAACGTAACTTTGAAGTTTCGGATGGAACTTTAAAAATTACTGCCCGTAGGCAGAATATTAATTGCCCTGGGCAAAATGGCAGAAACCGTGACTGGACCTCAGGTAGACTTAATAGCAAAGACAAAGCTGAGTTTTTGTATGGTCGACTCGAAGCAAGAATTCGCTTCTCAGAATTAAAAAGGGGAACTTGGCCGGCTTTTTGGATGCTTGAGAACCGCATTGCAGAAGACCCTTTCAAAGGCGATAACGATAATATCAACTGGCCAAACCCAGGCGCTGGTGAAATTGACGTTTGGGAATGGTATTCAAACTCTGGCGATAGCTACATCACTAACTTCTTCAATACAGGTTCAGGCAGCAGCTGCGGTAGAGAACAGCGCATACCATATCCGGGCGGGTCGCCTGACGTTATGGCATTTCAAACCTACGGCCTAGAATGGACGGCAGACGAAATCCTTTTCTTTATGAATGACAATGTTGTTGTTCGACATGACTTGACCAACTGTTCACAATATGAAGAACCCATGTTCGTTCTGTTGAATGTGGCTATGGGGGGCACTCTTGGCGGAACCGTCGACTCGACATTAAATGCGGCAACTATGGAAGTCGATTACGTGGCTCATTGCGTTGCGACTGATACAAATGGTTTACAAGAATGCAATGAGAGTACACCATTTGGCTTAGATGATGACAGCGACGGCGTTATTAATAGTTTAGATCAATGCTCTAACACTCCAGCAAATGCTGAAGTCGATTCAGTTGGTTGTCAGATTGTTGCCGAGCCCGAACCTCAAGAAATCGCGCCAGTTCCGACTCAACAATCAGACGCAGTCATCTCGATATTTAGCGATAGTTTTAACAACATTGACGGCGTCAATTTCAATCCAAATTGGGGCCAAGCAACGCAAGTAACACAAGAGCAAGTGCAGGGTGATAACGTTCTCAAATACACAAACTTGAACTTTCAAGGCACCGACTTTGGTGGGAACGCGCAAGACGTGTCGGCAATGGACACGCTGTATATTGATTATTGGACTCCGAATTCGACCAGCTTGAAAATTTATCTTATCAGCCCAGGTCCAAGTGAAACCTCCTTTGAAGTGGAGGTCGTACAACAAGCTTGGCAGAGTTTGGCTATTCCATTGAGTACTTATGCAGGCGTAGTCGATTTAAGCGATGTTTTTCAGCTGAAAGTGGAAGGTATTG
>CAJQOP010000022.1 GCA_905479945.1 uncultured Glaciecola sp. | reverse complement strand
ATCCGTTGCCGGAGTATCTGTAGGCGGACGCACAGGTTTAACAGCTGTGGTTGTAGGTATTTGTTTCTTACTGATGATGTTTTTTGCTCCACTTGCGCAAATGGTGCCAGCTTATGCAACGGCCGGAGCGATTTTATATGTATCAGTGTTAATGCTGCAAAATCTGAAGTTAGTTAATTGGGACGACATGACCGACGCTATACCTGTCAGCGTCGTGCTATTGATGACCCCACTCACTTTCTCTATAGCGGATGGTATTGCTTTGGGATTCATTTCCTATACTGCAGTAAAAGCGGTATGCGGGAAGCAATCACAAATTTCAATTAGCGTTTGGGTGTTAACTGCGCTATTTGTTTTAAAATTTGCTTTTATATAAAAGCTAATATTGCATAAGTAATTGATTAAGAAAAAGCACCGATACCTTGAGAATAAGTTTGCTAGTGTAAACCTGTTAAATATTGAATAAAAAATCAATGAGTGGAGAAAAAAATGAAGTCATACAAAAGCCTTAGTTTGCTATCGGCAACAATCGCCGCATTAGTGAGCTTGTCAGCGTGTTCTGAACCTCCTACACGCAGTCAGGCGCCTACCAAAGAAGCCATCGATAGTGAGTTATCACAGAGCAGTGAGACAAGCCTAGCACCATCTGAAGCATTGAGTGCGCTATATAATAATGCAGCTAACACCGTGTTTTCACATCGCCAGCTATCCGCCAGCAGCATGGGCGTTCCCAGCGAAATTATCGGCAATGAAATATCGTCTCAAATGGAGGATTACTCTCCCGCTGCCGAGGCTAAGTTAAGAATAGACTTAGCTAATATTGGAATGCAAATTCAGAATTACCCATCAGAAGGTTTGTCTGCTACCGACCTTGAAAATAAGCAAGTCATGGCAAGTATAGTGCGCTACTTTTCAGGCGATCCGAGCTTTGATATTGGCTATATAGACACATGGATGGGCTTATCTCCTTTTGTGATTAATCAAATAAACGGTCCAATTTTTGATGCTGCAAGAAACCTCCAAGATGGACATCAAATTAATAATTTAAAAGATGCGCAAAACTACCTAATACGACTAGCTAATTTTGATTCTTTACTTGAAAGTGTGAACGAAAAGTATTTAGCGGACGCAGCTAAAGGTTGGTTACCACCAAAAGATATACAAATCGCAGTTGTAGCCTACTTGGAGAAATATACCCAAGCTGACCCGAAGTCTCACCCGCTTGTGACCACTTTTGAAGAGAAACTCAATTCGCTCGAAAACTTACCTTTGATGGCCAAACAGGAAATGCTTAGTACAGCCGCTAATGAAGTAAAAATGGGCGTGTATCCCGCTTATGAAGGACTCTCAAAAACCATTAAGAACAGCATGGAGTTAGCTAGTTCTGAAGCCGGGATTTGGGCCCAACCCAATGGCGCGGAATATTATAAAGATGCAATAAAGCAGCTTGGCGACAGTGATTTATCAGCCGACGATATTCATCAAATAGGCTTAGACGAAGTTGCTCGTATTAACGCCGAGATGAATAAAATTTTGATTGAACAAGGTTATGAAAACGGCACTGTTGGCGAACGTATGGTTGCACTGTCAAAAGACCCTCAATTTTTATATGAAGATTCAGATGAGGGTCGAGCAAAGCTGCTAAACGATCTAAATGGCTTAATTCAAGAAATCACTGAAAAAATGGACCCACTATTTAAGACCAAACCAAAGTACGAGGTTGAAGTCAGGTCATTCCCAGTTGAGAGTCAAGACTCGATGCCAGGCGGACAATACTCACAGCCACCTATTGACGGATCAAAGCCTGGTATATATTGGATCAACCTACGTGATATGGAGGCCGTAGCAAGCTTTACATTAAAAACACTAACCTACCACGAAGCAAATCCAGGCCATCATTGGCAAATATCATTGAGCCTTGCTCAAGACTCCTTGCCCTTCATGCAGCGTATCGCCCCTTACAACGCGTTTATAGAAGGTTGGGCTTTGTATTCTGAACAGATTGCTTTTGAAATGGGACTTTATAACAACGACCCCTTTGGTAACTTAGGTCGACTTCAAGACGAGATGTTCAGAGCCGTGCGTTTGGTAGTAGACACAGGCTTACATTATAAAAAATGGCCACGGCAGCAAGCGATTGACTATATGATGGACAAAACCGGAACACCATTCTCGTCGTCAAAAGCAGAAATCGAAAGATATATGGTTTGGCCCGGCCAAGCGCTAGGTTATAAATTAGGTATGCTGAAAATTTTAGAATTAAGAGAAAAAGCTAAAATGGCACTAGGAGCTGACTTCGATTTAGCCGTTTTTCATGATGAAATATTGACTGGAGGTGCAGTGCCAATGCTGGTGCTCGAAGCTAAGATTGACCGCTGGATAAAACAAAGTAAAAAAGCTAGTTAGATAAAAGCAAGCAACGCATGTTCACTAATGCGTTGCTTGTATCAAAGATTTCAGGAAGGCTGGGAGACGCTATTTAGCTGAGTGGCATTCATCTTTGCAGCTTGTGCAGTTTTTGCATAAACGCATGTTAGTGAAGTGAGCGGCAATAATTAGGAATGCGCCAATCGCGATAGTGAATGGTTCATATTGATGACCAAAAATATCTTTATTCCAATATATCAGTGCGCCTAAAACTAAAGAGTATAGAGGATACATTTGGCGGTGGTACTTATGAAAGCCGACAAACATTGCTGCAAAGCCAACAAGAATCGAGAAGGTTAATATTAACTTTTCAAACCATACTTCTGCAAAAATACTACTAGCCACTAAAGGCGCAATAGGCAGCAATAATGGCAATAGCAAACAATGCAGTGCACAAAGGCTAGATCCCCAAATACCAATGCGATCCAATATAACGTTCTTCGTTCTTGGTTCAACAGTATCTTGCACAGGCTTGACCTTAACTTCTTCCAAGTTAAGTGCTCGTGTGTCTAGGTCAGCGACTTTGCTGTTCATTTGCGCGTATACTCTTATAAAAATTCATGTTGCTTTAACCGACACTGCAGCCAGCCAAAAATAGCGTTATAATATAACATCTAATTTGAACAGAGTAAAAGCATTAAATACATACAATTGAAAGTAGCAGCCATGAGCATTGTTTATAATAGCCATGAGCATGACTACGTAAAGCCGCAAACCTCTTCTGTGGGTTATATGGCTTGGATATTGAGTGCGGGGGTGTCTTGACTATTTAGGTGCAGTATCGTTAAGTAGCGCAGGCGATTCATTGGCTAGTCTCGGTTGCTGCGTATCATAAAATTGGTCAATTGCTAGGTATTCACTAACTGTTATAAGCTCTATATCATCAGGCAGTTCTGCCAGTTTTCTTTTTAAAAATTCAATGCTCACTCGATATGGGTGCGCAATACCAATTACAGAACCATTGCGGCGCGCTTTTCGAATCAACTGTTCAAATTGCTTATCCAGGAATGCTTCGTTGGCTTGATGATCTAAAAATACGTGTCTTTGGCCACTAGCAACGCCATGTTGCTGAGCAATATGATGCGCTTTCGTAAATTTGGTCGTCCGACTATCAACAAAGTATAAATTATTGTTTACCAGCACTTCCATCACAGCATTCATTTGCAAGGTGATTTGCGTTAACTTGCTCCCCATATGATTGTTAACCCCAATGGCATGAGGAACTGACTCTAATGCCTGCATTAATGCACTTTCAATCTGCTCTGGATACATACTGGCAAGCAGACCACCGTCACCTAAGGCCTCTCCATGCAATGACTCCATTGGCATGTGTAGCATAACTTCTCTGCCTTGATGATGAGAAAAAGTAGAAAATTGTTTTGAAAAGCGAGTATGCGGAAGTATCGAGAAAGTTACTTTTTCGGGGAGAGCAAAAGCTTCGGCATCAGCACGCTTGTTTCCGATGTCGTCAATAATGATGGCAATCTGAGCCTTTTTTCGCTGATAGCTTTGATATTGCTTGGTTTTTTTAGCATTGGCTTTAACACTAATCATTTGAGTATATGCTGGCTTAAATTTTGCCAACTGAACACCAATGGGTTTAGGTTTTACCAAAGCGCTTTTCAACTGACTATTTTTAGTCGTGGGCTGAGAAGCATTCACCACCAAGCAAACACTCGCTAGTAGCATGACTATTATTAGTTTTTTTAGCACACTTATTCTTCACTTTTAATTACCGACAACACACCTGGTAACACAAGTTGTTTGTTATTTTTATTAGTCAATGACAGGATATCAATGTGTTGCAATAATTGCACCTAAATGAAGATAAAAGAGTTGATTTAAATGAAACAATTCAATTTAAATCAACAAACTAAGCCCTAGCCTCAGCTATATAAGACTTCACGCATCTTATCTAAATGAGATTTTTATTAGAAAAATTATTGAAAATAGCTATTTGATGGCCAAAAGTCAGCAAAAAAAAGGCAAACTCATTTGAATGAGAAGAATTAACAAACTTTTGACGCTAGCCAATGTCAGAATTAAAAGAACCAAGTTTAACTAACGCTAACTTATTACATACTCAATAAGGCCATTAAATGACCAAGCAACATCGCATCATTACTTATACCAAAAGGCTTCAATTTATTTTAATCAGTAGCACCTTAAGTATTTTAGCTTTAAGCTCAATCTCAGTGGAGGTTTTAGCTCACGAAACCGCAAATATTGAGACTAGCTCGCTTCAACAAGTAAACTCAGCAGTATCGAAGGCTAAAGCTCTCAATGCGCAAGGTAAATTTAAAGAAGCTTTCGCACTTTTAGACGCAGCACCTAAAAACAAAAATACTTACGCCGCTATGATTACGAATTTAGCTAATATTGATATGGATGAGGCAGAAGAAACCGCTGACGATGCAATAAAAGCCTTCCCCAATGATGCTGAACTTCATTATTTAAGAGGCGTGATCATGGGAAATCAAGCACAAAGCTCGATTTTTAGCGCGCTTGGCTATGCAGAGAAATCACTTAATAGTTTTATAAAGGCCACTGAGTTAGACCCTGAAAAAATTCAATATAAAAGAGCATTGATGAGCTTTTATTTAGCAGCGCCCTCTATTGCAGGAGGCGATAAGGAGCTCGGCCTAAAACAAGTAGAGGCTATTGAGCAATTAGACGCAATGGAAGGGGCGTCTTCTCGAGTTGCTTATTATCAAATGATTGATGAACCGGATAAAGCAATTAAGGGTTTACAGAACGCTATTATTGTTTACCCAAATGAAATTAACTTTGTATTTCGTCTCGCTGCTTTTTACGCGCAGCAAGAAGACTACGACAAAGCTATGCCTCTTTTTCAACAAGCCGCAAAAATGCCAGAACCTGAATATATGGTAGATGAGCTTACTGGTGACGCTGAAATTAGCTACCTGCGCAATGCAAGTGCGCGCTTGAATGCCCTATATCAAGTGGGTCGGACCGCGGTCGTTACGGAAAAAGACACCAATAAAGGACTCGCTGCAATGGGTGAATTGCAAGCAGCCGTAGAAGTTAGCAAATTGGATGCAGACAACATGCCTAATATGGAATGGGCAAAGGCTAGAATAGCCGAACTTTATCTGCAGTCTGGCGATATGAATGCAGCATCAAACGTTCTTGCTAGCATCATTATTGAAGACAATAAAGACTTAAAAAAGCAAGTGAAGAAATTAAGAAAAAGCTGCAAATGCTAACTTTATCACCCCTGTAACGAGAGACACACTAAGTAATTATATCGCTGATGCTATTGTCTGCATCAGCAGTCCCAAAATTTACTTTATCGGTAACTATGGCTCAACTTGTTTCAATGAAAAACTAAAACTAGTGCCGCGTCCGAGTTCGCTTTCTACTTCGAGGTTCGAATCGAGCAAAACCATCAATTTTTGGCATATAGCTAAACCTAAGCCTGCGTGTAGGCCTGAATCTTCGCTTGAATTTGATGCTTGGTATCGTGCATTGAAAATATGATTGAGTTCTCGCTCACTAATTCCAACACCGCTATCTTTCACTTCAACTAATAGACTATTACGGCGTTCAGTAACATCGATACTAATTTTGCCATTCTGCGGCGTATGTCTAATTGCGTTTTCTATTAAGTTAGTCAACACACGCTCCAATTTCCCTATATCGGCGAAGACATAGGTATTTTTGAAGCCCGAATTAACCGCTATTTTAATACCTTTAGTTTGTGCGTTGATTGTAAACTTAGCAGCAATATCGTGTAAAAGCTCAGCCAACATAAAGTTTTCTTTTTTCAGAGTAACATGGCCACTTTCTAAGTAAGCCAACTCGAATATTTGATCAATCAAACGTTTTAGGTTGTACAGGTTTTTCTCGCAAATTTGCATGAAACGTTGACGCTCTTCATCACTAATGTTGTTGCCTTTGAGAGAGAGTGTTTCAATATACCCCTGAAGATTTGCAAGCGGAGTCCGCAGGTCATGGGATAAATCGGCTAGCAACAAGCGACGTTCATTGTCAGTTTGCTTGATTGTCTTCATTTGCGCATCAATATGGTTGAGCATATCGTTAAACGAAAAACCAAGTCGCTGTACTTCATTTCGACTGTCGTTACGCCATGGCCGCAAAGTTACACCAGAGCCATCAATATCAAAACCATTAGCCCTGAAGGCGTCCATATCATCACTTAAAATCTTCAATGGCGCAGTAAAAAAACGAAATAATAGCAGTAAGGCGAACAACAGAAACAAAGTCCCGGCAATCATTACCATTGCAAAGGTCTGTACGGCCTTACTTTTGCGTAAATTCTCGACAATCGAGTCGTATCGAGCACCACCAATAATCACATACAAATACCCTTGTAACTGATCATTATTGTATACGGGTGCTGCAGAGAATATTTTATGTTTTGCATCTGATTTTGGATCATCTCCACGCACCGGCAACAAGGTCTCAGGATCAAGTATTGCAAGTATCGGTGCTAAATCAATTTGTGATCTAATAACCTCGCCTTTTTCAGCAGAGTAGGTTTTTATAAAGCCCTGTGGATCAACAAAGTAAAACTCAAAATTAGGCCCTAATACCATTAAGGTGTGGAACAAATTGCCTAAGGCATCGTAATCATACACACCGGTTTTCAATAAGGGGTTGTCTGATACTAAATGAGAAGCCAAATCGATATGCAGTCTTTGCTCACCTTCGTCTTTCATTGCATCTTGAAGCTTGCTAGATGCAACCATGAAAACACTCAAAATAATCAGAAAGCCAGCCACCAGTGATACAGCCAAGCGTTGGTAGAAACATAGTTTAGGACGAAACATTTAGCTCACCTTGTGCTGAGTATTAAACTTATAACCAACACCCCAGACTGTTTGCACATATTGGGGATCGGTAGCATCATTTTCTAATTTTGAGCGCAAGCGATTGATATGTGAATTGACAGTGTGTTCGTAGCCACTATGTTGATAACCCCAAACGGACTCGAGGAGTTGAGTTCTAGAAAATACTTGATTTGGGTGACCCATTAAGTGATAAAGCAACTCAAATTCAGTCGCGGTCAATTCTAGTGCTACATCGTTTTTCATCACTTCTCGGGTTTGTTGATTAATACGAAGTTCGCCGCTCGAAATAATATTGCTTGTCTGTACGCTGTGTTGTGCTGAATCTCGAATAATATGCGCTTTACGTATTTGCGAACGCACGCGCGCCTGAAGCTCTCTGATACTGAAGGGCTTAGTCATGTAATCGTCAGCGCCCAACTCTAAGCCTAGAACGCGGTCGGTTTCTGAATTCTTAGACGTCAACATGATAATTGCCTGTTCAGGCTTTTTTTCTCTTATGGTCCTGCAAATGTCTAAGCCATTCATATTCGGCAACATAAGGTCTAACAACACCAAACAGTAATCGTTTTTAAGAGCGGCAGAACAAGCATCCTTGCCATCGGCGTAATGATCTATGACTAAACCTAGTTCCGTCAAGTTTACTTCAATTAATGCCGCAATATCTAAGTCGTCTTCTACAACTAACACAGTATCGACCATGCTTATCTCCTAAAACAGTTACTTTACCTGACCAGCTTCTGCTAGCTGGGAAGAAGCCATTAAAACCAACTGCAATTATGCGATCAACTTATCCCAAAAGTATCACGAAAAAATGACAATTCAGAAATATAGCAGGAATAGGGAGGGTGTTTTACGCTGTTTGTGAAATTGGAAGAATGGAAAGCTCATTCCAAATTTTATTTCCACTGGCAATCGCCAGCTGCTCTTCAAGTATGTCTGACAAATGCTCAAGAGTGGTTAAGGGGTTGGCGAGAACAACACGAAAAACCGTGATTGTTTGCCCCTTATATTTTTCAATTTCTATACGAGTTCTGGAAACGAATGATTTACCCGCTTCGCGCTGTTGCTTTTGTATCGATACAGTTAATGTGTCTAGCTTCACGTTGATATTTCGAGAGTCAGGTTCCAGCATCCTCGTTAACTCATTTAATGCTTGCGGTCGCAGTCGATAGGTCAGTAGAGATAATGTCGGCTGCGTCATCAGTTCAAATTCGGGATGCTCATTGATCATATCAGCAAATTCTAAGGCTAATTCGATACTTTTATTGATGAGTAATTCGTAGCCACGGCGGCCTAGAATATGCAACGACGAATACACCATCATTGCCATGCCGTTGCGAGAGCCTTCTAAGCTAGTTGCGCCTAAATCTTTCGAACCCTCACGCAAAATATATTGCGCATGCTGACGCACTGCATTGCTGTGCTTAGGGTCTTTGAACAATGCCATGCCAGCCCCCATAGGCACATACATTTGTTTATGTGCATCGATAGTCACCGAATCGGCTTTCTCAATACCTGCTAGTTTATTTCTATAACGCTCAGAAAATAAGGTTGCACCACCCCAGGCTGCGTCAACATGAAACCAACAGCCCAACTCTTTGGCAACATCTGCCAACTCATCTAAGGGGTCGACATGACCTGTTTCAGTTGTGCCCGCAATGCCCACAAGGGCTAAAAGCTTATTGCCTCTTTCTTGATATGCTTTACCAATTTTTAGCGCCTGCTGTGGGTCGAGTGATTGAGTCGGGCTATGCACAGTCAGCATGTTATCCCTGCCAATGCCCAAAATATCCACCGTCTTAGACAATGAATAATGCCCTCGATTAGAGGACATTATTCCAATATTCTCGAAACCATAGTGACGGTATGAAGCCGCTATGCCAGCTTTTGCGATCCCAGGGAATTCTCCATCGGGTCCGAGCAATTGATTTCTCGCAATCCACAAAGAAGTTATATTGGCTACTGTTCCTCCTGAGCAAAACGAGCCCAGGGAATGATTAGCACTATGCAAATAGTCTTCGTAAAATTTATCATCTCGCTGATAAATGAGATTATGCATCATGCCAAGCGTTTGTCTCTCAAGCGGAGTGAAGGCTTTTGATGTTTCAATTTTTACTAAATTTTGATTGAGTCCGACTAATAGCTTAGCTAAGGTCAAATGGAAGTAAGGTAAGGCTGAGGTCATATGCCCAATGAACGTGGGCGCATATGTATTTACTGAATGTGCGACTAATTTATTTAATAGCGATTCAGCATGTTCTGAGACAAATTCAGGACTGTCAGGAACAGCAGCACTGAAGAAGTCTTTTTCGATCTCTTCTAAAGAAGTCTTTTTAGTGACCACATGCTGAGAAAGGAAATCTGAAATATTGTCAGATAAATGCCTTTCTATTTTGGCTAACGTAGAATCGGTATGTTCAGGTTTAGTAAAAACTCGAAACAAGTGATCTAAGCTAACTTCTGCTTTTGACAAATTGTAACCTTAGCTGAAAACTTTAAGAAGCGAACTGTATCTTAATTCTACGGTAATACCAAGATAGTGGATGTTACAAATGTCGATAAAATGCGGTGATTTGGCGTAAAAACAAGCAAATTCACTGAAAATATTAAAGACTTTGTATTCATAGCTGATATATATTGAAACGATGTTTAATTTTTAAGCTTGTAATAGGCAGTATAAATGGGTCTCTCCCGGGCAGAAGCAGAATTCAAAATGGAACGTGTTGTTCCCTATTTTCAACCTATCATGAATTTGAATAACAACCGAGTCTGGCGATATGAATGCTTGGCAAGGTTATTAGGCGAAAAAGAACACATTTTTTTACCTAGTGAGTTCTTAACCATTGTTGAAGAAAAAAACTGGAACGCGGATTTAACACATCATATATACGAAGAAAGTCGCCGCTATTGTGTTCAGCGAAATATGCCTTGGAGTATCAATTTGTCGGAATCTGACTTAAAAGATCAAGCACTCATTGCTTGGTTGATTCATCTTCATGAAAGCACACAAACAACGCTATTCGGTGTCGAAATATCTCATACCTCTCTACAAAAAAACTTTCCAGTTATCGCTCACCTTCGCAACAAGTGTCCGTTTTTGGCGATTATCATTGATGATGTATCGAGTTCTTGTGACATTTTGTGCAGTGCACTGCAATTTAAAATACAAGCCGTAAAACTCAATGGCGATTTAATTAACGGAGCGTCGATAAAAAAGCAAAACCTGAAAACGCTAGTAGATTTGTGTCGTGACAATAATACTAAGTTAGTCGCTGAACATATCGAAGACGAAGAAACCCTATTGCTAGTAACTTCTATGGGAATTGAGTACGGCCAAGGTTTCTATTTATCTTCGCCATCTGCAACTGTTTGAAGCTGCCAGCATTGTTGACCTGACTGTGAATACTTTCTTTCAAATGGTGTGATAGGTAAGCCAGCTACAACACTAATAACACTTTGGATACCATATATTCGAAGTGCCAATTGAAACTCTTGCAAATAAATAAGCCAATTACTTCTTATCTCCATGCGCTTTGAGCATGCCAACATCGGAACTAATGCAGGGCTTGCATGCCAGCGCTTTTTGACTTGCGCTTTTTTAGGGTAAGGGTTGGGATAAAATAAACACTGTTTGCTTATTGTCCACGTTGCCAGTGACTGATGTTCAGCCAATAAGCGCCAAAAGTCATTTAAATCAGCTTGGAACAATCTCACGTTCTGGTTCAAATTATCTTGGCTGTTACGCTTGTAATGCTCATGTTTTTCAAGCCGGGCAATAGACTTGTCGATACCAAGCACTCTAGCATTTGGGTTACGCTGAGCTAGTACGATGCTGCTTTCTCCAACACCACAACAAGCATCAATGATTATCTCACCTTGCCAATCAGACAACCACAGCAACGCAGAATCAAAAGCCTGTTGCGTATGTTCAGCTATCGGCTTCTTAAACCCCGATTGCCGATATTTATTGACGATATCGGCAAGACCTTCATGCACATGAAACTGGTTTGTCGTGATTTCTCTTGGAGCCGACTCCATTACGCGCGAATACCCGTACCTTTCGATAGTAAACGATAAGCAACAGCAAAAAGGACAATATTAAAAAACACTAAAATTCCCAGTGCTGTTAAGTAATTCACGTCTGAAGTGCCTATAAACCCATAACGGAAAGCGTTCACCATATGAAAAATAGGGTTTACTTGAATAACACCTTGCCAAAACTCATTAAAAACCTTCTCTAGCATTGAAACGGAATAAAACACACCGCCCAAATAGGTCAAAGGGGTCAGTACAAAAGTTGGAATGATACTAATATCATCGAAACTTTTAGCATAAATTCCATTGATAAGCCCCGCCATTGCAAACATTACTGAGGTAAGCAAGATGGTAACAATAATGACTGGATAATTAGCGATATCAATGTCGACGAATAGCATAGAAACACTAATTACAATAACACTAATAATAGAGGACCTTGCGACACCACCGCCAACAAAGCCCATAATAATAACCCATGTCGGTACTGGTGCAACAAGCAATTCTTCAACATTGCGTTGAAATTTAGCGCTAAAGAAAGAAGACGATACGTTTGAATATGAACTGGTAATAACTGCCATCATAATCAAACCAGGGACGATGAACTCCATATAGCTAACGCCATCGATGGTACCAATACGATCGCCAATTAATTTACCAAAAATAACAAAATAAAGTGACATAGTGATGGCTGGAGGCACTAAAGTTTGAACCCAAATGCGCAAAAACCGAGTGCATTCTTTAATCCAAATAGTGGAAAGTGCAGTCCAATTACGATTACTCATTGGACTCTCCTGTTGTTTGGTTAGCTTCGACTAAGCGCACAAACAACTCTTCTAATCGATTTGATTTATTGCGCATGCTATTCACCTGAATGCTCTGTTTTGATAGTTCTTCAAATAACGGGTTCAAACCGCTCTCTTTAGGAACGTCAACTTCCAAAGTTTGATCATCGATAGCTCGAGACTCAAAGCCTTCGATTTTAATTTCGCTTGCTACCGAAGCAACATCAAATACAAATGTTTCAACATTAAGGGTTGCTAACAAGGCCTTCATACTTGTGTTTTTAACAATCCTGCCTTTATCAATGATTGCGATATTTCGGCACAACATCTCTGCTTCTTCAAGATAGTGCGTGGTCAGAATAATAGTAATACCCTGCTCATTAATTTTTTTCAAAAAAGTCCACATTGAACGACGAATTTCGATATCAACGCCCGCTGTAGGCTCATCAAGAATAAGCATGCGCGGCTCATGCATAAGTGCTCGAACAATCATCAAACGGCGTTTCATACCGCCAGATAGTTCGCGGCCGGCCACATTGCGCTTATCCCATAAATCTAATTGCTTAAGGTATTTCTCTGCACGTTGTTTGGCGATAGAGCGCGGAACGCCATAATAACCAGCTTGGTTAACGACCACCTGATAAAGTGTCTCAAATTGATTAAAATTGAATTCTTGAGGCACAAGACCAATACAGCTCTTTGCGTTCACAGTATCGGTTGCAAGATCATGTTCAAAAACTTCGACACTGCCTTCCGACTTATTTACCAAAGAACTAATAATGCCTATAGTCGTTGACTTACCCGCGCCATTGGGGCCGAGCAAGGCAAAAAAATCGCCCTCTTCAACCGACAAATCAATGCCTTTAAGTGCTTGTACTCCACCTTTATAGGTTTTAGCCAAGCCCTTTATATTTAGTGCTTTCATTATGCCTCTCAAGCAGTATTCACGAAGGTGAAATTAGATGTTTTGCGCCCAGCACAAAAAGTCGCAGTATTATGCCAAAATTCAAGCCAAATAGTTACTGCTTAAACGTATATGTTAGAAATTGGAGGATTAACACCGTTGAGAATATCGTTCATGGGAATACAAACATGCTCAATCACTGGCGGATACTCAGCGAAATACCGATAGATTTGCTGGGCGTGGATGAAGTCACCAACACATTAAAAGAAAATTATGCAAACCATTTAATGGCATGGAATCAAATTTTAACGGAACCTTAAGAGATTCTGCGAAGAAGGGTAGAGCTAATTAAAAAATTAATTAGCTCTACCCTTCACGTTTACTTTTGAATTCATTTGTTAAGTTTGGTGTGCAACAAATTATCAATTGAGAAACGCCCTGCACCAGATAACGCAACTGAGATTGACATTGCGAACAACGCTAAACCAAATTCATAACCGTTGTTTGACATAAACAAGCCATTTTCAAGGTGTACAGCGAGAATAGCGACTAACATCGTTAATGCCAGCACAATGCCGGTTGCACGAGTTAAAACACCAAATATTAGAAGTAAGCCACCGAAGAATTCTGCACTGCCAGCCAACAGAGCCATTGCGTAGCCAGGTTCAAGTCCAATAGAAGCCATCCATTGACCAGTGCCTTCTAAGCCGTAACCACCAAACCAAGCGAAAAGTTTTTGCGATCCGTGTGCAACGAATATGATACCTGCAACTAAACGCAATGCGAGTGGTGCAATTGAGTTGTTAGTTACAAAAGCGTGGGTTTTTAAAAAGTTGTTCATCATTTTATCCTCAAAGTTATAGTTATCAATCGCATAAACTGCGCGCTTTATTAACGCTAAGTTAGTGCTTGATAACTACTTTACTTGAATTTAATAAAATGAAAATCGCTAAAATTCGCATCAACCATTCGATTATTTAGAACGGTTAATCATCATTCTTATCCATTAGACGGCTTTCTCTTCTGCGCCACATCACTTTTGCTAATTGTTTCATACTGACATTAGTGTCACTTTCATCAACAATCTCAATACCCAGTAAGCTCTCGAGAAGATCCTCCAAAGTTAAAAGGCCTTCCAACCCACCATACTCGTCGACAACGAGTATCATGTGAATGCGCGATTTTAGGAATTGATCAAATGTACTCGACAAAGGCATGTTGCTCAGTACTGTCGGCAAAGCATTGCTCATTTCGGACAATTTCTTTTCTGATTCACCATTCGCTTTAGCTAACAAAATGTCTGACTTGATAACAAAACCACTGATGTTCTCACGATGATCGTTTTCGTAAATAGGGATACGAGAGAATTCCGCTGGCAGTTTTTGCTCCATAAACTCTGCAACCGTCATCGACTCTGGCGCTGAGAAAACAACGGTCCTATGCGTCATCGCGTCTTTTACTGTGAGCTCATGAAGCTGTAAAAGGTTTTTCAAAAAACGAGATTCTTGTTTTGCTAATTGACCCTCTTGACCTGATAACTCTGCCATTGCCAACAATTCGCTTCGGCTCAAACCTCTTAAAGGACTCTCTTCTGTAAAGCCGCTAGTGAGCTTTTCCGACATTTTGACAAAGGGATATAGAACAATAATTAGGTACTTTAAGAAATGAGCGGTTGCAGGAGCTAGTTGCCTCCAAAAAGTTGCTCCGAGGGTTTTCGGAATAATTTCTGAGAATACTAAAATCAGGAAAGTCAAAATGGCAGAGATAATACCAATATAAGCTTCACCAAAAACTGCTACAGCCTGAGCTCCAGCGCCAGCAGCTCCCATTGTATGAGCAATTGTATTTAAGGTCAGTATGGCAGACAGTGGCTTATTAATATCATTGGTCAGCTTACCTAATAATACACCTGAAGGTTTACCGTCTTTTTGAAGCAATGAAATATAAGCTTGAGAAACGCTGAGAATTACTGCTTCGGCGATTGAGCATATGAATGAAAAGCCGAGTGCAATTAACACGTATATTATTAGCAAAAACATAGGAAAGGGTGGTTCTCAACAAGCAAAAGAATAAGTGTAGCATTTAGAGCAGACTTGTCGCGCTATTCTGAAAAAAAATTAGCAAGCAAAATATTTTTTTAGGCCTGCGCTCAATCTAATGTCGGTGTTTAGCCCTAATAGTAAACACAATCCAAAAAATAACTAAAGCGCCAGTCACTATGAGTGCACCAACATTTACCGGGGGCAATGTATTCAAGAAATTGAAATCAAAAAATTCAGAAATAATAGTTAAATAGAAGAAAGCTAAACAGATCACTAATCCGCGCGTTAAATTGCGAGTTGTTAATAGGGTCATCTTTCTCACTCCAGATTTCTTGTTGCTGAGCCTCAGAGCCCTAGCTTATTATTTTTATATTTCCACTGCGCTTTTAACTTCTTAAAACTCAAGCTTAAAAACACTAAAAAAAGAGTTTTATAAGCGTTCGTGAATACACTCATCAGCTTTGCGATAAATCTGATGTTGTAGTTATACCCAATAAAGTTAGCCTAATCAATACCTAGGTATGTAAAATTAGACGGATAAAAGCAAACAATACTATTGGTCGATCTCTTACAACCGTTACAGGCATAGTCTGACGCAATATAGCAACAGTTAAACAAGCGTTCACAGTTTATGAGGGGCTAGATGATTATTTAAAAAAAAGCGACGGAAATTAAAATATCACTTAGAAAAAATCTAAAAATAAAATATTCACAATATAAGAAGTCGCTATTGCCACCGAAAGAGCAGAAGTATTAATAAAGTCAGTTTTGTATTATGGTTTGAATAGGCGTTATCAAAGGGCACAATCGCCAACTTACTTTCAATCTATAAAATTTCAGCGTACAATTGTACGCTGAATGAATATAAACCAAATAAGAAGCAAAGTGAATCAGCCAGTTACTCCTAAAATACATCAATACAGTGCCTTAGAAGAAAAGCTAAATGCGCTTACCCATTTCATAGGTCTTTTATTTGCTGTTATCGGCTCTATTGCTCTGATTACTAAAAGTCAGGGTTTCATTGAAGCTCTATCTTCTATGATATTCGGCAGCTCAATGATTCTATTGTTCGGTGCGTCGACACTTTATCATTGGGTCGACAATGAACAATTAAAACCAATACTCAAAAGAGCAGACCATATCGCTATTTATCTATTGATAGCGGGCACCTATACACCGTTTTTACTAGTCGCTATTGAAGGTTGGGTATCAACTGCTAGCATAATAACTATATGGGCTGTAGCGCTTTTTGGTGTGGCATTCAAAGCCATATTTAAAAATAAGTATCCAAAACTCGCTGTGACCACTTATGCTGTGATGGGATGGCTCGCATTAGTAATCATTGTGCCTATTTATAACACTGTGCCGCTGACAGGATTTATCTTTCTGTTTCTTGGTGGTCTAGCTTATAGCCTTGGCATTCCGTTTTATATGGCTAAGCAAAAACATTATACCCATGCCATTTGGCATGTTTTTGTACTTTTGGGCGCAGGTTGCCACTTCTTCGCAATTTATGGGTTTATTATAGGCCAATAATTTCCGAGTTTTCATGCAATAATCATGTGTTAAGAGCAAAATAAGAACACTAGATAAGCTTATTGCTGCATGCGCTTTTTGGTAGTAGATGTAGCAGGAGCATTGGCCGGATCATCTGGCCAAAAGTGTCGAGGGTATTTTCCTTTCATTTCTTTTTGGACTTGCTTGTAGCTACCGCTCCAAAAACTAACAATATCTTCAGTTGTTTGTATGGGTCGTTGAGCTGGAGACAGCAACTCGCATGTAATAGGTAAGTTTCCATTTAACAATGTTGGATGTTGTTTCAAGCCATATAGTTCTTGCATTCGCACCGATAAAACAGCTTTACCCCCATCATTGTAATTAATGCCCGCACTTCTCCCGATTGGAATAACGATACTTTCTGGTAGTAGCTCATTTAGTTTTTTAAGTTGTTTATAATCCAATTTTTGACTGAGCAACTGATAAAAGGGCAAGCCACATAAAGCCTCCCAAGTGTTTTTATCAGTCAAGTAAGGTAGTAACCAATCATCCATACTTTTCAGCAAGGCTGCTTCACAAAGATCAGGAAACTCACTGACTTCAGAAATTGTTCTTGCTAAGTTAACTCGCTTAAGCAACTGCACCGTGCGCAAATCAAAAGGAATAGATTTAAGCCCTTTTTGTTTTAATACCTCCCTCCAAATCTGAATTAATGAAAACTTAGATGGTGAAGGCAATGGTGTTTTATTGATTTGAATTTTGCCAAAAAAGCGAATTAAGGCAGCGCTAACTCTCTGTTTATCTTCATCCCAAAATACGCTCTCTTTTTCTTCAAAGAAGGTTGAAAAGTGCATTTCCAAGGCCTCCGTAGAGATAGATTCTGCATACCGAATAATGGCGCTGTCAGTTTGCTTGTCGGTTAATTGCATGTTGCCAATAGCGACCCAGCGATGTTTTTTAGAACTACTATTTTGCTCACCCAAATGACGTAATAAGTCATCCTCGATATGCAAAGTTGCCCCGCTGCCATTGGCTAAAGTAAAGCGGCCCGCCCCTCGAGGTTTAGCGAGCCATTGAGGGAAACCAAACGCCAACAAAATACCAACATCATGCAATGGCCAATCAAGTAGTTTAGCGTTAAATTTACGATGCCACTGTTTAATAACGGTCCAAATACTGTGATGCCTGTTATTGAGTAAAAATGCAAGCCTAGGCACAACTTCGACCGTATTGCCCTGAGGTAACGGGTCTTTACTCTCTAATAATGCAGCAATCGCACACGCTAAGCTTTGGTGTTCTGCGCTTAAATTTTTGCTTTTCAATAGCATTATTGCAATGTTTGCGTTGCCTCCGAGCGCGTGAACTTGACGACCAAACGCCGTCACTTTAACCTTTTTCTGGTCTGTCCCAGTTTTAACGTTTTCAGTGCCGAGAACTTGAGTATTAGTAATTACCGCTAAGCTTTCGAGCTTGTCCTGTGCCTGCGATAGCTGTGCTGGAATAGGGTAATCTATAAGTGCTAGCTCAGAGACTTGAGTTCCCCAAATAGCAGCTTCTAAAACAAAATCAGAAATATCGGTTTGTAAAATTTCTGGTGGCGACTGTTTTGTTAGCCGACCATGTTGTTCTTTTGACCACAAGCGATAGCACGTACCCGGCATCAACCTTCCCGCCCTGCCCGCTCTTTGTGTCGCTGAAGCTTGAGATATTTTCTGAGAAGTTAAATGAGTGATACCGCGTCTTAAGTCAAAAATAGCTTTCTTTTCCACACCGCTATCGATAACCACTTCGATGCCTTCAATAGTCAAACTGGTTTCAGCAATATTTGTAGCTAACACTATTTTGCGCTTGCCTTCTTTATTAGGCAGTAGTGCATCTTGTTGAAGTTGTTTTTTCAGATCAGAAAACAAGGGGAGCACAACAACATCAGCTAATTTAGTAGTCAACGTATCCGCCGCCTTTCTAATTTCAAAAGCACCTGGTAGAAAAACTAAAAAGTCTTTTTCATGCTCATGAAACTTACTCACAATGAGTCGACAAACTTGCTCTACGATTGATAATCTTGAGTTTTCAGCGACGTATTGAATATCAATTGGGAAAGTTTTACCCTTAGACTCTAATAACTTTGCGTTAGGCAAGATCTCACTAATCGGCTCAGCGTTGAGGGTTGCTGACATAACCAAGAGACGAATGTCTTCCCTGAGGGCTTGCTGCACCTCGATGCTTAAGGCTAATGAAAAGTCTGCATGCACACTGCGCTCATGGAATTCATCAAAGATAATCAAACCAACACCAGGCAACTCAGGCGAGGACTGCAACATGCGAGTAAGTATGCCTTCAGTCACAATTTCAAGTCTAGTTTGGCTGCTAGTTTGATTCTCTCCTCGCACTCGATAACCTACCGTTCCACCTACTTTTTCACCTAACTGTTTAGATAAATAGTGAGCAATATTGCGAGCAGCAATACGGCGTGGCTGTAACATCAGAATCTTAGTATTTTGGAAATTAGCTTGCTGCAACAGAAATAAAGGAAGCGCAGTCGATTTCCCCGCCCCCGGCGGTGCAATAACAATGGCATTTCCATGTTTCAACTGTTGCGCTAAGGCACTAAATATCTCTTTGATGGGCAGCAAATTAATCTATTGTTCCTGAGTTATGTGTGAGTTATGTGTGAGTTATGTGTGAGTTCTGTGTGAGTTGCGCGTGAAGCCTTGAATCCGCTCATCAACTATAACAAAAACCTATCAGTCTCACAGTCGCTTTATTGCCTTATTTTATTTGTAAAACCAGTATTTGGATCAGTAGCGATTTGCGCTCAAAAAACTACAATAGAACCCAATCAGGTCATTACCAAGGGAATGGTTAACCATGAATAAATACAAGTTCAATGTTAATAGTAATAATTATCAAAACAGCAGATTACGACAGCAAGGCACTACACTAGTCGAGCTCATGATTGTGGTTGGCATTCTAGCAATTTTAGGAACTCTCGGTGTGCCGAGCTTTATGTCAATTGTGACAAAAGCAAGAATAACATCTGAAACTAATAAAATAAGTGGTTTGATTCGCTATGCACGCTTCACCGCGATTGAGCAGGAGCGCTCAACCGTAATTTGCCCAGCTGCTGATTATAGTACTTGCGACAATGATTGGAACGGTCCCAAAATTGTCTTCATAGACAGCAACTACAACAATCAAAGAGAGCCACAAGAACCCATGTTAATGAGCTTGCCGAAAAATAACGAGGCCAATCAAATATTCAGCCGCAACAAAGCAATAAAGTTCTACCAAAGTGGAATAACTGCGAGCCCAGCAAGCGTTAGGATTTGCCCATCATCAAACGATGAAAAGTATGCAAGGCTGCTAACGGTGAGCCTACAAGGTAAAATCAAACTCAGCAAGGACAAAAACAATGACGGGGTACATGAGAATAGTGCAGGCGCAGCCTTAAGCTGTATTTGAAGAGTTAGGTACCCTCAGAGCTTGGCTTAGAACACTACTCAAGCAAACCTTCAAATGGCATGGATGCCATTTGTGAGCGGCCATGGATGGCGCACAGCGTGTTTGCTTGAGTAAAGTGCTAGGTATCGTCAGAGCTTGGCTTAGAACACTACTCAAGCAAACCTTCAAATGGCATGGATGCCATTTGTGAGCGGCCATGGATGGCGCACAGCGTGTTTGCTTGAGTAGTGTTCTAAGCCAAGCTCTGATGTCACCTAACGGAAAAAAACCTATTCAGTCAAATAGGCCTGAACTTTATCACGGTCAGTAAGTACGAATAGCAACACGATATCGCCTGATTGAGCTCTTTGCATAATTTTCTTAGTGCCGTCTAGTGGATCACTAGCTAATAATATGCTTTCTTCCGAAACCCCCTCGGCTAGTAAATTGTCTTTAACCATATGTGAGATTTCATTCAATTCCCTGCCACGCAAATACTTCTCGATTTCAGTCAACACATAAGTATCTGGCTGCAATTCCCTGACTACAGCGGCTACATCAAGGATTTCCTGATCAGAACGATCGCCGCCATGACTAAACATCACATGCTTTTTATTCGTAGGCATATTTGATGTCATATTGACCAAGGCTTGCATGCTATGACTGTTGTGCGCAAAATCAATAATGACAGTGACACCATTCACTTGATAAATATTTCCGCGCCCAGGGTTGTCGTTAGGATTGCTGCCAAAACGCGTCAATCCTAAACAAATATTTTCATCACTGATATTCAATGCTTTGCAAAGACCAATTACACCAAGGGCATTCTCAATATTGTGCTTAGCGGTGCCGTTTACGGTCATAGGAATATTCGAAATTTCAGCAATGCTAACCTGCTCATGATAGCTATATATCAGCTTATTATTACTCACATATACACAAGGTTTTTGCAAAGCTTGAGCTTGCTTGATAATCGGGTTTTGCTTATCGATACTAAACCAACAGATAGGGACATTTAGTTTACTAGACTCTTTTACAAGAAGAGGATCGTCCGCGTTTAAGACTAGCGTGCCCATGTTGTAGTCATCACCGGGCATGATGCCTTTCGACACCATTGTTTTCACCCGCGCAATCTCTTCAACAGTGTTAATACCATACTGTCCTAAGTGATCGCTTGCTACATTAGTAACCAAGGCTGCTTGTGCACGATGCACAGGCAAACCTCGTCGTAACAATCCGCCTCTGGCTACCTCTAAGAATGCCATTTCGCTGCGTTTGTCACGCAAAAGCATTCTCGCACCGCCTGGTCCAGAGTAATCACCTTCATCAATAATTACGTCACCAACTTTTATAAAATCAGTAGAAGTTACGCCCGCTTCTATACCTGCAGCCTTCGCAATTTCTGCCGCTAAACGCACACTTGTCGACTTGCCATTTGTTCCAGTAATCAACGCTAAAGGAATTTGTGAATAGTCTTGCCAAGATACAGATGTAACATTAGGAAAGCTGTCAATAGGCCATGTTTGCGAATGTGCTCCCATGCCGAGGCTTAGTTCATCATCATCAGCTAAGCAGGCAACATTATGTTTTTCAGCTTCAAGCATAAATGTGAGCAATTCTGGATGCTTTTCCTCCGCAATCGTCTCTTTAAGTGCAGCAAGTCGAGGCAACATATCGACAACACTTTTTTGATTGTCATTGGACAATTCGGCGGCGCACAAATCCCATGCAAGCTCGATTAAATCACAAGCGCTGTAAAGTAAATCCATAGGCGCAGAAATAGACATACTTGCCCCACCATCATACACGCGGTCATAGCATGTCGATTGCCATGCATAGTCAGGCCCTAAGGTGACTTGGCAATGATAAAGGTGCTTGTTCCAACAATCGATAACAATCTCAGCATCTACATCACTGAAAAATACATCAATAATCGCACCAGGCTCATTGGATAATAAGTTAGGACCTGTTAAGCGCCTAACTTCATCTAATTCAAATACCATCATACCTCCCGGCTTTTATAAATATGAGTGCGATGATTAATCAGACTCTTCATCTCTATCAACTACAATGTGAACACCACGCTCGTCTTGTACTATGCGTGTTCCTTCTTGCAACTCAAACTTATGTTCAACCGGCTCATAAAGCTTCTCAGGAAAGTCTACTGAAGGTTCTGACTCATCATTTTCAGCTTGTTCGCTGACATTATTGAATTGCACAATTTGCTTCCAACAGCGCGTAATGTTGTCACCCAAAATGATTAATAAATCACCCGGTGCACAGCTTGCTAAGCCTGCTTCAACCGCATCAGCTTCACTTGGTATTACCTGAATATTACTTCCGTCAACGCCGTTTGATTGCATTGTACTCTTCAGTAACATAGGCACTTCATCATGGCCTCGGCCACGACGATCATCATCAGCTTTACATACAAAACTGTCGAAGGTAGAGGACACTATATTTGCAGCCTCTATAATATCTTCGTCTCTTCTATCGCCTGGCATGGCAATCACGAGTCTGCGCTTGCCTTTGACTTCTAATTTAGATGCTAAATCAGTAATGGTCTTAATCGCTGCCGGGTTATGCGCATAGTCTAAAATGACTTTGAATGGGTGTTCGTCGAAAATATTCAAGCGACCAGGTGCCTGATAGAAAGAAGTGTTGAAGATCCTCAAACCTTGTCGAATATCCTCTAGTTTCGTATCAAAGCTATATGCCAGAGCTGTTGCGAACATAGCATTTTGCACATTGTGCATTGCTTTGCCTTCTATCGTTGCGGGAATTAAGTGAGTCCACAACAATGGAATATGCGCGCCTTTGTCATATATCGTGATCATATCGCCGTTAATGCCCTTCTCAAGCACAACAGCCATGCCGCCTTGGCGAATATGCTCGCGCACCAAACCATGACCAGAGTCGACTGTTACGTAGCAGATTTGCTTGGCCTGACAAAACTCCGCCATTTGTAAACAATGAATATCGTCTGCATTTAATACAACACAATCCTGCGCCACCTCAACAACAACACGCTTAATTTGAGCTAATTGCTCTAAAGTATCAACGCCACGTTGGCCTAAATGATCAGCCGATATATTTAAGCAAGCTCCAACATTACAAGTGCTGTAACCTAATCCACGCTTCACAATACCGCCGCGAGCGGTTTCCATAATAGCGAAATCGACACTAGGGTCGCGCAAAACAATTTGTGCAGCAGTTGGTCCTGTCATATCGCCTTTCACGGTTAAATGACCATCAATATAAACGCCATCAGTAGAAGTCATTCCTGTCGTGAAACCTGCGCTTTTCATGATACTCGCGAGCATTCTCGAGGTGGTTGTTTTACCGTTAGTACCTGTAATCGCTGCAACAGGTATCCTAGCGTTGCTGCCTGCAGGGAATAGCATATCCATGACTTTACCTGCAACATCACGCGGTTTACCTTCGCTAGGCGCCACATGCATTCTAAAACCAGGTGCAGCATTACATTCACAAATACCGCCGCCAATTTCTTTATAGGATTTACTAATATCATCAGTTAAGAAATCGACACCACCAATATCAAGGCCTATTGCACGTATTGAGCGCACAGCCATATCTCGGTTGTCTGGATGCACTATGTCTGTAACATCAATAGCGGTGCCGCCCGTAGATAAGTTTGCAGTTGAACGAAGGTAAAACACCTGCTCTTTTTCAAGGACTTTATCTTTATTATAACCAGCTTCATCCATCAGTCTTGAAGCCTGACTGTCTAACTCAAGCTTAGTTAGCACTTTTTCATGGCCTACGCCGCGACGAGGGTCTTGATTTACAACTTCCACTAGTTGCTCAATCGTGTGTATACCATCACCAATTACATGGCCAGGGACACGCTTAGCTACAGCAACTAATTCATTGTTCACCACTAGCATCCTGTGATCATACCCAGTGATAAAACTTTCCACTAATACTGCTCTGCTTGTCCCGTGATTTTGTGCTTCAGCAAATGCTGCAATAATTTCGTCATCGTACATTAAATTGATACTTACACCGCGGCCATGATTCGCATTCAGCGGTTTGAGAACCACCGGAAAACCAATCCTTTTAGCAGCTCTGACAGCTTGCCTTTCGCTGTAAACCATCATTTGTTGAGGAACAGGTAAACCTAAATCGTTGAGTAAATTATGGGTGTCTTCTTTATCGCAAGAAATCTCAACTGCTATATGTTTTGTTTCGCTTGTAATCGTAGCTTGAATACGTTGTTGATATTTGCCATGACCAAACTGCACGAGACTATAATTATTTAAACGAAGCCATGGGATGTCTCGTTCTTCAGCCGCTGCAACTAATGATCCAGTACTTGGACCAAACTCTTTGCGCTGAGCCATTTTAATAAAATCAGTTAGCTCTTGAGTGAAATCAAAGTCGTCTTCAATATCAGCGCCAATCGCTTTTTGTACCTCTGCCGGCATAAGATGGGTGAGTAATTTAAGCCCTAAAGTACCTGCTTCTAAGCCAACGTCACGCTGTTGATATTGATAGACTACGTAATAGCAGCCGACATCTTTTAGGCTTCGGGTGCGACCAAAGGTCACAGCAGAGCCAGCGAGATTCTGCAGTTCAATGGCAACATGTTCCCATATATGGCCAAACCAAGTTCCTTCATCTTCGGTCAGCCGTCTTAAAAAGCCACCGTCTTCGCCGTAGGAACAACCATGTTTTTGCAATGAAGGTAACGCAGAAACTAAACCATCAGTAAAGTCTTTACCTAATTTAACAGAGGGCCAATTTTCTAATTCCCCGATATCAATTTGGTAACAGATGACCGGAAAATTGGCATAAACATTTGGACCGACGTATACGTTTTTAGAAAGAATTTTCATGATTACAGTTTCCTTGGTACGACTATGTATTTGCTGAGTTTTCAACAGCGAAAAAAAGGCAGATAACTTGGATTTTGAATAACATACTGCAGTACACAATCATTTATTATTTTGCTTGGCCTGAACGACATTTCTAGTTTATTGCATTCGGGTTGATTATTGGATTGCGCGCAGCTCGCTTCTTAACGTGAACTTGAGGTTATAAATAATGTAAGACCTGAATAAGTCCTTAAAATTTATATTGTACATTCAGTAATACTATTTGCGTGAAGAACAAGTCACCGTCAACGCTTCTATACACTGTTTGTGAGCCCTAGTTCAGGTCAGTTACTAAAGTACATAAAAAAGGTAGCTTACGCTACCTTTTGAGGCGTTTTATTTGGCACTGAATAAGAATGACTCATTTGGCCAATATTTTTGTACATCGATGATTAACTTACATAAGCTTTTCGATTAGATATATCAAAACGACCACCGGATGCTAATATATGAAGCTTCACGTTCAACAATGTCAATGCATCGCCAGCGCGAGCCTCTGCCATTGATGAATATTCAATGTCACTTGGGTCTACAACCGTAATTGCGCCGCTACCGATCACAGTAAAAACATTATTATGATCGATAAAAGCAGCGGTATCTTCATCTAGGCCAACACCAATCAAAAACGGATTATAGCTAACTGCTGAAAGTAAGCGAGCAAGTCGATTACGTTCGTTAAAGTGCTGATCAACCACAACAGTATTTATTAAGCCCATACCTGGAGCTAAATTCACACCACCTTCGGTAGGCACAACTCCTGTGCTACCGCCAGTAATCATGTGCTGCGACACTATGGCAGCGCCCGCTGATGTGCCAGCATAATTAACACCTTGGGCGTTCAGTTGACGAATTGCTTTGGCAATAGGCGTACCGCCTAAAATAGTTGACAACCTAAGTTGATTGCCACCAGTGATGAATATGCCAGTGCTCTTTTCTAAGGTTTTCACATAGTCAGGATTCTGCGCATCACTGCGCTCATTAATTGGCAAAGAATAGGTTTTCTTGACGCCAATTTCTTCAAAGATTTTTTGGTATCGAGAACCCGTATCGTCGAGCTGTGAAGCCGTTGGAATAACTGTAATGACAGCATCTTTGCCACCACTTAATTCTACGAACTTCGCCAAAATTTCTGGATTATCTATTTTTTCTTCTGCGCCACCAATTGGGATAACGTATCCCCTTTTAGTGCCGTCTATAGTTGGAGAGGGCATAATATTTACTCGAAAGTCCCTTTTTTTATTTGTTGTTTATATTTAACGTGCCAATGACCCATTGCCATGACGTGCTCTATTCGATTCTGCTTGTTCAGTATGATGATATCGGCATCAACCCCCTTTTGAATACGACCCTTTTGATGAAAATTCATCAATTGCGCCACATTCTCTGTAAAAAAGGGTAAAAACGTCTCTATTTTTTCGCCATTATCTACTAATTCATAAAAAATATTGGTCATTGATTGCGAATCAGCAAAGTCCATTTTCTTTAAACTTCCGTCAGCGTGAAAATCGGGTAAGCAACCACCGCCGTCAGAACTAATTGTCAACTTGCCCTGCGGCAAGTCTTGCTGCATATAGCGCAAAAGAGCTTCAGCCGGCTCGTAGCCAACATCACCTGTTTCAAATGCTGTAACATCCACCCAACAACCTTTTTTCGCCAACTCACAAGCTTCTTCAAACAAAAAACGTTGGCGATTAATATGTGTTGGATTATACGTACGCGGCGGAATCTCAGATGTTTCTAATGCTTCTCTTACTAAACTTAAACCGCGCTCGCCATCACCTAGATGTAAATGCAACATGCCTGCTTTACCGGTCATTAATCGGGCAACGTGAGCTTCAGATGCAATTTTGAGTAGTTCATTTAAAGTTGGTTGGCTTGAGCGATGATCACTAATTGCCAACTCACCTACCCCGATAATGGGCTCAATGAAAATAATGTCCGTGCGAGCGGCGCCTGTAAGCGTAGTTAACGGTAAATGATAACCGCCCGTGTAGCAGTAAGCAGAAAAGCCCTCTTCTCTTAGTGCGTATACCTGAGCAACCAGTGATTCAGTGCTGCGAGTAATATCATCGGTGCCAAGCAAACCAACCGCAGTTGTTACGCCGGCTCGTGTGAATTTGCTTAAAGGTACCGGCGGCACGCGAGTTGAAAAGCCAGCTTCTCCGCCACCACCCGTCAAATGTGTATGACCATCGATAAAGCCCGGCATTACGACACAGCCATCGGCGTCAATAATTTCATGTTCAATATTCAGTTCTGGCAGGGTATTGCCCACGTATATTATTTTATTTTCGGCGATAAGTATGTGTTGCAAACCCATAAATTGAGGTGCATAAACGTTCGCATTTTTAATAACAGTGATCAAAACCGAATAACTCTTTCTGGTGTGTTTTTCTAATGCTGCCAATTCTATAGGTTAGAAGCTAAAATACATAACGCTTTTTAGAAATATTACGGTTTAATTAGTAGCTTGCCTGTTTTATCAAGCTCCTTCGAATAACTGAAGTTCGATGAAAGTGGATAAATCAGCATAGAGTGAAATAACGGTATTAAGAATAACTGCTAGTTCTTTAAGGGGAAGGGGAAGACTTAGTTTTTACTTTTCAATTTGCTATGATTCAGGTAGTTTACGAAGCGGTTGGACGGGGTATTGGCAACGATTACTGTGCGCCGTCTTGTAGTAGCTAGCCTTTGATAGGCCCAAATAAGGACATTTGATGTCAAATAACAACAGCAACCCGCCTGATACAGACGATACCCCCCAATTTTCCTACGCAGAGTATACTCTTGATGAAATGCTGCAAGCGTATGCGTCCATTGACAAGGAAGCATTCCCTGAGCGCGCTGAAATATTGCAGAAACTGATCATTCAGCGCCAATCAGTAAGTGAAAACATAAATAGTAGTGGCCCAAAAATACTCGAAAGTGCTCGCGTTAAGTTTCATGGTAACGGAACAGAATACTTTGCAATTTGGATAGTCAATATATTGTTATCCATTTTGACGCTTGGTATATATTCAGCTTGGGCAACAGTTCGCACAAACCGTTATTTTTATTCAAATACAGAGATAGTTGGTCACAGACTATCCTACCTAGCCGAACCTATTCAAATTTTGAAAGGTCGAATAATAGCGGTGCTGCTACTTGCCGCTTATCTAATCGCTTCAAACTTCAGCCCTATGGCAGCCCTAGTGATTATTGCAATAATCATGCTGATGACCCCTTTTATTATTGTAATAGGCGTGCGCTTTAGAATGCGTATGATGTCTTACCGAAATGTGAGGTTCAACTTTAAAGTACGTTTTGGCAGAGCTTGCGTAGTGTTCCTCTTGTTCCCAATTTTGGGCGTACTGAGCTTGTATTTAGCCATGCCTTGGGTACTAAAGAAAATCGATGAATTCCTATATGAAAATATGGAATATGGTGACAAAGCCTTTTCAACAAATTTGTCTGCAGGCGACTACTATGTGGCGGCTGTTGTATCATCCTTTATCGCATTTGTAGGCTTCATTATTATTGGCATTGGATTCGGCGTAACAGCTGCTATTGCAGGTAGTGAAGGACAGTCAATTGGCCATTTCTTAATGCTAGTTTTAGGCGCTATAGTTTATTTGCTTGTTATTGTAGCGACCGCTTCATATTACCAAGCTTACATTCGCAATCACGTTTATAACAATACTAAAATTGACGATATTGCTACATTGAAATCAGATGTGAAGATATTCGATCTAATGGTACTTAATGCTGGGAACTACCTGATGTTGATATGTTCTTTAGGTTTAGCAATACCTTGGGTTAAAGTTAGGACTGCAAAGTTCCTTTCTAATGCTACAAGCGTCTCAATCTTAGAAGGTATCGAACAGGTTGTCGCGACCAGTGGCAGTCAAGATAGTGCGGTGGCTGACGAAGTTATCGGTGCATTCGACATCGATATATCAATTGGATAGATAAGTTAAAACGTCAGTGCTTCGAAATAAAGAGCTGACGTTTAGTTAGCCTATGTCCTTATAGGTGATATTCCTATAGATGATATTCCTATAGATGATATTGCCTGTAGCTTATATGGCTGATAAGCGACAATACTCATTAACCAACTGCACAACACGTCTAAGCAACTTGAAGGATACAAGACATGATTGTAACGAAAGGGAAGCTGTTTGCCGAGGGCGTTGCTAGCTTCGAGCTGATTACTGTAAAGCTATATGAAAGCGGCATGCTTTTTTACACTAAAAACTCAGGTGAAATGATTAGTTTTAAGCATGCCGAATTGACTATTTCCGCAAAGCTTGGCTCTATCCCAAGAGAGATTCTACTGCCTAATCATGCTCTTCTTGTTATGGAACCAGAGCCGTCGCTTGATGCATGGTTAAGCGCGGGGAAAAAAGATATTAGTACTTGGGAAAAATCCCCCAAAATGGTCATTGGCAGTATGATTGCGGTACCCTTTTCGCTCTATTTCATATTCGCTATTGCTATCCCGCAAATGGCAGTCGTATTTGCCCCTTATGTACCTGATGTGTTTGTCGACATGTCATCAGAACATACTATGTTAGCGCTCGATGAAGTAATACTTAGTCCAAGTGAAATAGATAGTGAAAAGACGACACAGCTTGAACAACAATGGTACAGCTTAATTTCAACAATGAATTTAGAGCACGAAAAATACAATGTACAATTTCGTGATGCTAAAGTAATGGGCCCTAACGCCTTCGCTTTGCCAAATGGCACGATTGTGTTCACTGATCAATTACTTGAGCTAGTCGACTACGATGAAGAAATACTAACTGCTATATTTATGCACGAGATTGGGCATGTTGAAAATCATCATTCGATGCGGCTCATTTCACAAACATTGGCAACTTCGATAGCAATAACCTATATTTTCGGCGACGTTAGCGGTTTTTTGGACTTTTTCGCTAGTGTATCGAACACAATAGCTACAAATCAATTTACTCAAAAGCTAGAATGGGAAGCCGATAACTTTGCATTGGAGCAATTACAAGCAACTGGCAAGGATCCTGTTTCGTTCGCTCGTGGCATGAAGAAATTTGCTGAATTTGCAAGTTCGGAAGATAACAGCGCTTTTAGCGACGATCTTGAAAAGCTACTTAGCTCGCATCCTCTGTCACAAGCTCGAATCAAAAATGCACTAGATTTTGCTGGCGTCTCTGAGGAAGTGTTTGCTGATATAGAAGCGGAAATTGAACTCAAAAAGAAGAGCCAGAGGTTGCCCGATAACTATGAATAAAAAACCAAAAGATAACTTTTGGGGTTTAACACCCATACTGCTATTTATGCTCTTGGTAATCGGCAGCGGGGCGTTAGCACAAAACTTTTCAACAATGCCTATATTGGTTGCTTTTATTATTGCTGCAGGTTTTGCATTACTGCTTAATAACAAAGAGTCGAAATTATCTGTGGCCGAAAAGGTAGATATATTTTGTAGAGGTGGTGGTGAAAAAACCATTATTTTACTAGCAATAATATTTCTACTGGCCGGTGCTTTTTATGCGGTCACGATAGACATTGGAGCACGTGACGCCACGGTAAATTGGGCATTAAATTACGTACCAACCGCCTTTTTATTGCCCGGATTGTTTGTAATTGCCAGCTTTATCGCATTCGCCATGGGCACTTCTATGGGCACCATCACCGCCATAACGCCTATCGGTATAGGGTTAGCCGAAAGTTTAGGAGTACCTATCCCGCTTACTGTAGGCATCGTAATTGGCGGTGCAATGTTTGGTGATAATTTATCTTTCATTTCTGATACTACGATTGCCGCCACGCGCACTCAAGGTGTGCAACTAAGAGATAAGTTCAAGGCCAACTTGATCATTGTCTTACCAGCGGCCTTATTAACTGCTGTATTTCTAATGTTTGTGAATATTGATGGCAGCGCCATAATTACATCTAAAGACTATGATGCTTGGCTAATACTGCCCTATTTATTGATCATCGCCTGCGCGTTACTCGGTGTTAACGTTATAGGTGTATTGGGTATTGGTATTGGCAGTGCCTGTGTAGTTGGTTTATCAAAGGGCTTACTTACCTTTGCTTCTATGTTGCAAAGCCTGCAAAAAGGTATGGGATGGATGCAAGACATGGTTGCCATTGCGCTAATCATTGGTGGCATTGTCGCGCTAATGAAAGCCTACGGCGGTATTCAGTGGTTAGTTAGCAATATTACCAAACGCATCAACAGTAGAAAAGGTGCTGAATACGGCACCGCAGCCTTAGTTAGTGCATTAGATATCGCCACCGCTAATAATACTATAGCAATAGTTACCATTGGCCCAATTGCCAAAGAGTTGGCTGAAAAATACAAGATCGATCCGCGCCGCACAGCGAGTTTATTGGATATTTTTTCCTGCGGATTTCAAGGCTTAGTACCCTATGGCGGGCAACTTTTAGCGGCAGCTAGTCTAGCCGGAATTTCACCCTTGGCCTTAACTCCCTATAGCTGGTATCCGATGTTGATTTTGGTTTTTGCTGTTTTAGCCATCGCGACAGGATTGCCGAAATTTAAACAGCGGTCAGTCGACGACTTTAGCTAACATTGTAGCCTTGGCGGCGATAATGTCGCCGTCATCTGCCATTGCTGTAGGCTTTTCATAGGCCGCAATCTATAAACACGCCCTCCCATTTGCCAAAATACGCTGTTCGTCATCCTGACCGCTTACAAAGGACATCCTTATCCTTTGAAAATTTTGGCAAATGGGAGGGCGTGTTTATAGACTGCTCGTTATGTTCGCTGTTGTCGCTAGGAGGTTTATTCTGCCTGTTGCTGCGGTTAGCAATGTCGAGTATTCGCACTTACCACGCCGCCTTTGCGTGGTAAGTGTTATCGGGAGGCGTAGGCAGTCCTTTCCCCTTCAAACGGCAGGACGACGTTAGCGAGCCGCCATGGATGGCGAACAGCGCGTTTGTAGGGGAAAGGACTGCCTACGCCTCCCGATAACACTTTTTCCTTAAGCAAAAAAAAGGCGCTCAATGAGCGCCTTCTCTATATCTTAAGACAGATTATGCAACGATTTTCGATACAACACCTGCGCCTACAGTACGACCACCTTCACGGATTGCGAAGCGTAAACCTTCGTCCATCGCGATTGGGGCAATAAGCTCAACATCAAACTTCAAGTTGTCACCAGGCATTACCATCTCTACGCCTTCAGGAAGCTCTACAGCACCTGTAACGTCAGTTGTACGGAAGTAAAACTGTGGACGATATCCTTTAAAGAATGGAGTATGGCGACCACCTTCGTCTTTGCTTAGTATATATACTTCAGCTTCAAACTTAGTATGTGGGTTGATTGAACCAGGCTTCGCTAATACTTGACCACGTTCAACATCTTCACGCTTAGTACCACGTAGAAGAACACCAACGTTCTCGCCTGCACGACCTTCGTCAAGCAACTTACGGAACATTTCAACACCAGTACAAGTTGTCTTTACTGTGTCTTTAATACCAACGATTTCTACTTCTTCGCCGACTTTAACAATACCTTGCTCAACACGACCTGTTACTACAGTACCACGGCCTGATATTGAGAATACATCTTCGATTGGAAGAATGAATGGCTTGTCTACATCACGCTCTG
>CAJQOP010000021.1 GCA_905479945.1 uncultured Glaciecola sp. | reverse complement strand
GGGAGCGGTTCGCGTAAGGCTTGAACCAGCTTGGTCATTAATAGTGATTGTTACATTGTCGTTTTCAGGGTCGGTAGCAGTCACACTTACGGTATAACTTTGACCCGCAGTTACCGAAGAAGGAGCCGAAATAGTAATGGTTGGTGCATCATTGTTACTGATTGTGATATTTGCCGTCGCAACATCAGTATTTCCCTCAGGGTCTTGAACCGTAATTTCTAGTACAGCTACCTGTTCAGTATCTACTGACGGCGCTACAAAACTGAGAGTAGCAGTATCAGCATCATTTAATGTTCCTGCAGGACCACTCAATTGACGCCATTCAATAGTCAAGTCTCCACCGTTCAGGTCTTCAACAAGCGCATTAATACTGATTGTTTGAGTTTCAACCATATTAATATTAGCGACATCTGAGCCGTCAATCGTTACTGTAGGCGGGGAATCCAACTGTATAGTAGTTGAAAGGACTGATGTTTCAACTTGCGCCGATTGAATATTAGTAACATCAGAGCTAAGCGCGAAACTCAAATCTTCTTGCGTGATAGTTGACTCAGGTATTAATGAAAATGTTAATACTTGATTCTCCGTATCCGTACTACTTTTCGTTATACTCCAGTTAACCTCATCATTTGAAATTGCACCGCCCTGAGATACTGAATTGGCATCTAAACTAAATCCACTTGGAATAGGTAATTTAATGTCATAGTTGCGATCCTCAGGTGACGAAGTGCCTTTAATTAATATTTCAAACTCACTTCCTTCACCAATATTGAGTAAACTGGAAACAGAGCGGAGCTCAACATCTTGCTCACCTCTAGTTATGTTGACCAGAGTGACTCCCGCAGAGTCTGGAGATGACGGGCTACCATACGAAACAACACCGTAAAATTTTTCATTAAGCATCGAGTCAGCTAAATCCCAGTTTGCTCTTATATCGAAAGGGACTCCTGCTGACACAATTGACGGAACCGTAAAATCGAGTGATAAGTTATCAGCACTTGCGTCTACAGCTGCATAAAAAAGCTTGTAAGTGTCCGCGTCGCCATCGACTGAATCATTAAAGCTTTGAACCATAACCCAATACTTTCCTGTTGATATACTTGTTGTATCAACATATTCAATTGAGCCATTTGTAAGGCTACTATCAATAACTTCGGATAGTTCTGGAATATTGTTCCCATTTGCATCAAATACTATAAATAAATCAACATCACTTGCGGTGCTTTCTGTGATTTGTGCAACGATTCTAGAATAGCTAGAGTCAACATTAAGCTCAAACAAAGCAACGCCTTGCTGAACATCATCAAATGGCTCGGAAGGAGTAAGATCTTGCAAGATCGAGTCATTGACTTCCGTTGCTTTTGTAAAGCCAAGTGTGCTTGCTGTAAAATCGCTCTGGTTTGTACTTTCAATATCTGTGACCAATAGTGAATCAGCAGAGCGATTGGCGGTAATCTCTATTCCTCCAGGAATAGTGCCAGTTCCTGGTGTGACCGATACCGGTATGTGTAAATCTGGTTGATCATTTGCAGTCAACAAAAGGGTACCAAAAAGCCAATCAGAGCCCGTTGCAGCAGTGATATCTATCGTTGTCGTTAACGTTTGCGATTCACCTTCATTAAGCGTGAATGATGTTGGGTTGCTAGTGATAAGAATATCGCTAGATATGTTCTGAGTAGAAACACTCCAAGTGCCGGTTTTAGTCGCAGTCAAGGTGCGAGTCCAAGTACAGGTGTTGATGCACTGATTATCCGTTATGCTTGGAATATTAAGTGTACGAGCGTCGCCACCTTGAAGAGGGTTAGCAGCCGTATAATTTGCTGCGGTTTCCTCCATAACAAGGCCAGCTTCCACAGCCTTGTCGACCTGAACACGTCCTGAACCAGAGTCAAACCAATCAGCAGCAGTTACGCCATCTTCTTTCTTAACGGTTCGGGAGGCTGTCATCGCCAACGCAGATCTTATATTGTCGGGCGTCCAAGTAGGCTTAACAGCTTTTACTAATGCAGCAGCACCTGCAATATGAGGACTAGACATAGATGTACCAGAGAGGAAATTGAAATCGCCTGCTGCAGGCTCATGCCCATCATGACCAAATTGCTGGTCCGCGAAGGCAGCATAAATTTGAACACCTGGGCCGCCTATTGTGGGTGTTAACGTGCTAATGCTGCTATTTGGTCCTTTCGACGAAAAGCCAGCTAATACATCTTCGCGCGCTGCATCGATACTGAGTTCGCCCGATGATGCAGTGATCGTTGCAGCGTGACCAGTTCCAGAAGCCAACCAGTTTCTTAATTGAGTTCCTTGTGCTGCCTGAATATGGATGCCAGGCACTACGTATTGGTCGTTAGCTAAATTATCCGTTCCGCCAACGACGTTTGCCAAAACATAACCGCCTGCGCCTCCATCTCGTACATTAACCGCTTTTTGAATTCGTGCAATCTCTCCGCGATCACAAACCACAATTTGACCGCTGAAGGTATTAGCGGGGAAAGGTTCTAGGCATTGCGCTGAATCATTGTTAGGATCATTAGGGTTGGCAAAGTCACCTGCATATACAATAGGAGCAGTTATACTGCCAGAATTACTACTTCCTACCAAAGCACCTAAACTTGAATCGCCACCTGAGAAACTATTAAGTTGTTTTTCATAACTAACAAAACGTCCGTGCTCTGAGGCCGCAACAGCAGTGTACCAAGGTGCATGTTTTCGAGTTGAACCGGCATCTGGTCCACTGTTACCAGCAGAAGTGGCAACAAATACGCCGGCATTACGAGCCGATAAAAAAGCTAATTCCGTAGAACTGTTCCAAGGTTGATCGCCGCCGCTTATTGAGTAATTAATTACATCGACTTGGTCTTGGATAGCATCTTCTATAGCCGCGTTTATTGCTGCGCCCGTGCAACCCGCATATGTATCACCCTCAGCAGCGCTGCCAGGCCAGCAAACTTGATAGCTAATGATATTTGCTCTAGGTGCCACCCCAGATATTCGAGGTAAAACTAAACCGGTCTCTACACCAGCACTTTCTATGGCGTTAAGTTCAGGAAAAGATTGTTGAACATTTAGTAATATATTGCCCGCCGCCGTGCTGGCTACATGACTACCGTGACCGTCATAATCTTCACCATTGGCTGGCAAATCAACTGGGAATACCTCAGTATCTGAATATTCGCGGGTGATCGCATCATAACTGTAAACACCGATAAGTTTGTCATTACATAGTTCGGCAAAGTCACCAGCACAATCACCTAAATAAACGCCTGAGCCAAGTGGATTAGTATGATCAAAACCATCACCAGCTATATCTGCAAACGAAGGATGATCGGTATTAATTCCAGAGTCAATAATGCCTACGACGACGCCTTCACCAAAATTGCCAACGCCACTCTCTAAAGCAGTGCCGTCCCAAACATTGGGCGCTCCAACTAAGCTTGGCCCGGTGTCAGTATCCAGTTTATATATCTTATCTTTCACTACTTTTAATACACCGGGTAACTGCGATATTGCTAAAGCATTGTCTTGCGAAACCTTCATTGCCATTCCGTTGAAGGCAACCTTATATGTAAATTCCGGTTTTATATTCGCGACCTTTTGCTTGACGTGGCCCAAGAATGTTTGGTGCTGCTCATCTAAATAGCTACTGTATGAATTGACCGCAGACGATTTCATTTGTAACTTTTGTTTATTAGGTTTTGTTGCTGAATATTTACTAATACCACCTTCATAAAGAGCTATTGGTGCATCTTGAAGGTGAACAATATACATGTGCTCACCCTGTTTATCAGCTGCATCAAACTTAAATGCAGCAGCTTGCAAAAATGCTTGCGTTGATTGTTTTGTGCTTTGTTTAATGTTTGGAGGGCTAACTTTGCTATCCATTGCGGCGAGACCATGCGAAATGAATGCAGTACTCGATAATGCAGCTAAAACTGCTAATGTGATCTTGTTCTTCAAACCAACCTCCAAAAAAATTAAAAAAATGCTTATGCATAATGACACGCAATAATTAATACAACATTGTGCGGCACTGAGTCAAAAAATATTTAATATAAGATGCTTATCCTAGCAACTAAAGTTTACAAAGATAATTATAGAAGTTTATACCTAAGGCAAATATAGCTAAATTGTTTTATTAATCAGCAATAAGCAGCACCTGTTAAAGACCACCCATTGGCTGTTTTCGTTTATTAATATTTTATAATTGTGCAACGTATCCTATGTTAAATATAAGTTGTTAACACAACATCGAAGAAATCACTGTTACGCCAATCTATTATTTTTAACTATAAGCAACGACTTTTAATTTTAAAACATCGAATTTTTAAGCCTGTATTTTTTTTACTCAAATTTAGCAAATTGTTAACAAATAGGATGATTCATTTGAAAAAAGTCAAGAATTAGGTCGTTTATCATTAGTCGTTTGAAAATTTTACACAATTAGCAAAACAGTGAATACCTCCATTAACTAAAATGGATGCTGAAATTAACTCAAGTGGATGCTTAATATGCAAGATAGAAATCATCTTTCTGATGTACAAGCAACAAATACCGTTTCATTAATCGAAAACGGATTGATAGAAATACCAATGTTGCAGTTACTTGATGAAAATGGGCACGAAACTAATAATAAACAAAGCCCAGAATTAGATGAAGCGACCGCTAAAAGAATTGCGTCGACAATGCAATATGTTCGTTTGTTAGATGAACGTATGGTGGGTGCTCAGCGCCAAGGTCGAATTAGCTTTTATTTAGCTTGTACTGGCGAAGAAGCCGCTGTTGTTGGCAGTGCGGCGGCATTATCACCAGATGATATGATTATGTCTCAATATAGAGAGCAAGGTGCACTTGCATATCGCGGTTATAGTACAGAGCAATTCATGAATCAAATGTTTAGTAATGAGCTTGACCCGAACAAAGGTCGTCAAATGCCAATTCATTATGGCGATAAAAAACTCAATTTTATGACGATTTCCTCACCATTGGGTACACAAATTCCGCAAGCTGCAGGTTACGCCTATGGCCAAAAAATGGCAGGTCAGCCAGCATTGACTATTTGTTATTTTGGTGAAGGCGCTGCTTCGGAAGGTGACTTTCACGCAGGTCTAAATATGGCGGCAGTTTTGAATTGCCCCGCAATATTTTTCTGTAGAAATAATGGCTACGCTATTTCAACTCCATCGGAAGAGCAATTTAAAGGCGATGGCATTGCGTCTCGGGGCATCGGTTACGGTGTTAAAACCATTCGGGTAGATGGTAATGATGCTTTAGCTGTTTTTGCTGCGACTAAAAAAGCCCGTGAAATTGCATTAGCGGAAAGTTGCCCTGTATTAATTGAAGCGATGACGTATCGACTTGCTGCACATTCAACATCTGATGACCCTAGTAGCTATCGCTCTAAGACAGAAGAAGACAAATGGCGAGCGAAGGATCCAATTGAGCGCTTTAATAAGTGGTTAGATGGAAAAGGGTGGTTTGATAAAAAAGCCTATGAGGACTTTGCAGAGAGTTCCCGCGCCGAAATCTTAGCGGCAGTTAAAAAAGCAGAAAAAGTACAGATAATGCCAGTTGATGAAATTATTGAGGATGTTTATGACACGCCTCCTTGGCATTTAAAGCAGCAACTGACGGATTTAAAAATACATATTGCTAAATATCCAGAGCATTATCCTAAGACGTCAGGGAGAGTAAAATAATGGCTCAAATGAATTTACTACAAGCGATCAACAGCGCATTAATTACAGCCATGACTGACGATGAAAAAGTAATGGTGTTTGGTGAAGATGTTGGTCATTTTGGTGGCGTATTTAGAGCTACTAGTAATTTGCAAGAGAAGTTTGGTAAAAGACGGTGTTTTAATACGCCTTTAACTGAACAAGGTATTATCGGATTTGCAAATGGTTTGGCATCACAAGGTTCTGTCCCTGTCGCAGAAATTCAGTTCGGAGATTATATATTTCCAGCGTTTGATCAGATTGTCAATGAAACGTCTAAGTGGCGCTACCGGTCGGGTGGTCAATTTAGCTGTGGTACTTTGACCATTAGAACGCCCTATGGTGGCGGTATTGCCGGCGGTCTTTATCACTCTCAATCACCGGAAGCGTTTTTTGCGCACATCCCGGGAATGAAAGTAGTTATTCCTCGGAATCCGCATCAAGCTAAAGGCTTGTTGTTGGCATCCATTAGGGATGATAACCCTGTTTTATTTATGGAACCGAAAAAGCTTTATCGTTCATCCGTTGGCGATGTTCCTGAAAATGATTATGTACTTCCATTAGGTAAAGCTGATCTAGTCAAAGAAGGCAAAGATATTACCTTACTAGCATGGGGCGCTCAGGTAGAAATAATTGAACAAGCCGCGACAATGGCCCAAGAAATTGGTATTTCCTGCGAAGTGCTAGATTTACAAAGCATCTTGCCGTGGGACGTTGAAACAGTATGCGAGTCAGTTTGTAAAACGGGTAGACTGCTTATCAACCATGAAGCACCGTTAACTGGCGGGTTTGCAAGTGAGATAGCGGCAACCGTGCAGGAACGCTGCTTCCTGCACTTAGAGTCGCCTATTGCCAGAGTGTGCGGGTTAGATACACCTTATCCTTTGGCTCATGAGAAAGAATATATGCCAGATCAACTAAAAACGTTTGAAGCCATTAAACGAACCATCGACTATTAGGAGGCAATGATGATTGAATTTATATTGCCTGATATAGGCGAAGGTATTGTTGAGTGTGAATTGCTCGAATGGTTAGTAAAAGAAGGCGATACTATCGTTGAAGACCAAGCAGTTGCTGAAGTAATGACAGACAAAGCAACGGTTCAAATTCCTGCAATGTACAATGGCAGAGTAACAAAGTTGCATTATAAAGAAGGTGATATTGCCAAAGTGCATGCGCCACTTTTTGCTATGGATATAGATGGGGCTGATATCAACACCTCTAATATAAACAATTCTGATATAAACAATTCTGATACAAACAAGGCTAACGTTAGCTTAGAAAATGTAGAGAAGAGCGTGAGCCAAAAAAATCAAGTTGAAGAGGCTTTGAATGAAACTCTGAAAACTGAACATTCAAATGTAGTAGAAGCTTTTATATTACCTGACATTGGCGAAGGCATTGTTGAGTGTGAAATAGTTAAATGGTGTATTCAAGAAGGTGACATTGTTGAAGAAGACCAAGTGGTTGTTGAAGTAATGACCGACAAAGCAGTTGTTGAAATACCGGCAAAATATCACGGAAAAGTAAGTAAACTGCATTACCAACAGGGTGATATTGCAATAGTGCATACCCCTTTATTTGACCAAGTAATTGGGTCGAGTAAGTCGAGTTCAAACCTTGTGGAATCAGTTGATGTTCGAGAGAATGAGGTGTCTACAACGATTTCAAAAACGAGTCCATCAACGAAATTGGTAGCGGATGACTCGATTACTAAAAGCAATTCTAAAGCTCTAGCTAGCCCAGCAGTTAGACGTATTGCGCGTGAGTATAAGGTTAATTTAGCTGAAATTAAAGGTTCTGGTAAAAAGGGACGAGTGCTAAAACAAGATGTCGATGCTTATATGCAGGCACCTTTGGCTGCTAGTTCGGGAGCCACTAATGCAACTGTCAAAGCAAATAATTTGGTGTCCAATAGTTCAATCCTGAAAACACCTATTAGTAATGCAAATGCTAATTCAAATGCTAGTTCAAGTGCAGTTCAAGAAGAAGTCATTAAAATCGTGCCAATGCGCGGTATTAAGGCTGCCATGGCAAAACAAATGCTTGCGAGTGCTACCACTATTCCACACTTTACGGTGTCTGATGAACTAGTGATGGACAATCTAATAGCATTACGCGAAAGTTTGAAGCCAGAATTTGAAAAGCAGGGTGTGAAATTAAGTTTTATGCCTTTTTTCATTAAATCATTGTCGCTGGCCTTAAAGTCGTACCCAGAAATCAACTCTCGATTAACAAAAGATGAGTCTGAATGGCATTACCTTAGGTCCCATAATATAGGTATGGCTGTAGATTCTAAAATTGGTCTTTTAGTGCCAAATATCAAGAACGTGCAAAATTTATCGTTGTTTGAGCTTGCAGTAGAGTGCGATCGTATTATCAACGCAGCGCGCGAAGGGAAGTTATCTGGTGCCGACTTAGCGAACGGAACAATTAGCATATCGAATATTGGTGCTTTGGGAGGAATAACAGCCACTCCGGTTATTAATAAGCCAGAAGTTGCTATTGTTGCACTTGGAAAAACGCAGAAATTGCCACGGTTTGATGATACCGGCAATGTTTTTGCGCAAAGTATTATGATGCTGAATTGGTCTGGCGACCATCGTGTGATTGATGGAGCCACTATGGTGCGTTTTAACAACTTATGGATGAGTTACCTGCAATCGCCTGAAAAAATGTTGGTGCACCTAAAGTAAGCCTTTCTAAGGAGTGCTTTATAGATGTAAGATGTGTTGCGCATATTATTTTATTAACCCGCCTTGTGCGGGTTTTTTATAGGTAGCCTTAAGCTGGTTTTTATAGGTAGCCTTAAGCTGATTTTTATAGGTAGCCTTAAGCTGATTTTCATTAATAGCCTTAAGCTGGTTATCATCAATAGCTTAAAGCGGGCATTTACTACTACTTTTTTTTTCATTTATTCGGGGATTTTGTGCTTAGTTACCTACATTCTTTTCATGCCGGAAATCACGCTGATGTTCTTAAACATTTGACATTAATGGCTGTATTGCAAAAACTCAACTTGAAATCAAAACCCTATTTCTACCTTGATACACACGCAGGTGCTGGTGTTTACGATCTTAACTCAAAAGAAGCGCAGCTAAACGCTGAAGCGAAAACCGGCGTGCTTCAATTGACAACGCCAAAGGCTAACGCTAATTTCACTTCGGCAAACGAAGATGTCAAGGGATTGCTTTTCCAAAATTATATAGATCTAGTGAACGAATATGCTCATCTTGGTCAATATCCTGGTTCACCAATAGTTGCTTCATCATTATTAAGAAATGATGATAAAGGTTTTGCTGCAGAATTGCATACAGCTGTGTTTGAATCCTTGCAACAACATTGTCGACGTAAGGGTGTAAAAGCGCAACATAGAGACGGCTTTGAAATGCTTAATGCAGTATTACCGCCTACGCCAAAAAGGGGGGCTGTTTTAATTGACCCGCCTTACGAATCAAAAAATGAATATCAATTGGTTGTAGATTCTTTGAGTAGAGCCACAAAGCGCTGGCCAATAGGTATTTACATGATTTGGTATCCATTACTTTCAGGCACTAGAATTGATAGACAAACAGGAGAGGTGGTTAACAATCCAAAAGCGCATTTAGCTAAAGAAATGCTAGAACAATTAACGCAACTGCCGGTCAAGTCAGTGTTGAATATTGAGTTTTGTGCACACGCTCCCTCTGACAGAGTAGGTATGTATGGCTCAGGAATGTGTATATTGAACCCACCTTGGCAGTTAGAGAATGATTTAGCAGAGATTTTAGAACAACTAACAGCAACTTTAGTTAGTGATAACAATAAACTATCAACCATTGAATGGTTAAAAGCCGAATAATGCAGCAAGCAGAGTTAAAACATTTCTATATACCAGATGACCAATCGGTTTACTTGTTGTCACATAAAGACGCCACGAAGCTCAAAAATTGGTTCGAATTGTGCGTCTCGCAATTAACAAAACTAGGCTATTGTGATATTGAGATGATAGGCAAGGGCGCTTTCGGCTTCGCCTTTGCAGGCACGAACAAAAGTGGCGAGCAACTCGTTTTTAAATTCTCTCGCATTACCTTACCTCAGCATATCCAAGACAGGCTAGAAGAAGAAGCATTCATGCAAGGCTTAGTTGAACATCCAAACGTTCCTAGACTTGTAGAATTTCAGCGAATAAAGCAACAGTCTATATTAGTCATGGGAAGGGCGATTGGAGAGGATTTGGAGAAGTACTCATTGCGAGTTGGGCCACTTTCTCCAAGAATCATAATCAAAATCACAATTCAACTTTGCGAAATAATGCGTTTTTTACGAGAGTTTCACCAAAATGGAGCTTTACGTCCTATTGTGCATGGTGATATTAAGCCATCCAACCTTGTTTGGGATGAGAAAACTGAGGAAGTTAGCCTAATAGATTGGGGCTCTTGTGTATTTGCGCAAATCGATTGTTCAGGTCAAACCATTACCACAAATGTTATGGATTTGATGTCTTCTGATTTGCAGCAAACTAACGCAAGGTTAGGAGACGTATATTTTATAGGCGATGATCAATTGGATGGAAAACTTTCCAGTCCTAGGTTTGACGAACAAGGCTTAGCGAGCACCATATACGCATTGGCATCGGGTCAAGGTTCTCGATACGGACGCAAAGCGATTTCGCCATCATCGCTTGGGCTGCCCATCGAATTTGCAAAAATATTGACTGCATTAATGAGTGATGATCCCCAAGAACGCAGTGCTGGAGGTGACTATTTATTGCAACAATATTCACGTTTTAGGTATCTTGTTTTTGCTCCAGAACAAGACCAAGTCCAAGTTTGCTCTGTACCAACATGGGTTCATAATGAAATAAAGGACATCGAAACCGTTGTTTATAGCTCGCGGAAGTCTTATCTGCGTCAGCAAGAAGGTATCAATGCTGATGATCTGAATTATATCGATGATGCGCAATTTGAACGGTATTATAAAAATTACTTGCAAGGAATGGGCGAAACCGAGAAAGGATTTATCGCCGCTGTTAGCCGTCTTGGGAAATTTCCCGTCGTAGGCGGATTGGCTATTCGATGGGAAGATGAGGGGATTTTCGTCGACTCTAGTTTGAATTTGTTTAACCCTAGCTTGCAATTATCATTTGATCGAAGTGTCGACAATGTCATTAACTTAGCACGCGCAATTAGCCGCAAAGGTGTGTTCAAAAGTTGTATGTTCAATGCAAAAAATACCTTGCACGTGGAAAGAAAGCTTGAGTTCAAACCCTTTATACCGCATCCCAAATTACAAATTCCCTACGAGTTAAGTAAAAAATCATTAGCTGAAAATGAAAGTCGCATGCATTCTTATTTTGAAGATGGTGAGGACCCTGACGAACTGCTGAAATTACCCGATGAGCTAATGTCTCAAATTAAAAGTTTAAATGCTATTCATCATACTGGCTGTATCATTTTTGAAGCTTTACCCAAACACCTTAAAATTCATAATTATTATACCCTGCTTGATCACAATATGGAGCTGGAATTCAAGAGTTTGCTAAAGGAAATTATTGATTTGATCCCCAAAATTACAGGTCTGGGTATTTCGGGCTTTATGAAGTTACCCTATAAAGACACTCGATTTTTTAAACATCAACTGGAGATGGAACAGAAATTTTATCCTAGAAATCCTAAAAAGGATGTCATCAAGGTATAATGAGTGTTTATAAAGTTCTGCCTACCGTTACGACACTAATTGCAGTTAGCAAGCGGCAGTAATGCAGACTTATACCTTTAATAAAAATCATCTACAATATATGCAACAGTCGAGTTATGCTGAAACATACGATTTAAGTAATGAAAAAGAGGAGTGGTCATTTTGTCAGATGTCAGGCTAGAAACCTTGTTTGAAATGGAAAAAATTGAACAGGGACTTTATAGAGGGCAGAGTTGGGATTTGGGCTACAGAGCTCTTTTTGGTGGCCAAGTTTTAGGCCAATCGATAGCAGCAGCTTATAAGACAGTCGACGAAAATCGTGTTATTCACTCCTTTCATTCTTACTTCTTATTGCCTGGCGATGCAAAAAAACCTGTAATTTACGATATTGAAAATGTGCGAGATGGTCGCAGTTTTTCAGCAAGACGTGTTAAAGCTATTCAAGATGGCCGGGTTATTTTCGATATGACAGCTTCCTTTCATGCGCCAGAGCCCGGACTATCACATCAATTTGCTGACATGCCTGACGTACCCGAACCTGATGACGTAGCGCAGGACATAAGGTTTTACGAAGACAACTATGATGGCTTGTCTGAGCGAATGAAAGAATCACTCAGTTATCATCGTCCGGTAGATCTTCGTACCGTTGATTCTGCCAACTCATATACGGCAGAGAAGAGGGAACCAAAACGTTCAATCTGGTTAAAAGGGCGCGATAAACTCGACAGCCCACTATCAGTTCATCAAGCCTCATTAGCTTATGCTTCTGACCATCATTTCTTAAGCACATCACTGCAACCCCATGGTATGGCAGTTCATGATAAGTCATTGCGTTTGGCGACAATAGATCATGCAATGTGGTTTCATAAACCCTTTAAATTTGATGATTGGCTGCTTTATGAGATGGAAAGTCCTTTTAGCGGAGCAGGCAGAGGCCTAGTTCAAGGAAAAATATTTGATAAGCAAGGCACACTTGTGGCAACAACTGTTCAAGAAGGCTTGATGAGACAAATATAAGATTACAATATATACCGAAAGAACTTTAGAGTGCTGGAGCGAATAAGTGCTGGAGCGAATAAGTGCTGGAGCCAATAGAAGTAAAGCTATTACAAGCCACAACTGAGAAGCGCTAAAGCCAGAAAACCCTGCAAGTAGTGAAACCCAGAGCTAAAAAAGGACTAAAAATATGATTTATCAATTAGGCGCAGACAAAGTTACCTTAGGAGAAAACACCTATATTGCTCCAGGGGCGCATGTAATGGGAAAAGTTATATTACATGACAACTCAAGCATTTGGTTTAATGCAGTATTGAGAGGAGATTGCGACCTAATAAGTATTGGAGAAGGAAGTAATGTCCAAGATGGCGCAATATTACATACAGACTATGGCTTTCCAATGCTTGTTGGTAAAGGAGTCACAATTGGTCACAAGGCCATGCTGCATGGCTGCGAGGTGGGGGATTACACACTAATTGGTATTAATGCGGTTATTTTGAATGGGGCGAAAATTGGCCATCATTGCCTTATCGGAGCCAATGCCCTTGTTACTGAGGGGATGGAAGTGCCTGACTATTCAGTGGTCATGGGGTCTCCTGCAAAAGTAGTTAAGACCATCAAACCTGAACAAGCGACGTTGCTAGAGGAATCAGCAGCCCACTATCAGAAAAACGCCCAACGTTTCAAAGAACAATTAAAAGAACAGTAAATGTTATGTTGAGCGATAATAAAGGCCTGCTTTAATAAAATATAGCGGTTAATAGAAAAGCTGAGCGTTAACAATAAAAAGGCCCGGAACAATCGTTCCAGGCTTAGGGGAATGGCCCATTTCTGAGCCGTGCGCTAACTTTTACCGCAGATATTATGTTTAGGTCTAAACATATAAAACATATCTTTCGCACTACATCTATACTAGGGAGAAAGGTGTTAAAAAATTAAAAGGATGATTATAATAGACCAAAACTGCTTGAAATATAAGCAGGTTTTTGCATTTTATTTACATTCTTTGACTGGCTTTAACATGGTATACAACATTTAAAATACCTAATTCTTTTAAAGTCAGGTGCTTAGCCTAAAGTTTATACACAATTTATGTTCAACAAATATACAGCTTATCCACATTTTTATGCACAGTTACATTGGCTGTAGATACAGTTGAACTAAAATGTTACTCGGATATCACTAAAATCGCTGAGATTGTAATGATATTGTGTTAATTTTATTGAGATATTCACACCTATAGTTTTATACCGCTCACATTGGTTTAGTTTTCGCAGTCTATAATAGTGTTTGTAAGCAAATAACGATAATAATAAAGGTAAGTAATGCTCCATAGAATCTGGCTGTTTTTCATTGTTAGTGCATTTGTCGCCACTTGCTGGAAAGTCGTTGTGACAGGTGATTTAGGCGGTTTTGAAGAGGTTATGACCGCTGTTACATCAATGGCACGTACGAGCGTTGATATTGCTTTAGGCTTAATCGGTTTGCTTGCTTTTTGGCTTGGAATATTCAAAATAGCTGAAAATTCTGGACTAATCGCAAAATTTTCAAAATTGTTAGAGCCACTGCTGTGCCGGATTATGCCGGATATACCAAGAGGCCACCCTGCGCTGGGCAGTATTACAATGAATATGTCTGCTAATGTGCTGGGCTTGGACAACGCCGCAACCCCATTTGGTATTAAAGCGATGCAGGATATGCAAACGTTGTCGCCGATTAAAGATACACTTACAAATTCACAGATATTGTTTCTAGTGCTCAATACGTCTTCTGTAACCTTATTTCCAATAGCTGTATTTTTATATCGTGCAGAACAGGGGGCAGCGCAACCCACAGATGTGTTTATACCCATTTTACTTGCAACTAGTGCGTCGACACTCTTCGGTTTGTTTGTTACTTGTGCTGTGCAAAAAGTTAATCTGTTTAACCGTGTTGTTATTACCTATTTAGTTGGTGTGTTTAGTTTATTGGCTGCTGTTATTTTGTATTTTTCAAAGTTAGCGGCGGATCAATTAGCCGATCAGTCTTCGGTTTTAGCAAACTTTCTGTTATTACTGTTTATCGTTTCTGTCTTAGTAATGGGCTGGCGCAAAAAGCAAAACACTTACGAGCAGTTTGTTGATGGCGCCAAACAAGGTTTTGAGGTAGCGATTTCAATTATTCCATTTTTATTGGCAATGCTATTTGCTATTGGCATGTTACGCGCTAGTGGCTTGCTTGACATGGTAATGAATGGCTTCTCATACGTCGTTGGCAGTATTGGTATGGACACACGATTTGTTGATGCAATACCGAATGCCCTCATGAAGCCCTTAAGTGGTAGTGGCGCAAGAGCACTTATGATTGAAACTATGCAGCATCATGGCGCTGATTCCTTTGCCGGAAGATTAGCTTCAGTAATGCAAGGTTCAACGGAAACTACATTTTACGTCTTAGCTGTTTATTTGGGTGCTGTCGGAATTAAACACAGTCGCTATGCAGTAGGCTGCTGTTTGGCTGCAGACTTCGCCGGAATCTTTGCTGCTATATGTGTTAGTTACTGGTTTTTTGGTTGATGGTGCAAACGAAAAACTTATTATTGTCCTATTCAAAGGTATCCTTATTGACACATATAGATACAATTAAAGCTATTTTGTTATTTGTTATACTTGTAAAGGTCTTCTAATAGTAACTATCTGAGTGCTATTATGCTCCGCAAATAAAGTGTTAACATGAATTATAGTGTCAATAAATGATAGATAAAAGTAAACAATACAAACTTATTAATTCTCAAGTACGGGCTATCATTTCAGAAGAGTCTGACATGATAGCAAACATGGCAAATATTGCGGCCGTGTTATACAACCACCTCGAAAACGTTAACTGGTCGGGTTTTTACCTGTACAAAGAGTCGCAGTTAGTTCTAGGACCCTTTCAAGGCCAACCGGCTTGCATCCGTATTCCGATGGGCAAAGGCGTTTGCGGCACATCCGCGCAATTGCAGAAGACACTTTTAATAGACGATGTTCACCAATTTGATGGTCATATTACCTGCGATGTTGCGTCACGTTCAGAAATTGTTGTACCTATAGTTGTCAGAGGGCGTTTGATTGGGGTTCTTGATGTCGATAGTCCAATTACAAATCGTTTTGACCAAAGTGATAGACAAGGTTTAGAGGAATTAGTGGATATATTTAGCAAGAGATTGTCACTCGATGAGGTTCTAAAATGAAACAGCTCGTCGACATACACGTAATGTTGAGCACACCTGACGACATGGAAGATGTCCATGACGACCCCTATGAAGCTTCGGAAAAGTTAAATACTATCCTTCATTTGGTGTTTGATCACATTGATGAAGACGAAGATATCGATAAAATTCACGCAATAATCGAAAAAACATGGGAACATTGGCACCTTGAAAGCTATTTATTAGATATTGAGGTTGACGACTTGGTTGATTGGGTGGATCATCTACTTTCAACTTGGGATGATTCTCAAGAATCGTAAACACTAGAGAACGCGAAGTAATTTAATGGACGAACAACAAAAATTAGTAAACAGCAAAGAAGTCTTAGCCTTTCTAGCTTCCGAATTCCCAAAGTGCTTTTCGCTTCAGTCTGAAGCAAAACCACTTAAAATTGGCATTTTTCATGATTTGTCAGAACGTCTAAATGACGATTCTAGAATGAGCAAACGCTTATTGAGAATGTCACTACGGCACTATACTAGCAGTTGGAAGTATCTTGCTTCAGTAAAAGACGGGGCAAATCGTGTTGATCTAGATGGTGTCGAGGGTGAGCCTGTAGAAAAAGAGCATGCTGATCATGCAGCTTTGCAGTTAAAAGAAAGCAAAGCAAAGGCTGCTGAAAAGCGTCAAGAGCAAAAGAAACTGACTCAAGACAAAAAAGCTACTAAAAATAATGCGAGCATTCCGAGCAAAGGCGCAGCAGCGAAAGGTGCCATAGCTAAAGGTGCCACAGCTAAAAATGCCACAGTTAAAAATTCTCCAACAGAGCGCAAACAAGCTGACCGTAAAGCAAAGACGACAGTGACTAAGGTAAAAGTTCGTGAATTACTAGACGACGATATCAAAGTTGGTGTAAACGTGTCAGTAAAGGTGGGTAGTTCTCCTATGCCTGCAACCATCACTGAAGTTGCAAAGGATGGTATTCAAGTGCAACTTAATTCTGGCATGACGGTCAAAGTTCAACGGGCACAGTTGCGCCTAACGATATAAAGTCACGAATTATAGAAAGGTAGGTATTATGCAGGTAAATTTGGGTAAGTCTTTCAAAAAGCAATTGTTGTGGGTATCTGTAGCAAGTGTTTTGGTCGCGGGGGCAAGTATCGCAGGTCCTGCAAAGGAAACTGTCGATTCTATTCCTGAGCTTTCTCAAGAGTCCCAGCATAGTAAATCTGCTAAACGCATTACTGACCATTTTACGCGGTCGCATTATAAAAAGATTGAAATCGACGATGCTCTTTCGCAAAAAGTGTTTGATAGATATCTTCGTTCGCTCGATGTGAATAAGACCTTTTTCTTAGCAAGTGATGTTGAAGCTTTTGAAACTTCGAAAGATGCTTTTGACGATGCTATTCGTCAGGGACAACTTGATGTTGCTTACACCATGTACATGGCAAACTTAAAACGTCGTGAAGAACGTTTTGATTATGCATTGACGGTTATAGATACAGAAGAGCCTTTTAACTTCGAAGTGGAAGATGATAAATATTTTTACGAAAGGGAAGATGCGGCTTGGGCAACTACAACCACTCAGTTAAATGAAATTTGGCGTCAACGAGTCAAGTATGATGCACTAAATCTGAAAATGGCTGACAAGTCATGGGAAGAAACAAAAGAAATTTTAATAAAACGCTATAAAAGAGCAATCAAACGTTTAACTCAGACAAACAGCGAAGACGTTTTTCAAACCATCATGAATTCTTTCGCTCGGAGTATTGAGGCACATACCAGTTACCTCTCTCCGCGCAGTACTGAACGTTTCCAAATGCAAATGAATCTTTCTTTAGAGGGTATTGGAGCGGTGCTTCGCAGTGAGGATGATCACACCGTCATCGTTAGCCTAGTTGCTGGCGGCCCTGCTGATAAATCAGCACAAATTAAGCCCGAAGATAGAATTATCGCTGTTGCTCAAGAGGATGAAGATTTTGTTGATGTAGTAGGATGGCGCCTTGATGAGGTTGTCGAACTTATTAAAGGACCTAAAGGTAGTATTGTAAAGCTACAAGTTTTAAAGGGCAGTAGTGAAACTAAAAAGATCGCTGAAGTTAAGATTACACGTGATAAGGTTAAGTTAGAAGATAGGGCTGCAAAGTCAGAAATTTATATTCCAGATGCGGGTCCTCATATGGGCCAAAAGCTAGGCGTTATCAACATACCTAGTTTTTATCACAACTTACATGTGGACGTAAAAAAAGAGCTTGATAAACTTAAAGAAGAAGATGTTGAAGGTGTTATTGTAGACTTACGTGGAAATGGCGGTGGGTCACTACCTGAGTCAATTCTGCTTAGTGGCCTGTTCATCGATAAAGGGCCTGTAGTACAAGTTCGTTATGAGAATGGACGTATTAGTGTTGATCGCGATACAGACGGTGTGGTCTATTATGGCGGACCACTCACTGTTATGGTTGATCGCTATAGTGCATCGGCCAGCGAGATATTTGCAGCTGCAATGCAGGATTATAATCGCGCTATTATTATTGGCGAGCAAACATTTGGCAAAGGCACTGTCCAACAGCACAGGGGCCTAAGTCGAATATATGACTTAGATGCAAACCCATTGGGGGCAGTACAATTTACCATTGCTAAATTCTACAGAATTAGCGGTGGCAGTACCCAACACAAAGGTGTTAAACCCGATATATTGTATCCTTCGCCAATTGATCCCGCAGAATGGGGCGAGAGCAAAGAAGAGAACGCCTTACCTTACGATAGTATTCGCAAAGCTAACTACTCACAGTTGGGTCGTTATGACGGAATCATCGATGTTTTAGCAGCAAAACACGCAGCTAGAGTGATGAAAGATCCAGAATTTAGCTATATATTTGATGATATTGACGATTACAATAAAAACAAAGATAAAGATTACATCAGCCTAGTTGAATCCGAAAGGCTTGAAACGAAAAAAGAAAATGAAGAAAAGCAGCTGCGTAGAGTAAATGAAAGACTCGAAAGAATGGGCTTAGCCAAGGTAACTTCGTTGGAAGACGACTTGCCCGAAGCTTTAGATGACATTGACCCATTCTTGGCAGAGGCTGCAAATATCACATTTGATATGGTCACTTCAGGCAGTTACGCACTGAACATAAAGAAGTAAGTATTGTTGTAAAACCAATCCAATAAAGGCAGCCATCAGCTGCCTTTATTGGATTGGAGCTTATTTAGCGTTAAAGAGTACCACTAATAAAAATAAATATAATGGGGTAATTATGAGTACACGCGGTGAGTTTTCCTCACGATTAGGATTCGTGCTGGCTGCTGCTGGTTCTGCAGTTGGCTTAGGTAATATATGGGGCTTTCCTACGAAAGTTGCTGAGAATGGCGGTGCAGCCTTTGTACTGATGTACTTAGTAATGGCATTTTTACTAGCTTACCCAGTACTTATGGCCGAACTAATTATAGGACGCGCAAAACGCGCTAATATGATCGATGCATTAGGCTCAATCTCTAAGAACCCTAAGATAAGAATTGCGGGAATTGTCACGGGTTCAGTTGGCTTGTTAACAGTTGTTTTTATTCTTGCCTTCTACAGCATAGTCGCTGGTTGGATGATAGCGTTCTTTGTAGATGCTGCCAGCAATATGCTTGGTTTTAGTATCCCTTGGTTTACTGAGTTTTCCATCTCAAGAAACGCAACTTTTATGGCTTTATTTTTGTTCCTCACTGGTTATGTTGTCAGTGGTGGAGTTAGCAACGGGATCGAACGTTGGTCGGTTAGATTAATGCCTACCTTGTTCTCTATTATTATCATCTTAATTATTTACGTCAGCTTTCAAGAAGGCGCGTTAGAAGGTTGGAAAGCCTACCTGGTGCCAGACTTCTCACGTTTATTGGATGCAGAACTGCTCGTAGATGCAATGGGGCAGGCCTTCTTTTCAATGTCCTTGGGTGTCGGTACGATGCTTGTGTACGGATCTTATATAAATAAGAATGAGAACTTACCTAAGTTAGGAGCCTCTGTAGCCCTAGTTGATATTGCTGTAGCTGTGTTTGCCGGTATGCTGATTATTCCCGCTATGTATGTTGCTGCTAATAATGGTGTACAAATTTTTACGGAGTCTGGAGCGCTTATTCAAGGCGACAGTTTAATTTTTAACGTATTACCTGCGCTATTCGCTACGATTGATGTTGTTGGTTGGGTTGTAGCAACTGCGTTCTTCGCGTTAATGGTGATTGCTGCATTGACTTCTTCTATCTCTATGCTTGAAGTACCCGTCGCCTATCTTGTTGATCATAAGGGCATAGAGCGTAAAAAAGCCTCTGCTATTTTATCTATCTCCGTACTGATTATAGCAAGTATTATTATTTTGAATTTCGAAATGTTGT
>CAJQOP010000020.1 GCA_905479945.1 uncultured Glaciecola sp. | reverse complement strand
CGCGAATGGCGCAAAAGCCGCTCCTGCAGAAACTGACGGTGTTATCTGGTATGGCGCGAATGGCAAGAAAGTAGCTCCTGCAGAAACTGACGGTGTTATCTGGTATGGCGCAAATGGCAAGAAAGTAGCTCCTGCAGAAACTGACGGTGTTATCTGGTATGGCGTAAATGGCGAAAAAGCCGCTCCTGCAGAAACTGACGGTGTTATCTGGTATGGCGCAAATGGCAAGAAAGCCGCCTCAGCACAGACCGATGGTGTTATCTGGTATGGTGTTACTGAAGTAACTAACGCTCAAACTGCGCTAGCCGAGTCTGGTGTTAGTAGTAAAAGCCCACAAATAAAATTGATCAAACTTTGGTCAGCAGTTGAGTTCAACGATGCAGAAATTTCCGTGAATGATGTTATCCGTTTGCGCAATTCAGGTGAGCAACGTAAATAAATTTATTAATTGATACATTTAAAAGGCTTGGGCTTTATATCTCAGGCCTTTTTTATACTTATTCATAAAGTTATTTGGTTTTGGGTAGTTAAATGTTTTAGACTGCACTCCGTCCTTAAGAAAATGAACTGTTGTCTTCATGATCCTCTTAATAATTAATAGGATACTTATGTCAAAGTATCTGCTCTCAATATCCTTGCTTTGCCTTTGTGTGATTTTTTCGCAATCCATACAGGCGAAGTTATTTTACGATAAGCTAAATCGCGACATCTCTTTTACCACGCTTAATGAACGTCATCAATTAGGTCCTGTAATCAACGACATAGAGCAAGATAATCAAGGCTTTATTTGGATTGCAACCCAAGATGGACTGTATAAGTACGATGGTCAAAAAGTTACAGATTATCGGCATGATCGCGATGACCCACGGACGCTGCCGGGAGCGTGGATTGAAGATGTTTTTTCTGATAGCCAAGGCAACCTTTGGGTTGCGGGGCTAAGTGGAATTAGTTTATATATTCCGGAAGAAGATGGTTTTCGCAATTTCACTGATCCTAAAAACCACAAATTAGTTCAAGGCTTACAATTTAGAGTTATTTCTCAGGTGTCCGAAAATCGCATTTGGTTCGGGACTAAAAATGAAGGTGAAAATGGTGGAATTGCTGTATTTGATATCACGAAAGATGAATTTATTGACATTATTAATGAAGATAATGGCTTAATTTCGGGGAATATTCGGGATATTGTAGTAGATGAACAGAACAATACTTGGGTTGCAACAGAAGATGCCGGTTTACGTTTTATGGCAGCAGATAGCAACACGTTTAAGGCATTTAATACTGAATCTGAGATATTGTTACCGCCGGGTATACACTCTGTTATGTTTGACCGTCAGGGTAGGATTTGGATTGGCTCGATTAACTCAGGCTTGTATTTATTCGACCTCGAACTAGGACTTCAAAAACATTTTCTAACAGACGATACTGATCCATTTAGCATATGTTCGAATTCTATTTATGATATTTTCCAAGATGACTCAGGTTTCATATATATCGCGACAAACGTCGGTTTGTGTGAGTGGGACGAGGATACCTTATCATTTATCAAACATGTCAAAAATGAAAATAGCAAACATAGTTTAGACGACAACCGCGTCGTAAGTTTGTTTCAAGACAGAGGCGGTGTGTTGTGGGTCGGCACTTACACAGGTATCAATAAGTGGAACCGATACGTTAGTCGCTTCCAGATAGTTAATACCGCAACACCCGCTGGTAAAGACCTATCTAGCGATGTTATTTACTCTTTTGCAGAAGCTGATAACGGCGACCTTTTTGTTGGAGGGGGAAATGGTATCAACGTTATTAATATTGCTGAATCGACTTTTTCGCATATTAAAGCACAACCAGGGGTTGCTGGTGCATTGCAAGATAATCGAATAACAGCCCTTCTCATCGATTCTCAGCAAAATTTATGGGTAGGTACAGTTAGCGGTGGTTTGCACTTTCGTAAGTATGGTACTGCTGCATTTAAGCAATTCTCTCATGATCCAAAAGACCAATCGAGCATAAGTTCTAATCTGATAAGTAAGATTATGGAAATCGGTAATGGCAATTATGCTGTAGGGACTTATGGCGGCGGTATCAATCTATTGACTAGTAAGGGGAATATTCAACGTTTCATGCATGATGAGGAAAACGTTACAAGCCTCTCTAATAATGGAGTAACCCATATGTCCATGGGTGAAGACAATATAATTTGGGTTGCTACGCATGGCGGTGGATTGAACCGATTTGATCTGGCAACAAAAGAGTTCACCAGAATCCCTGTAGAAAGTACGGATATTTGGAGTATTTTGATTTCTGACGATTATTTATGGTTTAGTACTACTGATAGAGGTGTCGGAAGGATCTTGATGAGCAATTTGGATAATAAGCGATATACGCTCGAATATACTGGGTTGAAAGAGGGTTTAGCATCTAATTTTGCTTATGGCTTATTGGCTGATAGTCAAGGTTACATCTGGGTGAGTACGAATAGGGGAATCAGCTTTATCGATCTAGCCGATGACAAAGTCATCAATTTCAACACTAACCATGGACTACAAAGTAACGACTTCAACAGTAGTGCATTTTATCAGGGCCAAGATGGAAGGATGTTTTTTGGTGGTTCAAATGGTTTTAATAGCTTTATCTCTAAAGAGCCTCCAATTAATAGGTATCCGCCACAAATCGTCCTTACCGAATTCACGCGCTCGAACGAGTCGGTGCCAGTGCATCGCGCATTTAATAATGAAGAAAAAATCGAACTAAATTTTGACCAAAATGATGTTGGGTTTAGCTTTGCTGCGCTCGACTACACTAGGCCAGAATATAATCAATATCAATATCGTTTGAAGGGAAATAACAGCGAATGGATAAATTTAAACAACTCAAATCAAGTCAATTTTTCAAATTTGGCTAATGGCTCTTATGTTTACCAATTTAGAGGCAGTAATAACGATGGTATTTGGTCTGAGGAACCCTTAGAAATAGATGTAGTGGTAAATCCACCGTTTTACCGCTCGGACATTGCGTACCTAACTTACTTCTGGCTTGCAGTGTTTGTTGCCTATCGATTATTTACTCGGGCCCAGCGCAAGAAACTAAAACAAATCGCATACAGCTTAGAACTGGAAAAAGAGGTCAGTTTGCGTACCACAGAGTTGAAGCAGGCGAATAACCAACTTGCTATAGCGGTAGAGGAAACGGGTCAGGCTAAAGATCTCGCGATTAAAGCGGCTCAAGCTAAATCAAACTTCTTGGCGATTGTCAGTCATGAAATTAGAACACCTATGAACAGTATCATCGGCATGAGTGAATTATTGTTATCTTCTGAGCTTAATCAAAACCAAAAACGTTACGCTAATGCGGTAAGTCGGGCTGGTGAGAGTTTGTTACAACTGATAAATGATATTCTTGATCTATCGAAAATTGAAGCCGATAAAATCGAGTTAGAGAATCATGAGTTTGACTTTCATGCACTAATTGAAGAGTTATTATTCTTGTTTTCAGTGCGAGCATCTGAGAAGGATTTGGAACTTGGCTACAGCATAGCTAAGAATTGTCCGAAATACATCGTTGGCGATGCACACAGGCTGCGTCAGGTCATATCAAACTTAATCAACAACGCAATTAAATTCACCTCAAGTGGCAGTGTTATGCTGGAAGTAGAAGTCGTTGAAAAAGAAATGATAATTTCGGTTATCGATACCGGCATTGGTATTGAAAAATCGCATTTTGAAAAAATCTTCAATGAATTTCAACAGGCCGATTCAACAACAACTCGTAACTTTGGTGGGACGGGTCTAGGTTTGTCTATTACGCGTAAGATTATTGATCAAATGCAAGCGAAAATTAGCGTTGAGTCAACCTTAGGTGAAGGCACAACATTTACTGTCAACTTGCCTATTTTTCTACCGAAAAAGAATAGCCTTAGCGTAACTAAAGTTGAAGACTTAAATATGCGGCCTGTAATGCTAGTATGCAGTAACGATACCGTTATGAAGATGATGAAAAATACGCTGCAGCGACTGCATGTTAATGTGACAGAAACTTCTATCAAGCAGTTACGAATCGACGGCTCCCAAGCAGAGAATGCGCTAATTTTTATTGACCACCCAGACTTTTTGCTCAGTCGGGCTTTTGTATCTACAACCTTGGAAAATACCGACTACTGCGTTTTACTTCGCACCACAGAAAAAGCTGACGCTGTTAACGAATTTGGATTAAGGCGAATTGAAAAACCAATTCGTGTCGAAACAGTAAAAGCAGAAATATTATATGCTAGCAACGGCGACACTGATGAGCTTGAGCCAGCAGGCACAATTAATGAATTAACGGAAAACAACTCGCGCTTCAGCGCAAAAATTTTGCTTGTCGAAGATGTCGTAGCAAACCAAGATGTTGCAGTAACTATGCTTGAGATGTTTGGTTGTGAAGTTGATATTGCAGGAAATGGGCAAATAGCTGTCGATCTGGCTAAAAAATGCCAATATGATCTTATATTTATGGACTTGCACATGCCTGTGATGGATGGGCTAACTGCAACGTGCATTATTCGAGAGAACGAAAAGTCAAGCGCACAATCGAGCCTAGTGCCTATTGTTGCCTTAACCGCAGGTGTATATGATGAAGAGAAAGGCTTATGCCTCGAAATTGGCATGAATGACTTTATGCTAAAACCTTTTAATGCATCGCAATTGTTTAAGATGATTGCTGAACATATTCCAGATAAACAGGTGAAGATTAGTGCGCTTGATATTGCCGACAACTCAGTATCGGCATTAACCATCGAAGTTGACAAGTGGATTGATCCAGTCGCGGTTGAAAGTATTCGAGAAATTGAAGCGAGAACAGGTAAAAAGCTTTACCTAAGGGTAACTGACTCGTTTAAGACGGTAATGGTAGAACAAATGCCTGCATTAATTGATGCATGCAGATCTAGTGATCAAACCACCGCAATGGAACTGGCACATGCAATGAAGTCTTTATCTGGAAATGTTGGAACTATGATGTTTACCGAGCTGCTGTTAAATATTGAAACGGCTGCTAAGACCGAGCAAAAAATCGATGATGAAGATATGATAGCAGAACTTCAAAATGTTTTTGAAAAGTCGCTTGAGAGTTTGAATATACTAGTTGAGAAAATGTATGATTGAAAATTTAGTTGAAAACGGCATTACGGCGACGGTATTAATCTGTGATGACGACCCAACTTACTTATTATTAATGGAAGAAACATTAAGTAGTGACAATCTCAATGTACTGACAGCCAAGAATGGTGTAGAAGCATTGCAGGCTTACCTTAAACACGAACCAAGTATCGTTTTGTTAGACGTACAAATGCCAATGCTAAACGGCTTCGAGGTGTGCGCGGAAATTCGCAAGCACCCGAAGGGTAAAGACACACCAATATTAATGGTGACCGGCGCAGACGATATTCTTTCAATTGAAAGTGCATATAAACATGGTGCTACTGACTTTTTACCAAAACCGATTCGGTGGCCAATTGTAGCTCATCGAGTTCGATACATGCTCAAGGGAAGTGAAACCTTTAATAGTCTTAAAGAAAGTGAAATGAAGATGAGACAGCTGGCTTACTTCGATTCATTAACTGGCCTGCCCAATAGACAAAAATTCGATGAAAGTCTAGAAGAATCGATTTGGTTTGCCGCAAAAGAGCAAAAAAGCGTTTGTATTATGTACATAGATTTGGACAACTTTAAACGCATAAACGATACGCTAGGACATGAGTTTGGCGACAGAGTATTGAAGAAAATTGGTGAAAAAATTTCTAAATTTCTTAAAACTGACACCGTCGTAATCGAAGCGCTGAATAATACTGCACAAGCTGAAGTGTCTCGATTAGGCGGCGACGAGTTCATGATACTTTTGAACAATATGCCCAATAAAAATGATGTAAAGGCGATCGCGAAATCCTTAGTTTCTTGTATTTCAGAATTAGTCTCCCTTGATGGCTACGAAGTTGCACTAACACCTAGTATCGGTATTGCAATGTTTCCGAAAGATGGCAAAAGTGTCACTGAGTTAAAGAAACATGCTGACGTCGCAATGTATCATGCGAAAAGTATGGGCCGCAGCGGCTATCGATTCTATTCTGAGTCGTTAAATGAAAACGCGATGAAATTCTTGAAAATAGAGGGTTGCTTGCGCAATGCACTTGCCAATAATGAGTTTACTTTGCACTTTCAGCCTCAAGTTTGTCTAAAGACTAACGAGATAATAAGTGTAGAAGCACTTTTACGTTGGACTAGCCCTGAAATAGGGGTAGTAAAGCCCAGTGACTTTATTCCAATTGCTGAAGACTCTGGCTTGATCAATGACATTGGTGAGTGGGTTATGCGAGGCGCTTGTCAGCAAGCGAAAAAGTGGGCAGACGCTGGGATTGAGAATTTCAGAGTATCGGTTAACCTTTCTAGCATACAATTTAAGCGCGCTTCGCTGTTAACAATGATAAAAAATGCCCTGCATGACAACGATTTGCCTGCAGAATTATTAGAAGTTGAAATTACTGAAAGTGCCATTATGAATGATATTGATCAGAATATCGTTCGTCTAAATCAAATTAGGGATATGGGCGTTGCGATTTCTATCGACGATTTTGGGACCGGTTATTCTTCACTGAGCTATTTGAAGAAATTCCCAATACATACCTTAAAAATTGATCGCGCCTTCATTATTAACATAGACACCGATGCTGATGACGCAGCGATAGTTGAAGCTATTATTGCTTTAGCATCCACCCTTAAATTAAATGTAGTTGCTGAGGGAGTCGAGACCAAAGAACAATTGAAAGTACTGACTAAATTCAATTGCGATGTAATTCAAGGTTTCTACTTCAGCAAAGCAGTGAGCGCAGAAGATATTACTGCGCTAATGCAGCACCCCTTAGATAAAAGCCTGTTTTAAAGCAGGCTTGAACAAATCGGCTTGGAGCTTAAACTTCACCTATTATATCTTGTGTCTGAGTTATAAAATCACCTGCATCATGGCGTTCATGTAGTTGACCTGCAGGGTCTCCCCAAGTTCGATTGACCATTTTTGCGCGTTTTACTGGGGGTCGTTGATTAATAGTCTTAGTCCAACGTTGAACGTTTTTGTACTCTTCAACTTGTAAAAACTCACCCGCATCATATAGTTTACCCAATGCTAAACCACCATACCATGGCCAAATAGCCATATCTGCGATTGTGTACTCATCACCACTAATATATTCATTCTCTGCTAATTGGCGATCAAGCACGTCCATTTGGCGCTTCACTTCCATCGCATACCTGTCTATAGGGTATTCATACTTCTCTGGCGCATACGCATAAAAATGGCCAAAGCCACCACCCAACATTGGAGTTGCTCCCATTTGCCAAAATAACCAAGACATTGTTTCAGCGCGCTTGATGGGATCTTTAGATAAAAACGCATCAAACTTATCAGCTAAATAAAGAATAATTGAACCTGACTCGAATATACGAGTGGGCGTCTTTGTGCTGTGGTCAACTAAGGCTGGAATTTTTGAGTTTGGATTAGCACTTACAAAACCACTGGTGAATTGGTCTCCTTCCATAATGTTCACTAAATAGGCGTCATACTCAGCTTCCTTGAAACCTAAGGCTAATAGCTCCTCTAACATCATAGTGACTTTTACACCGTTAGGAGTTGCAAGAGAGTAGAGTTGCAATGGATGCTTACCTACAGGTAAATCTTTTTCGGAAGTAGGGCCTGCAATTGGGCGGTTAATATTGGCGAACCTACCACCACTTTCCGAATCCCATGTCCATATTTTGGGAGGAGTATATGTTGCATCTGCCATGTTACTTTCCTTTGAGTTATTGAACTGTGTAGTGTTAAAACGTGCATTTGCAGCAGACGCATAAGCGTGCGCGTCTGTGCGCTTCAAATGTCTTGATTGTAAGACCTCTTATTAGAACTTAATATCGCATAAAAGCTTTCAACTTACTAAAAAGCATGTGTTAGGCAACACATGCTTTTTCTTTAGGTAGTTTAGGGCTTTGAGATAGTTTAGCTATTTAAGATATTTAAGATATTTAAGATATTAGAG
>CAJQOP010000019.1 GCA_905479945.1 uncultured Glaciecola sp. | reverse complement strand
GGTGCAGTTTTGGATGCAAATTAACAATCCTAAAGCTATACGAGTATACGCAGACTTCGCTTAAGCAAATAGGCTTAGATGAGGTGAACCTTCGTCGAGAAACCAAAATCTCTGAATGCAATGGCCAAAGTTCTGCACAGGGTTATGCAGAAACTTTAGTTATGCTCCGTGAGTCAAGCGACATACTTGGGTTACCAGAGATCGAGATAGAAATGGACACTTTAAACTCCTTCGGTGATGAAGGCGCATATGTGAGCGAAGTTACACTTGAGTTAACAATTCCAGCTAAAGATATTCTTTATTGCAGCGCGCTTATCGGTAACCGGGAAGGAGAGCAACAAACGATGGAATCAGGCGAATGGGTTGTTGTAAATCGGTCCCCCACGGGGCTAGTCAAACTTCCTACTGCCTCTCTGCGAGTTAGAGAGGATATGTGGAAGCATGAAACACCACTTACACCCGAGCGTGCGAAGGCTTTGATCGATAATTACGAGCCAGTTGTATTTCGTCCATTTTATAAACATGCGCAGTCGAACAGCACTTATGGTGTTCTTCCATCATTAAAGCAAACGCTTGTAAAGCGAGTTTTAAAGCGTATTTTTAGTTGATACTCGTTCATCAGTGAAAATCATATTGCTGAATTAATCGTAACTCTCTAAACTAAGTACGACAAAGTAGCTCGGTACTTAGGCAGAAAATTTTCCTTGATAATCACACTAGTCCAAATAAGGTCACCTTTTCCAATAAACGGTAATAATCTTACCGCACTGGTCTTGAATCAGGTGGACACTCCAAAATTTACTGCACAAGTCAACGAGTGATGCGCCAAGTTCGCTTCTCATTTCTTTAATACTGCGTTTGCTGAAATATAATTCTTGAACTTTACCTGGGGCAGGTTTCAATTCACCAAAAGTATAAAGCCAATTAATTATCTGATTCGGTATCGCTCGTTGAGTCTGTCTTACCAAACAATGTCTAGATTTAGTCATGATTCTTTCCCCAATTTTAATTTAAAAAAGCGACATTAAGTCTTTAAGTTCGCTATCAGAAAGTTCTAGCCCAATGGGTAAATCATCGTCTGAGATATAAATAATGGTTTTCTCATAAAAGTAGGAGGCCACATTTTTTTCATTGATCTGAACATCTGATCTTTTTATTGGAGTAATTGGTGATAAGTCGGTTAAATATAGGTCTTCTTGATCTTCTTTTAAAGCTGTCCGAATGTAAAAAAATGGATCACTTATTACTTCGTGTATACATTGAAATGGTGATGTTGAGGAAGTATCAATACAAACACCAGGTAGCATGTGTGAATCTACTTTTGGCGGAATATCAAGACGTTTTAAGCCGGCTTCTGTCAAAACAAAAAAAAGAAATAATCGATTGATAAACGCATCTCTATTTATGTTGTGCTTTTTGACAATTCCCCTAAGCTGCTCTGCCGTCTTCTTTTTGACAACTATGGTCAATGAAGTTGAGGTTCTTTTTTTGTCCATTCCGCTATTTATATAACGTTTCGCTTTTTCACTATTCTTTTTGCCGGTTAACCCTTTTTCTAAATGATGCAGTTCTGACGAAATCAAGTGGTCTACAAAGCTATCTCGTTTCAAAAAAAGAGCTTTAATTGCATTATTGAATTTTTCATTGAATGGAGTAAAAACATTAAAGGTAAGTTTTGTTGTTTGCATAAATGCCTCGTTGTTGATTTGTTAGACATAGTGTAGCTCACTATTTACGCATTTAACCGTATTATTTTTACGCATATTAAGAAATAAGTTTGATAATAATATTTAAAACATACACTTACTATTAAAAATAGCATTGGAAATTAGTTGTTAATGAGAATAGAATATCATCCTGACCTATGCGGCAGGTTGTATTTTTCTTGACTTTAGTCCTAGCTAACTGACGTGCGGTGAGGGTTTATGTTGGGGTAAAATTACATTACTGTGAAACATCAGATTGTTCTGATTCATGATGATGTAGTTGTTTACACTAGCCAACATAGTCGTCCCTACCTTAATAGAAAGTATGTATCCTAATGAAACAGAGCCTTGGTGCTAACCACCAGTAACCGGTGTATCGGAATTGAAATCTTTCTGCGTTGTTTCGAATTCTGAACGCGCACGCAGAACTGATTCCAACGATTCTATGCAAAATAACCCTTAGCGACTTGAATGTCGCTGAAAGAGAAACTTTTACTTAGGTGTTGTACGCGTGGGATAGTGACGTAGAATGACTCCATGGACCCATCTCATTTGTTTGTTGGCGTTTTAAAAGTCCGTCATTAGAAATAATAAGTGACAGCTCACCGAGCGCGTCCGGTTTAGTATAGACTTGAATAATTTTACGTAAAATTTGTTTGTTGAGTTTACTCCCCTCTCCAAAGTGTTTGGTGCTATGAGGGCTAAGTTTTTGAGTAAGCCCATTTAGCAATTGTTCTTCAGTAAAAGTTAGATGGTTTGGTAAAAACTCTAGTGCGAAAAAATGCCAAGCTTCAGCCCTTTCAGGATCAGTGACTAGCTCATGATGCATAAACCACTGAGTTATAATGTTTTCAAATAACGGATCTTTTTCAACTATGACTTTACCCATTGGGGTGAGCTTTAGTGGTAGGCCCATTTCAGCCAAACCGGTTTTATGGAGCCAACTTCTATAAATTGCGGCAAAAGGAGCACCATATCCAAAAGGTTTAGCCAGTTCTTGGTCTTTGTAATCTGGATTTTTTAAAGCTATTTGAACAAGCTTTGCCATTCTTTTTCTGTCTAACGCAAAATTACCGTGGAATAATACAGTCATAATTATTATCGTTATTTGATTGTTGTTAACAAAGAATATACATGAAAAACAAACAATATGAATATGAATTTGAATTAGGTTATTTTTTTAGCTTTGCTGACCCAGTAATACAAAGACTTATCCGAAATACTTAAGCGCTTCGCCACACTTGGTATAAAAAAGCCTTTGGCCAATACTTGTCGAACAGCTTCTTGCGTAAATTCATCAGGATATTTTTTATTCAAAACACTCGTTACCTTACTTCGCTTTCTAAGTGAAAAATGTCTACAATTTTAGAGGAAGTCCAGCTCAATGAAACTTAGTAATGGCCTTGTTTGTTTTGGAGTGAATGAATTATATCAAGAGGACCATATGCAGCGGCTAAGAAAAACCCTGCCTACGCTGTGCTTCTTTGAACTAACGGAGGAGCTCCAATCAATTATTGACGATAAACATACACTAATGGCTGAACACGATTTGTCGGAGGCGGTAGTAAGAACCACCTTAGTTAAATGGTATTTCCAATTAACTAATCGTTATCATCATGAAGTAACAACATTTTTGCATATTAGAATCGATAGTATCGCGTTTTCAGGCTTTCAGAGCCCATTTAAACAAGCTCATTTTTCTACACCACATGTTCTACTAAACGATTTAAAGAAATCAGAAACAACAATTAAATCTATTCGTTTAAAGCAGCTATCTATGCCTTTTGCTTTAGGTCTTGTGAATCAAATTAAAGAACTGAGTAAGAAAAGTGATGAGTGTTCAGACTTGTATTGGGGGCTTGATGCCGTTTTATCGAGCATCCGAGATTTAGATGAATCTGTCATCAATAAGTTACCAGTAGATTGCGACAAAGCAATCTACCAAATTAGCGCAGAAAGCAATGCCTTAAATGCCGAACAAGAAGCACTTGAACTCGAATTTGATAATCTTCTGCATAGGTTGCTAAAGTATTAAGCGACAATATCCTTGACCACTCTCGTATTGCCTCATTAAAAAAACAAACTATCAGCCTAAGGTATAGATAAGCTGTACCTAGAACATTAATTCACTCATTTTCTCTTCATAACCGGTCGCATGTATACGCCATTTCTTTATTCTGCGCTGCAACGTTCGAGTGTGCGCATTAGTGAATTTATCAGGATATTTAATAGACAACCATTCAATTATTTCACGGGCGTAAGTCTCTGGCTGAAGCTCAAGTTTCAACTGTATTTCATCCCAGACCTGTTCAAACGGATCTTTTCTGCTTCTATAGTTTCTCGGAAGGCTACGTTTATCGGTTGGTTTGTCATAATTAAAGTAATCGATTTTAGAATTAACATCCATCACTGTTTTTTGCACCATCACATTCTCAGGTTGAGGATCGTCAGTTATATCACCAACTTTCGCATTATTGTTCCAAGCGAATTGAAATAAAATTTGTTGGCGACTTTTTAATTCGCTCATAAGTTTAACTGGATCTAGCGCAAGGTATTCTAATTCAAGTTTTTCTATCGTTTCCGCAGAGACAGAGCCAATCTTAATTAAACGTTGATGTGGCGTAAGAGCAACATCATATTGCTTATATACTCGACCTCCTTTCCTTGTTTTTTTCAGCAATTTTAAAGACGGTTGAAAAAAATTTATGTATTGGCGGAGTACTTGGTAGAAATTTGCTAAGGCTTCCCAAGCTTTCACCCCTTGATAACGGTTATAACCAACTAGTCTTCGCACAACCGAGCCATTTTTTTCTTCTACAAACGCCTGGTCATTCTTTTTATGTGTTCTAGCGCGAGTAAAGGTAATTTTATTGTTCTCACAGTAGTCGAGCAGCTCATAATTAATGAATTCACTGCCACCATCAGTATCAAGCCCCTTTAAATCAAAGGGCATTAGTTTTCTCGCTACGTTTAGCCCAGCAATAACATTTCTAGCGCTCTTTTTGATTAGCGGCATACATTCAAGCCATCCAGTTGTGACATCAACCATTGTTAGCGTATTTATGAATGCACCATTTGGGTCGCCACCACAGTGAGCTACCAAATCGACTTCAAAAAAGCCAGGCGATATATCGTCCCAGTCAGCAAATGTTCGAACCTGTATTTGATTTTTCAGTAACGTACCTGTTTTGGTGTGGCTCACACCGCCAACATTGCGTCGTCTTTCATTTTGAAGCAAGCGGTCAACGGTAGCAGGACTTACCTTTAAAAGTTTACTTCTAATCTCTTCAGTTATTCGAAGATGGCCGTGCCGCTCCATCGCGGAAACTAATTCAGGAATAAAAGGTACGAAGCGCTTGGAGCATATCTGATTGGCCGTGTTCCACACCGTGGTAAGAACGTGAACAAACCGCTCATCGTAAATTTGCGCCCCTGGGCGTGCACGTGTGCGTTCCTCAGATGGAAACCGAATTTTATTTGATAGCAGTTGGATCGCGTATTTTCTTTCGTATCCGGTTGCGGCAACAAAACCATCCAGTATTTTAGTCTTTTCTGATTTAACTGCTTTGCCATAAGTATGGTTTACACCAACTAGCATTTCTCGCCGAGCAGACAGACTCATCATTTTACTCATAAATCACCAATTCAATCCTATTTACAGTTTGATTTTTAATGAGTCAATGAGTGTCTCATAGTTTGGTAATTAGTGAGTCAATGCGGGGTTGATTAGCCGCTTACATTGCATTCGTAAAGTTAAGCAAGGCCCAATTCAAAAACTTCGTCTCGCGCTTGAAGGTTCACAACTTGAAACGGTTAGTTGGTTGGAGCAGGAATTCCTAGATGTAGCTGCTATATTGCAGAGTCATACAAACTTATGAGCCGAAAACAGGATAACTTTGTTTGCTGATGTAGAGTCACAATAAAGCGTCATCCTCGACAATAAAGTTTTATACTTTACAATAAAGCATCATCCTTTCGAGATTTAAAATATTCAGCTTGGCAATGACAAGTTCACGGCAATACTGGCCATACTCCGTTCAAATTTGTAAGGAAAGTTTGTGTTAATTGATGTCACTTGCTGCAGTTTCCATATTCAATCCTTTAAACCACCAAGTGGAGTTGTCGATGCACTATTAGGGCGCACTATTGAAGACACTAGCTCAGCGAGTGATTTTTTGACAACACCCCAAAAATGTTCATTCTCCAATGTGTTTTTGGCAAGCTCTGGCAATACAAATCTTGACATTTCTCTATAAAAATCTTGTTTAATTTCCTCGTCAATATTAACGCTATTAAGATTGTTTATCGTCTTCTCGAAAAACACATCAAAGGGAACACCTCTTTGCACCAACTTGTGCATCAAGACATTATTATCGAGCTGAATATGCCTATTATTGAGAAAGACAATATCCCAAATGTCACGGGGTTTAACTATCCTATTGCTATACTTTCTCGTGGCAAAGCCAATGATTTTGTCCACTAATATTTCATCCAAACTCTGACAAGGGATCGGTAAGCCTTCTATGGGGGATCGGAACGGATAAAAATTCATGGCTGTTTTCATAATAGGATTTATTGTTTCGTACCGACAAATATCTATATGGATTTTCTGCTTTACACCGCCCCGCCTTGATGCATCCTTCTCTATAGACACTCGCCAAGTCGACGTGTCTCCTTTCATCGGCTTTGGTTCGACTACAGTGATATCAAGCATGTGTTTTTTTGATAGCATGTTAGCCACTGCATTCGCTAACGATGAAAACTTCTCTGGTGTAAAATCCATGCCGCCATTGAAGACGAGATCTTCGCTCAATCTATTCCACCCGTGGCACATTCTCAGGCTGGTCCCTTCTATGAACGTCAAATTTTCCAACAAGCCTTGTTGGTGGAGCGCACTGATTATATCGTGATGAAATATCTCTTTTTCTATAACGTTCTCGAAACCGGAATACTCTGGATTCTCTTGCAATACACTTTGCACAAGTGGCAATATCATCATTCAACCTCTTCATTTAACATCCCTACATTCCTGCCTATCCGCTTAAGATCTTTAATAGCAAGGCTTTTTTTCGCACGGTGGATGCC
>CAJQOP010000018.1 GCA_905479945.1 uncultured Glaciecola sp. | reverse complement strand
ATCAAGTAGCATCAAATCTGTCCTATTCTTACCTAATACATAACTATACATTTTTCTTTTATATTTATTACGTAGATCAACTGCATTAACCGTTTTAGCGGTAAGAGTGAGACCTTTTGTGAGTTTTCGTACTTCTATTATCGTTTTTGGGTCTGCTAAAAATATTACATGAACATGCAATCTTCCGTTTAAGCTTCTTTCCAATACATAACAATATGAATCGATATTACTTTTTAAAAATAGCCCTCGCCTTAGATCGTTACTAAGTTTCTCCATAGGCTTTGGTCGTCGCTTGAAAGCAATCGCGTCTTTGTCTCTTTTGAACAAGGCATCTGAGTACGATTTATCAATTTGAATAGTTAGGAAATACAAGTCAGAATTATTGGTTACTTGAAGTGAGTTCATTTCTGATACGCATGCTCTTAATGCGTAATTCACAAACAGTTTGTTTTTCGGACAAACTGTATAAGTTCTGTAGAGCTCTCGTATATTTCTAATTTTAACTAAACTCTCTGGTTTATAGTCCTTAAAGTAAATATTATTGTCGGGTACTACCGAGACCAAATCCATTACGCCTTCATTCGCACCTAATCCCTCTGCTATGCGGTCTATCCCAAACATTCAACAACACCTTTAAATTATAAATATGCTGGAGTTTGTCATTTACCCCCGACAAGATCAAACGGTTAAACTAGAATGGTATACAACGCACAACCACCGTTGTTATTTTGTATGGAGCACACTATTTTGAAATTTGTATCCTATTTAAGAGTTAGTACTAAAAATCAAGAGAAATCAGGGCTAGGCTTAGAGAGCCAGAGACGTGATATAAGGCTTTTTTTGGATAACATAACCCAACCACATGAAGGTGATACCCATGAGTTCTTAGAGGTTGATTCAGGGGGTAATACGAATAGAAAAATACTAAACCAAGCTATAGAGTTTGCTATAAAGGAAAAGGCAACTCTTATTGTCTCTAAGTTAGACAGATTGAGTAGAAAGGTTTCATGTATTTCGAGACTATTAGAAATTAAAGATTTAAAAATTAAAGTAGCATCTATGCCAAATGCAGACAAGTTTCAATTGCATATATACGCCGCTTTAGCAGAGCAAGAACGAGAATTTATCAGTATGAGAACTAAAGCTGCATTGTATGAAGCTAAATTGAAAGGCACTAAGCTAGGAGGTCTTAGAGATAGCACTAACGAACGAAATAGAGGCGCAATTTTAAAAGCAAACCAATTTGCAGCCACAATATGGCCAGCAATAGAACCAATGATTGAGGCTAAATATGGATATACCGAAATATCAAACAGACTAAATGCTATCGGTATTAGAAGCGTCACAGGAGGCCAATTTTGGGCAAGTACAGTAAAAAACATTGTACATCGACAATCTGTGCGGTCGAATTGAAATTTGGAACTTCTCATTAATGTGGATAAACCAAACTACTACTATATTGAACCCTTTTTAAGCAGAATTTGTTTTTCAACTCTATTTTATGACAACCTCTCCGCTATATTTTAGTATAGCGTTGCATTGACCAATTGAACTCGCAGCCCATTGGGGCCTGTCAGGTGCTAAAAGTATGATTCTTTATTGTCGGCCCACTGTAAGCGAGAATCATAAGTTAAATTGAAGAACCTCTTTGGCATTGATAAATGATGTGGCCTTAGTGAAATAGTATCTCTGCTATATAGCCGTCGTTCGCCACTCTGTTCATAAAAGTAGAGCTTCAGAGTCGCATTTTGCAAAGTAATTTCAATTTCATCTCCAAAATGAAAAGCATTTTTGCCTGCCAGCTTTAGTGCTGCATCAAAACTCATATTTTGCTTATAGTCACCCAAACTCCAATTGGATTGGGTATAGAAAGGTGAATCAGTGAGGTGAATGTTCTCATAAATATATATTCGAGACACTTTTGTGCCGCTGGTTTTAATGATCACATGGGATCCGTAGACATACAAATCGCTTATCTGGTCTACCCATGCATTGAAATCCGCGGCATACGGTACTTCATCGATGTTAAACTCTGCATATGGCTGATTTAATTTGTTTGCCAGAAATGCAAATATATCCGAGTTCAACTCATCCGTAGCTTGCATCTCTTGGACGTTAGATTCGAGTGCGTAGGCTTGAATGTATATCTTTTCCTTGCTCTGAAAATCGGTTAACAAGCGTTCAATATATATCGTTAAATTAGCGGCGGAATTATGGGTGATTATTTTATCTTCATCAAACAATGAGGCTTCTAACTTAGTAACTTTAGCGCGATTTTCGTATTTGTTACCGACCTTCCAATTAATGTCATCAAAGCGTTCATCAAATGAAAGTAGATTAGTAAAGTCTTTGCTAAAAAATCGATTAACGGTACCTATTGATGCAAGTTCATTGTTGCCAAATAGTAAAAACTGGCTTCTCCCGTACATCACTATTTGCGCAGAGAAGCGCGCGTTCTAAAGCAGATTGGGCGGCCCCCATAAAGCTTGAATAGTTTCAAGAGGATCGCCAATATTGGCGCCGTAAACGCCATTAGATAAAGTGACTTGGGCACTTGGTATAGCAGGCGTGTATCTTTGTTTTTCTGCGGCTAAATTGCTTGGCCCAATCTAATCCAACAAAAATTGAGAACTTCCTTTTTATATCTTTCATTACAAATTTCCGTTAAGTGAAATTTGTTATGTATCCTTTACTCTTCGAAGAGAATACAAGTATTCGTTTTGAGTAAAGATACTCAATGCATCGAAAAGACAACGGAGTTCATTAAATGTTAACTGCCCAATATTCGTATGCAAAGAGTACAGAACTAAAGCAATCTAAGTATCGATTATTAAGGTTGAATGACTATAAACTGCCCTTTTAATACCGTCATACGATTATCTTACAACGTTAGCGAATGACACAATGCAAAAGTGCCGTAAACTAAAGGTAATATAACTTTTGAAACTGATATTTATACTCACGTACAACAAATTCATTACTTGCAGTTTTTAACAACATTGTACCTTAAAGTGCCAGCCCCACTTTTGAGCCATTCTGTCTATTCAATTTAGCAAAATTGATTAATGTTCCTAAATCGATACCGGTTTCAATACCCATGTTATAAAACATATCGCGATCTTGATGGGTTTAACGGCTTCTGCAGTGTTGCATAATTTTTAATAGTGTTTTATCCTGCCAGCAGGGTGTTGGTGTATTATTTTTTAAATGGATGTTGTAGTTAAGTAATATGGAAGTTGTAAAAATGGAAAATACACTAAGTGGAGCGATTGAATCTTTCAATGTCGAAGATTGGCTCCTCAGGTACATATGCGGAGGTTGTGCGCAATCGCAGGCCTCTAACGTAAGCAGAGTTGATTTGTTTTTGTACGGTATTGATGAAGAGTACAAACATTCATTTACACCAATACTTGCTCACGATATAAATAAGTATAAATGTGTGAAAGATAGTTTAATGAAAGTTGAACATCTTACAAAAAGTACGATATTACAGCTTCATAAAGATATTTTAGCAGAAGATACACATAGTGGAAAAATTAGAAAAACGCACAGTACCACAGGCAAAAATGATTCAACCCGCAAAACTTACGTATATCCTTCTCCCAACAAGATTGAATCCCTTTTAGAATCGTTTATTCAAGATATTAATGAACAAGATTCATTTACTGTCAATGATAGTATTCGATTTTACTCTAGATTTTTGCTAATTCACCCTTTTACAGACGGAAATGGAAGGGTTTCGAGGCTTCTATTGAGCTATTTTCAAAAAAGGCTCAAACAACCGATACATTTTTCGATTTTCAGGATTGGAACATCACTAGAAGACTATCAAAGTGCAGTAGCGTGTTTCTTAAATACTGCTAAAGAAGCACCACAGCATTTATATTGGGACCGGATGCAATGTTGGGTCGATGGTTACAGTGAATACCTCGGCAATGCTAAGACCGAGTTGTCTAAAAAATTAATCCTAAAATTTGCAATTTCGCCTATAGAAATGGTTGATATTGAATTGCTTAAGATTCTAATAACAAATCCTTTTATTACTACCAATTTTTTACTAAAAAAAACAAACCTGGATCGGAGAAAGGCCATCTCAGTAATAGATAAATTTGTAAGCCTTTCAATACTGAAGCATTTTGGGACCTCCGGACAATATTTGAATGATGTGTTTTATTGTCACGATATACTTTCATTTCTTATCAAATTGGATGAGAAAATTTTTACAGGGAAAGAATTCAATAGTGAAATTCGGACTTCATAAGAGGTCTGAGCTGCAGCTTTGAGTCGTTCATTGAATCTATAAAAAAACTATATTAGTTCGATCGGGCGTTTATAGATTCTAATAGTCATGATCTATGATTTATTTAGAGTCGAAGAATAGTTAACATTCAACAAATGGAATTAGATATGAAAATAAGTAAAACAGCTATCGCGATTGCGTGCTTGTTTGGAAGTATTTCTTACGAAACGCACTTTGAACCAAGTAGTTCTTTGTCATTAAACAATAGCTCTAAAGTTTTAGACCAAACTGGAAACTGGCGACTAGGAATAAATTCACTAGCAGCCACTGAACAAATTGAGATTCGTGGCATCCGAGGTGCAGGTGGCGGTGAATGGGCATGGGAAGGCGAAACGGATACCGGTTTGGAACATGACGAACAAGAAGATGACTCTAGCGATGCTGGTGGAGAAGAAGTAGTAGAAGAAGAAGAAGAACAACAAACGCGTGCACAGTGTTTAGCCAAAAATTTAACAATTAAAACTAGCTGTGACTTTGACGCAAGAGCAGTTTTTAACAGAGAGCTTAGCAGTACATGTCGGTTTGAAGGGACCATTGAATCGCCACTAGTTTACTAGACACCTCTTAGTTAGATAAACTAACTAAAAATAAGGTGAAAGTATATGAGCGGACAACGCTATCCAGAAGAATTTAAAATAGAAGCTGTTAAGCAAGTTACTGATCGCGGTCATTCGG
>CAJQOP010000017.1 GCA_905479945.1 uncultured Glaciecola sp. | reverse complement strand
CGACGAGGCCTGAAGGAGCGAATACATGAGGGGCCAGAGTTCGCTACTCAACAAGAGCCCGAATATACGCTTGCAATCTTTTCTAACATTTATTCAAAAAGCACTTGATATGAATTGGGAGTCCATATACAAGGATGACGGAGGGTATTTGAGCGTTGTACGGCAGCAATTGCTGTTTACTTGCATGTCAAGGCGATAGATAAAAACCCGATCCTTAGCAAAAATGACAACGAAAATTTAGAAAATAGCTATGGCTGGTTTCTTGGACATTGCCGACATTTTTATAAATGAAGAATTGTCGAAAATTATCAGACTTTATTATACCGATTTTGGTAAACCAACTGAACTAATTGGTAATCTCTATTTGTGTGCGACGCAAAGAGAAATTAAACTTATTGCTCATGTGTTGTATGGATTAGAATCAGCTATTGTTGATTTGAAGCAAATATTGACTCTTGGCAACAAAGGAAAGCTGATCGTTAAATTACAATGCCTGTTACCAATATTCACGCAGCCCTATAATTTTATGGGAGATGTAATTTTTTAACAAGCAATAGCGTATGCCGAGCAATATGCTCACCATCTAATATAAAGTCTACAGCTATACTATTAATAAGCCTGTCAGTTATAGAATCACCATTAAGTTTGTGTCTACAATCTTAGAATCCAATTTGACTACTCACCCTCTCAAACACCTATCTAGAGCACATTTAAATCAAAGTGTCTTTTTGCATTACCAATATTTATTACCAAAACGCACATAAAATAAAACCAAATATACAGCAATGCGTTGCAAAAGCGTTGCAAATTGGTTAGTTTGTGCTAGCGAGTGAAACATTTAATTTACATAACACAATTTACCAATAAGACGTCATAACAAAAATAACAAATATAAAACTACACAGTAAATGGAGAACCCATGAACACTAAATTAAACAAAATTAGTGCGGTCCTGAAAAGCCGCAGAACCCATTCAGCGATATATAGTGCAGCGTTAGTCGCTATGATGGCAGCACCAAATGCTATAGCCCAAGAAGCCCCAGCAGATGACAGTGTCGAAGTCATCGAAGTCAATGGTATACGCTCGGCGCTCTCTAGCGCACTTTTGGAAAAGCGTGAAGCGAGTAACCTAGTTGAAATTATTAACGCTGAAGACATCGGTAAACTGCCCGATCAAAACCTCGCAGAAGTTCTTGAAAACGTAACTGGTATTCAAATTACCCGTACAGCAGGTATTGGTACCGGTGTGCAAATCCGTGGCAGTAATTCAAACATTGTTCAAGTTAATGGCATGAATACTGTTGGTACTGGCGATGGCCGCAGTGGGATGAAATTTGAAGATTTGTCTGCAGCTATTATTGCTGGGGTAGAAATTACTAAAGCGTCTGAAGCTAAAACGACAGAAGGCTCTATTGGTGGTACTGTAAATCTACGTACTATTCGCCCGCTCGAATTATCAGAAACCCTAGGTTCTATTCGAGTACAAGGCGAAGACAGTAGCCTTACCACTGATGGCGTGCAACCAAGAATATCTGGTGCTTACGGCGATAATTGGAAAACCGATGCAGGTAAATTTGGTGTTGTTGTCAGCGGAAGCTTCGCGAGACAAGAAGCAACGTCTTTTCGCCCACGAGTTGACCGCGATGGTAGTTTAGTTGAAAACGTAAATGCTGATGTTACTCGTTTAAATAACGATGACGAGCCGGTTATTGAAGACCAAGCATCAAGAAGACCTGCTGCTCAATCGTTTGATTTTCTTGGTATTCAATTTCTGAATCAGGAATTAGAAAACTTTGAATTTGAAACAACAAACCTTGCTGCTACTTTTGAATTTGCGCCAAATGACGATATGAAGTTTTTCTTCGACACCGTGATTACTGGCCAAGAAGTACGTCAAGAAAGTACTCGGGTTCAGGGCTCTGGTGTCAGCAGCGTACTTAACTACAATGTCCCGACTGCGTTTGAAACAGTGAACTTTGGTTCACTTGACGGTGTGCAATTAGGTAGTATTCAAGCTGCAGTTCAAGGAACAATTCAACCGAATTTAGGCGTTGATGACGATGATCCAAACTTGCGTTTCAACAGTGATACCGGTGCACGTATATCAGATACTGAATTGTTTAGATTGGGTGGTGAGTGGCAAGCAAGCAGTAACTTATTTGTTAGTGCTGAAATTTCTTATACTAGTTCTAAAACCACTACTCCAAAGCTAGATACTCAATTGAACTTCATTAACCCTAATGCGCCTCTTGATAATCTAGACGGTGCTGGTAATCCTACGGCAAATACCAGTAATGATAATGCTGTGCCTTTCATTTATGATTTGACTGGCAACTCGTTAACATTCGGTGTCGATTTTGATTCACCTTTCGCTCCAGACGTTGCAGATTTACTGAACCCAGCCAATACCGTTCTGGATCAGGTTGATTTTAGTAACGGTAGTACAGAAAACTCAGATACAGTATTGCGTTTTGATGGTAGCTATTATTTCGATGACGGCATTATTACTTCTGTTGATTTTGGTTTCCGCCACAACACCACAAAACATGAATCTATCTCAGTATCAGATAGAATCGGTGGGTTCAGCAGACTAGACGACAGCCCAAGTGGTAGTCTGTTCTCAGAATTACTTGTTGCGGGCCCTAGTAACTTTGGCGAAGCTGATGGTAGAGCGTTAGCACATCGCAATTACTTGATAGTCAATCCAGATATTGCGTTCAACAACCCTCAATTAGTTATCGATACAATACATGGCGCCATGACTACACATCAACTCGCTATGATAGCCGCAGGGTTTATCGATGCGGGTGCAAGTTTAGATTTCTTAGATCAAGTACCTGATGCAACAGCTGGTTTTGCGGTTGAAGAATCGACTAGCGCGCTTTATGCCCAAGCAAACTTTGAGTATGAAATGATACGCGGTAATCTAGGTGTACGTCATATAATGACTGACATCACCTCAGTGGGTAACACTGAAGTTGACGGTGTTGTGTCTCAAGTTAATAACGAAGGTGATTATAGCTATACCCTACCTCGTTTGAATCTTATTGCCGACGTAACTGACGATCTTGTTGTACGTGCTAGTTGGGGAAAAGACATTAATCGCCCAGATTTTGGTGACCTTAATACGTCTGTAACCTTTGGTACTAACGAAAACCAATCAGTTAATTTTGGTAACCCAGACCTAGAGCCTGAAGAGGTCACTTCATTTGACTTATCAGCAGAATGGTATTTTGCCGATGCTGCAGTATTAAGTGTTGGTTACTTCAGTAAAGATATTACTAACCTGCATGTTGACCAAACTGAATTTGCTGAAGTATTTGCTAGTGGATTCCGTGATACCGATGTTAATTGTCCTGGCGGTGGTGTTTTTAACCCATCAGCTCAACCCAATGTATTTGGTGCTGATGGGCAAGGCAACGGCCTTTGTGTTGATATTGACACTCGTTTGAACGATACAGCAAAAATCACTCAATCAGGTTGGGAGCTTGCTTTCCAATATGACTTGTCTGCATTTGAAGATGACTTAGGTTGGGCTTCTGGCTTTGGTATCTTAGCTAACTACACTTACCAAGACTATGAAGGTGGCTCAGTAGAAAACAGCTCTGCAACACGCGGCACTGATATCTTTAATGCCATCAACGGTATTTATGATGAAAGAGATTTTGTTAGTGTTAATGCTATTCAAGGTCTTTTAGACTTCTCTGAAAATGCTTACAACTTTACTGTGTACTACGAAAAAGAAGGCCTTTCAGCCAGAATGCGTTACACATGGCGTGAAGCATTCCGCACAGACGACACTGCTGCTGGCGCTTCTCGTAATTCAACGCTCGGTTTCCCTGTTGTAACACACGACAGAGGCCAACTTAACGCCAGCGTAAGTTATGACGTGAATGAGCAATTGAACGTTGGGATTGAAGCAATCAACCTGACTGAGTCTGACATTACACAATCTTGTGTTAATCAGGACGCTTTACTTTGTTTCCAAGGCATAACAGACCGTCGCGTTACCTTTGGTGTAAGTTACCGTTTCTAGAAATATATAGCGTATAAACTAGCAAGAGGATAGATAGTTTATCCTTGTAAGCTAAGTTTAACCCAATATGACAAGCGAGCCATTGCGGCTCGTTTTTTTTTACAGTGGCTAGTGCATACTGCCCATTAACGCGAAAGTATGACTTTAGGAGGTACTGTCAACTTAACAACAGCTTCATTAATTATGCGATAATTTACTGATGAAAAATTCAAATATCTATGCCGGTTATCGTTATCCAGCACAAATTATTAGCCATGCCGTTTGGCTTTATCATCTTTTTACACTTAGCTTTCGTGACATCAAAGAATTAATAGCAGCAACGGGTATTACCGTCAGTTACGAAACCATAAGAAACTGGTGTGATAAATTCGGCCAAAGGTATTGTAGCCAAATTAGGAAGAAGCAAGGGCAATTAGGTGATACTTGGTATCTTGATAAGGTATTTAGTAAGATCAATGGTGTTTTGCATTACCTTTGGCCGGCCGTAGTGTTATATAATAAGTTGCCTAATTTCGTTGCAAAAAGCGCAACTGGGACAAACAATTTTAGTGCTTCGCCCAACAACGTTCGCATTTGCGCATTGGCAAAGTGGTAACTCTTACCAAAGGATATATATGGATTTATACTTGACTATTGGCGGACTACTTTTGGTGGTTATTAATATCTTAGCTTCAATATTCTGTTTTAGACGTGATGACTTAAACCGGTTCCAAAAATTTACTCAGTCAGCAATTGTCTGGTTCGTACCATTATTGGGTGCAATATTAGTGTATTCGATAAATTCAAGTATCGACTCAAGTATGAGCCATTTAAATGGGAGTGATGCTCCAACTGGTGAACATTCCAGTGCCGCTACAGGAAATTCTGGCTCTTCTTTTGGAGGCGACGGTGGTGGCGGTGATTAGTCAGACAGTTATAGCGTTCAGTATTCACTAAATGTAGAAATGGAGTATCACAAAATGAAACATTTATTGATTGGCGCATTGATGGTGTCAACATTATTACCTCCCCCAGTATCGGCAGACCAGCTAGCGATAAAAGAACAATTGCAGTTAAAAGAGCGATGGGACGAGAACATCGGCGTATACAACCGCCGAGCTAAGGTGTTATCCCATTGCAGTGCTCTTGCTTACACATTGTCGTTAAAAAATAAAAATGAAGAATCAAAAACGGTTTACGATAAGACGGCGCTCAAAACAGAAGAAATGGCGAAAGGAATGTTAGTCAAAAATGGCGCAGCTGTTAAAGAAGCAGAGCAAATGGTTACGATGTACAAAAATGAAATCCAACCCGTATTTCAAGTGTTGATTGATAACATCAGAATCGTGGATGAAGGTACACAAAAACAATTTAGAGAAAATAGCCTTTTTTGTTTACAATTTAATGCATTATCGAGTATGAAACCTAAAGTTTAGCCTCCCCACCCACCCTGAGTGTCCACAGCTGTGTCCTCCGCCAAAATTTCGCTCTTGGACTACAATATCATCGGCTGGTGCGAAAACCACACAGCGGGTCGCTGGGCGCAAAAAAAACAGCATAGAGTGTTTTAGACAAATGGAGCGAGAACCGATATCTATAAATCGGTGGGTCTGAGGTAATATATTGATTTGTAATAAAGGAAATGGTGGCCCCTCCCTGACTCGAACAGGGGACCTGACGATTATGAGTCGTATGCTCTAACCAACTGAGCTAAGGGGCCACATTTTGATAGCTTGTGTTCGCTTTGTCTCTTTTCGACTTCTGACCAGTGATTATAAGTTAAGTGTTCTAATCAACCGAACCTAAGGACCATCTGAAAAGCGGCGTGAAGTATAAATTTTTTTTTGCGGTATGTCACCAAACAGGTAAACATTTTTAGAAAAAAGTCGATATAAGTGCTAAATGCTTGTTATATGTACTATCTTATTAGCAACATAAGCATAAATCTCGCTTAAATATGCTTGTTTTGATATATTCCATTTAAATATGCCTATTTTAAATTGCTAGGAGCTGTAAATGGCAGATAAACCCTATTTAATTAGTGGTCGTAATACCATCATTCATAAGTTAAGAAAGCTAGACCTTCTAGTCGTCAACGGGCGACGCGATCCTGTCTTGCTGGTGATGTACAATGACATCGAACTTTACGAAGGTAAAATTCCGGAAAATAAGCTTGACGCTAAGCGCATGGATATGGCGATGGTAGACATTTCGTCTTCTGATAATTTTAGTGATTATCGTCCTATGTTGTTTATCCAGACACTGAACAATAAAGAATACAAAATTGATTACAGCAAAGCGGGAACTGACTTTTTTATCACAGTTCATCAAGACAGCACGTTTTAATTAAAAGTGCTTATGCTAGTATTATACAAAACGCAGCTCGCGGATTTCTTGGGTTCGCGGTGCTTATTTCTATTTTTTTCCTTGCACTCTTTCTCTTTCATTATTTAGCACTTCCATTACCGCCAATGCTGATTGGCATTGTTATCTTATTCCTTGTTCTGCTCCTTTGTCGACGTGTTCCGTCTTTTATAACCATTGCTACACGGCCACTCTTAGTTCATATGGGTTTGTTTTTGTTGCCTGCAATGATTTCGCTGATGTTATTTTTAGATGTTTTTTCCACTTATTTTATTGCACTTATGAGCGCAATTTTATTTAGCACACTGCTTAGTCTAGCGTTAACACTCTGGTTGAGCCAACGCATTCTTAATCGGGTTAAAGCGTCAGTGGTTAAAAGTGATGAACAAGATGACTGAGGCGTTTAACGAAATTGCCAAACAGTTTTTACCACTTTGGTCACTAGATATAAGGACTACCTTAGGCTGTCTAGCAATTACCTTAATGGTTTATTTTGTTAGTCGTAAAATACATTTTTGGGCAAATCAAAGCCCCTTACTGCACCCATTAACCATAAGTACGCTGATTATTTGCTCGGGTTTGTATTTATTTAACTTTGACGTAAACGAATTTAAGCAGGGGATTACACTGCTGCAAATATTGTTAGGTCCTGCAACTGTGGCTTTAGCGGTACCATTGTATAATCAGCTTCCGGTCTTAAGAGTCTTAGGAATAAGAGTATTGGCGCCGGTGCTGTTAGGAGGAACTATTGCACCCATTGCCGCGTGGCTGGCGATCTACTTCTTGGATACACCTTTGCAGTTGCAAATGACTATGCTAGTCAAGTCTATTACAACGCCATTAGCAATGGGAACGGCAGACTTAATTGGCGGTATGCCAGAACTGGCAGCAGTTATCGTCATTTTAACCGGGATCGTGGGAGCCACATTTGGACCTTGGTTAATATTGTTGACCAAAACACACTCTGAGTATGCACAGGGACTTGCCTTAGGCACAGTCGCTCATGTTGTCGGAACTTCAAAAGCACTTAGTATTAGCGAAACTTGCGGTGCTTTTGCTACCCTGGGTTTATGCTTGAATGGCATTTTCACTGCTATCATGCTGCCGCTTCTTTTTACCTGACCTTTGGGTTATCCAATCAAACGAGTTTTGCCTAAAGAAATTACGTTTTTAGCCGTTAATGATTAATGGTAATGAATAGCTTAATTTTTGATAAATGCATACTGAATTATGCACGTTCCTTTTCACCTTTTTATTGTTTAGGTTAATTAATGATTTCAGTCTTAATTTGTGATGACTCTCTTGTTGCACGTAAGCAGGTTGCTAAATGTCTGCCCCAAGATTTGGATGTTGCAGTGCATTTTGCAAAGCATGGCGAAGAAGCCATCACAGCACTGTGTGAAGGAAAAGGCCATGTGCTTCTACTTGATCTTAATATGCCTGTTATGGACGGGTATGAAACATTAAAAGCGATTAATGACCAGCAGTTGCTGACTAAAACAATCGTTGTTTCTGGTGATATTCAACCTGAAGCCAAAGCGCGCGTGATAGCCCTTGGAGCAGTCGATTTTATTCAAAAACCGGTAAGTTCAGAAACACTCGCAGAGGTTTTGCGCAAGCATAACGTATTAGCACTTGCAGATGAGCCTCAACCTGAACCTGAAGGTCTTGATGAAGCTCTTCGAGATTGCTATCAAGAAGTAACCAATGTAGCTATGGGGCAGGCTGGTGACCACCTAGCTAGAATAATGAATGTATTCGTTAAGCTACCAATACCGAATGTGAACCTAATTGAAGTATCTGAGCTTCACATGATGCTTTCCGATATTGACTTACATGAGCAAACTTCAGGTGTATGTCAGGGCTTTTTAGGTGACGGGATTAGTGGCGAAGCACTATGTGTATTGAGTGACTCTAGTTTTGGCGACGTAGCTAAAATACTTAATATAGATGAAGAAGTAGATGATCAAATGCAACTCGAAATGCTAATGGATGTTGCCAGTATTTTGATTGGCACGTGCTTGTCGGGTATTGCTAAACAGTTAGATATGCAATTTCGTCAAGGTCATCCGGTTGTATTGGGTCAGCACCAAAGTGTAGAAGATCTTATTCACGCAAACAAAAATAATTGGCGCAAGACATTAGCCATTGAGCTAAGTTATGGGCTTGAAGGATACAATGTTCAGTGCGACTTAATTATTTTGTTTACAGAAGACTCTTTGGATACTTTAAATTCAAAGTTAGCTCATTTGCTAGAGGACTAAATAATGAGTAATAGCGCGTTAGATGAAATACTCGAATTCCATTGGATGATGGACATGCTGCAAACGGTTGACGTAGGCATTGTCGTTCTCAATAAAAACTTTGAGATCAAAGTATGGAATGGATTTATGGAAGCACATAGCGGCATGTTGCCAAGTGACGTGCGCGACAAAACCTTGTTCTCACTTTTCCCAGATATTTCTGAGGCTTGGTTCACGCGCAAAGCGAAAGCAGTATTCGAATTGCGTACCCGAGCATTTATTACATGGGAACAACGGCCTTACTTATTCAAATTTCGTAACTTTCGTCCTATTACCGGCACAGAACCCTACATGTACCAAAACATTGCGATGTCGGCGCTAGTGTCAGCAAACGGGGCTGTAGATCATATTTGCATGATGGTATACGACATGACTGACGCCGCTGCTGCGAAAAAACAACTCCTAGCTTTGCAAGTTCAGCACAATGAAATGTACCCTGTAAAAAAATAAACTCATGCGGATTACTTCACTAGTGGGCGCTTCAAGCATGTAAACAATGTTTTATGCCTGTTTGGTCTGATAATTGCTATTTCTTATCATTACGAATGAATAGTAATGCGATTAAATTATCGTATTCAATTGAGTTATCAGCAATGAATAGTGAAATGTGTGTTATCAGGCAAGGCTTTAAATTACTCCCTAAGTTACTTATTGGTCTATTATCAGTCTTGCTTTTGAGTGCCTGTGGTGGTGGCGATGCTGAGCGTCCCAAGCCTGATAAGGTATTGGTAAACGCAGGTCAAAACATTGAGGTTAATGAGCAGGTATCAGTGGTGTTGGATGGTGTTGCAAACAGTGTCGCTGGTGGGATTGTGTATTCATGGAGTGCTAACCCTAGCCTGACCTTTGAACAAGCAGATGCTACAACTGCGGCTGCATCGTTGTTAACACCTGTAGTTACCGTCATTACTGATTATAGCTTGACGCTCACCGCTACTGATAGTAATGGTACTGTAGGCACTGACAGTATTCAAATGCGAGTCAATCCAATAAATATTTCGCCTGTGGCCATTATTTTGGCGCCTAAACTAGACATGTATGATGTTGAAACGTACCCAATATTGTCCGCTATAAGCTTGGACGGAAATACAAGCTCCGACACAGATCCGCAAACAACTAGTGCCTCGATTTCGGCTTATCTCTGGCAACAAGTTGCCGGACCTGATGTACTTTCAGGGAACATACTGACCGCATCAACATTAGCCTTTAACACGCCTGTGTTAACTCAAACCGAACAAATCATTATAAGACTGCAAGTAACCGACCAAGAAGGGGCTACGGCAACTGCTGATAAAACACTGACCTTACTAGGTGAGTCTTCAACTATTCCGGACTTATCTATCGGGCCAGCACAAACTGTTTTTGCAGGTGAATTATTTGCATTAAGTGGTCTTGCATCAAGCAATGCAAGTGGCGCTGAGCCTTTTTCTGCCATTTGGTCTTCAAATTCTTCACTCGCGCCCATCATAGGCGATCCGAATTCGATGAAAACTTTTAGTATCGCGCCACTCGTTTCTCAACAAACAGAAATAGTCTATCAATTGATGGTGACGGATAATTACGGTAATTCGCAAAATAAAACGCAGACCATGATCGTGCAAGCTCAAGCACTAACCAGATTGAATGACACTGGTATGAGCTTAAATGCAAATAATATAGAGAATTTGGCTGTTTATCAGGGAGAATTTGCAGGACAAGATGCGCACAACGGATTCGACCGAATGGCCGCTAGCGGCACTTCAGACAAAGCCGGGAGAGGTGAATTGGGCTTTGATTTTACTAGGCTAAATCAAAATGGCGATGAAATCGATCAAGCCACGTCTGACTGGCAATGCGTGCGCGATAATATTACGGGCCTGATCTGGGAAAATAAAACCGATATTGTAGATAATATCCACGATGCCCAGCAGCTATATACATGGTATTCACAGACCGATAACGGCGGCTTCCCTGGTGAGGTCAGCGCAAACAGCATGGCCTGCAACTTAGATTCAGGTAATTGCAACACCGAGGCATTTGTTACGGCAGTGAACACGCAAGGCCTGTGTGGCTTTTTTGATTGGCGTGTTCCAACGCATACTGAGCTCCTCTCCTTAGTCCATTTCGGTAAAGCTCAGGCTCCTCTTATTGAAAGCGAGTACTTTGTGAATATGGGATTAGAAGGCTTGGCCTCCATTTCGAGCGAATTCTTGTGGTATTGGACCGCTCAGCCAAATGTGGATGGCGTAAGCGATGCTGGTGCTCAGAACGCTTGGGCAATAGACTTCAATTCAGGTGTAGACAATTTTATAAACAAATCAACCCTAGCAAGAGTGAAATTAGTGAGGGCAGGGCGATGAATAAATACATCCTAATAGGAGTATTGGCGAGTGTTAGTTTAAGCCTGCATGCTGAGCAGGTCTGTTCATCCACTGCACCTG
>CAJQOP010000016.1 GCA_905479945.1 uncultured Glaciecola sp. | reverse complement strand
GGATTCGTTGTGAGTAAAGTTACTTGTTCCATCGAAAGAAAAGCGGGAATCATCGAATAATCTTGCCGTGTAATTCGTATGAAACAAGCACATAACCTTAATCATTATAATCAATGAATATTTAAGGTTGAATGACTATATATGCCGTGGAAGAGCCGGTGAGGTTAACAAACCTGAATGACTGCTCTAGGGTGCGAGAACTCAAAATTCCTAAATGAGCCCTTATCGAAGGCTTTGCAGTCATTTTCAGCAAAAATTCAACGGCAGGCTCATGCCAAAACGGTCTATCACTCATTGGATTTTCAAGAGTAGAAAAGTCACACTAATCTGAGGGGAATTTTGAACCCTCTCTGCCGGCTTTTGGCTCTTTTTGCAAGTTAATACAGGTTGCGTGACTATTAGATTCTTAATAACTTTATTGTCGACCAACAAAGCACAGGCGTGTATTTTGTTACATGCTGTTTGTTATTCATATTAATGTTGCGTTAAAGTATGGCATCTTAAATTAATTCATTTAACAAACGTGTATATGGCCCATCAAATACTTACTCAAAAATACTTTCTCAAATTACTCACTCAAAAACACGTTTCAATACGAAAGATAAGCTGCAGTATTAGTATGCTGTTGTCCGTGCTGTTGTCGCCGAGTTTATTGGCTCACGAAAAACATGCAACGGCAACTTACTTAGCCAACGAAGGTGTACTCATTTCAGTAGGCGAGCATAAAATACTGTTTGACCCTTTTTTTCATAATGACTACGGCACTTATCAGCTTGTTCCTGAGGAAATTTTTAATGCAGTAATGAATAATACTGAACCCTACAATGATATTGAGGCGATTTTTGTGAGTCATGCACACGGCGATCATTTCGCCGCTGAAGACGTGCTCGCTTATATGCTTAAATACAAAAATGTGAAACTGGTTGCTCCTGATCAAGCCATAGACAAGCTCAAAGTACTAGCTGGTTTTGCTGACATTAAATTGCGTATCATCAGTATTGAATTGGAATATGGTGACGCGCCAATAAGTTTTGAAGTGGGTAAAATTAAAGTAGATTCGGTTCGCATACCCCATGCAGGTTGGCCCGGTCGCTCAGAGGTAAGTAACCTTGTTTATCGGGTAACACTGCCTTATTCGCAAGAAACCTTAAGTTTTATGCATATGGGCGATGCCGATCCTAACGATAAGCATTTTCGGCCTTTGTCTGCATTTTGGGAAGCGCAAGAAACAAACGTCGCGTTTCCACCCTACTGGTTCTTTTTAAGCAATACGGGTAAGTACATTTTGGATTACCGCATCAATACCAAGCACAGTATTGGCGTGCATGTTCCAAAGGAGGTTCCCACACCTTTGATCCTGTCGGAAAAACCCTACTTTTCAACACCGGGCGAGGTTTTCACCTTGACAGATCATCTGTAAGGCATGATTTAAAGCTAATGACTAAAAGTGACGTGTAAAGCTATTTAGAATAAATATGCAATGGCGCTGCTCGAAGCCAATTAAGCTTGTCATATTGGGCCTGAGCCGACGTGATGTGCAAGGTAAACGCATGGCGCGATTTATTTGAACGGTTAGCTTCACTAAAGTGCGGCAGTGCGCCGTTAAAAGCGACTAGCGTGCCGGCTTTTACTTCAAGCGGTAGAGCTCGGTCGTTTGTTGGCCATTCGATATTCTCTAGCATAGCCAATTCAGTGCTGTCGTCTTCATAGCGTTTAAACTGTTCTTTGAGCGGAAACTCCGCACCTTGTTTATCAACTTGCAAACAGCCGTTTTCAATTGTCGCATCTTCAATCGCAAACCAGAATGTCACTACCGATTGCGGGGCAGTAAAAAAGTATGTTGCGTCTTGATGCCAACGGATCACGCCACCAATTTTAGGTTGTTTGAATATATACATCGATTGACGAATTTCAGGCTCAATAACGCCTAGATCTTCTGCAAGCTGCGCAATAACTGTTGATTGACTAAAAGCGTTGAATACCGGATTAAGAGTATGTAAGGCATGGCCAATTTTATTGATACTTAAGTGCTTAGTTTGCTGCAATTCGCCGCTATTAGAGAACGCATCTTCTTCAAAAAAACAGCGAACTTTGTCGTCCGAACTTAAGAAGTAATCGTCTCGACTGGTTTGTTCTCCCGTTTCAGTGGAAAATACTGAGCGTGTTGAATCGGGATCGAAATCATCTACTATTTTAAGCGCTGCTGACTTTAGTTGGCTAACTTGCTCAAGGCTAAAAAGCTCGTTGAGTACGATATAACCCTGCTGTTGATAGCTTAGTTTTTGCTGTTGGTTTAGCATTAAAGTCGCGCCTCTAGTTCATCGAGCTGAGATTTTTTATATGCCCAAATGGTAGCAAGTAAAGCAAAGGAAAGCGATAACTTGCGGGATAAAGAACGGGATAAAGAACAGGATAAAGAGCGTCACAAATAGCGTGATTAAATGACCGAGTTAATCGCAACACTTATAATAATCCCACTCAATAAGCCACCAATATAAATAATAATTAGCAGAGGGTTTTTTTGCACCTTTTCCATTTTATCAGGGTCGGGTTTAGGCACTTCAAAAAGCGTTTCACGCTGCGTATCGAAAGCAACACAAAGTGCCATGACGGTTTCCAGTGATGCCGTCCCTTTATTCTCAACACGTTGAATAGTTCGCAAGCTTACATTGCAAACCTCAGCTAAATGCTGTTGCGTCCAGTTGTTGGCTAAGCGCATGTCCTTTACTTTATCGCCTCTAAGTTCCATGATTATTTATCAATAACTTAGTTGAAGAGGTACATAAAGAATTTTGTTCCATACACGCCAACAAAGTAGCCAACAAAATACCCAATGGCAACTAAACCAGAGAAAGCTAATATAATTTTCCATGCGTCTTCTTTAACGAATTCAAGGCCTCCCTTATTAGGCTTAAAGGCATAGGTTTCAACATTTACTAGTTCGCCATCAGCAAACAAGGTAACGCTCATGTTGCGATCTTTTGAAAAAATACCTTTGACGTTAATTTCGACATCATATGATACGCCATCATGCACAAAACTATGCTTGCTAATAAAGTGGATAAAATTGCGCTTTATTGAAACAGGGTGATTGTTTACATACACCGTTTCCGTGGCTGTTAATCCTGAGCCATGCACAGAGATATCATTTCCTTTGTGCTTAAAGTAAAACCAAAAGCCCTTGCGCATGCTAACTTGACTCATTGGTGTGTTTTCCTCTGCATTATTCGTTGAAATATTAGTGTTCATATTTGTCTCTCCCTGTTTGGACGAGAGACATTGAACACTAAGCTTACAAGGTTTTGGACGACGTGCATGCGACACTTGTACAAATATGTACGACACTTTTGTGCCACCTTTAAATTAGTGTATATTTATCAATGATCTGAGGGCTTTTCTTATAAGGCCCCTGGATTGTCTTTAGCATCCTGATACTGCACAAAAATTCGCAAATTGCATAAGAAGTAGTAAAGAGGAACTTCTTATGAAACCCCTCGCTAGTAATTTGTTATACAGTAATTTGTCATATAGTAATTTGTTATACAATCAATGTAGCTAGGATATACATTTCATGGAGGAAGGATGCGCTTAGAAGGGAGAGTCGTAAAGTGGGACGTGGTTCGAGCTTTTGGTTTTATAAAGCCAACGAATGGCGGGAGTGAATTGTTTGCGCATAAAACAGCATTTACTAACAGCTTGAAAGCACCAAAAATGGGCGAACTTGTTACATTTACCACGGTTAAAGATAAACGTGGTCGGGTTTGTGCTGGTGATGTTAGCTATAAGGGTGAGAAACCAAAGAAGCAGAAAACAATAACACCTAAGCGCTTTTCAGTGTATTTAGCCATTCTTTTTCTAGCTGCGGTTTGTACCTTGTACTACATGAGCTATATACCAAAAATACTGATGTATGCCTATTTAGGCTTAAGTGTGTTTACGTTTTTTGTGTATGCCTGGGATAAGTCCAAAGCTCAGCGCAATAGCTGGAGAACAACAGAAAACACCCTGCATATGTTAGCGTTGGCAGGCGGATGGCCCGGTGCTGCGTTGGCTCAACAATGGTTGCGACACAAATCATCAAAGAAGGACTTTCGCTTGGTGTTTTGGATAACGGTTTTGCTAAACATTGGCACCTTGGCTTTTTTGATATCGCCGTCGGGTTCACAGTATTTAACTATTTTGAGCGAAATAGGCAATTGAAAATTGCAGCGTAAATAGCTCTCAATACAAATATATAGAAAACACGAAATCAAACAAGAACTAGCGTTCTTTAATATATTTAATTAGCAGGCATATGAATTATTTAGCCCACATTCACCTCGCGCATCTTACCAATACCAGTATGTTAGGTAATTTTCTGGGTGACTTTGTGAAAGGCAGCGATCTCTCACATTTAGCGGTGGAGCATCAACAAGGCGTTCGCTTGCATCGCAAAATTGATAGCTATACCGATCGCCATGCTGAAGTGAAAGCGCTAAGAGAAATTTTTCCAAAAAGCATTCGGCGTATGTCTGGCGTGGTCATCGATGTCTACTTTGACCATTTATTGTGCCAGCACTGGAGTGCCTTTTCTGATCACAATTTGGATAACTTGCTTGACGGGTTTTATCTTGAAATAGAGCGGCACTCAAACCTTATCGGCGGCCGTTTTCCTCATGTTCGAGCAGGACTAATTGAATATCGTTGGTTAAGCGATTATCAAGAGCTAGCTAGTTGTGAACGAGCGCTTTATCAAATTGAAAAACGCCTTAATGGAAGAGTTGTATTTGCCAAAGAAGCGATGCAATTCGTAGCACAAAACGCCGCGGAATTTAATCAAGGGTTTCTGCGTTTTTATCCGGACTTGATTGAGTTTACGGTTGAAAAGACCAAACATACCGCTTTATAAATTCCCCAAAATTCAGCACTTTCCAATGCGCTGGCGCGAACCCATACTAAAGTATGTACCCACCCCATACCTATGTAGAGTTCTCGCTAAATAATATACTTGTTAGGCTAGTTGAGTGTTTTATATACACTTTTTAAAAGCGGCGAAGACGCGATTAGCATAATAACAACAATTTGTATTGATGCATTAAATCGTGAAATAAAGCGGCTTTATAGGACTTGTTAGCCATGTACGACCTTCTCAATCAGTTTAAAAACATTGTATTGCTTGTTGTATGCGGTGTTACTTTCCTAATGTTAGGCGCTTGCAGCGAGCCAAAAAAGCATCGAGTTGCTGATGATGCTGTGTTAGCTAGTGTTGGTGACGTATCGATACTAAGCAAGGACTTCGTTGATAAATTACTAAGCAGAAGCAATGGTGTACGTGAGCTGAGCTTGGCACAAAAGCAAAGTGTGCTCGACGAGATGATTCAGCGACAACTGCAAATTACGGCAGCTCGTGAAGCCGGTTTTGCTAGTGACCCAGCGATACTTAAAGCCTTAGAAAACTTGATGATTAATAAATTACGCAGTGAGCAATTAGACACACTGTTGGCTCAAGTTAGCGTTTCTCCTGTTGCAATTGAGCAGTATTACCAGCAAAACATTCATAGATATACAAGCCCCAGCATGACGCGACTTGCCATTATACGTCTAACACTTTCACCGCAGGCCTCAGCAGATAAACGTGCAGCTGTGAAAGCTCAAGCAGAGCAAGTGTACAAATTGGCATTAACTCAGCCAGATTCGCTGAACGGCTTTGGTTCACTTGCAGCAAAGCATTCAGATCATCAAGCTTCTCGTTATGCTGGTGGCGACTTCGGTTGGATAAAAAATCAAACTGAGAATCGAACACTTGATACTGCCGTCGCAAAAGCCTTAGAGCAATTAAACGAAAATGGAGACCTTGCTCCTTTAGTGGAAGGCGCTGATGGTTACTACTTAATCAAGTTACTAGATAGAAAGCCTGAAACACAAAAAAGCTTGGATATTGTTGCTAGCAATATTCAACGAATACTTGAGTATGAAAGCCGCAAACTTGCCGAAGCTCAATGGTTTGAAACCTTACAAAGTAAGGGACAAGCGCTTGTAATAAACCAAAATATTTTGGCCGCTATCACGCTACCAGAAAGCTCAAGTGAGCCTTTGAAGAAAGCGGCACCGCCCTTATTGCCAAGCAAATAAATGGCCAAGCAAATAAATAGCCAAGCAAATAAATAGCCAAGAAAATGAATAACTTTAAAACGATTACCCCATCCCGCAATTTATGCTCTGGAGTTAAACCATGATTCACTTTACACATCGACTATCGACTAGATTGGCGCAGTTTGCGTTGCTTCTATGTTGTATTGGATACAATGCAATATTACACGCCAGTGTAAGCTGTCAGAGCGGCCAAGAATGCATACAAACAATTACCTTAACGCCTGGTTGGAACTCGGTGTATGTGCAAATTGCGCCAAATGACGGTAGTACCGAACAGGTATTTGCCGATTATGTTGATGGCGAAGGTCCTCAAGTAAGCAGCGTTTGGACATGGTTACAAAAACGCGCAAAAATCGATTTTATCGACAACCCCGACCCAGATAAGCTATTAAGCTCCCCCGGCTGGTTACGATTTTTTCCACAACAAGCGCCCGAAGCTTTTATGACCAACTTATTTGCTATTCAAGCCAACCGCGCCTATTTGATCAATTTTGCAGGTGATACCGAAGTTACACTAACGATTACGGGTAAACCTGTTGTACCTAAAACGAAGTGGGAGTCTAACTCATTTAATTTGGTTGGTTTTCATGTCGACCCCGATAACCTGCCCATTTTTGCTGATTTTGTAAGTAGTTCTCCTGCCCACAAAGATCAAGCAATTTACCGCTTGTCAGACGATGCTTGGATAGAGGTTGACCCCCTTAATATGGTTATTCAACCAAGTGTTGCCTATTGGATCTTCAGCAAAGGGGGTAGCACTTTTACCGGTCCATTGGATATTGAACTACCGCAGGTAAATCGACTCGACTACAGCGAAATTTTAGAGAGTTTGACACCGCGCATGCAAAATAAAATGGATGTTGCGCAATCGGTATCAGTCAAGCTGATAGGTAATGACCAAGGTATGTATTACGAAAACGCCGATGTAAGTGCCGATCAACAATGGTTGCCTTTACCCACAAATTTGAACCAAACCATACCCGCTAGTGGTGAACTGCGTTTTCCTTTGGGCGTGCGCCGCGCTGACTTTACACCTGAAAACTTTAGTCAAACTCTTGAGATTATTGGTGCTGCCGGCAGTCGTTGGTTAATACCTGTAAGCGCGTCTGCGCCCACACTAAATTCTTTGTGGATAGGCACTGTAACGATAGACCAAGTTTCGCAGGTCCAAAACTATAAAAATGATTGTGATATTGCTGCATATGATGAAATATCGTCTGAGTTAGTTAACGGTGTACCTGTCACCACTGTCACCGAGATTCCGGCCCAAACTTATGCTTTGTGTGTTGATGATGATGGCTTGCCTATTACAAAAGATGCAGGCAATGCACTGACGCCAGTTGCCGCTGAATTTTCGTTTCGGATCATTATGCATCGAGACGGCACCCAAGTACGCTTGCTTAAAGATGTGATTCAAATGCGCAAAATTAACCTCGATGGCACGGTGGGTGATTATGTATTACTTACCGATGACTCACTTATTGGCGACTATACCGGCATAGTTTTGCGAGATGGCGAAGCAGTTGGCAAACGAGTTAGCACCATGGCCTATGATTTTGGATTGGATGATTCTGGTACAGAAATTACCAGTATGGACATGCAAGCGGGTGGCTCATTAGATACCAATGTCACTTTTCAACTGAATTTACCGAGCACAGCGCCAACCAACCCATTTGGACATATTTATCATGCTCAGCATGGCAAAAGAACCATAGATGGCCAAGTAGTATCAAGGGCATATGCTGTGAACCGCACAATGGAATTTACCTTTGAACCTATCGAAAACGATTTAGGCTCAGGGTATGACGCTAAAGGGGGAACCTATACAGAAGTGGTCGATGGTCTGCACAAGTTACCCATTATAGCGGCAGGCACTTTTACTTTGCGACACGCCGCTCAAATCGACAAATTGAACCAATAAGGCATCAATAAATGAAAACTAACACACAACATAAAACCAAAAATTGGTGCCTAAAGTTGGCCTTGGTATTGTTCATTATTATTGCCCCGCTTCAAAATAGTATGGCGCAATGGCCAGTGCAATTTGGCGGCGATGGTGACGAAGAAATTATCGATATGGCTGTAGACGGCAATGGCAATATTATTGTTGTCGGTATGTTTGTAAACAAAAATTTTTTTCCTCTTGGCGCTGATACTCAGCCACTCATAATTGAATCAGCCGGTGGTAAGGATATATTCGTTGCCTCTTACAGCAGCGGCGGCAATGTCAATTGGGTGAGAACGGTCGGCGGCACAGGCGACGATACCGTTAGCGCAGTAGCCATTGATTATGAAAATGCTATTTATATTAACGGTAAAATTGGTGCTGGCGCCGCAACATTTGGTAACGACAGAGAAACGAGTCTTAGTATTAATACTGGTTTTACAGGTAAGTTTTTTGCCGGCGGTACAAAAGCGTGGGCAAAAACCACCGTTAAAACCTTTTTTACTGACCAAAATGATGTTGATTTAGCCTTGTATACGACCACCACAATCAATGCGCAACAGCAAGAAGAATTTGCCAGTGGTCTCTTTAGTGGAAAAACTGCGGTAGTAAGGTCATGGAAAGGTTATTTTAACGCTATTGATACTGAAGGAGTAAGCTCAAACACAAAGATGCTCTTTTCAGATGAAGGGCTTGTTTATAGACAAGAAGTAAGCCGAATAGCGGCAGCATCGGCTACTGAAGTGTATGTGTTAGGCGCTATTGCTGGTATCGGAAATACTGCAGGATCATGGTGTGGTACCAACATAGCAAACGGCGGTACTTATCCTTATGAGGCCTGGATATTCGTATCAAAATATCAAAATATCAAGAAATCAATGGTGTTTGGCAGTGTCAATGGTTAACACAAGTTGATGATATTCAATACAGAGGCGACATCGTTACTGATACTGAAGGTGACGTTTATTATAGTGCTGCGGGCTTAGTCAAACGCTTGAATGGTGGAAACGGTACTGAAAGTATTTTAGGTGAAGTAGACGACCGTTCATTATTTATAAAACCTTCTGCCTATACCGTAAGAAATATGGACCATCTCAGTACTGATCTGGGTGGATTGGCAGTTGATGACGAACAGAACGTCTATATTTCAGGTGTCTATGTTGGCGCACCAATTTTTACCAATCTCGATGAAGCTAAACAATTAAGAGCAGTTACAACACCGTCTTTATTTGTCGCCAAACTGTCGGCAAATGAAAGAAGCGCTGAGCCTTTTGGCTGGAAATGGGCAACCACAACTACACCGATTATCGGCGAAGAAGACATTATTGCACAAAAAAATGCACGTATTGGATTGAATGCTAACGGTAATACTGTATTTGTAGCGGGTTCAACTTCTGGTAATGAGAGCTTTAATGACAGTGTTGTTGGCTCAAAGGCGCGACAAGTTCTTCGTTTTGATGGCATTGATGACATGCTGTCATTACCGCCAGCAGAAACCGACAGAATTACAGCTTCTAGCATAGATTTTAGTTTTACCCTGCGTTTTGGCAATTTTGCAGAATTTCCTCAAGCCTTAATTAGCGACGATGATCCAAGCGACCAAATATTAGCTTCTAACCGCTTCAGTCTTGTAATGGAATCACCTACTGAGTTGGTTTTAAGCAATTCAGGTGTAAGCGGAGATAAACGTCTAATACTCGCGAAACCGCTTAATGATGGGAGAACACATACTTTACGTTTTAGTTATCAAGCCAGAAACGGGGAGGGTGGAGCTGATATTACGGTTTGGGTTGATGATGTTCAGCAAGATACCGGATGGTATAGTACTTGTCCTGGCAATTGTCTTTTTTCCGCAGCGAAGGTGCTTTCGTTAGGTTCTCCTGGTGCACTGGAGAATCCTAATTATTTTAGGGGTACTCTTGAATCATTTTCTTTAACTACGGTTCCTGTGAACACTGCCATAAATGGCGAATGGGATTTTACGGTCTCTACTGAAAATGGTCTTATAAATGATGTTTCAGGCAATAACGATATCCAAATTGCAGACTTAGATGCTGCAACAACACCTTTATTTGTTACAAATTTAGACTATGCGCTAAGCTTTGATGGAGTGGATAATATTATTTCAATGCCCATTCCTCACGACACTGTGACACAACAAATACCCGTTTATGAACTTGGTTTTAAAGTATGGTTTGCTGATAATGCCGACGCGTCTTATCCGCAAGTGTTAATGAGTGATAACACCAGATTTCATTTAATTATGGAAACTCCAAGCTTATTAACCCTCATTGAAAATCGTGATGAAAATACCGAGGGCAATTTTACATTCCAGTTAAATGCGCCTCTACAAAGTGGGCAATGGCATAGCATTAAACTTAATCGTGGGCTTGAAATATATGGTGATTTTGACAATGCCGTTAGAGCAACTGTTTGGGTTAATGGAGAGCAAATTTTTCGACAAAACAACACCAGTCAATTTTTATATGAATTTCCAGGGACTAATTATAGCGGCTTTGCCGCACCAGCGCTGTCTTTTGGACAAACAAGTAGCAGTGTAACAGGGTACGATACGCTTAAACCTTTCAACGGTTCTGTTGATGATCTCTACATAAATGCTGAAGTATATTCCTTAGATGCATTAAGGCTGGCCGACACTAATGGTCCTAATGATGGGCCACTTACCCCAAGTGATTTACCCCCCCTCAAAGGTCTATGGGAATTTAATACGCCGCTAAACAATATAGTCATTCCTAACACTGCAAGCTCGGGCGCAATCATGGATATTGTGATTGATGTTTTAACCGTGCCCAGCCAAATTATCAATAAATTTGATGAGCCTCGCGATGGCTATATCTCATTATTAGATGCAGTGTCCGGATCGTGGTTAATACCACAAAGCTGGGAAGTTGGTGAAGCAATAGCCTTGCCTGATGGAGCATTGCCATTACAGCCCGACATTAAAATTGACGGTCAATTAGCTTCCGACTACTCCAGTTACTTATATTGGAGTCCTTCAGAAGGGAAACTTTATGTTATTGGCGAAGCACCAGGTATTGTCACTATTGAATGGAAAATCAGCTCAGATATTCAGAATGAAACTAGGGTCACAACGCTAGGCTCGCCAGTTCAAACTAATAAAAATGTACAAACACATGTTGCGGGAACCTCAGTTTTACTTGAACCAGCGGTAGATAATGCTGGACAGCGTTTGGTTTTCAGCGGGGTTGTGTATCCAGCAAACTCAGCCGATTTAGTTACTACGGGTATTCAGGGAAAGGTCTTCAATAGAGCTGCCCTGCCAGCAAATCAATCTGACTATGTTACCTTGCAATACACATTAACACCTGAAGACGAAGCTTCAAACCCGCAGCTTCAAGCCTCTGTATTTCAAATTGTGTACACTAAAGATTGGAACGATCCAAGTTTTGAGATACAAGCCGCACCCGGCAGTTGTGTTATTGGGCAGCCAATAACAGATGATAGGCATAATCTATTGAGCAGTCGCAACGGTCATGTGGTAAATAGTCTCTCTCGTTATGACAGCACAATTCATAGTGCAGGCCTTGGCCCGATTATACCGGTTAACAAACGTGCCTCAGATGACATTGACGATTATCTTGGGGTCGTTTGGTATACCGCCAACGAGTTTGGACAATATTGGGGCGATACTCCCGCACAATATGATTGTGCTTGGCCTGAAAATCCTAATAAAATAGTAATTGCGAGCCAACAAGGTTTCGAGCTATTGCCGAATATGAGTAATCCTGTTATTTATCGCCAAAGCGACCCTGAAATAGCCGGTTACAATCCAAACGAAGAGCATGCATTATTTGAAAACCAAAGAGCTTACGCATTACGCAATGACTTGAATGTTTTGCTTCAGGCAGAAAATCCAGAAGAAGGCTCTGACCCCTACGTATTAATAAAATATCAAGATTCAACAAATGACAATCAGTGGGCATTTGAAGTGTTAGCTATTGAAGCAAGCACAATTAACATCCCCTTTGGGCCAATTGATGGCAGTCAACTTTATCGTCAAATTGCGGGCAACCTGCTACAACTGCCGCAACCAATGACCCGTATGGCGGTTTGCGAAGAAAATGCGATTATCGTAGATGAATCTGCAGCTGCTTGGCAAGATAAAGACGATTTTACCTGGGCAAGAGCCGCAGGCGATGTCACTTTGCAGTATTATTACCCCTTGCAAGACGGTTTTGATTACGACCTAAATGCAGATGGTTTACCTGATGAAGAGATAGGCACCTGTTTACCTTGGTTAAATCGAGTAAATAATAACCCCGCTGACTCACCTCCGGTAAATGTTGAATATAGTTTTGAATGGCCAGAATCTGTGCCGGTGTTGCAACCGGGTGCAACACTATTTAAACCTAATGGCGAAGTGCCTTGCTCAAATGGAGCCGATGCTGATAAAGCCTGTTTTTTACCAACGATTGACGGTCAAGCAGCCGCACAAATTATTTACGATGAAAGTGTGGAAACCGGCAACGGGCAAGCTGCCGATGCTTTAGTCAAGCTAATGGACCCTATAAGTGCGCGTAGCGTCGATTTAGAGGAATTAGATGCCACTATTGGCACCTTAAATCAGCAAGGAAAACTGTTTTTCATTGATCTTCCATTTGTACTCCGATCACGGCTAAGTTATGACCAAATCAATAAACAATTAAGCTTTAAAGGCACGGTTGATTTTCCCATATTTGGTGACCCGCACTTACTACCGAACATCATGACGGCGAGAGAAAAACAACAAATTCTCGCGCTTAGCATTAATAGCTCATTTCAAGAGGCAGTAAATTCCCTATATCACTTAACGCGAAATCCTAACCAACTTGATCTGCTTGCTAACGATGGTGAAGGTGGCGGCCCAGATGGTGTGGCAGATATTGCTTACCTAATTGGTTTACAGCCTAAATACTTAGGTAAGGGTATTGATGAAGATGGCGACGGAATCGCTGACAATTTTGTAGATGTAAACCCTATTAATCAACAAGATGACCGCTTAGACGACAGTGACTTTAGTTTGCCAGGAGGGCAGTTTTTAGCGAGTGCAGTTGACAATACCATAGCAGAAGCACAAGCAATGCTCGGCACTCGTATGGCCTTAACGGCTGGCCGCCCAGCTGGCGAAGGTTACGTAACGCTTGTATTTAATAACGACCCAAGCTTAAGTTTACCTATTGAATTAGAGGTCATAAAATTAAGTGCTGATTATGGTGTATACCAAGGTAATATTTGGGTTGTACCCTCAGATAATATTTTTGAAGAAGCATTAACTTTGCGTCACACAGGCGACTTTGCAGGTGACCCAGATGAGATTGCTTTCAGTTGGTATTATCAACCGGATACCAGCGGTCAACCTTTTGCACCTCTAAATCCAGATTTCGGTGTTGATAATCCAGGGGACTGGAGATTACTACCCCTGCCGGATTCAGGTAAGGGTGCACTGGACATCACAATTCAAGGTCCCGGTTTGTTAACGCTGAGTGATAATTGGTTTATTACCCGCTACACCGGTTTACCTATTAGAGATAATGCCACGGTTCCTAGCCCTTGGGCAGGTGACCCAACGCAACCACCCAATGCTCCCAAAGCTATGTTAGCCATGGGCTGGATAAAGCGGGTTATTGCCGGTTTGAATCCATTTGATCAACGTGTAGATAATTTCCGCACCAATGAAATTAGCACCTTAAGCAGCATGATTGCGCAAGCAGGCAAGCCGTATTCAGGTCCCATTCCCTTTAATCCTGACCCAGATGTTGTCAATTCTGTCGGTATTATTGAAGCGTACCAAACAATATTAGAGCGCGGAAAAGACTTAAGTATTCGTTCTGGCTTTGATGATATTGCTGCGAATACTCAATTGTTAAATGCTTCAACCCGCATTGCTGACTTATATATGCTATTGGGCAATGAAGCTTATGCCGATGCCCAAGACCCTACTATTGGTTTTAACACCAGTAGTGCTGTTGGTAGTTTGGCGTCTTCCATATTTGCCTTTCAAAATCAGTTGGTATCACCCTTAGAAGAGGAGTTGGTACTATTACGCGGGCGCGATGACAGCCGCGCCGGTGTTGCGGGTGCTCCTGTTAATAATCGCTTGTTTTGGAACTTTACCCAAGGCAGTGGTGAAGTTGCCTACGTACAAACTTATCGTATTACTGACCAGAACGCCGATGGTTTTATTAATGAAACCGATGCCAGCATACTTTATCCGCAAGGGCATGGTGATGCATGGGGGCATTATTTAACCTCAGTTAAAGCTCGATATGATTTACTACAAGAGCCTAACTACACATGGATACCACGCACAGAGTCAGTAACGATTGGCGGCGCGCCCATTGAAATTGACTACTTGGATGAGCGTAAGTTTGCCACTGCAGCAGCAGCTAAAGCCCGCGCGGGTGCTGAAATAGTGAACTTAAGTTATCGTGAAAAATATGTTGAGGCACCTTCAGGTCAATGGCAAGGCTATAAAGATACCGACCGAGAACGCGCTTGGGGTGTAGACGGTTGGGCGAGACGCTCTGGTCAAGGTGCCTACTTTGACTGGCTTACAGCAAATGCCATACTTCCTGATGAAGACCCTAATCCTGAAAATGAGGGTATTGAGAAAATTGATCGCACAACCGTGCTTGAGTTAGCTCAAATAATTTCGGGCTTCAATTCAATTCAAGCACAAGTTGATAAAGCCGACGCTGGTTTAAATCCTTTAGGTTTAGCCAAAGGTGTGGTGCCATTCGATATAGACCCTAGCTTCTTGCAAGTAAGTTCAGCAGTGCAAGGCCAAAATCATTTTGACCAAATTGCCAGTCGTGCTCAAAAGGCATTGGATAACGCCTTAGTCGTTTTTGATCACGCCAGTCAACAAACTCAGTCGCTACGAAACGTGCAAGATGATGTGGATAAATTAAGATCATTGGTAAATGAGCAAGAGCGAGGCTTTAAAAACCAGTTGATTGAAATATTCGGTTATCCGTATGCGGGTGATATGGGCGGAGGAAAAACCTATCCGTCTGATTATGATGGCCCAGACCTCTATCATTATATGTATGTCAGTAGTGATTTACTTGGTGACTTCCCTGAGCCAAGTGATTCTATTAAAGGCTTTTTTAGCCCTATGGTTTTTGGTGAAAATAGAAGCTTTGTATTTGACGAAGATTCTCTGAGTGATGCATATACCAATGTCGATGCCGGTGACATACTAGAAGTGGACTTTCCTGTCGCCAAGGGCACAGATTGGAGGTTTGTGGCGCCTCAAGCGTGGAGTAAACGAAGAGCACCAGGACAATTACAAGTAGCGATATCAGACTTACTGCAATCTCAAGCAACATTGCAACGTGCTTTAATACAACACGAAAACCTACTGTTAGATATAGAAGCCGCAGCGTCTCTGGTGGAGGCTGAATATAAACTAAATATAGATTCAATCAACATACTACGTGGTGCACAAAGGGACAGAATAGGTCTTGGAGTAGGTATTAGCCTTGCAAGAACTGTATCAGCAGGAGCAAGAGTATCAGGGAAGTTGGTTGAAGAATTCGCTGAAGCAATAACAGAAGGCATACCTAAAACTGTGGGCTTTTCCAACGATCTTACTTCAGTCCCCCGAGGGGCTATTGATTTTGCCGCTGTAGGTGCGCAAGCTAATCTATCAGTAATTGAAGTGTCAGCTGAGGTCACCGAGTTATCCTTAGAATCAGCAAGGCAGGGGCTTGAGTTTCAGAGTGAAATTGATTTATTAGTAGATACGCCTAATGTTGATTTACTTGAGCGTATCAAAGCACTGGAACAACTTTGGCGACAACAAGCATTGCTGCGCATGGAGCTTTATACACAACGCGGAGTGGTGAATCAAACACAAGGCAATTACTACGCAATATTAGCTGAGGGTCAACGTGTATTAGAAGAACGTCGAGCATTTCGTATAGCCGCTGCCGGAGATACTCAGCAATATCGATACCAAGATATAACCTTCCGTATTTTCCGTAACGATGCTTTATCCAAATATAGAGCGCAGTTCGATTTAGCTGCCCGCTATGTGTATTTAGCAGCAGCGGCCTATGATTATGAAACAAACTTATTGGGCAATGAATCTGGTTCGGGTCGTGAATTTCTTGCCGATATTGTGCGCCAGCGCAGTTTAGGACAGGTAATTGACGGTGTACCTATTGCTGGAACACCCGGGCTTGCCGATGTATTGGCGCGCCTAACTCAGAATTTTGATGTTTATCGTGGCCAATTAGGATTTAACAACCCCCAAGTTGAAGACAATCGCTTTTCGCTGCGCAAAGAGCTGTTTAGGCTAGCGGGAAATGATGCAGCGTGGGCTAAGACTTTAGAAGATGCTCGAGTCGCTAACCTTTGGGATATACCAGAATTTAAACGCTATGCGCGCCCGTTCACAACAGAAAGTGATGTTGCTCAGCCAGGCTTAGTGATCAGATTTCCAACAACAGTGACCTTCGGCTTGAACTTTTTTGGCAATGAACTAGGAGGAGGAGATAGCGCTTACGATCCCACTAACTTTGCTACTAAAGTGCGCGCAGTAGGAACCTGGTTTGAAGGTTACAACGGTGCTGCCTTGTCGAATACACCGCGGGTTTATTTGGTGCCAGTTGGCATGGATGTATTGCGTTCGCCATCGGGAGATGATTTCAAAACTAGAGAATGGCATGTTGTTGACCAAAAACTGCCTGCGCCCTTTCCATTAGGCGCTTCAGATTTAACCAACCCAGAGTGGATACCTGCCAATGATTCATTAAGCGATACCTATGGTGATATTCGACGAATGTCGAGCTTTCGAGCTTATCACGACAGTGGTGCTTATGACCCGAATCAATCAATTAGTGACTCTCGTTTAGTGGGCCGCTCGGTATGGAACACTGAATGGATGCTAATTATACCTGGAGGCACCTTAAGTTTTGACTCTGATGAAGGCTTAGATCGCTTTATTAATGGCCAGTTAAATGTCGATGGCGAACGCGACGGTAAAGGTATTACCGATATTCTGCTGCACTTCCAAACTTACGGTTTTTCCGGTAACTAAGGCGATGAAAATGAAACAAAGTAAAATAGTAACCATTGCTCAGCTTCTATTCGTTTGGATATTGCTACAAACTTCACTTGTTGAGGCGTCTATACCAGAGCCCGACAACGTACTGTACGGTACTGCTACCTTAGATGGTCAGCAACTCAGCACGTCTAATACAAATATGGCGGTTATCTTAGCCTATGACAATCTTGAGGTAGGACGCTACACCTTCGGCGACGACCAGCAACTGCAAGACCGCTACTTACTTAATGTAAGGGTTGATGCTTTGAGCGAAACGTCGTTTCAATATGGCGATATTGTGCAGGTACAATTTAAGTTAGATGACGAAATTTATACTGTTGGAGAGATGACAGTTGCAGGGCGAGGCAACACAACTGAGCTTAATTTAGTGATGACCCGCGCGCAATTGATTGCATCAAAAGAATCTGAGGAATCCGATTCCGATGGCGACGGTATTCCTGACCAAGTTGAAATTGCAAACGGACTAAATCCTTTCGATGCCAGTGATGCCGCATTAGACGCTGATGGCGACACCTTGACCAACCTTGAAGAATTTATTAATGGCAGCGATATTCTGCGCGATGAACAAGCGCCGCAGATTATTGCCTCTACGCTGACTACGCTTAGCGCGACGGGTTTGTTTACGCAAGCTTTAGATATTGGCGCGGTAGCCTTTGATGATAAAGATGGTTTACTGGAAACTACCACCGCCGAAAATGGTTTTTATAAGCCAGGCAGATATGAAGTGCTATGGACAGCAACTGATGCCGCTGGCAATGAAGCAAGTGATACACAAACGCTTGTGGTTAATCCAATCGTGAATTTCTATTCAAATCAACAAGTGGCAGTGGGAACTAGAGCGAGTGTTAGCGTTGAATTAAATGGCATTGCTGCAAATTACCCGGTGACAATACCGTTTACAGTGAGCGGAAGCGCACAAGCCAACGGTGTCGATTATACCTTAATTGCCAGTGAATTCGTTATTAACAGCGGCTTAAAAGGTAGCATCGAGTTCGATCTTATTGACGATGGTGATGCAACTGAAACTACCGAGTCGATAATACTCACCTTAGGAACACCGACTAATGCGGTTATAGGGCAACGTAAGGTGTTTGTTGCTAGCGTTATGCAAAATAATATTGCGCCAAAAGTGCAATTGAGTATTGAACAGGCTGATATGCAGTCGAGTATTGTGGTGAAAGGGCAAGGCTTTATTAACGTGACGGCTATTGTTAGTGATCCAGATGCAGCTGATCAACATAGCTTTGATTGGGCGCTCACAGACAGCGCGCTTTCTGATTCAGATGGTGATGCCTTTGACTCAGTTTTCACGATTGATTCTGACGCTGTAGAAGCGGGGATTTATACAATTTCACTACGTGTTATCGACACGGCAGGCAATATTGCTTACAGCGACCGTTTGATAGAAATTTTAGAAGAAGTCCCTGTGTTGACGAACGATGATAGCGATGGCGATGGTGTTGCCGATAATATTGACGGGTTTGCCGATGTTGATGGTGACGGCATTGCTCAATATTTAGATGCAGTAGACCAAAGCTATGTGTTACCCGCAAAAACCGCACAGAGTAATTCATTTTTAGTTGAAACTCATGTTGGCTTGCGTCTATCTTTAGGTAAGGCCGCTCGACAATTACAGGTAAGCAGAGCGCTTATCAGCATAAGTGAAATTGCGTCGGTTTATACTAATTTGGATGCAGGCAGTGTTAGTTTTATCAACGGCTTAGAAAACTTCACAGCGAGGGGCTTAGCACTTTCAGATTCATCTATCAGTATTGTTATTCCTCAGTTGACAGCACTGCCAACTGACCCGGTTTATACTACCTTATCGCTCGGCGATTTAAGTTGGAATTCGTTTGTACAAGATGATGCCAATGCTGTGTATTCAGCACCAGGAGCTGAGGGTTATTGCCCAGCACCTCAAGATCAGACTTACATTGAGGGTTTAAAGCCAGGAAATTGGTGCGTAATGCTGCGTATCCAAGACGGTGGTGCCAATGATGCAGACGGCAAAGTTAACGGTGCTGTGAGTCATTTAGGTGGTGTAGAAGGCTACAATCCAATAGGAGACAGTGATTTAGACGGATTTGCAAATGAGGTTGACGCATTTCCAAATGATCCAACAGAGTGGTTAGATTCTGACGGTGATGGCATAGGTAACAATGCGGACCTAGATGATGACAACGACGGTGTGAGTGACCGAAGAGATGCTTATCCATTAATTGCTATTGGCGATTTTACCGATACCGATAATGATGGCGCACCCAATATGTGTAATCAAAGTTGCCTGAGCTTAGGTATGGCTGCCGATTCCGATGACGATAACGACGGTATTCTCGATATCAGTGATGCTTTTCCGTTAATCGCTGCTGCAGACACTATTGCTCCAGTGTTTGAAGAAACACTAATAATTGAATTGGCTGCAACCAGTAAAATAACTGATATTGCGAGTTCAATTAACATTATTGCCCTAGATGCCATTGATGGCGAAATAATGGCAGAAATTGTTGGTGATACGCTATTTGAATCAGGTGCATATCAAATTCAAGTCAGTGCAACTGACAGAGCAGGAAATCAATCTATAGGCTTAGTAGCACTGTCCATTAATCCGTTGACTCAGCTAGGTATGGACAAGTTAGGAGAACCAGGCGCAACGGTTTATTTGCAAATTGAGTTAAGTGGCAAGGTTGCTGCTTATCCCGTGTCACTAGAATATGGTTTGACTGGCAGTGACATTGCGTCGGGATCTATTAGCATTGATTCAGGATCTACACTTAATATCCCTATTGTTGTGCCAGACAACACTATTGAAGGTGATATCATTCGTTTTACCTTGAATAACGCTGAAAATGCTGCTTTAGGTGAAAAGTTAAGTGCCAATATCTATGTACAGCAAAGTAATTTAGCACCTGTGCTTGAAATTACTATTGAGCAAGGCGATAAGCAAGTTGCTGTCGTTGACGCATCAGCTGGCGATGTCACGATATCAGCTGTGATTACCGATATTAACCGTCAGGATCAGCATACGGTTGAATGGGCCGAGTCCGAACTAGGTATGTTTACTGGTCAGCGTATTACGCTTGATGCGTCTCAGCTGTCGGCTGGTACTCATCAGATCGTAGCAATCGCAACTGAAACCAATAGCGACGAGTTACTGAGCACAAAAAGCAGCCTCAGTTTTGTGGTTGCAGCAGAGCTTCCTACATTAAACTCAAGCGATACTGATGGCGATGGTATCTCTGATAGCGAAGAGGGGTATGCTGATGGCGACGGCGATGGCATTCCAGACTTTGAAGATAACAACGCTGATACTACCCAGTTACCAATGGGAGACGAGCTTATAATAGCTGAAACAGGCATTGTCCTGAGTGTTGGTTCAGTAGCGCAATCGTTAAGTCAAGGCTTACCAGTTGGAGCTATCATTGACGCACAATTACTAAGCGACACATTTGGCTCAGATATGGCAAGCGACAGTGGTTTTTATGCTATTACCGATATAATCAACTTTAAAGCGAGTGGTTTGGCAAATGTAGGCAGCAGCATGTCGGTTGTCGTTACTTTGCCTAATGACAGTTCATTACCGACCGATGCTGTTTACCGGAAGTTCTTTACCGATAGTGGTTGGGTAACTTTTGTTGCCGATAGCCAGAATCGTATTGCTTCCGCAGATAAAATAAACGGAGCGTGCCCTGCTCCAGGGAGCGCGGTTTATCAAGCAGGTCTAAATGAGGCTGATAAGTGTATCGCCTTAACATTGCTTGATGGCGGTTTCTATGATCTTGATGGCGAAGCGAATGGCAGTATTGAGGACCCTGGAGTATTTGCAGTAGTTAATCAAATGCCAACGGTAACGCTGTCATCGGTGGCATCTGCAAATGAGGGTACAAGAATTACTATTACGGCTGATGCTGTTGATCCCGAAGGGCAAGCGCTCACCTATGTATTTGAGCAAGTGAGTTCAGGTAATACCGCTACTATTACCAGTGATAATGGTGTTGCTACAGTAGTGCTGCCGGATGTTGCCCAAACTAGCAGCATTGTGTTCAAAGTGACTGTCACAGATAGCAGCGGGGGCACCGCAAGTGCTGAAACAACTATTTCTGTGCTGAATGTCCCTATTATGACTCCACCTACGGATACTGTAGATAAAGGTAAATCAGGGGGTAGCGGCACATTGCTTAATCTGATGTTCTTAATAGGTTTGATTATATGCCGTAACGTGCTTGGCGGCCCATTAAAAGGTTTACGCCAAGCAAAACCGTTGAAAAAGTAGGCTTGTCTACAATATATTAGTGACTGCACAGTGCTATGCTGCAGTCACTAACAGACGCTCAATCTTTCGTTATTTAATGAACCGATAACTCGTTACTTTCCCCCATAAACTATTGAACTTATTCAATAGTTTGGTTCTGTATATGTGTTGCACTAACAGCCTCATTAGTTCTATACTCACGCCGGTTGTTATTCATATGTTGCAAAAGATGAAAGTACTAATTGTAGATGATCACGCGCTTTTTCGTGAAGGCTTGGTGCATGTTCTGCATAGTCTGGATGCGGATATAGTTACTCTTGAAGCGTCAAACTATGATAGTGCGCTGGAATTAATGGACGCGCATGCTGATCTTGATTTCGTTTTACTTGACCTTAAAATGCCCGGGCTAGACGGTTATTCGTTATTGGAAACCGCCAAAATAAGCTATCCTGAATTACCGATAGCGGTGTTATCGGCTTCTAAAGATCGCGATGATATGAAGCGCGCTCTTGGCCTATCTGCTGTTGGTTTCGTGCCAAAAAACACATCGGGAAAACTACTATTCAACGCAATTAAATTGATGCTTGCCGGTGGTACTTATTTGCCAGCTGAAATGGTTGAAACTAATCCTCATGCAACAACAACCCCAGTCCAACTAACACCGCGGCAGCTTGAGGTGCTTAAAATGATAGCCGCTGGTTTGCCAACTAAGATTATTGCTGCTGATCTGGGTATAGCAGAGGCGACAATTAAGATGCATATATCAGCTATTTTCAAATCATTAGGCGTTAACAGCCGGACCCAAGCTGCGCTGGTTGCAATGGAAAAAGGCCTTAATTAACAGATTTTCTATAGCAAGGGTTTTATGTTCGCCAGAAATGCTCTCAGCTTGGCTGGTGATAATGGCTTTTTGAATACACTGAGTTTATTTGGCGAGTGCATTTCAAATAGGCTATCGTCGATTTCTCCGGTGATAAGCGCAGATGGAATGATAGTTTTGTAGTGCTCGTTAATCATATCAATTACTTTAATTCCAGTATCGTTTTCTCGCAAACGATAGTCGGCAAGTATAGCATCGGGTATGCGTGGAGATGCAGCTAAAACTGACATTGCTTCTTTTCTGTCGGCCGCTACTAGGACGCTGCACTTCCATATCTGGAGAAGTCGTTGGGTAGCCTCTCGAATAATCACATCATCTTCAATTACGATAATCAGTAGTTCTGCATTAAGCGTAATTGTTTCATCTGGTATTGTTTCGGTTTCAACATGCTTCGCAGCTTTTATTGTTTTATCGATGGTAACGCTAAACGTCGAACCTGCGTTTGGAGTTGACTCAACTGAAATATCAAGACCAAGTAGCTCAGCTGCTCGTTTTACTATCGAGAGCCCAAGTCCAAGGCCGTTATCATGGTTGCGTTCTGGATTGCCTAATTGATGAAACTCCTCGAAGATTAGGCTGTGAGAGTCAATTGGTATACCGCGGCCGGAATCAGTGACGCTCACAGTAACTGCGTCGTTATTAGTTTCGCAAGATACGCGTATTGTCCCAGAGTCAGTAAATTTGACTGCGTTTGATAAATAGTTTCGTAAAATTTGTTCGACTAACACGGGCTCACTGTGCAAAACATCCTCGCTTCGTGGCCATTGGATAATGATATTCTTTTCTTTCGCTTGCTGATCAAACTCAAAAGACAGTTTTATTATAATGTCGTTTAACAAGAAATCTTTCGTTTCTGTTTTTAGCGAGCCAGCATCCAGCTTCGAAATATCCAGCAATGAATCTAACAAACTATTTAATGCATTAGCAGAGCGACTAACTTGGCCAAGAACGTGGCGCGCTTTGGCCTCTGTTGTTAGTTCATCAAGCACCGAAATGAATAATTGAATAGCATAAAGGGGTTGCCTGAGATCGTGACTAGCAGCGGCTAAGAACTTAGATTTTGCTTTGTTAGCCGAATCAGCTTCTTCTTTTTGTATAGTTAATTGCTCTATAAGGTTTCTGTTCTCGTAACGCAAGCGAAATGACGTTTTGAAGTTATTACTTATCTTATTATTAAACGTAATCATAGCGATAAGGAAAGTAACAGTCACTGCCGCCAACACTAAATGTATGTTTTCTCCATACGATATTAATACCACCGTAATTGACATTAAGGTTATTGGTACAAACGCATAAAAAGCCGGTAGATACATACTTAGTGTGAATACTGAACCGCCCGCCATAGAATATAGCGAGACCAGAATGAACATTTGGTAACTAAATTGCTCAGGCACAAAGAATATCACCCCCGCAATGCCCCAAATAATTCCAGCCGACGCACTTCCGAATACAAGTATGCGCTTATAGTGATGAAGTTGTGAAGGCTCAAAACTTCTACGAAATCCATAATAATAGATGCCGCGTATCCCAACCATCAAGAACAAAGAAGCTAACCAGACTAATAGAGTACTGCTTGGTACAAACTCCCAAAATGCAACAACAAGACTGACACCTACGATGATGTTGATGAAAAATAGCGAACCCATAGATTCATAAAGGTTTTTTACTTGCTGCATTAACACTAGATTATCGAGCTCAGCACTGTCCGTATCTAGGTCCATAGAAGGCTTTTTATCTTCATTTAATTCAAGAGTTGATGACAAAATTACTCCCTACTATTTCATTGATTTTTATATGCTTTTACATACTAGCATTGTGTTTATATGATTGCCCTCATAAAGTGAAAAAGAGAACTAGTTTAGTCAATAGAAATGAATTAGAGAGTATTCATTTTTTCAAGCACTGGACCACACTTTGTTGATCGCCTCTGAATACCACCCGCTCTTTACGTTTATCTAGCTGATAAAGATACATAGGGTCGTAATAGTCTACTGTAATGGCTCTGAGCCAATCTTGATGGCTGCGAAAGTTGTCGGTGTGTTGGCGTTGAATTGCCCCTTCCATTAAGGCTAATATTTCATTGGTGCGCTCACTGCCCAGACGCTTCTTTACTCTTAATAGACTGTCTATGAGGTAGTTTGAAAATGCTTGCTCGCCGCGAATGTGACTTTGGGCTTGATGATTTTCTTTATTACCGCTTTGATCATCGCCGTGATCATCGCCTTGTTTAACGACGTTATCATCGCTTGTATGATAGGCGATAGTCTCTTCATAGCGCTGCACTACATATTCTTGCCAAAGCTTTTCTATGCGCTCCTCAAGGGGCAGGTCGATAACAACTATGTTGCTGGCGGCCATTGCTGCATTGAGGGCTTCAGGGAGGTGCAAACCGCCAATGTTGCGGCTTTCATCTTCCACAATAATTCGCTGTCCAGGCTGGTTTTCTCGCACGCTGAGAATGGCTAAAGTTAGCTCGTTTTCAAAATCAATCTGCGAGGGTTGCTGGTTCAGTGGCCGACCAAAACTCGAGCCTTTGTGGTTGGCATGGCCTTCGAGGTCGATGCTGGTATTAAGGGTTTTAAGAATGTCTGTTTTACCCGTGCCGGTCATGCCGGACAAAAGAGTAAAAGTAGCGTTGTGGCATGAATCGTCTAAATACTGCAGTAAAAAGTTGCGCAGAGACTTGAAGCCTCCTTCTACACGATTGCACGCAACTCCAATGTCGGCTAACCACTGCTGGCTGAGTTGAGAGCGTAAACCACCTCGAGCACAATACAAAACAGCATTTGGGTGCTGTTCCAAAAACTCTTGCCATGCCTTCACTCTGCGATTTTTAGTGTCGCCATGGACCAATTTATGCCCTAGGTCAATGGCTGCTTGCTGGCCATTTTCTTTATAACAAATACCAATAAGGTGGCGCTCTTCATCATTAATGAAGGGTAGGTTGACGGCCGACGGCAAGGCCCCTTTTGCAAATTCTACCGGTGCACGCACATCAATCATGGGGGTGTTTTGTAACAAAAGTTCGCGATAGGCATTGCTAGTTAGCATGTCAGTTTTGCTCAAGCTATCACCTCAATTGAGTATTGTTCGGTAAGCATAGTGTCCGTGATATTGTCTATGTTAGCGTCTATGCTAGCGTCGAGTGAACCAATTGATTGATAGTAACAGCCGGCCTCTTTGAGTATGGCCTTAGCCGCGTCAACTGACTCCGGCGCAACGGCAATCAGTAAGCCGCCACTGGTTTGTGGATCGCATAAAAGCGCTTGTTGTCGCGGGTCAATCTTTGAGACATGCTGGCTAATACTCTCCCAATTACGCAAGTTGCCGCCAGACACACATCCTTCATTGATGTAATGGTATATAGAGTCATCAAGCAGCGGCACTAAGGTGCTATCAATAGTGGCTTTGAGCTTACTGCCTTGGCATATTTCAAGAAGATGCCCAAGTAATCCAAAACCAGTAACATCGGTCATTGCGTTCACCCCACTTAGGCCACCGAGCTTCGCACCAACGGTATTTAGGCGCATCATACTTTCGACGGCTAAGCGGCTATGTTCGGGTTTCAGCTTACTTTGTTTTTCTGCCGTGGTCAGAATACCCACACCCAGCGGCTTAGTTAAAAATAGTTGGTCACCGGCTTTGGCGGAACTGTTTTTCTTAAGATTAATGAGTTCCACTCGGCCTGTAACCGCCAGACCAAAAATGGGTTCGGGTGAATCAATTGAATGGCCGCCAGCTAGCTGGATACCGGCTTCTCTGCAGGCGTATCGCCCGCCATCAATTACCTGCTGGGCAATTTCTGGGCCGAGCGTTTTAGTGGGCCAACCCAATATAGCTATTGCCATCATTGGGGTACCGCCCATCGCATATACATCGCTAATCGCGTTAGTGGCAGCAACTCGACCAAACTCGAAGGGGTCATCAACAATGGGCATAAAAAAGTCGGTAGTACTAATGATACCGCTACCATCGCCGAGGTCGTATACAGCAGCATCATCTTTGGTAGCATTGCCTACGAGTAAGTTAGGATCAGCAATGGGCACAAAGTCTGTTTTAAGAAATTGTTCCAGTAGATTTGGGGCAATTTTACAGCCACACCCAGCACCGTGGCTAAACTGAGTTAAACGTATTTTAGAGGTCATGAGCAATTGTTGTTGGAAGACTATAATACAGAGTACCACATCCCTAAGGCGATGAAGCTTAAGTGGAGTGATAAGCTAACTTTTCGTATCAAGCAAGATAAGCTTGTTTTTGCGGACCAAACTTGTTCGGTAACTATCTAATAAATATATAAAATAAAATTATTTTTAGTTCTAGAGTAATAAACCTTTAGGCTATGCCACTAACTAAGCATAACTAATCAACGGGTAACAGGATTTACATGGGAAGTGACTTTTACCAGCTATCTATACTGCCTTTTGCAGGGATCATTATTAAAATCTGCAGAGCTTATACAAACAGCCAAGAAGATTTTGAAGATTACTATCAAGAAGTTTGTCTACAAATTTGGCGCAGTAAAGATAACTTCAGTGAAGAAAGTGAATGGTCAACGTGGATATACCGCATTTCACTTAACGTGTGCTTAACGTATTTAAAGCGACGTAAAAATGGTGATAAACAAATTGTTTCGAATTCATTACCAGAAGAAGCAATAGACGATAGCAAAGCGTTTGCAAGTGATGAAATTAACCAACTATATAGCGCTATAAAACATCTATCTGAAACCGACCGAGCGATAATTTTACTGTATCTCGAAGAAAAGCCTTACGAGGAAATAGCCGACATTATTGGTAGTAATACAAATAATATTGGTGTTCGAATAAAGCGCATAAAAGACCGACTAAGCAACTATATTAATCAACAGGACTAACACATGACAAAATCAATTGAAGCGATGTGGAAAGAAGGGTTTATTAACGAGGCGCATTTGTCGGCTCCTAAAATTAATGATCTATATAACCGCAAGTCACAAAATATTGTTGATAAGTTGCGAAACATGTTTGCGATCAACATAAAGGCCATCATGGTGGGCAGTTTGATTATGTTTATTGTGATGAGTCTTATCGGCGCCCCATTTTTAGGTTTATACATTTGTTGCCTACTTGTGCCTTTGATCATTATTGCTAAAAAAGAACTCAAAAAGTCTGTTGATTTGTCGAAAGGGCAAAGCAGTTATGACTATATTATGAGCTTCAATAACTGGCTACAAAGTTCGATTAAAGTGTATTCGGGCTACTATAAGATATTCTATCCGATGTTTTTTCTTGGTATGGCGACTCAAGCGATTGTAAGCAAAGCGGGTGCGAAACTGATTGCCTTGTTAGTTGAAGCACTGCCAACTAGCATCATTATTTTTGGGCAGCCTTATTATATTCTGGTCGCGCTAGCCTTGCTAACCTTGATTGTAGCGAGATACGCTGAAAGCCTATATCGCTTGGACCTCAATATCGTTTATGGTCGTCAGTTTAAAAAGCTAGATGAGCTTATTATTGACATGGAAGAGCTGAGAAAATAGTCGCGGGCAAATGAAGGCGGATATTGGATGAGTGTTGCGCATCCAGTATCCGAAGTAGGAAGAGCTTATTAAATGACAGTGTCTGGTTGTTACTATAAAGTCTTCATAATAAGCTGTTGGGTACACTAGGAGGTTCGGTGAATTTAAATCAAGTTACACTCCCCGTTAATAACATGGATAAGTCTACTCAGTTCTATCGCGATTTAGGCTTTACTCAAATAGTAGATACACCGCATTATGCTCGTTTCGAATGTCCAGAAGGTGACGCAACTTTTTCACTTTCATTAGAAAGTTCGGATGTTGTATGTGGGACTGTTATATATTTTGAGCACGAAAAATTAGATGACTGGGTTAATAAACTAAAAGCCAAAGGTTTTTGTTTTGACCAAGAACCAACAGATCAAAGCTATCTATGGCGAGAGGCCATATTACATGACCCATCAGGTAATAAAATAAAGCTTTATTGGGCAGGTGAAAATCGTATCAATCCACCATGGCGTGTAGAAATGCGTAGCTAACAACACGCCCTGAGGTGGACCGCAAGCCCTAAAGCTTACTTTCCACCGCATATCTTAACGGGGTGATCCCATGCGTGTTCAATGCAATTGTGGGTCATTTATCAATGCAAATTAGCAGTAATTTATAACCGATTGAAAAGGTTAGTGAATTACTACTCTATGTTCTGGATCTGCTTATAGATAAGAAGCACAAGATTCTGATTTAATAGGATTAATTATTTTATATTAGTTAATCTGCCACACTTTCTGTCACCTTTTTGAGTTTGGTGCATTTCTTTTATGAGTTTTCCAACCCGTTGTTTACTTATGTTTAGCGTTTTAGCTATGGCTGTTTGATTTGGCTTAATGTTGGCGATTTTTGCTTTATTTATCTCATTTTGGATAGTTTGACGTAATTTTAAGTCTTTGTCGCTGCGTGTAGTTTTTTCTTCTGCTTTGATTTCGATTATAGCAAATGCCTCCCACCTAGCAATTGTTATCAGTAGGTGATTAAACCATACCTCACTCTCCATTTTTATGTCGTATGCTTTGATTTCATCAAGAACTACGGATTCATCTTTACTACCGAGCGCAAAGTGCGTTGCTATCAGTACTGTTTTTGTCGTTATAGCTGGTGCTGATTGCTCTAATAAATTAGTAAGTACTTTAAGGTGTTCGTGTGTAAGTGGATAGTGAGCTTGTGTTACTTTGAGTAATTCATCAATTAGACTTTTTGCAGACGAAACGTCCTTTATAGAGAGAGTTGTAGGGTCATTGGTATAGGCTGATATCAGATGATTAAGTTTATCTGTTATGTCTTTAGCCTCTTTAAGTTGTTTACTAAACCGTTTATTTTTTGATTCATTGCTTTGTAACTCTTCATATTTGTATTCACGTGAATAAACCTTTGCTATCGACCTCCTCGCTTTCATATAGCAAGACTTAGTTTCGCCTGACGGCTTGTGATAGTGGCAGTATTTTTCAAAATGCCCTCGCTTGTTTTTTTGTGTCACTGTGCGCCAGCAACATTTGCAGTATTTAGGGGCTAGCGTTGTGAAAATTTTTTGTTGCATGGGAATAAACCAAATTAAAATAGTAAACACTTAATTGTGGAATTGTAAGGGATCGTTTAAGACAAAGGAATAGATTAAACGTGCATAAGAAGAATTTTACTAATATGGAGGTATGTTATGCACTTTACACAAGCAATCGTGAGACCCAAGCAACTAGCAAAGGAACTAGGTGTAAGTACGGTAACGCTTTGGAATTGGCGGCGCACAGGTTATTTACCTGAGCCAATTCAGTTGGGCCCCAGATTTGTTGGTTGGAATAAAGATGTTATAAATGAGTGGCTGGTAAATCGATAAAACAATATTAATTAGGCAAGCAGCTATAAGGACAAGTATTAACAAGAACAAAATTCGGAACGAATGGTCACTCTAAGTAATACTATATGTGTCGACTTCAATGCTTGACTAAAAATAAATATAGTGTATGTTTATACAGTTACTTCGGTGACGAGGTTGGCTACCTGTGGGTCTCACACATACGCCAGTGTACTGTTAGCATTAATTTTCAACATATGAATATTTGCAGCAAAGCCAATAGGCAAAGAGACGAGTAACTGCAAGAGGATATTCTTATGTATTTCGATCATAGTGATTCAAGCACTAAAAATCTTACACTTTTCATCGACGATAAAAGAGCGCTGAATGTGCTCAACGCGGTATTAAAGCAACTCTTAGAATCTAGAGATTCAATTCGCTTAAAATTGACAACACATCAATCGATTGTCGCAAAATCTTTAAATTATAACTCGCACAACGATCTTATTCATTCACTTCCGGTGAAAACGAATGTCGAAGATTTTGTTAAATCATTTGTTAAACAAGTCAATTGCACATCAAGTGTAAAGCGTCACGAACGATTTTTAGAAAGGTTTATTGTAACGCTTCAAGATGCGCAATTGGTTCGCAAAGTAGTAAATGTGCATAAGTTTAAATCGACTGAAAGTATGCCACTGTATGAGAGCATGGGCGATTCTGAGTTTAATATGCCTTTCCCTGTTTGTTTGTTTTTGGATCATGAAACGAATGAACTATACATAGCAAAGACAGATAAACAATATTCTCCACCACGAGTTTTTTACGGGATCGAAGAAACTTTTAGAGTAGCCCCAGAAATTTCGGCTAGAGAGATCAACGAATTACTTGAGGGTATTCGCGACAAAGCCGAAGCTTTACTGAATGAGTCTTACGTCGTGTGGGACGGTCACAACTTCAGACGAGAGTCCACAGACTGTGGAGAAGAGATAAGACAATCGATGATAAGCGAAATCGATAATTTTTGCAGCATCATCGGTTAAGCTAAGCTACTTAGTTCAAATACTCACATGGCGCAACATGCCTTTGAATACGCATAGTTGCGCTTTAAGTTCCAGTCTAGACGAATACAATAGACCAATCATAATAAAGCGGCCCCTCATATACTGCTTAGTCTTATCGTTTAATTGGCTATTTGCATTCTGAGGTTAGAAGCGTCAATTTAGATATCAATGTACCTTCATCTGTTTTGTGAAAAAGATGGCAGATTAAGCAGAACTTTGTAACTTTTTCTATTAATATGACTGACAAAGAACATCCAAAAGCCGCCGTAGTCGAGTAAAGCGTTGATACTTAGAAAAGATGTTTTGGTTTATATTACGGAAGACGTTAAGCTTGTAGTAGATAAGTTTCAGGTAAAGCAGACAAACATCAACTTCAGGCGACAAGGTCATATCCCAATTTTTATAAAAAATACTTGGCGGTTTTGAATCGTGAAAACAGAATGAGTTTACATATCAGGCTATTTTGCGATCTATATTGCGTAAATATTAGTTCCACCAGCACACTCCAGCCTACTGGAGGTGTAGTATTATCCTATAGTGCGGCTATAAGAAAAATAAAATAAAAAAACGCCATAGACAGTTGTTTTGTCGGTTCTTTGCGCATATATTCGTCCTCACCTCCAAGAAGAACAAAGAAGAAAAATACAGTGAGTTCATTCAATACACGTTTATTAGTATGCTTAGGTTTTATACTGACTTTAGCATCTTGTACCAGTAGTGCCCCGATTAGCTATCAATTCGGTTACAAACAGGTTGATTTCGACAATTTAAAGACCTATCGATGGAAGGACAATAGCGCTAAAAGCGCGTTTCCAGAGTTGTCTTCGGCACTTGTAGCAAACTTGAATGAATCACTTTCCTCCAAGGGTTACCAAAGGAAAGACCAAGGACCCGTAGACTTCTTTATAAGCTATGAAATTAAGGCGACAACGGATGTTAATCTGGATACTTTTCAAACATACGAAGGCACAGGTTTGGCATTCAAATGGAACAGAAGCGATGGGTTAAAAAGAGATCCGGTAAAAACTGGAGGATACAACACAAACGCCGAAGTATCAGGCAGAGGCACAGTGGTGGTTGACTTTATCGACCCAAACAATAACATGGTCTTTTGGCGAGGGGTCGCAGAAAAAGAATTTGAAACAGATGCAAATAGTGGCTCACCGAATCGCTTGGTTGATGTCAATAAAGCAAAGAACAATATGAATAAAGCGGTACACAGACTGATGGAATTCTTTCCACCCGAAGAAGAACAATAAGCATTTTTATTTTTTGCTGGAGTCTTGTTAGAGGGGTGAAATTGACCTCACCCTTGATTTCGCACTTCGGCCAATGTAGTGACAAAGTTATCAATCCATGTGTCTAGTACTAGCTTAACTGCTTGAGTATTGCCATCTTCCATTGCTACAGTCAAGTCCATTTGTTTTGAAGCCGTCATTGCAAATAATCTGGCATTGTCACTACCAGCTAAAAATTCTACTTCAATAGCGACTTCAGTGATGACATCTTGTTGGCTGGTCATAGTTAAATAAGCCGCGTTACCCGCGTTTAACACGACTCGCACAGGTATAAAATCTGTCACAGATATTCCAGGTGTGGTTACTTTTATATCTGAAAAAGCGCCCTGAATTATAAGTGTCTCGTTGGTAATTTTGTCAACGATTTCATAGTTTTTTTCTAATTTCAATGACATCTGAGTATGAAAATACTGACTTAGCTGTGTTAATTTTCTGGGGTTAATTTTTAGCACATTTTCAGCGCTATCTTGTTTAAACCAAATCTCAAATGGTACTAGGTGTATTTTTGTTACCTGTGCTAGGGATTCTTTGTTGAATTGAGGGGCTCGATAAATTTGTGTGTCGTCAAACTTTTTAGATGATTTAAGTTGGGAATAATCGCCTAGGAAGCCGGATTGAACAGGTCTCAATGTGCTTGAGCAACCACTGATACAGAGAATAGAAATGAATAAGATGAAACAGGCAAGCTTGCGTGAATCCATAATTTAACTCCTTTTGTGTTTGATGCTACTTTATTCGACTAGATGGCTTTCTTATCAGTCGTTTATTGGGCAGTTTTCCGTCATAAATGATAGATAATAATAAGATGATATACATAGCGATATGGGTGACAAAAATACTCCACATTGTCAAACCAGCTTTACCCATCTCATGCAGTTTAACCACGTGATCGATAACGACATTACCATTACAACAAGCCAAGTCTCTTATATTGAATACTTGCTGATAAATGCTTTCTAAAAATTGTGCTTGGTTACGCATCATGTAAAAATTAATTATGGCAAATCCAGTATAAATAATAGCAGCTGCTAACTTTTCTTTTTTATACAAAGGCCTATCAATATATATAATGCCGCCGATCAGGGCCAAGTGTACCGATATGAACAGTGTCCAATGAGTATCTATCCGGTTACTGAGTGAAAGTGCTAGGTCCAGCATCTCATAAGGTGTCACAGTGTTAACCCTCTAGTTTCTTGTCTACCAATCAGTGAGATTATACTCAACAGGGTTAACTATGTCTATCGATGAGGATTACCCAATCACCTGAAATCACTAAGGAAAGAGCTGATGGGTAATCCAATTAGGTGCCAGTTAACTAAACGATTTAGTTAATAAAGGTCGTACTAAACCATTTGGTCAGCATGTTCTTTTCATATGCAAGAAAGTCATTTTTGTAACGATTTGACGTTCGTTGCAGATAATCCCGACTTCTGACTTTTTCCTCACCCATTAGTAAGACCTCCTTTGTATTATCTATAAGTGTGTAAGTTAACGATATTGTTGGACCATGAATGTCTTTCATGACTCTTATTCGATTTACTCCTACATATTCGATATTCCCAGCTAAATCAACATTCGAAACCTTTACTTTTAAGGTCGTATTAACCGGTAATTGTTTAGCAAGTTGTTCAAAGTGCTCTGTTAATTCATCTATAACTCGCTTTTCATAACGCTTTTGGCTTTCTGTTGCTGACTTTACATCGGTATATTTTTCTGGGTTTTGCCACTTAATAGTTAGATTGTCAGCAAATGCCTGGTTAGAAAAACCTAAAATTAGTAATAAGCTCAAGCTAATAAATAAAATACGTTTCATGATAATTCCTTGTTTGATTTAAAATAGTTCTTCAGATAACTCAGTTCTTGGTTGATTTACCCTGTAGCCCTTAACTGATAATTTTCCAAGCGCCGTCGGGCTGTAAACAGGCTGTACCATATGCTTGTTCTGTTTTCCCACCTACGGTGACTTCTTGTAAAAACTCTCTGCATTGTTGACCACTTTCGTTTTTGCCTTGTTTTGTCGCCACAACATAGCCGGTCGACGTCTGAGTATTCCAAGTGATTTTTTCTCCCACTGGCGCTGACGTTGCTTTTATCTGTGCGGCTTCGTGTTCGCGTTGCGCTTGCTCATTAAGATTGTCTAGTATTTTCATAGTGATGGCAGTAAAAGCTAACCATTTCCAAGCATCATCATCATTATAGAATCCACCATAGCCCAAATAGGCATGTCCGTATCGACGCACGACAATCGTTTTGTGCACATGGCGGTGACGAGGAACAATAACGTTTTTATGTCCTCTGCGAATAGGCAGAGTATGGACAATCCCACGCCTTTCTTTTATACGGTGGTCCTTATCGATTGTCTGAACCGCAGTTGATGCGTGTTTTCGTTCAACTTTCGCGTTAGCGACTGTCGGTAATGTGCTCAATCCTAAAGCGATAATGGTAAGCGTTAAGAATCTTCCTATGTTCATTGCTTGAGTTCCTCTGTAATAAATGTCACGTTGTTAAAGTTCGTAAAGTATTTCCTAAACGATGGTGATAGTTTGACTGAGGATGGGTTTGCTTGCGCCTCATTAGGCGCCAAAATGTGTGCAATTGGTGACAATGATGCATTTGTCAGTGAAGTTGTGTAAGGTATTTGCCACTTTTATATGCTGTAGCTAAACTGCGGTTATGCAATTGTCGCGATCCGAACCACTATGACACAAACTACACTCGCCACTATCCCAAAACTTATTGCACAGGTTTTGTCCGTTTATGACGTGAATTCAGATGATGTTTTTAAGCAGTCAGGTATCGTTTTAGAAAAGACAGATATAAATCAACGCATTGCAATGGAAACCATGACGGCCTTGTGGCAACGCAGTGTCGAAGCTACAGACAATGAACAATTAGGCTTGGTCGCTGCGTCTTTGTTTCAACCAACTTACTTAAAAGGCATAGGTCTAGCGTGGATGGCCAGCGTAAATCTAGAAGATGGTTTACGGCACTTTATTAATGGTAGTCAAATGATCAACACTGCCATGCAAATAGAGCTTGTTGAAAAACAAGACGAGTTGGTCATTGAATACCAGTCAAAATTAACCTTAGACCCAAAAGTAAAAGTGCATCCATGCGCAATTCAATTAGGGGTGGGTTTTTTTTTGAAGATGTTTCGAATGGCGGCCTCAAAAACCATTCCAGCTACCTCGGTACATTTTACCTTTCCGATCGAATCATCAGCACAAGCGGAATTTGAGCGATACTTTGAATGTCCCGTTTATGGCAACAAAACACTCAATAGTATTTCGTTCTCGCGTTCGTTATTACAAGAACTGCTACCTACGCATGACCCAGAACTAGTAGAAATTAATGAAGCCGCCATTAACAAACGACTATGGCGTCAATAAGTAAATTTACGCCATATTTTCTTCCCATTTTTTCCCATCTCGAACCATCGAATTCAAGATAACCACCATCTTTCTCACGCACGCAATAATCGCCACTTTTTTGGGTTTTCCCGCGG
>CAJQOP010000015.1 GCA_905479945.1 uncultured Glaciecola sp. | reverse complement strand
GTTTGACAATGGCCAAACCTTAGATCTCAGCACCAATTTAATGTGGATGCGGTGTGCTCTAGGGCAAACTTGGGCCGACGGGATATGCTCAGGTGAAGCCGAACCCTATACTTGGAAACAAGCCTTGGAACTAAGTGTCGGTTATTCTTTTAATGCTTCAACTAGTTGGCGTTTACCAAACGTAAAGGAGCTAAGTTCAATTACTGAACGTTCTTGCACGCGGCCATCCATTTCTATTGAGATATTTCCAGCCACACCACCGGATGATTTTTGGACTTCAACTCCTTCAATAACAGACCCACAGAGAGCTTGGGTGATTGCATTTTTCAACAGCAGTAATTCAATTAAAGAAAAGAACAGAGCCGTATTTGTGCGTTTAGTTAGAACCTCATTGCCGGCTGAAAGGGAAAGCAATTAAGCTAAATTTTGCAAATATAGCGTTATTAAAAAGCGTAATTTCAGCAAAGCTGATTCAGTTTAGCGTTTACAGCAAGCGTTTAAACAAAAAGATCCAACAGACTGTTCAAATAACGTTTGCCGGTGTCCGTAAGCTGCCAAACATCCTTATTTTCAATAATCAAATTCATTGAAATAGCTTTGTTCAAACTTTTTTGTTCTATATCCGTTAACAACCTGCCTGTATAGTCAGTAAAATGTTGCTTAGGGCAAGACTCTAAAATTCGAAAACGGTTCATAAAAAACTCAAAAGCTAAATCGGCATCCACAACTTCTGTCGTTTTATCCATGTATGAACGCATAAGGTTCATGTAGCCTTTAGGGTGCTTTACTTTTACGGTGCGTACGATTTTACTTTTATGTGGCAGCGTTATTTTGCCGTGCGCGCCACAGCCAATTCCTAGGTAATCACCAAACCGCCAATAATTGAGATTATGCTGGCACTGATGACCTTTCTTTGAATAAGCTGAAATTTCATATTGCTGATAACCGGCTTTGCTGAGTAATTCATGTCCTCGCTCCTGAATTTCCCACAATATGTCGTCGTCAGGCAGTGTAGGCGGTTTTGAGTAGAATGATGTATTCGGTTCAATAGTTAACTGATACCAAGATAAATGTGGCGGTGCTAAAACTATTGCCTTTTCGAGATCGAGCATTGCGTCTTCAACGCTTTGATTAGGTAATCCATGCATTAAATCTAAGTTAAAACTTCTTAGTGGCAAGGACGTTGCCAATTCAACAGCTGTTTGAGCTTGCCTTGCGTCGTGAATTCTCCCAAGTGCTTTTAAATGCGACGTATTGAAGCTTTGCACGCCTACTGAAATTCGGTTTATTCCCGCCTTTTCAAAGCCTATGAATTTTTCGGCTTCTACTGTACCTGGATTTGCTTCCATAGTAATTTCGGCATCTGTGGCTAGGGGTATTCTCTCGCCAATGCCCTGTAGAAGTTTCTGCATACCCTCAACAGACAGCAAACTAGGTGTGCCGCCGCCGATGAAAATGGTTGATACTTCTCGTTTATTTCCATCAATGGTTATCAATGGAAGGTCTTGTTGTAAATCATCTAATAGGTGGCTGATATATTCTGATTCAGGCAGGCCACCTTTCAAGTTATGCGAATTGAAGTCGCAATATGGGCACTTTTGCACGCACCAAGGGATGTGCACATACAAGCTTAATGGAGGTAGCTTTAGATGTGTTGAATAGTTTGTTCGTGTTGAGTGAGTACTTGGATTGCATGCACCTGAATTTGAACTTAGCTGGCTCAAGGTCTTAACAAGTCCTGCATGCACTGCATTAACTGTGCAAGTGCTTTGCCTCTATGACTTATGCTGTTCTTTGTTACTTTGTCTAATTCTGCGGCGCTGCAGTTGTGCTCAGGTACCCAAAATACCGGGTCGTATCCGAAGCCACCATCGCCATGACGATGAGTGCTTATTGCACCATGCCATTCGCCTTGGCAAATTAAGGGTGTTGGGTCAAGTTCATGACGCATGAAAACCAATACACATAAGAAACGGGCTTTGCGATTACTGGTTTCATTGGCCAATGCGCTGAGTAATTTGTCGATATTGTCGCCGTCATTTGCATCAACACCAGCGTATCTGGCTGAGTAAATACCCGGAGCGCCACCCAATGCATCAACGGCAAGTCCGCTGTCATCTGCGATAGCTGGCAAGCCTGTGACTTGAGCCGCATGGCGAGCTTTGATAATCGCGTTTTCAACAAAGGTAGTGCCGGTTTCAGGTACTTCTTGCACTTTGAACTCTGATTGCGGTGACACTTTAATGGAAAAGCCTTCAAATAATGTTGAGAACTCTGCTACTTTTCCTTTATTGCCAGTGGCAAGTACAATTTGATCAATTGTCATCTAGGCCTCATTAGATTTCGGTGAAGCTGGCCTAGTGGTTTTTTTCTTTGATTTTGTTTTGCGTTTGACTTTAGTTTTCTTGCCGCTAACTTTAACTTTTTTCTTTTTAACTACTTGAGGCGGTTTATTGTTCGGGCGTAAGCCTTCAATAAATCTCGCTTTGAAAGGTTCTTTGGTATAACGCTCGACCTTGCCAACTTTATCAAAGTCATGTGCTTCAACAATTGAAATAGCGGTGCCTTTTGCGCCAGCGCGGCCTGTTCTGCCAATACGGTGCACATACGTATCTGAGCCTCTAGGCATGTCATAATTGATTACATGGCTGATATCTTGAACGTCAATACCTCTGGCAGCGACGTCGGTCGCTATCAATATTTTTGTCTCTCCTGACTTAAAACTTGCTAAAGCCGAATTGCGTTTGTCTTGCGGCATTTCGCCTTGCAAAAAGGTGACCTTGAAATCCTGACTGAACAGGTAGTCTTTTAAGTTGTGCAAGCGATCACGGGTTTTTACGAAAACAATACATGACTCAACGGTGTTGCGAAGATGATGCACCAAAATCGCATCTTTATGCTTTAAGTTATCAGCTAGGTGATACCACTGAATAATTTTATTTTTCTCTTTTCTCGATGGATCCGCCGATACAGTGATTGGGTCTTTTAATAATTCTTCAGCAAATTGGCGAACGCCTCTGCCTTCAAGTGTGGCGGAAAACAACATGCTTTGTTTACGCCATTTTGCTTCACCAGCTATTTGATGGACGATTGAAGAAAAGCCCATATCTAGCATACGGTCAGCTTCATCTAATATAAGTGACTCGATGTCCTGGCAATCAAATTTTTCTTGCTCAATGTGTTCGAATAAACGGCCGGGCGTGGCAACGATGATATCGCAATTTTTAGATAGCGTCTCGTGGTCAGTACCATAATTGATGCCGCCGGTAATAACACCGCAAGTTAAATGCGTGTATTTGTTAATGGCAACCGCCTGTTCAAAAACCTGATTAGCAAGTTCTCTTGTGGGAACTAAGATGAGGACTCTTGTTGAGCTGTCGTCTTTGCGCGGATAATCGAGCAAGTATTGACAAACGGGCAGCAAGAAAGCAGCCGTTTTTCCTGTGCCAGTTGGGGCGTCAGCAAGTACGTCTTTGCCTTCCATAGCTTGTGGAATAACCAAAGATTGGATGCTGGTAGGGCGTTCATAGCCCATGTCGGCAACGGCTCTACAGAGTTCGTCGTCTAAATCTAATTGTGCAAACATGAATAATTTCGTTTCGTTAATGATTGGGTGCATTCTACCTTAAAATGCTCATAACGAGTACGCTTATCTTTGTTTACAGCGACTGCATCAGTGCAGACTTATCAGCTTGCTTTATGAATCGAGTTAAGTAGTTACCACAATTCATTAAGTACAACACCGAATAGTATCTGACAGGGGTATAGGTAATTATCTAGCTAGGTCTCTTGGAGTTTTTAAAGGAAATAAGTCATGAAAACAAAGAAACGGTCAGAAGAGTTAAAAGCAAGCTATCAAGCAATGGTCGACAGCGTCGAAGAGTTTGTGGTGAAAGAGGGTAAAACTTTGCAGCAGGCTTTTTACGCTGCGGAAGAAAAGCTGCATGAGGCCAAGGAAATAAGTAAAGAAAAAATTCAGCAAGCAAGCAAAGACTTGAAGGGCAGCCTGCGTTTGTGGGGCGAAGCAGCAGAAGGTGCTAGCGAAGCCTATAAAGAAAGAATAAAATTTGATCTGGCCTATGTGAATAGTTCAATTTGGGACAAGTTACAGAGCATAGCGACCTCAAATACAGTTGAGTTGATAGAGTTCACAAGAACACTCAAAGAAAAAGCACAAATGGCCACAACAGCAGATCATCTGGTTGTTCACCAGGAACATAATCAATGGGCGTCTGACCATGCTTTATGGTTCGATGAGGTCGAGTTTTGGAAAAAAGAACACGCTCAGGCGCTTACTAAATTAGCTGAAATAGAACATGCACTAATGCAGCAATCAAAATCATTATCTGAGCATGTAAGGCTTATCCAAGATCATGCGAAAGTAGATCATGAACACGAAATAATCATGAGGAATGCAGAGCAGGATCCAAGTAGCGAAGTTTTTAAAGTAGCAGATGAGACAGGAGTCGCTGATCATCAAAATGAGCGCCAAATGCATGCGCAACAATCAGAGTCACATCATGTATTAAAAACTCAGCATTTTAAAACCATGGCAATGATCAACATGCTTTATAAGGAAATACGCAAAACACAATAGTCTGTAGATGTTTGTCAGCTATCTGACAAATGATTAGCCCTAAAAAGGCCTAAGTAAGAAAAGCATGAGCGAGAACTTACCAAAAATGCTGATAATGTGTTCAGTATTCTTGGTCATCGAGCTCGCTTGGTTGAAATACCACTCAGTATTATAGTCTAAAGTCTAATCTACTCGTCTGTTTATCAAAGAAAGGGTAAAAATTTGCTTTTATTGATTGCTTTAACTAAACAGTTTCTTAATATATAGCGTGCATTGCGCAACATTAGGGTGCATCGAAAGAAGAACTTTATAAAACTAGTGACATATTTGAGAGCAAAGATGAAATTTTCTGAAAATTCTGACCAGGCTGCAGACTTTCTTCGCCAAGCCGTTCCTACAATGGTAAAGCATGAAATTGTGCCCAATCCGCTGAACTATACATTATGGTATAGCTACTATTCTAATGCTTTCCCATCATTGAATAAAGAGTTGGATGAAACCATAGAGCGTTATGGCACTTGCCCCCCAGAAGTAGGAGAAGCCTTATTTATTCAGCACATAACCCAGTTGGATAAAGATAGTGAGAAACAGCTTGAGTCATTTCACCAGGCGTTCTCTCACATTGTCGATGATTTATCTGTTTCCTTAGACAAAACAGCGGAACAAACAACAGGCTACTCGCAAGCCTTGAAGGATAATATAAGCGAATTAGGCACGCATGAGCTTGATTCGGCAGTAACACCAGTATTAGATCAATTAAGTGAAAATGCGAGTGCAATTTGTAACGCAAACGATGAATTTCAAGGACAATTATCAGCCGCAAAAATGGAAATTAACACCTTGAAAGCGGAACTTGAAAACAGCAAGAAAGAAGCAAATACTGACCCACTAACGGGTCTATCAAACCGACGGGTTTTAGATGCAATTTACCATCAATTTGTTGAGGAGAATGACGACAGCGGTGAGTTAGCATTTATCATTATGGACATTGATAAATTCAAAGTATTTAATGACACACACGGCCACTTAGTAGGTGATCAAATTCTTAAATTTGTTGGCCAGTTGCTGAAAAAAGAATGTAAATCCCCTCTCGTACCTGTTCGATTCGGTGGTGAAGAGTTTGCGCTATTGTGCCCATGCTATAGCATTGCTCAAGCACAGCAAGTTGCTGAAAATATCAGGGTTAAACTTTCAGCTCTCCCATTTAATAACAAACGGACAGGTGAAAAAATCCCACCGATTACCGCATCATTTGGGGTGTCTAATAAAAGGCACGGAGACATTTTAAACAATGTCATCGAACGAGCTGATAAGGCGCTTTATGCAGCCAAAAGTGCTGGTAGAAATCAAGTCATGTTAGCTGAGTAAAAATCGTCAATTTCCAAAGAGCCAACTACATTTAAATCTGATTATTGTGCATTGTAAGGCCTTTGGCATTGACTTAAATAGCGATACTCGATAGTTTATCAACACAGTAATTATGACAGTGCAGATAACGTGTATTTAAGCTACTTTGGGTTAACGGACAACCCATTTTCAATCGCTCCCAACCCTGATTACCTCTTCATGAGCCCTCGCCATCGTGAGGCCTTAGCGCATCTTACTTTTGGGCTGAAAGAATCTGGTGGATTCGTTATGCTCACTGGCGAAGTAGGGACTGGCAAAACCACGGTTTCGCGCAAACTCTTGCAAGATCTCTCGGACGATACACAAACCGCAGTTATCTTGAATCCAACACTGTCGGCCTTGGAGTTATTAGCGACTGTCTGCGACGAGTTAGGTGTAACATACGACTCTCAAAATAATTCACTAAAAGTGTTTTCCGATAAAATCTTAAACAAGCTTGCTGATAATCACGCGAATGGTATTAACACTGTTCTTATTATTGATGAGGCGCAGCATTTAATGCCCGAAGTCTTGGAGCAACTGCGCTTGCTTACTAATTTGGAAACAACCCGAGACAAGTTGCTTAAGGTCTTACTCATCGGTCAACCTGAATTGCAGCAGTTGTTACGCAGAAATGAACTAAGACAGCTTGCTCAGCGGGTAACGGCTAGGTATCACCTTCTGCCTCTAACAAAAGCCGAAGTGGCGTTATACGTTGCGCATCGCTTGCAAGTTGCAGATGGCAACGCAAGTATATTCAGTGCGACGGCGCTTATTAGCTTATTTCAAATTAGTGGCGGTATTCCTAGGGTAATTAACTTGCTATGCGACCGCGCAATGACGCTTGCTTATACACTCCAAAAGCCGATGATTACCCACAAGTTAGTGATTGCTGCCAGCTATCAAGTTTTGGGCGAAGACATTGTTCAGCAGCGCCAAAAAGATTTGTGGAACCCTGTGTTTGTGGCTAGTTTCATTGCTTCTATTGTGCTTGGCCTGTTAGTTGGAGGACTTTATGCTTAAGACCTTTAAAGTAAGCGACCTAAAGCCAGGCATGATGGTAAATAAAGTAGTCAGTCAGCATGGACCCGTTAAGATTCGAAAAGTCGGTATTATTCGCAGCCCTGAAATGGTGAAAGGGCTCAAAGAAATGGGAGTGACCGAATTAGAAGTCGATTTAAGTCAGAGTTTGGGACTCGATGATGAAGTTGAATCAACCGTAAAGGCCGAGGTAACTAAGCTGACACCAACTCAGCAGTTGCTTCAAAATGAGCGACATGCTGCAAAACCTAATAACGACACGAGCCAGCAATTTAATCGTTCTTTGTTTATGCCGTCGATGGAAAGTTTACCTTCTACTTGGAATTTATACGGCAAGAATATTGCACTCTTAAGTTTGCTCATTGTAGGTGGTATTTGTATCGGTTGGAATATAGCGGCTGTGCCAAAATGGTTATCGCTAATTCAAGACAAAAACTATGTGGTAATTGATTACCAAGCTATGAATAATCGAACTGGCCGGTCCATAGCATCTGAAAACAGTGACTTACTAGAAAGTAATTTAACAGATAGAAATAGCTTGCCTGAGAATAATGCTTCGTCTCAGGTTAATATAGGGCCTGAAGCTATAGAGCAAGCTCCGCAGGCATCTGCTCAAACAGAGCAACTAGGAGAGAACGAGCAATTGGTCTTAGGCTATCAGCCGGACAACCGCATCCGTCTGCTAAATCCAATTCCTACATCAGGATCGCAAAACTTACTGGCTCTGCCGCAAGGGCAGGAAAATGAACCGGTTATATCCGCAGCGCTTATTGATAAATTTAATCAAGCAATTGCCGACTTGGAAAATGAATCAAGTGCTGATACACAGCCTTCTGAACCGATTAACTTTGAGGACTTACCTCGGATTGACCAATTGTCGGTCGCAATGCAAACACAATTACCCTCAATGGCGTTTAGTGCCCATATGTACTCTTCTAATCGCGAAGGGCGTTGGGTTCGAGTGAATGGTCGCCGTTTAATTGAAGGAGACTATATTGCAGAAGATTTACAGTTAGTGAATATCGAACCGCAAACAGTCATTTTGATGTTTCAAGGTGAAGTATTTACAATGAATGCACTTACTGACTGGTAAATAGAACCAAAAATAAGCGTATTTGAAACTCAATTACGATGCTTTAGGCAGAAACGCTTCTTTGAAAAAAGCCCCTAAATTCATGTTGAAATCTTCCGGTCGAACACCGCTTACAATGTTGTCGTCGTTTTGGCGTAGGTCTGCGCGCTCGATTTCTAAATTTATTTTATCTTTTAAATTATAGAAAACCATCACTATAGGTTGGAGGGGGTGGCTTGAAACTCGCTGGCTTACAATGCCCAATCGTTGGCTTTCTAATTGCACTAAAGAACCGACTGGGTGCAATCCTATTGCATTGATAAATTCTATAACCAAATCGGGGTCGAGCGTCTCATCATTTTCAAGTTGCTGCAACGCCACTGTCGCATTGATAGGCGGCTTATAATTTCGATCTGAAGTCATTGCATCGTAACTGTCCACAATAGCAGCCATTTGTGAGTAGATGCTTATTTCAGACACTGTTTTCGCTTTCGGATATCCGCTTCCATTAATTCTTTCGTGATGGTTAGCAATTACATCAAGTATTATTGGCTGCACATCGCCTAAACGATCAACTAACTCAATACCAATGTCTACATGTGTTCTGACCATGCTCCAATCAGAGTCATTAAAAGCGGTTGTTTTGTTTAATAGATCGCTTGGCAATGATGCCATACCTATATCCATTAACAAACCTGCCATAGTCAGGTCTTCGACTTCTGCTTGTGTCATGCCTTTGTATTGCGCAAACATAGTTAATAAAATGGAACAATTAATTGCGTGCTCAACCAAATACTGATTTGCGTCTTTTAGCATCATCAAACAAGAAAGCGCGTCGGCATTTTCAAATACTGAATCGATAATATCTTGAGAAAGGTTACTCAGGTCGTTTATGTTTGGCGTTGAACCAGAACGGAGTTGATTTACAAAGTTCTTTTGTACATTTTTAGCTTGACTGTATAGTTCACTGGCATTGATTACTGCCGTTTGATGCTGGGCGGCTGCGCTTGTTTTTTCATCGTTTATTGTTGATACTAAATCGCTTTGATTTACGGTTTCTTCGTCAATATTAACGTCAGACAATGTTAACTTACTTTTTTCAAAGTTAACCTCTACTTTTAAAACGCCTTTCTTTTTTAGGGTATCCAAA
>CAJQOP010000014.1 GCA_905479945.1 uncultured Glaciecola sp. | reverse complement strand
GATTTTACATTATCCGGCTAAGCACCGTGGATCTCCTCATGCAAGTGTAAATACCCCTGAACTGATATCCGATACGCTTGAAATTTTTGTTTAAAAACTAGTGCTATCTTAATCACAGTGACAGTCCGCTTTAGCGCCCATTTCCGTCATACAATAAACTTCTGTTAGATGGTGCTTGAAAGGCCGAAATGGCTCTTAAATAGATGTTTTACGACAGACCCCTAACTGCCCATTCTTGCCCTTCGATGATGATTTTGAAACGTCTGCTTTCTTCAGTAATGCAAATAATATTGAGGCCAAAAAGTCCGGTTATGGCACAAAATGCTCATTTGCTTTGGTGGCATCGACTGGCGTCAATTGCCGTTTACTTGTCTATCAAAGTCATTGATAAAACTTCATTCCTAGCAAAAATGACAATTAAAATCGAGAAAGCAGCAACGTCTCCTAACTTAATCAAAGCTGAGAATAGAAAAATTATCAACTTTATTGTTGTTAGCATCTTTATTGTGTAGTTAACAACTTTATTGTCGACCGACACTATTTATATTTATTAGACTTTATTGAGGTCTTACACGAATAGAACTAATGCCAAAAGTCCGTTGGATCTTTACCTGCCCAAATAATATGATCGATCATAACCTTGGTATCGCCTGCTTGGGTCAAATGTTTTTTTATAATGCAGGGGAGTAACGGCGCTATTATTTTACGATATGAGAACTCATCAAAAAGTAAATTAGCCCCTGTAGGTGAGGCCACATTGTCATTCAAGGCTACGAAACTATTTTCCCCATTCCCCTCTTGACGGTTTTCATAAGATAACGATGAATACTTATTCTGCAAACACCAATCTCTTAGCCTCAATGTTAAATTTACCCAAACAGCTTCTTGATACTTTGTTTCGTGAAAATTTTCCCCTGCATATTTAGAACGCTGACGTCTGAGCTTATACTCTGCTGAACCAATCTTGTCCTTCTTTAAGCGTAAAATTATCGACTTTATCTCTTTGCGTGAGTACTTTAAATCCAAATTATTTGGAAATATTGGACTATCGAACGGCATAAATATTGACCAAAGACTTTCCAACTCATCGGCCCGCAAAGCTTCTTTGTCAAATATAGCCATACCGCCGCTACCAATTGGATCATCCATCCACTCATCAATAAGAACCAATGAACGATTAGTATCAAAATTATACTCACTGATCGATACACTACGCATAACCATACAAAATTCGTCCAACACTTCTGCATGAGTCATTGGTCTTGGCGCAATTGAAGGGTTTGGCATATATAGGTACTTACCGTCTTCTCCCACTCCTAGACCATTGTTTCCATTGAACATGCTTACCATACGACTAATGGCTGATGACAAAGAGCCAAAATGCTTTAAAACTAACGAAGTGTCATGATGCGTTGCCCCACGATAAACTAAAACCAATACAATTCCTCACGTGTAATATCACTTAGCAAAACAAAATAAACCTACCTCAAAGACAGGATCTAAATTTAGTATCTGTCCAAAAGCTGCGGACATCCCTCACTATTAGTGGCGATTCAGAATGTAAAATATTCAGCAAAACTACTTCTCTCTTATCTTGCAAGTCCTCTACAATTGAAAAATTGCCTCTCGAAAACGACCAATTGAATCAATGGAAAAATTGTATTGGTAATCTAACGATTTAGTGCCACTACCAAGGTGTTTCTGCTTGGTTAAAAAAGGTTCGGAAGTAGTTATTTGACTATCGTTAGCCGTCTCAGAATTAGATTCGCAAATCATATCAGGCTCTTTTGGGTCCAGATTATCAATCTTTATAGAGTTAGACAGGCGAAGTGTTTCAAAAATGCCATCTGGTATATCTTCCCGTACACGTTTTGCATAAGCAGTTAATTTAGGATGTGCTGGCATAAAAAAATGACCAACTTCATGTTTATGGTTCTGTACTCGCAGCACTCGTCCCAAAACCTGCCTGAAATAGAGTTCAGTTTTAACGTGCGATAAATAGCAGCATACCCTGAGCCTAGGTATGTTGGTGCCCTCGCTAATCATGCCCACAGAAACGATCCAATCACACCCACTATGTCTAAATTTTCTTATTACATCTAACGGTTTCTTTTCTCGATAAGTCACTAATACAGCTGTTTGTTTCATATCCAATAACAAATTAATCAGCTGGTTCGCATGCCCCACGGCCGCCGCCACTATTAACCCAGCACTGTCTGAATACTTACCCTTTAACTCACGTAAGCGTTTCACCGATAGTTTTAGTAAATGGTTGATAACGTCTGGGTGTTCAATGACATTTTTATAACTGCACCCAGAAAGTGTAAGTGCATCTGAAAATGATGAAAAACACTTTGTATCCGTATTGTCACTCACGACAACACTGTCATTATCTATGGCCACAATGTTAGGAAGTCGACATACACCATCGTCAGTGGCATTTTTTATACCGTATTCAAAATCACATTGTATTCTCGAGCTATTTTCGCAATACGTTGCAAGTGCTATTGGTATATCGTCTGAACGCCATGGGGTGCCGGTCATTGCCAACGTATAAGCAGCCCTTCCTTGAATATTTGCCAAGATTTGGTGTCCCCAGCTATTAGCGTCATCTGCACTTTGGCCGGCACAGTGATGAATCTCATCAAAAATTGTGAGTATTCGTTTATGATTAAAGAGGTCCCAGAAATCTGAACCAAGGAATTGCATGCTGTGATAGCAAAGAGAGTCTCCAACAGCGCCTAAGCGACCATCAAATGGAAATCCTACAATATCAGTAAGCGTATTTCTAAAGTCGTCACAAACCATCAGAGAGGGTGAAAAACAGAGAACCAAGTCAATTTTGTTGGTTTCCAATAGTGACTTCGCCAACATTGCTGCCATGATTGTTTTACCCGCACCAGGTGTTGCGAGGCATAGGAAGTGACGCTGACCATTAGAATACTTATTGAGAGCTCGTTTAATACACTCGGCCTGCCAAGCTCTAAGATTAATCATTGCTACAATTCGATTCATATAGCTTAAGAAGAGACTCATATGCGTTGACTTTGCCAAGTAGCTTAGATGTATTATCGCGTGCTAAGTTATACTTTGTTTGCACTGAGCTTTGAAGTGATGGTATTTCCTCTACACATTCCTTATACGCTTCTGTTTCGCCGATGCTTGTGAGTAACGACAGTTTATTGTTTTTAAGTTTTTCTCGAAGTACGTTACATATCTGGGCATCAGAAAACATCACTACTTCATTGTTAGGTTGATTGTTATCAATTGTCGCGAGCTTTTGATTTGAAAGTTGGTATTCAATGGCATTTGTCCCAGACTTTTTTACATTTTTTAGAAATCCAAGATTCATTAGTGTATTTATATTTCGATATAAGTATTGCTTGCTGGTTTTTGGGTTACTGTGCTGACAAGCCTCATGCTTTAGATAAGCCTCGTTAATTTGAGTAATTGAAAACGAAGACAAGCCTAGTGTATTAATAAACGACTGAACATCAAAGTTAATTTTCTTTCCTGGCACTAATGTAGTAACTCCATAAGTAAGTGTAGCGAATTTCGCGACATTGTACTTTGTCTCTATCATCGAGACAATGAAAACATCAGTTTACTCTACACATTACGACAAACTTCGCTTATGGCTTAAATCTGCTAGGCAGGCGCGCAACCTTTCTTTACGAGAAGTAGCGGCAATTACTGGCGTACATCACTCTGTTTACGGAAAAATCGAACAAGCTAGCAGACGTATTGATATTGTTGAATTCGTGGAATATTGTAAGGTATTGGAGGTTGATCCCCTTGAAGGACTTAGTGAGGTAATAGATTCGATTGATAGCCCTAGGATAAAAAGTACAGGTATAAAGCCAAATGTGGGTTAACTGTTTGTTGAGTGTCAAAAAAAGTTTCATATTTTACAAAGGTAAAATACGCAGTTTGACAATAACTAGGTCACGGTCATAAGTCATTCAAAGTTGTGTGAGAAAGTTGTGTTATAAATATACACTGAGCTGGCCAAAGTGATAGGCGGCTCCCAGAGTGAAGCGGTCAGATGAGCAGTAAGTCTAACTAAGATGTTTGTGCCTATTGCGGATCGTAGAGTGGCCGTTCTCCACGCTTGCAATTAATTAGATTATCAAATAATAGAAAGTCAAAAGCTTTATGTAGTCTAACAATAATCGTATGTTATATGCTGCTAGTACTTTCGTAGATATTGCTAAGGTGCTTCCATTTTATTTTAAAATGTCCTAAACATGATAGCCAATAATTAAGATTTGATTATCGGAAGACTCGACGGCTTCGAGTATCCATTTTTATAGTCACCAATTTCATCCATTAAGTCTTCAATTAATTGCGCCTGGGCCTCACAGATTGCCGCTAGTTTGCTGCGCTGTTTTTGACAGGCAGCCAATCGCTCTTCTGTCGTTCGTTGCTTGCGGAGTTTCTTTTTCTTATCAATGATACTGCTGTCTATCTCTTGCTGTTTTAAATAGTCCTGTATCTCGCGCACCAAAGCTGGATAACGATCTTTTTTCAGGCCTGTAGGATGTTTACCTGCTTCTTTCGCGACATTGTTCTGGGTGACCGGCGTACCCTTCGGTAGGTTATTCGGGTCATTGGCTTTCAATCGTTCGTAAGCTGCTCTAAATAAACTTTCCGCTTTGCTCATCATAGGCCTCTTCTTTTGTTTTCTATGATAGTTAGCACCTTTTTGTACCCGTTAGACTCAGCTTTAAAGGCCTTTTGCAGAGGTGAGCCCTCAGGCGCTTCATTCGTCTGATTTTCGTAATAGGCCATGTCATCCTTGAACTCTTGCTCTCTAGCTCCGTCTATAACGACGTCAGAGCAAGGGTTGTCTCCATCACCACCTGTGCAAGGGGTAATCGTCGTAAAGCCGCCAAACTCACATTCACCTTGCTTCATACACCAACCAATGAGGTTCTGCCTTGCACCAACTATGCCATTCTTCTGGGCTTTTAACAGCTTTTTCCTATCACCGTCTGTCACAATGCGAACTACCTCGTCTTTAACAGGAGATTTTGCATGCGGCAACACACGTTCACCATTCACCACCGAGGTGATATTGCGAGACATCTCAGCATAATATTCATTGACGACTTCTTGCTCGCTGATACGATTTAAGCGCAAACGACCTGCGTTATTTTGGTAGTGAAACTGCTGCTCACGGGTGCCATGCTTCATTTGAAGCTGGGTAGATGATACTGATACTTTGTTGACGGCAAAGTGAACCGCTAACGTGCGCCTCAACTGGTGCCATGCAAAGTGCCATACATTGCCAACCTTAAACCAATCTTGCCTTATCAGGGAAGGCGTTAACGCCAGTGCTTCATCATAATCATCTTGGGTGATGGTATTCTGCGGCAGGTTAAAGAAGTACGATGCTTTGCGAGTGATAGTAGCTTCGAAACTGCGGATATTTCGCACTTTTGACGTCCGGCAAGCTAACTGCCAGACACTTAAGTTCTGAAAAAGATGAGGTGTCTCCTGTGGAGTTTGAACGTGTTGAAGCTTCCAATCAACAAGTGTTTTCGCTACCTCGATGGCTCTTTTAACGCGTTTAGGAACAATCCAGCGATCGTCACTATCAGGATCAGTCTTTGTTGTTTCTCCGGCCAGTAAATAAAACTCTCCCAAGCGTTCATCGTATTCAACATGTAAACAATTAGTCCGAAGTGACAAAGCTTCTTCTTTGCGCATGATAGAATAAAAAAGTACGTAGAGATAACAGGTCAAAATGATGTTGTTCAAAAGGAAGCCGAACTGGTCGACTGTATACCTAATTGTACCTGCATCGAAACCATTTGATTTGATTCTTTTTGTGTACTTTTCAAATAGCCCCAACATGTCATTTGCTGTTAAATAGTCTTCAAGTGTGCCGTTGTAACTCAATTTATATTTAGCTTTTCCAGAACTAAATGGGCTTGAAACTATCTTTGAGACGCCTCTTTTTTCATTCAGCAAGGTTGTTTTAGCTAAGTAGTGGTAAAGCGTTTCAAGTTTGTTTTGGTGGGCCTCAAAATCATAAAGGATTGAGTCCAGATGCTGAATAAACATCGTCCAAATACGGTTGGGAATATAGGGTGTCTGTCCATACTCGTATTCAGGGTCAAATTGCTTGTAAACTACAATGTTTTTTTCGTTTAGTAATAAAAAGCCAATGTGCTCTTGGTTTTTTAGCGCCGCATGGAACCAATAGATAGAGCGTGTTAATAGAGATGGTGAACGCTTAGCATAGGCTTTAGCGGCCTCTTCAATCACCCTTGGGAATCGGTGTACATCACGCGCATTAAGTTTGTATTTAGCACACGCTCTAAAGATGCTTTGAAAGGACATATAAGAAGTTAAAAGGCTGTTATAGCTTCCAGGGAATAAGTGACTATAAATCACGTAGTACATTAACTGCTTGAAAAGCGCTTTATTGGTTTCGCAAAATTCCCCAAACTGCATTTTAGTTCTAGCGCCAAAGCTAATAAAGTCCCAAGTGTCATCACCATATCGGGAGATGACATTACCCTCTTGGTTGATGGACATCACAAAATCACTTTTAGGCGGGTAATCGATGGACTTAAAACAGGGAGACGTTTCAGAAACAAATCCTATGTTTGCTTTAAATTGAAGGTTTTCGACTAAATGCTGCATGTTACCCCTCGAACTTGTGTATTTTTCTAGACCAATGTGGGTGGTATTCACCCTCTTCGATTCTCATTTGTGCTTCTTCTACCCACTCTCTTCGCTCAGGGTTCTTTGAGGTATTAAACCAATTGATTTTCAAATTCACCCAGTCAATGGCAATGTTAGCCGATTTTGTTTCTTTTGTGCGATGCGAGCTTGAAGCAATGATTTCAAGATACCGAAAGCTATGTAGATTCCACACATAATCAAATGAATCGTCATCTCGGAAATTGACACATCCAATACAGCCAGTAGCGTTGATGCAATCCGGCTTAGGAAGCTTATTAGTCGCATCTTCTACGGGTTTAGGCGTACCATTACAAGAAGAGTTAAATAACGACACGGTTGGTTTTCCTTGCGTTAGCGGGTCATTCTCATCCCAGAATCGTCCAATTTGAATCATTGCTCTTTGAAGGGATGGAAATTCATACGACTCTCTGAATGTGGCCACCGCATGACCGGCATAGTCGGAAGCGGTTTTCGCATCTGACGACATCCTCATCAGTAAATTCTCACCTAAAGAGCGAAATCTACTTGGAGATACCCAAGGCACGTTATAGCGTGCACATAGCCTTTCTAGTTTGTTCGTGTCTGAGGCAGTTCGCTTTCTAAACCCTTTACCCTTCATTAGGTGTGGAAATAACCACTCCGAGTCAGGTGCGTAGTTATCTAAAAACACGAGATAACGCTCAAAGTAAGGCCTGTATGGTTTCGGAATAGTAAATAACACCTCTCCCCCTCTTCGCGCCTTAAACTCTCTAATTTCATACTTCTCACCTAGAGGTTTGTAGTCAAATTTGACTCGTTTTAGCAGATAAGTGGGCGCTTGGTTTTGAATGGTCATCGCCAGAACTATCATTACTTCTGCTACTATGCGAGTATTAAAAGCTTGATAAGCGGAGGTTTGAGTAAAATCCTTACTTAATAATTCGGAGCTTTTTCTACCGCCAGCGCTGGTGAGATTTACCTCTTGCTTATTCAAAGTGACTAGAATGGGTAAGTAGCCTGAAGTTAGTGATGCGGGTTCAAAGCTTTGAGTCAGCTCATAACAAAAATTGGCTAGCTCAACTGAGTCGCTAAGTCTGACTTTTTCTGCGTTGCGACCCATAGCCCTGCGTGATTTTTGTTTTCTCCTTAAGCGGGTTTGATTGATACTAAATTGTAATTCTTCCAAGGCACCATTCAAAAACGAAGCGCAAGAGAGAGTGGTACCATAAGCTGTATCAGGCTTGATTTGTTTTAGTGTGGCCCGTGTAAATAGATATTCGGCGAATGTAAACAATGTTTGATGAATACTTTTCACCGAATCCAATTGCTTTCGTTGCTTGTCAGCGTAGCCAATAAAGTACTTTATGAACTTTATCTGACTACAAATGCTGTGTTGTGAAGCGCCTGAATCCAGCAACCCTCCAGCATGGGCTTTGCATTGCTCAACAATACCAATGAACGCTTCGGTTTTTAGTGGTAATTGTGATAATTCATCTAAAAAACCTGCACGTTGGGTGTTAATTTCCGTGCCGCCGATATATATGCATGGTGTTAAATTCCAAGTGGCGGACGCGGGATTATCTATTTTGCGATGGTTAACGGTTAAATCAGGCAACTTACTCATCATTGCACATTCTGTGACTGGTAAATTGCTCGATGATATCGTCAGACTCTTTTTCAGAGCCTGTGAACATTTTCCAAAGTGTTTCTAAAAACGCTTCTTCTATTGGTTCTTTTTCAATGAATTTTATGTACTTCCATGTTGTGCTTTCGTCCCGATGGAGCATCGCATCTCTAACAAACTCTATCGCGCTAGCTTGAGAATCAGATACCACTCCTAAAGCCGCTCGCATCAGCATCGTACCGAAGGTTGCTCTTAACTGATGAAATTTAAAACGACCAAACTGGGTGTAACCAGCCTCAATAAGCTCATTCTTCAATCGATGTAACAAGGTGCCGAAGGTTTGGTTGGTATATCGATTGCCACGGGAGGTTAAAAACACCGTTTTTTGCAGTGTATCTTTTGCCTTGGAGCGTCTTAAAATAGCTTCTGGGGAGGCAAAATATTCTTTTAGCTCGGAAATTAGATCTGCCGAGAAATACACCTCTCCTGACACGTCACCTTTGGTCTGTACGCCGGTGCCAGGTCCAACTTTTACCCTCATGAGTTCAGGAAAGGTAGCGTCTGGGTATGCTTTTCTGAGTGCATCAAGATTGAGCGTGGTAACCGTTTCATGCCGACACCCTGTCATCAGTGCGACCTTGTGCATCAAGTACAATTCATAGTTCCGATGTTCAGCTAGATAAGACATTAAGATTTTAGTGTTAGATTCATTAATTGGCGTTAGACCGCCTTCGAGCCGAACGCCTGTTATTGTTCTATTAGGGATTGAAAGCTCGGAAGAAGTTACACTCATGCTGCGGCTAAAACCTACTTTATCGAAAAAAGATATGATTTTCTTTTTATCGTCAAATAACTTTGCACGAGGCTCAGCATAGCCATTAGCCGAGGCCCATCGATAAAACGCAAGCACTGAATTCATGATTTGAGATGTTGTTGAGGGCGCAAGTAACCCCTCATCTCTGCACTCTATTAAATAACCTCTAAACCTAAACAGGCAGCGCTCTGTTTTTCTTTTTGGGAAGTGTAACCAATGGAATCCAGTATCTTCTAGCCAATTTGCGTATTTGGTAAGGTGGGACATTTCACGATGGATCGTTTGTATATCTTTTTGTAAATCAATAAAACGATAGAAAGCGTATCGGTTGGCTTCTCGCCAAGGCTCACCATCTGATAAATAAATCTGCGGGAATGACTCTACTGGCCTTCTGTTTAAATCAGGTACAAAAACATACTCTGCATTTACCGAGTTAGGCTCATACTTCATTGGTTGGTAATATATATTCTCTAGAACTGCCATGAGCTATCTACTGTATTGATGTACAGTAGATATTATAGCGGTTCAGTAACATAATGTCTACAGTCACCTAGTAAAATAGTAATGTCTATAGGTGTCAATGTTTACCGTGTCTAAAAAAAGTACGCCTTTGTGAGCCAATGATATCTCCCCTGGTTTCGGATAACTGCCACCACCAACTAAAGCCGCTGCTGAGCTTGTGTGATGAGGTTGCCTAAAGGCTCTATTGCGCCAAGTTGCCGGACAAATGCTTTCACCTGATATGGAACGAATGGATGCTGAAGTAAGCGCAGCCTCTTCGTCAAGGTCGGGCATGATCGACAATAAACGATTCGCAAGCATGCTTTTACCTGTGCCTGCTGGACCGAAAAATAGAA
>CAJQOP010000013.1 GCA_905479945.1 uncultured Glaciecola sp. | reverse complement strand
GGCTGAACTCGCTCAGATGTCGATATTTGTAGTGAAGAAGCAGTATCGAGAGTTAACTAATAATGATTCCGCAGATTTGGCGAGCGAGCAAAGGCTTTTGTCGTTCAATGACTTGGTGCATTGTGCTTGTTTTCCTGATTTTTTATCAAATCAAAAGTCGATGAAGGAGATTGCAAAATCTTCAAGTTTGCTGATTCAATATGAATGGATTTTGCAGAGGATGAGTATCGCATTCGATGAAGCGCAAGTTGCAGCCAGTTCTGATAAGCTAATTACAAATAGAAGTACTGAACAATTTACACTAGAAATAAAAGCAGATAACAGCAACAGCGAACAAGTTTACTTATTGCTAAGTCTTGAACCTTCTTTGTTTAAGAGCTTGGAACACGAAAGTGGCCTGTTATTGCATTGCATTTTAAAGGATGAGTTTAAGGTCGTTCGTTTTAATCATGTCATTGATGGACAGGCTCAAATACTGTTGGAAAAAAGCGGCGGCCTGTACACAATTTTAAGTGATGCGAATACAAAGATTTATCTGTGCTAATACAAGTTGGGCAAGCAGAATAATAGATATCAATCTAGTTAATATAATTATTAAATAAAATATTGGCAATTAAGAAAATTTTATTTACAACTTTCAAGCCACCTTATAATTAGGAAGCCAATCAGACTATGTCGTTAAAAATCCATGTTTTTATTGCAACAAATAAGGGCTTAGTCGCCTTGCAGAATATGATTGATTTAAACGACAGTGCGCTGCAGTCTGTTATTACAATAAAAGGGTCAACTGACATAGCTAGCATCAGCCCGGCTTACCATCGGTTCGTACAAAAAACCACAGGCCTCATTCAAAAAGAATTTGGTGGTAATAGCTTTCGAACCAATATATCTAGAAATATTGATCAAGGGAGCAGCTGGCAACTGTCATTTTACATCGCTCACTTTATTGACTCATTTGCCAAATCATCGTTTCAACTAGGCAATGGTGTTTTGCAAACAGGCGATATTGCTCTGATTGCTACAGGACAAGTAAATACCTCAAGTGGAGTGATTGAGCCCGTCAATCATATACCCGAGAAATACATCACAGCGTCGGCTCAAATAAAATTGTGGATGCAGAAAGGCATTTTAGTAGAGTTTTTTATACCGCTTAATAATCAGTCTGGTCAATTGCCAGAACTCGACTGTGTAATTTATCCAGTGATGAATACTGAGCAAGTAAGAGAGCATATTGAGCAATTATTGCCGATTGAACTTTCGCCCGACGGACATAAAACAGCAAAAAAAAGTCCAGAGATATTAGGAGCGTCAGCTAAGCTGGCCGCCCAGAAAAACATTAAAGAAGCTCCAAATTTTGCGGTATTGGAGCGCGCAGGTGTGCGGCGGCTCAATGCTTCAGGGCTTTCTATATTAAGCGCAATAGTCGGCTTTTTATCGCCTTTAAAAATTCGAATGTTGTTTGTGATGATTTGCTTTGCGGTAATTACGATAGTTCTTTTATCAAGTGAGTACCTAATTCAAGACGATGAAGCGCACATTACGCGTTTCGCGGTAACAAAGAAAAGTAATCCTTATTGTGATACAAATGCTGTATTGCAGGTCACGCCAATTGCTGGGCAATATGTAACAAGAGCGCCCTCAATAAGACTTCATGAAGCTTGCAGTCTTACATTAATTACGCCAAGTACTGTGCCTCAAATATGGTTGGTTGCCGATACCAAGGCACTTATTGAGCTCGAACATCAGTTGATTGAAGGGGAATCACATTGGAACATTCCTATTCCGACTCAGCAGCAATACGATCGAGAGTACATATTGATATTAACGCATGAATACTTAGATTTAGCTGACCTTGCGGCATTTAAAACTAAGTTATCTGGCTTAAACAAAATGCAAAGGCCTTCAATCGAACTGTTAGCTGAGTTTTTTACTCAAATTGATGTGAACCCACAATATATCAGCCAAAAGTTAGTCGCCACTAACCAATAGTGTTAAAATCATTTGGTATTCAAGTCAGAAGGTGAAAGTTGTGGCAAAAAAAATCAATGTATTATTAGCTTGGAGCCCAGATGCCGTGTATTACTTCGATTGTGCGTTAATTGGTGCGGGCGTGCGCACAAATGCCGATTATGTCGAGGCGTTTCAGCGATGGGTCTAACAATTCCAAATAAGCCCATGAAGCTAATTTTTGTGCCTTATATCCTATTTTACTTCCTAAGCATCAGTATATTGACCGGCTGTGGTGGTGGCTCTGAGGTTGATACTCCTCCTATCCAGCAAGTGCAATCTCCTGAGATTAATCAGTTTTATTTTACTGTTGAAAATAACTCAAGCTTATCTGGCGATATTCAGTTGCAAGTAGATGGCGATACAATCACGGGCAGAGTCCCCACAAACGTTTCTGTTGAGACTTTAATAGCAACTTTTACACATAGCGGTAAGGAAGTAACAGTAAACAATGCTTTGCAAACAAGCGATACGACGCCCAACAATTTCACTCAAATTCAAATTTACACGGTAACAACAAGCGATGGCCAAACCAAATCGTTTAGTGTCGATTTAACTAAGTTCACTGGCTTACCCATTGTACGCTTAACAATTGACGGAGGTGCATCGGTCACGTCCAAAGACAATTATGTTAATGGTGAGGTATGGATTGACGGTGGCCGAAATTATGTAGAGCTCATTACTGTTCCAATGAAAATAAGAGGGCGCGGAAACTCGACATGGGGACATCCGAAAAAACCCTACCAAATGAAACTTGAAGATAAGTCAGAATTTTTGGGTATGCCTAGCGATAAAAAATGGCTTTTCTTAGCCGAATATTCTGATAAAACAATGCTTAGAAACACCATTGCATTTGAAATGGGTCATATGAGTAATTTGTCTTGGACGCCTCAGAGCGTTTTATCAGAGGTCTATTTGAACAATGATTATATAGGCACCTACAATATTTCTCAGAAGGTAGAAGAAAGTAACAATCGTCTGCCATTGGGGGACGACGGTTTTCTATTAGAAATTGATCAATTCGAAAGGTTGGACTCAGACGATGTCTATTTTAATACCGATCGATTTCTGATTAATGTGAAAGAACCTAGCATTGAATGGGGCAGTTCAGAACTAGTTGAAATTAGCACAACTATTAGAGATTTTGAGCTGGCTCTGTTCTCAAGTGGTTTTAAACAGATAGATATCGGCTATAGAAACCATATAGATGTTGAGAGTTTTATTGACTGGTTTTTAATTAGCGAAATTACCAAAAATGTTGACTCAAAATTTTTTTCTAGCATTTACTTGCATGTACTTCCTGGCGAAAAAATCAAGATGGGCCCTTTGTGGGACTTTGATTTATCTTTTGGCAATGTAGATTATGCCGACAGTCGCTATCCACAGGGATACTGGGTAAAAGAGCATGAGTGGTACGATCGACTATTCCAAGACCCCGCTTTCGTCAGTCAAGTTCAAGATCGCTTTGCTTTTTTTAAAGAGAATCAAAGCGTCATCTTGGATAGAATTGACGAATATGCTTTGCAGTTGCAATGGGCTCAGCAAGAAAATGACGATCGCTGGCAAACCATTGGCATTTATGTATGGCCAAATCCGGTGGTTTACGACACTTATGATGAAGAAGTTGAGCACATGAAGAATTGGTTTACGACTCGTATGAATTGGTTAGATGATGCACTAAATTCTCTTTAGTGAGAGCAAAAGACGCATACAGCCGCTTATTATATTACTTTTGTATGTGCGGTGAAGTTAGTGTGATTAGTTTGCTATATTTATTTTGAAATCAAAGGTGGGCAGGGTGTCTTTACTAACATTGAATTATAGTTGGCGTTGGTCAGCTGCTGTTGTACTTTTTCTATGTGCCTTTTTAGCGTTGATTATGGGTGTATCGTTGTCTGAACGACCTGATACGCAGTCCGCAGATCTGCTTACCAAAGCCTATTATAGTTTAGGCTTATTTGTTATGGGTGGTCTGGACATTGGCACTCCTGTTGGCGGTCCGTTAGTGCCGCGATTGATGCTGTGGTTGAGCTATTTTGCTTCACCTATGTTGGCCGCATCTACCATTATTGAGGCGGTCATTAAAACCATATCGCCTTATAAATGGCGTTTTCGCCGCATTAGCAATCATATAGTAGTCGCAGGTTCAGGCGAATTAACTATTACCTATTTGAAGCAACTTAGACTGGTACAACCCAAGATCCCCTTGCTGATTATATGTGATGAAATTTCACCTATGCGGGAAGAAGAACTGAAACGCCGCTATCATGCGATCGTGATCACAGGTGATATCACGCGTAGCTACCTTTTATCCAAATTGTTTTTAAATAAAGCGAAAAAAGTGTTATTGCTGGGCCAAGACAATTTCCAAAATTATGAAGCTGCACACAAAATTTTGCAGTTGCAGCCATCGCTTCAAGGTAAAATAATCATTCACTGTAACAGTATTCGATTTATGCGTTCAATGGCTGATTCCGAGGTAGCCAAACAGTGTATTAATTTTAATGCTTACCAACTGGCAGCATCGGCATTGGTTCAGCAGCATTTGATTTCACATTTTGTGCAAACGATACCCAAGGATGTTGTGGTGATTGCCGGTTTTGGGATATTTGGTCAAACAATACTTGAAGAACTGCAACATTATGCACAACAAGAAATTGATACTATTGCGATTATTGGCATAGATGCCAAACGCCGGATTCAGGTGGCGGATGAACAACTACAGTTAGTTAATTTCTGTAAAAGAGAAATATTTGAAGGTAATATTTCCCATCCTGAAGTGTGGCAACAATTACGCTCCAAAGTCGACTTGACTGGCTCTCAACCCATTATCATTTTATGCACTGATTCAGTTGAAGATAACTTTAGAACCTCTTTGTGGCTAAAAAAGAAATATCCTGACTCGATGATTATAGCGCGCAGTTATTTGCCCTCAAAATTCGCTGAAAATGTGAGTGAGCAATACAATATTCTTAATGTGAGTATCAATCAGTTGGTCAAAGAAAATATTCCAAAGGAATGGATGACACCTTGATTTGTATTTTAGTTATTTAACTCTATTTAGTTATCTAGAGCTAGGATCACTTAGCTTTAGGGCGACAATAAAGTATCATCCCTTGCAATAAAGTATCATCCCTTACAATATAGTTTCATACTATACAAAATGTATCATACTTTTAAGCTCTGAATTGTTGGTGTTGCTAATGGCAAGATTACGGCATAAGGGGCCGTTAAAATACCCTCCGTCATCCTTGTATATGGACTCCCAATTCATATCAAGTGCTCCATGAACGTCGTTTCCATGACGGGCCCAAAAGAAGGAGGGAATGACGGATCAATCTCCTCTTTGGCGTCAGGATAATCCTGCAAAAAGCCTGGCTTTAAGAGCTCATAGTCCGGCTTAGTTCGTTTGAACTGCATCGG
>CAJQOP010000012.1 GCA_905479945.1 uncultured Glaciecola sp. | reverse complement strand
TCGACGCATAACACTTAATAATGACACATCTATCACTCCACATTCTCCTGCTCAAGGGTGGCAGGAGCTATTAAACATGTGGATCACTTTTCAGTGCAAATTAGGGGGCAAAGTGGTGCAGTTTTGGATGCAAATTAACAGTACTCGACATGGTGAAAACCAAGAAAACTGAGTTGTTGTTTGTTGCCTCAATCCTAAGACAACTTAAGCTCGGTGGCCGCGCTGCGGTGGTAGTGCCTGATGGCGTATTGTTTGGTTCGTCGAAAGCGCACCAACAGTTGCGCCAAGAATTAATCGATAATAACCAACTAGAAGGCATTGTCAGCCTGCCTAGCGGTGTATTTAAACCGTATGCAGGCGTCAGCACCGCCATATTGTTTTTTACTAAAGGAGGCAATACTGAACGAGTTTGGTTTTATGACCTACAAGCCGATGGTTATTCGCTTGACGATAAGCGCACTGAGCTAAAAGGTACCGATGGCAATGACCTGCCGGATGCCAAGGCCAATTGGAAACAATACCGTGATTTAGTAATGAGCAATGCATCAGCAACCGACATTGAAAAAGCTTTTGGTGATAAAACGCAAAAAGCCTTTGTGGTGGATGCTGCCGATATTCAAGCCAATAAATATGACCTTTCGATCAACCGCTACAAAGAAGTGGTTTATAAGGAAGAGCAGCATGAAGACCCGAAAGTCATATTGAAAAAACTCAAAACACTTGAGAGTGAAATTTTGGCTGACCTGAATGAATTGGAGGGTATGCTGTGAGTTGGTCGTTAGTCAATATAAGTACCTGTGTCGGAAAAGTTACGTCGTGGAACCCATTAAAGTCTAATAAAGTAGATTCCTTTTCTTACATTGACTTAAGTTCTGTGGATAAAGACAAAAAGTGCATTGTTGACAATAGTGTTTCATCTATATTGCCAAACGAAGCACCTAGCAGAGCTAGGCAAGTTGTTCAGGCAGGGGATATTTTAGTATCTACAGTTAGACCTAATTTGAATGGCATAGCCTTGGTGACAGAAAAATTTGATGGAGCTACAGCTTCTACAGGTTATTGTGTGCTGTCGCCAATTGAGCAACTTATAAATAGTAAATATTTGTACTATTGGGTACAGAGTAGCGCTTTTATTAGTGATATGACCAAAAAGGCAACCGGGGCAAACTATCCTGCTGTTTCGGATAAAATAATTAAAGAGAGTGAAATCCCCCTTCCCCCATTACCCGAACAAAAACGCATCGCCGCCATACTCGACAAAGCCGACGCCATCCGCCGCAAACGCCAACAAGCCATCCAACTCGCCGACGACTTCCTCCGCACCGTCTTCCTCGATATGTTTGGTGACATCCCAGCTAAAAAATCCGATTATCAACTTCAAGGATGTAGAGGATTCGTGACCGCTTCTAGTGGTAAATCAAGTACAAATGTTTTATCGGATAAACCGACTCAAATACCTATATATGGTGGTAATGGAATCAACGGATTTGCTACAGAATGTTTATACGATGAGCCGGTAATAGTGGTAGGACGGGTTGGTCAACAATGCGCAATAACCAACATTACAGATGGACCTTCTTGGGTGACAGATAATGCGATAGTTATTAGGGTTTTAGACACCGAGGCTTACAACCCGTTTTACTTGGCTCATGCATTTATGCATTCTCCAATACGCGATGTCGTAACACATTTGGATTTACCTTTTGTTAATCAATCTATGATTCTAGATACTCCAATCCCATTGCCACCTATCGCCTTACAGAATAAATTCGCATTAATAAGAGAAAAGGCGCTCCGAAGTAGGGAAACCTTAATTCATAGTGCTACTCAATCAGAAAAATGTTTTGCATCATTAAGCCAAAAAGCCTTCGCTGGCGAACTTTAAACAAGGAAAGTTAATGAAATCCGTAATCGCTTACTTATTGATAACCCTCGCACTAATATCCATCGCATTTGTTTGTATTGAAGCATATGGATTACCAGAGATATTTATGCCCCTAGATCTTGCCATGCGTTGTGCAATGATTTCTGCGGTTGGCGGAATTTTATACTGTCTTCGGTCTGTCTACCTGAATCGCTGTGTTCACGATAGATGGACTAAGTCCTGGGAGGTTTGGTATTACCTGCGTCCAATCACGAGCCTAATATGTGGTGTTGTAGCCTACATATTCTTAAAAGCAGGACTTGTTGTATTAGACGCTTCACAGGACTCAGATGCGGGAAATTATGGTTACTATGCATTTGCATTTTTTGCCGGCTTAAACGTAGATAAATTTATAGCGAAGATAGAAGAAATAGGCAAATCACTGTTTGGAATCGACAAAACGAGAAATGCAAACCTCTCTGATGAGAACAAGGAAAATAAGTAATGGATGACTTTTACGAAATTGATTTTTTGAACGTTGAATCGAAGAAGAGTGGCGATGCTATTTGTATAAGATACCAGCAGAATGGCACCCAAAGAATTCATGTGGTTGACGGTGGATTTCAAGGCACCGGTGAAAAAGTAAAAGACCATATCAACAAGTATTACAATGCTCCTAATTACATAGACTTTGTGCTGGCTACTCATCCAGATGGCGATCACGCCGGAGGGCTAAGAACTATTTTAGAAGACTTCGCTGTGGGTGAGTTATGGATGTTAAGACCATGGCTTTATGCTGATGAATTAATAGATAGGTTTAAACGGTTCACATCCGTCGAAAACTTAAAGACTAGGTTGAAAGAACTCTACCCGAACCTTGCCGCATTGGAAGAAATAGCGCTGCGCAAAAACATTCCGATCAAAGACCCTTTCCAAGGTGCCGTTATTGGCGAATTTAAAGTTTTAGCACCAACCAAAAATCGATATCTCGATTTGATCGTGGAATCTGATAAAACTCCTGAAGAACACACGAAGAATGAAAATCCCTTTGGCGGTATTTTGAGCTTACTAAATGAGGCCGGCAGAGCTATAAGCGATATGATTTCAGCTGTGTGGGGAGACGAAAACTTCTCTGCTGAATCTACTTCAGCAGAAAATGAAATGAGCGTAGTGCAATATGCAATGCTAAATAGCCACAAAATATTGCTCACTGGCGATGCAGGAAGGGATTCATTAACAGAGGCTGCCGATTATGCTCCGTATGTAAGCTTAACATTACCTGGGATAGACCGTTTTCAAGTTCCTCATCATGGTTCTAGGCGAAACGTATCAACCGAAATCTTGGATCGATGGCTTGGCGAAAAACCACTATTCAGACCTGATAGTGATGATGCCAACTTTACTGCAATTATAAGTGCATCAAAAGAAGATGAACACCACCCCAAAAAGGCAGTTGTCAGAGCAATGATACATAGAAAGGGTAAAGTAATTACGACTGAATCAGCGGGGATTTGCACTTCAAACAACGCCCCAGACCGTGATGGTTGGTCTGCATGCACACCTCTGGATTATCCAGAAGAGCAAGAAACTTGACACTAAACACCTCATGGAAAAAACATAAAGACTGTCAAATTCATGAATTCAATATCATGGTAAGGTTTAACAATGACCATTAAACAGAAAATGACGCGTTTTCGCGCATACCAGCTAGGTAACGCTGGCTCGTCTTTTTCATATTTCAACGGTACACATTTTACTCTTCTAGAAGCAAGGTATAACGATGTCAATGAGCCAAGTATTAAACAAGAATTAGCATTGTGTAAGACGGACAGAGTACATACATTGCATATTACATCATGGGACTTAGACCATTGCTCTCCCTCTCAACTCGAAAAAATCCTATCTAATTTCAGTCCCCAAAAAATTGAATATCCAGGATATAAACCACACTCAGTTTCAGGACGGGAGAGCTTGAAATTAATACGCGCTTATAACTCTAGATGGCAGGGAACTAAAACCGCTGTAAGTGTGACACCAGAGTACATTTCAACTTTAAACTCGGCTGAAAAATATGGCTATAAAGATACGTTAAGTCATCCTAAATACCTTGATGCTAGAAATTCAAATAATAACTCAACAATTAAACATTTTCGATCGGGATCATTTAATGTCTTAAGTCTTGGAGATGTTGAATGTAACAATATAGCCGCAGGTCTCCGCAGGCAAAGAATTATCAGACAAGAAACAGATGTCATGATTCTTGCACATCATGGAGCTAATAACGGTTTCACAACCTCCTCATTTATTAAAACAATAAAACCCAAAATTGCAATAGCGAGTGCAGATTTCGCTAACCAATTTAAACACCCAAAGCAAGAGATTCGGGATTTATTACATAAGCATGATGTGAAATTATTCACAACGAAATCAGGCGATGTCATCATTTTTTCTACTCACAATCATACCGGTCATTATCGAGTCGTAAATTTAAAATCAGGTAGCTCTGCGGTTTCAAGTGAGTATGATTTTTATGCTAGGAAGTCACAATTTTTGAAAAATAATACGGATACAATTAGGGCCAAAGTAAATCGTGGCTATCGCAAACCAAGGTCTCGCTGAAAAACCTTATACATTTATTTTTAAACGAGAGTTCTCGCTTTCAAAGCTCCGGTAAAGCCTAGTTTTTATGAATAAATTCAAACATTTTACTATACTAGAACAAAAATGGCGCGCTTTAGCGCACCATTACAAAATTTAGTCACAATCTTAATTAAAGTCACAAACTATATTAAAACAGTCACAAACTTAATTTAAGATCGACACTACTCAGCAAAATCTCGATAAGAATCCAAATCAGGACAAGAACAAATCAAGTTTCTGTCACCGTACACATCATCAATGCGATTCACCGTTGGCCAAAACTTATCTTTAGCGACAGCCTCGACAGGATAAGCCGCTACTTTGCGATCATAGCTACGGTTCCAATCGTTATCACATATATCAGCCAATGTATGCGGTGCATTATGCAGCGGATTATCAATTGCATCCCACTCACCTGAATCTACTTTGGCTATTTCTTGACGAATGCAAATCATTGCTTCAATGAATCGGTCTAACTCCACTTTTGCTTCAGATTCAGTAGGCTCAATCATTAATGTACCTGCAACTGGGAAACTCATTGTTGGCGCATGGAATCCATAGTCATTTAAACGCTTGGCTACATCCATTTCGGTCACGCTTGATGACTCTTTTAACTGACGCAAGTCAATAATACATTCATGAGCTACGCGGCCATTATTGCCTTTATACAAAATCGGATAGTGGCCTTCCAGCTTCTGCGCAACATAATTAGCATTGAGAATGGCAACTTCAGTGGCTTTCTTCAGCCCTTCACTGCCCATCATTTTGATGTACATATAGCTGATTGGAAGAATCGATGCACTGCCCCATGGCGCCGCTGAAATAGCGCCGTTAGTGCCTAAATCTTCACCGGTACCACCTGCCTCAACGTTAATAAGTGTATGGTTTGGTAGGAATGGTGCCAAATGCGCCTTCACGCCAATAGGGCCCATACCAGGACCACCGCCGCCGTGCGGAATACAGAAGGTTTTGTGTAAGTTAAGGTGTGATACATCAGAACCAATTAAGCCCGGCGATGTTACGCCAACCTGTGCGTTCATATTGGCTCCGTCCATATAAACTTGACCACCAAAATCATGCACAATGTCACAAATTTCTTTGACTGCTTCTTCGTAAACACCATGCGTTGAAGGGTATGTGATCATTGCACAGCTTAAGTTGTCTTTAACTTCTTCGGCTTTCGCACGCAAATCATCTAAATCTACATTGCCTTTGGCATCACAGTTAACTACAACCACTTTTAGGCTCAGCATTTGCGCCGAAGCTGGGTTTGTTCCGTGTGCCGACTGCGGTATTAAACATACATTTCTGTGGCTATCGCCGCGGCTTGCATGATAACGAGTAATGGCCAATAAGCCTGCATATTCACCTTGAGCACCAGAGTTAGGCTGCATTGACAATGAATCATAACCAGTAATATCAATTAGCCAATCGCTCAACTCATCAATCATCTCTTTGTAACCTAAGGCTTGATTAACTGGCGCGAACGGATGAAGTTGACCAAATTCAGGCCACGTAACGGGTATCATTTCAGCAACAGCATTTAGCTTCATTGTGCAAGAACCCAATGAAATCATGCTGTGATTAAGTGCTAAATCCTTGTTTTCAAGAGACTTAATATAGCGCAGCATTTCAGTTTCTGAATGATAGCTGTTAAATACTTTATGACTTAGAAATGCACTTGTGCGCACTAACTCTGCTGGAATTGAAGTAGAACCATTCTCAATAATTTGCGCATCAAGCGTTTCAACACTTAAGCCATGGCCTTCACCAAGCAACACGTCGAACAAATCAAGGATGTCTTGGCGTGTGGTTGTTTCATCTAAACTGATGCCCACAGTACCTGCAAGATCGGCTCGCAGGTTCATGCCTTTATCTAGTGCTTTTTGCACTATAGCGTCTTTGTTTGAAACCTTTACAGTTAGGGTGTCAAACCAAGTATCATGTGCCAAAACAGCGCCTTTGCTCTGTAGGCCTGCACCTAATATGTCGGCAAAACGGTGAATACGGTTGGCAATCGTGCTCAAACCCACTGGACCGTGATACACCGCGTAAAACGATGCCATATTGGCTAGTAATACTTGCGCTGTACAAATGTTAGAATTGGCTTTCTCACGACGAATATGTTGCTCACGTGTTTGCAAGGCCATGCGCAATGCTGGGCGTCCGCGTGTATCTTTCGAGACACCGATAATTCTGCCCGGCAATGAGCGCTTATATGAATCACGTGTAGCGAAGAATGCAGCATGAGGACCGCCGTAACCCATAGGTACGCCAAAACGTTGGGCACTGCCCAGCACAACATCAGCGCCTAGCTCGCCTGGAGGTGTTAGCATGGTTAAGGCCATTAGGTCTGACGCGACAGCAACAATACCTTTTTTAGCCTGAACGTCGGCAATAATTTGAGTGATGTTCTTAATTTCACCGCTTGAACTAGGGTATTGCAACAACACACCAAATACATCGTGCTGCGCAGCTTCCAATGCATCCCCGACAATCAATTCAAAGCCAAACATTTCTGCTCGTGTTTTTACTACGTCTAAGGTTTGCGGGTGCACACCTTTGGAAACGAAAAAGCTATTTGATTTTTTGTTTTTAGATACACGCTTAGCTAAGCCCATTGCTTCGGCGGCAGCGGTAGCTTCATCCAGCAATGATGCAGACGCCAGTGGCAGGCCTGTTAAATCAATGGTGACTTGCTGGAAGTTTAAAATAGCTTGCAAGCGACCTTGTGCGATCTCTGGCTGATAAGGCGTATAAGCCGTGTACCAACCTGGATTTTCCAATACATTACGCAAAATCACGTTAGGTGTATGTGTATTGCTGTAGCCCATACCAATGAATGAACGGTTGATCACGTTCTTACTTGCAACCGCTTTGAGTTCAGCCAGTGCATTCACTTCTGTCTTCGCTTCGCCTACTTTAAGGGGTTCAGGCAATCGGATACGCGCGGGCACTGTTTGCTTCATCAAGTCGTCTAATGAATCAGCGCCTATGAACGACAACATTTCTTCCATTTCAACCTTACCCGGACCAATATGGCGGCGAATAAAATCGTTCGGCTGTTCTAAATCTAACAGCGACGCGGGTGTATTTGTATTATTCATAAACGGCGACCTAAAAACAAAATTTTGGAAAAACAAAACCTAACTTCAACAAAAGCAGAAGCTAGGTTTGAACAATAATATTAATGCGCTTTATTAATTAATTTAGCGTAAAAGCTAATTGTTAATTAAATAAAAGCTACTCGTCGGCGATTGACGCAGCGTATGCTTCAGCATCGAGTAAACCTTCGACTTCATCGGGGTCTTCAGCTTTCACTTTAAACATCCAACCGTCACCAAAAGCATCCGAGTTAACTAACTCAGGCGAATCTTCTAGCTGCTCATTTACTTCAACAACTTCACCTGTAATAGGCGCGTAGATATCAGAAGCCGCTTTAACCGACTCTGCAACTGCACAATCATCACCTGTAGTGACAGCATCACCTACGTCAGGCAAGTCAACAAACACCATATCTCCAAGCAAGTCTTGTGCATGCTCAGAAATGCCTACGGTAAATACGCCATCACCTTCTGAACGAACCCACTCATGAGTACTGGCATATCGTAATTCTGTTGGTATATTGCTCATTATGTTTCCTAGCTATTGTTAAGTAATTGAAATAGTTAAACTAAATAATTTTTACTACGCTGTATTTTAAACAGCAATTCATCTTTAATAAACCAATTAATGGTCTACTTAGATTATAAAACGCTTTTGCCGTTACGAACAAAGCTTGGTTTTACAACCCTTACCGTGACTAATTTTTTGCGCATTTCGACTTCAACAGTGCTTCCAATGTCAGTGTCAGCAGGTACTCTCGCCATAGCCACACTATGACCCAAGGTTGGTGAAAATGTACCTGAAGTTATAATGCCTTCGCCACCTGTTGCGATCACTTTCAAACCTGCACGAAGAACACCTTTTTCGGTCATAACTAAGCCAACAAGCTTCTGATGTCCAGCTGCTTTTTGTGCTTCTAAGGCTTTGCGGCCAACAAAATCACGTTCTGCAGGTTCCCATGTGACTGTCCAAGCCATGTTTGCCTCAAGCGGCGAAACTGTTTCATTCATATCTTGCCCATACAAATTCATACCCGCTTCCAAACGCAATGTATCACGAGCACCTAAACCACAAGGCACGACACCTGATGCTAATAATTGATCCCAAAACTCTTCAGCTCGCGCAACGGGAACCATAATTTCATAGCCCGCTTCGCCTGTGTAACCCGTAGTTGCGATAAATAAGTCTTCGGCTTGAACACCAAAGAACGGCTTCATACCTTCAACCGCTTCTTTTTGTGCTGCAGAGAAGAGACTCTGTGCTTTAGCCTGTGCGTTCGGGCCCTGAACTGCAATCATAGCGAATTCATCACGCTCTGTTATTGAAACGTCAAAGCCTGTGGCAATTTTATTCAACCAATTTAAGTCTTTTTCTTTTGTTGCTGAGTTAACCACTAAGCGATAGTTAGTTGACTCAAAATGATAAACGATAAGGTCATCAACAACACCACCCTCTTCATTCAGCATGCCACTGTATAGAGCTTTGCCTTTTTGCTGCAGTTTATTAACATCGTTTGCTAATAAATAGCGCAAATAATCTTTGGCCTGTGAGCCTTCAACATCAACAATCGTCATGTGAGATACATCAAACATACCGGCATCCTGGCGCACAGCATTATGTTCTTCAATTTGTGAACCATAGTTAATCGGCATATCCCAGCCAAAAAAATCAACCATCTTCGCGCCTGCTTTGATGTGGGCATTGTAAAGAGCTGTTGTGTTCATATTGAAGTATCTCATCTTAGAAATTTATTCACTGAGTATATGAAGTGAAAGCAATAATATCTAATTAAAAGTGCTAATGAATACATTTACTTTTTAAATGTATTCGATAGAATGCATTTAAACTACTGATAACTAGATATTGAGCACAGGGTTAAGCAGGAGGCACTAAGAAGAAAAGTAGAAGAACCTCATTCTTCTCGCAACAATCAAGAAGCGTATAGGTGGCTTCGACGCCAAAACGAGAAAAAAATGAAACAACTATCATTAGACAACCTACGCACTTTCGTCACGATCATCGAGTTGGGCGGCTATAACAAGGCTGGCGAGCTTTTGGGTCGGTCGCAGCCTGCTGTTAGCCTACAAATCAAAAAACTAGAAGGGCAATTAGGTAAAAAGCTCTTCGACAAAGTAGGTCAGCGTTACCAAGCAAATGCTGACGGTCAATGGCTTTATGACCAAGCCAAACAGATGCTGGCTATTAATGATGACATTTTTAGACGCGTAGAAGATGGTCAACTGCGGGGACGTTTACGACTTGGCATCCCCGGCGAGTTTGCCTCACGCTTGTTGCCTAGTATCGTAGGTGAATTTAACGTCCGTTATCCCGACGTTTCACTAGACGTGACTTCCGCACTGAGCCGTCAGTTACTTAACACCGCAAATCGCAATAATTTCGATCTTATATTGGCTTTAGTAAACCCTGAAGATCCCATCGAAGGAGAGCTACTCATAGAAGATGATCTGGTTTGGGTTGGCGATGCAAAGCAAGCGTTAAATTCCAATAAATTGTCTTTAGTGCTTGCTCCCGACGGATGTATATACCGCTCACGCGTTATTCAGCGACTAAAGCAGCAAACCAACGCTTGGAAAATCAGTTACACCAACGCCGATTTATACGGCCTCATTGCGGCAATAAAGCAAGGCCTAGGAGTTACCGCTTTAGCCAAAAGCAGTGTGCCTCCGGAACTCGATATTTTGAAAAATAAGCGATTACCGCCATTAGGAAAAATCAAAATATGTTTGTTTAATCAAGACACGCAGCACCCACAGATAAGTAAAACCTTAGCAGATTATATTCGTTCTAGGATTGGTTAAGGATCCCTAACTATTTATAACAACAGCGTCTTGGTGATAGCCAAAAAACGATAGCAGGTACCCACGCCAACTAATTTCAAAAACAGTCTAGTGTAAACTACAGCCCTAGTGCTTCCTTGATAGCCCTAACTTCTTGAGTTAAGGCCGTTACCTGTATTTCCAAGCTTTCTATTCTAGCTTTATCCGCGCTACTCGACCCCACATCGTTCACATTCTGAATATTTAAATCATGCTTGTATACCGCTGCACTGTTTGCTTCATTTGCAATCATAATTGATGGCGCACCGCTAAATAGATGGGCGTAACGAGAATCTCTTTTTCCTGGCTCACGTGCCAGTTTGACCATTATTTTTTCGCCGCTATGATCAGCACTTTCCTCGATAAGTGATAAAAGTGCCGCCTCTACATCTTCTACATTGCCAAATTCAGCCAGCCGACTAGTTCGAGTTCTCAATTCCCCAGGGCTTTGAGCACCGCGCAATAGGGTCACACAGATCATAGCCACTTGTTGTTCGGTAAATTTCAAACTATTAAACTCTGTGTTACAAAAGCGGTGCTTGTATTTTAATACACGGCTACCAGAACCGCTGACTTCAAAAGTGAGGTTTTTATCACGCAGATCATCAAGCGTATTTTGTACCTCAGATTCAGTTAGTTGCATTACAGGTTCGCGATTGCTTTTTTGATTACAACCAAGCGTCAGCGCATTAAGTGTTAAAGGGTACTGATCGGGCGTCGTCTTTTCTTTTTCTAACAAAACGCCAATCACGCGACATTCAATTTGGGTAAGCTGTACGAGCATAAAAGCTCCTTAAAATAGTTTGGATATTTACGAAACGGTTTAATCTAGTCAAACTAAATTCGTTCTAGAATCACTTGGAAATTATATTTTTTAGCTGCTTGCTCAATTAACTCTAGCAACTCAGGATGAGTTATTTGGTAATCAATGGCATATAACGTCATTGGACTTGGTAGTGCAGATTCACGCGCATCCAAAACAAAATCGTACACAACATATTTTGAGCGGCCGAATTTTTGTGACAGGTCAACAATATTGACTTCTCTAATAAACGACCATTTCACACTAGCCTTTTGATATTTATTTACCCAAGATATGCGGTTTTCATTAATGTGTAAATAATTTCGTTTTGAATGCAGGTAAGATGTCCAATAGTAGACCGAGAAAAGGCCCAAAAAAGCAATAGCGATCGTAAAACCTGTCAATTTATAAGGGCTACTTTCTGGTGTTTTTAGCAAAACCAGTAAACACAGGAAGGATAGTAAAATGACACTGCATGAGAGGGCCTTTAATAAAAGCCGCTTGTCATTGAAAGGCACGCTAACGTTAACTGGGGTCACATTACTACTCATTTTTTGTCTGCTATTAAGTCTCTACCATTTCTATCTCTGGCGGTTAACACAATCTTTGAATGCTGGTTGTGAGCTGCGTTTCCCGTGCACTTCGTAAACATCGGCATAAAGATTGTCGCCAACAAATGGTGCAGCATATTTACCAGCTATGTTCATTTCATCTGCCCTATTATTCTATAATCTGAATTGTATCTGTTTAATTGTTATACGTCTTCACATAGCAACACTTCAGCTTGATAAAACCCAATGAGCGCTCCACCAAATGTATTTTGTTGCCAATTGTGCAAGCATATTATCATCGCTAGAAATTGAAACTTCCCTCACCTATTTAGCTTTTTATTGGCGCTTGTTGAAAACGCTTCATGAACATTTCACTTTTTAATCGTATAATATCGGAAATAAATAAAAACGGCAGGGATCCATGTTCAATAAATTCACGTCAATTTTTTCAAAAAAATCAGCCTTAATCAGCACAATAATCATTAGCTTAAGCCTAGTCTCATCTGCGGCGATATCTGCACCAGGTGCTTCTGCGCCAAACAAGCAAACAAATGAAGGTGAAGGCCCTTATAACCGCCTGATTTTGCGCGCTGTAAACATTATAAATGGTGAGGGCGCGCCTGTTCGCGGCCCTGTGGACATCGTAATTGAGAAAAACCGCATTACTAATATAGTTGATGTTGGCCATCCTGGCGTGCCAATTAAATCAGATAGGCGCCCTAAATTACGTGATGGCGACAAGGAAATGGTATTAACAGGTTACTACGTGATGCCGGGATTTATTGACATGCATGGACACATTGGCGGCTCTGCTGACAACATTCCAGCAGAATATGTATTCAAACTATGGTTAGGTCACGGCATAACCACTGTGCGCGAACCCGGTAGTTTCAATGGTTTGGATTGGGTACTAGACCATGTTGAACGCAGTAAAGAAAACACTATTGTCGCTCCACGCATTATACCTTACTTAGGCTTTGGCATGGGTAGCGACGAGCCTATTTTCACTGCTAAGCAAGCAAGAAATTGGATAAAAAAAGCAGCTAAACAAGGTGCTAAGGGTATAAAGTTTTTTGGCGGCACTCCCAAAGTTATGGAAGCCGCGCTAGATGAAGCAAAAAAACAAAACTTAGGCACAATGATGCACCATGCCCAGTTGAACGTAATGAGCTTGAACGTGCTTGATTCAGCAAGGTTGGGTCTTACCACTATGGAGCATTGGTATGGCTTACCTGAAGCTTTATTTGAATCGCAAACCATCCAAAACTACCCTGCAAGCTATAACTACAACAACGAACAAGATAGATTCTCGGAAGCGGGTAAGCTCTGGAAACAAGCGGCACCTAAAGGCTCCGAAAAATGGAACGCAGTACGAGATGAATTAATTGAGCTTGATTTTACCATTAACCCCACAATGACAATTTATCAAGCCAGTCGCGACTTAATGCGCGAACGCAACGCTGATTGGCATGCAGAATATACATTGCCTACGTTATGGGAGTTCTTCAAACCTAGCCGCTATGCGCATGGTTCCTACTGGTTTGATTGGACCACTGATGAAGAAATTTCTTGGAAAGAAAACTATAGATTATGGATGCAGTTTTTAAACGACTACAAAAATCATGGGGGACGCGTTACAACAGGATCTGACTCAGGCTATATCTACAAAATCTACGGTTTTGGCTACATTAGCGAATTAGAATTGCTGCGTGAAGCTGGTTTTAATCCTTACGAAGTTATTCAATCTGCTACCTTAAATGGTGCCGAAGCTCTGGGGATGGAAGACCAGATTGGGTCAATTAGCATTGGTAAGTTAGCCGATATGGTTATTATTAAAGAAAATCCACTACGTAACTTTAAAGTACTTTATGGCACAGGGCATTATCAGCTTGACGAAAACAATCAACCAACGCGTAAAGGTGGTGTCGATTACACGATTAAAGACGGTATTGTATATGATGCAAAAGCCTTGCTAAAAGACGTAAGAGAAATGGTAGACAGCGCAAAACAGAATTAAAGTCGTCGTGTTTACGTCGTCATTATTTCTAATTACCAAACAAATCTGGGGCCAAGCGTGGATCGCGATTAACTTTCGAATTAATTTCGGTGGCCCCGATGACCTAACTGATGGTGATTACGTTTGGTTTTTATGCACAATACAGCTTACTTAGCTAAATCTGGTAACTTTCCAGCACTGCCTACTGCTTGCTCAATAAAGAAACGTTTAATTGGTGATATCGAATTGGCTGCAGCTAAACCTGCATTTCTAGCTAGCTTTAGCGCAGGATCACTGCCGCTGAATAAACGTTTAAAACCTTCCATTGTTGCCACTACTTTTGCTGCTTCAGCTTTTCGCCAGCGCTCATATGGTCGCAAGGCTCGTTTAGTATGAAATGCTTTCCCAGACTGTTTTAAACGGCCTAACTCTTGAGCCAATGCAGCTACGTCTAATATGCCAAGGTTTGCGCCCTGGCCTGCCAATGGATGGATTGTATGTGCCGCATCTCCAACTAGCACAATGCCATTGTCAGCCCACTGCTTCGCATACTGCATTTTTAATGGGTAATTAAAGCGTTTGCTCAATAACTCACATTTACCTAGTTGACTGTCTAACGCAACTTGCAGTGCTTTGCAAAATTCAGCTTCAGAAAGGCTAAGCAATCTTTGCGCCTCTGCAGTATCTTGCGACCACACAATTGAACATGCATTTGGATCTGAAAGTGGTAAAAAAGCGAGTGGACCAGTTGGCGTGAATGCTTGCCGTGCGGCCAAGCAATGCGCTAGCTCAGTTCTGACATTAGCAACGATTGCAATATGATCATAGTCCCAAAAAGTAAGCGCGAAATTAGCACTTCTGCGCACGAATGAATTGCCTCCGTCAGCGCCCACGATAAGTTTAGCCGTAATCATTTGGCCGTTTTCAAGATTAATGAATTGTTGATCATCGCTGCGATTAATCGCCGTTATCTTTTGTGATGGAAATAACTGAATTTGTTTAACTTGCTGGATCGTTTCAAACAAAGCTTGGGTTAGACAACTGTTCTCGATAATGTGACCAAGGTTATCGACCTTATTGTCATTAGCTGAGAACTCGATGCGTCCAAAAGCTTGATCCTCCCAAACTTGCATGTCGGTGTACGCTTGCATTCGCTTAATATTATGCCATGCATCGAGGCGCTCAAATATTCTCTGGCTGGCTTTACTAATAGCGCTGACTCTAGGAGAAAATTCGCTACCGATATTTTGTGATATCTCATTAGCATCAATTACCGCTATTGAAAAATCATGCTGCGCTAAAGCAAGGGCTAATGTTTGACCCGCAATACCAGCTCCAACGATAGCAATATCTACATTAACCAAGCTCAACTAACGCTCTCCCATGGCGAAGCTCGCCAATATGTTTTTTAATTCCGGATTGTGATTTAGCATCATCAAACTCAAGTTCCGACCTACAACCAAAGGGAAATGCTGATTTGAAAACACATTTACCAAAGTATCAGTGGCATTAATAACACTGGCCTTGTCGTTGGCGCGTCGAGTTTTGTATGCTCGAGTCACCTTGAATGAACCAGGATCAATATTGTCATTGTCATTGTCATTGTCATTGTCATTGTCACTGTCACTGTCATTGTTATTACTTTGCGACGCAAGCACATCAAGGAGGCCGTCAATATCTCTCACGCCTAAGTTAAATCCTTGCCCAGCAATCGGGTGTAAGCTCTGCGCAGCGTTACCCAAACATATTACTCGATGCGCTGCGAAGTCTTTTACCTGCATTAAAGACAGTGGATAAGAGTATCGGGGCGACGCTGCTTTAAAAGAACCTAATTTATCACCGAAAAGTTTTTGCAGTTTTTGCAAAAATGCGGTTTCCTCTATGGCCAAAACCCCGTCGGCTTTTTCACTATCTAAGGTCCAAACCAGCGACATTTGATTCCCTGCCTGTGTTTGCATCGGTAAAAGTGCAATTGGCCCCTGTGAAGTAAAGCGTTCAAATGCACGATTATTATGCGGCAATTGAGTAATGATATTGGCGATAATTGCGGTTTGATCGTATTGCGTGGTTTCACCTGCTAAACCGAATAGTTGCCTTGAAGGTGATTGTCCCCCCTCCGCAATTAACACCAGTTTAGTGCTTATTTCAGAATTAGATAAGCTTAATACAGTGTGTTCTAAATGCCTATCAACCGACTGTATACTTTCAGGACACAAATAATCCACATCAGTTTGTTGAAGCTGTTTTAAAATCTGCTCTCCTAACTCAGAAAGCGATACGACGTAACCCAAGTCTTCATCAATAGAGCTTTTCTCATTGCTGCTGTGCTCATAATTGGATTGCTCATGGCTGCGGTGCGCATAGCTGCTGTGCTCATAGCTGCTGTGCGCATAATTACTGCGCTGCATTTGCACTTGACCTAAATGACCGCGATCAGAAACATGAATTTGCTTTATTGGACAAAAACTAACATTAATTTTGTCAACTTGACCGGACTGATCACGTGTGACCATCTCAACGCCAAACTGTTGAAGTTGATCAAAGGATTCTCTAGCTAAGGCAACAACCCGTGCATCAAAACTCGGGTGCTCTGCGTCCTTGAGCACAGCGTTATCTAGCCCAGCGGCGAGAAGCCCAACCGTTTTGGGTTCAAAAGCTTCGATAACCGCTATCGAGTAATCGGTCTTTTTCGACAAAGCTAAAGCCGCGGCACAGCCTACAATACCGCCTCCGGCAATAACAATATCGTAATCGGTAATTACCATTTAGTTCGCCATCAACGATTCAATTTCACTGATTTCTTTGGGTACCTTGCTAGTGAGAACATGGTTACCTTCTTGAGTAATCACAATATCGTCTTCAATTCTGATCCCAATACCCTTAAATTTCTCAACAACATTGGCAGTTTTGGGAATATATAAACCGGGCTCAACGGTCATAACCATACCAATTTCAAGAGGACGATCATTACCATTAATTTTATAAATCCCAACATCATGCACATCTAAGCCTAACCAATGCCCTAAACCATGCATGAAATATTTGCGCCAGGTTTCTTGTTCAATATTCGCCTCTACTGAACCATTTAGTATGCCAAGTTCAAGCAGCCCCTCAACAATCACTCGCACACAAGCTTGCATAGCTTGTGAAATCGTATTTCCCGGCACGAGTAATTTCAATGCAGCCTTCTGAGAATCAAGAACGAGTTGATAGAGTTCTTTTTGAACATCACTGAAGCGGCCTGTCACAGGAAATGTGCGTGTGATATCAGCTGCATAGCCTGTTAATTCGCAACCCGCATCAATGAGTACCAAGTCTCCTTCCGTCAATTCATCTGCATTTTCAGTGTAGTGCAAAATACACGCGTTTTCGCCGCTTCCTACTATGGTGCCGTAGGCTGGGTTTCGAGCTCCTTGCATAGCAAATTCATGATGAATTTCAGCTTCTAGTTGATACTCAAACTTGCCCGCTTGACTAAATAACATTGCACGCACGTGTGCCATTGCCGAAATATCAGCGGCTTGCTGCATGACCTTTACTTCAGCCTCGGACTTAATTAAACGCATAGCATGTAATAAAGGTTGAATATCATGTGTTGTTGAAGGTGCTAATTTAGCTTGCTTCGGCGCGTTGCGGCACTCTGCCAGTGACATATTAATTATTGACTCAACACGAGGTTCAGCATCAAAAGAGAAGTATAGATGAACATGACCATCAATCAATTCAGTGAGGTGCTCATCAATATCGTCAACATCAAGCGCGGCATCAATACCGAGTTTATCTGCCGCCTCGCTGACACCCAAACGTCTTCCATGCCAAATTTCTGCATGTGGGTCGCTAGGTTGAACAAATATTATTGATGACGCTTTAGCTCTAGGGCTGTTAGACAAAATCAAAAAGGCATCAGGCTCATTGAAGCCTGTTAAATACCAAAAGTCGCTATTTTGACGAAAGACGTATTCAGTGTCGTTGCTTCTGGTGACTAAACTATGTGCTGCAATAATACAGATACTGTTTGGTTCACATTGAGATAAAAGTCGAGTTCGACGTTGTTCGTATTCAGAAACAGAAATTGTCATTATGAGTAGTTAATCCTTCACTTAAAAACCAAGTAGTGTGTTGCAAACGTGCATTTACCATTCATCGGGGCAACGTGGTGTATGCCAATATAGCTGAATCGACAATTCCGTATAAATTTCGAAATAACAATATGTGTATGTTAACTATTACGCTTAATGTACTGAATTAGTCTTACTTTCAGATTCTAAGGGTGATTTACCCAACTCATTGAAGCATAGCATCGCTGTAATTCGAACGTATTCCATCACTTCGAACAAGGCCTGCTCTGACTCTTCGTCTTCGCTCATCTCCTCATCCATGCGAGCTATTTCGGTGAAGTCTTCGAGTGCTTCTTTAACATCAGCTGAACAGCCCGTTAAGTCAGCTTGATGTAATCCAAAGCCTAACAAAAACCCATTAACCCAACCCAATAGTGCAGTACCTCTCTCATTAATAGGAGAAGCATCGTCGGGCAAGCAAAGAGCTAATGCAAATTCTGGGTCAACATACTGCTGACAAATTTCATTAAATAAACTCACAATCTCCGATTTTGCGACGCCACTAAAGCCATCGCCCTGATTAACAACATCACTCAACGCTTCAATCCAAGATTGGTCGTTAGCAGTCATACCACCGGCTAACATGCCACATAAAATGCCTTGTACTTCAGCGGCGTCAACAATGATGCTTTCTTGTGAAAGCATGGTAGAAAAAGATTCATAATCTTTAGAAGTATTTGACACGAATTCATCCTTTGGTCGGTAAGGTGCTATCCTAACAAATAGGTACTCAAAGTGGAATATTACATTGGAAATGCCCAGTAATAGAAGTATCTTTTTTGCACATGTAAACGCATCCATTTGAACAGCAGGCGCTGGCATTTAAGCAGGGCTCGACAACTTAAAGATAAACTGTACCCAGAAACACTTCATTCGCAAGTCAGTTTCATGTAACATTACTTCCCCCTACCGAAATCGTTAGGGTGCAATGCTTCCTGGGATGTTTGTAAGTACATTTCATGTTCCTGGCCGATGCTTAAAACTTCGGAAGTTGACACTATTACTATTGTGTAAGCTCGACCCGTATCGAGAAACCTGAGGTAATGTAGATACCTCCACCGTGTCCTTGTCGGCACACGGACGAAAAGTGTATAGCGACATTTTGGGAAGCACCATTTCATATTGAACATTTGAATCTACAAGGCATATCCATGGCGGTGTTTAACTTTGGGTCAATAAATATAGACCACGTGTACTCGGTTCCCCACTTCGTGCAGCCCGGCGAAACTCTATCTTCTAAAAGCTACCAATCAATTTTAGGTGGCAAAGGCGCAAATCAGTCTATTGCATTGGCAAAAGCGAATAATCAAGTTAAGCATGTTGGTGCTATTGGTGCGTCTGACCGCAGTTTTGTGGATCAAATGAAGGAAGCTGGAGTAAATTGCGACTTTGTACGTGAAATGGCCGATGTTGCATCAGGACACGCAATCATTCAAGTAACACCAGATGCAGAAAACAACATCATCTTATTTGGTGGTGCCAATCAGACATTAAGCCAAGACCACATAGCTAACGCTTTAGCTGCGGCAAAACCCGATGACTGGGTGCTATTACAAAACGAAACCAATGCCATTGGTGAGATTATTGAAGAGGCTCACAAACGTGGGCTAAACATCGCCTTTAATCCAGCTCCAATGACCGAAGCCGTTAATAATTTGCCATTAAATAAACTATCACTATTAATTGTTAACGAAGTTGAAGCTGAACAACTCACCGGCAAAAACGATGTTGAAGCTATAAAAAAATCACTAAAATCGAGCTACCCAACAACTCAAGTAATACTTACTTTGGGTAAAGCAGGTGTTTGGTTTATCCAGGGCGCTAACGAAACATTTTGCGACGCCTTTAAGGTTGACGCAGTAGATACGACTGCCGCTGGAGATACATTTATTGGTTTCTTCCTTGCTGCATATCAAGCAAACCAAGAAATAGCGGATGCGCTCAGATATGCCTGTGCGGCTTCAGCATTGGCCGTAATGAAGTCGGGCGCAGCTCCTTCAATACCAAGTGTTGAAGAAGTTAATCAATTTTTGCAATCACGCTGAATTTCAAACTAAATAAACCGAATAGTCACCTAAAAACGCGATGCTTAAAACGTGACCAATCATATCGTCACGAAATGACATTTCGTCAACGCTTCTAAAAGTATAATATAGCTTCTTCGCTATTAGCGAATATTCATAATAACTAGAATAGAGACAACTATGACACACAAGATTATTTTAGATACAGACCCTGGCATTGATGATGCAATGGCAATTTTTTTCGCATTTCAATCACCTGACATTGAGGTATTAGGCCTTACTACCGTATTTGGTAATGTGCCAGCAACAATGGCCGCAAAAAATGGATTGAGCCTATGCGAATTGGCAAAATTTGATATTCCTGTGTGTAAAGGCGTCGCGATGCCTTGGGTTGGGCCTGAGTCGGGATACGCACACTTTGTGCATGGTGATGATGGTTTTGGTAATATCAATCACCCTGCTCCTGTAGGAAAAATCGACCCGCGAAGCTCAGCAGAGTTTATTGTTGAAATGGCTAGAAAGTACCCGGGCGAAATTACCATTGTTGCCGTCGGCCCGTTGGGTAACCTAGCATTAGCTTTACGTTTAGAGCCGGAACTACCAAAACTCATCAAAGCCGTTAACGTAATGGGCGGTGCGGCTTTCGTGCCCGGTAATGTAACGCCTGTCGCCGAAGCTAATATTTGGAATGACGCCTATGCTGCCGAGATCGTATTTGCTGCCGACTGGAAGTTAAATTTATTTGGCTTAGATGTGACCTATGATTTGCCGTTTGCTCCGAACTTCACCACTATATTAGCCGAGAAAAACCCCTTGCTTGGTGGTTTTGTTGAGAAAGCAGCAAGATTTTACATGGACTTTTATTCTGAGGGCAAAGAGACACGTCAATGTTATTTCCATGACGCCTTCCCTATAGCTTATATTGTTGATCCATCATTATTTGAGATGACTGAAGGCAATGTGCGCGTTTCTACTGATAAATTGAATCAAGGGCAAACTAGCTTCGCACCTTTTGGCTCTACCACAAGCCCTAATTGGTTAGAAGCCTCTAGCATTTTCGTTGCAACCAACGTAGATCACCCGCGAATAACTGACTTGTTTATTGATACTTATGCGCTTTAAGCATTGCCCTAAACTTGACTACTAAAGCTCAAACAAGACAAGGTATACGCCAAGCGTTTCGAGACAAACGCTTGGCTCTAAGCACAGAGCAACAGACTAGTGCTGCTTGCGCACTGGTTCAACAATACAAACAATCTCCGCTTTTTGAACATGCAACGAAGGTAGCACTTTACTTATCGTTTAATGGTGAGATTAATACTCGAGCACTTATCGACTATTTATGGTCAAAGCAAGCTAGTGTTTATGTCCCTGTAATACATCCGTTCAGCAAAGGGCATTTGTTGTTTCAGCAATATACAGCTAGCACTCCAATGATTTGCAACCATTTCGGCATATATGAACCCAAATTGGATTCACGATTTATTTGTCCTATTAGTGCATTGGATATTTTGTTTACACCGCTCGTTGCATTCGATCTGAAAGGTAACAGATTAGGTATGGGAGGCGGCTTTTATGATCGAACTTTAGCTAGTTTAGGTCGAACAGAAGTTCACGCAAAACCTACTCTTATTGGATTGGCACATGATATACAAGAGACTGCTGAATTACCCATTGAACATTGGGATATTCCGCTGCCACATATACTAACATCAAGTAAACTACATTCTTTTCGTTAAAACCTTTGTATTGTGCCGGGTTTCAGACTAAATTTGACAAATAAATTTGCATATTCATTCGTTGCTTAACTAAAGAGTGCGAGTCTCAATTAAAGGGAACAAGCATGGACCAGAATCAAAAGAAAAGAGCCGCGGCAGAAGCAGCTTTAGAGTTCGTAGAACGTGACAGTATTGTAGGAGTAGGCACCGGTTCCACCGTCAATTTCTTTATTGATGCTTTAGAAAGCAAGAAAGATGATATTGCGGGAGCGGTTTCTAGTTCTGACGCATCAACGCAACGTTTACAAAAATTAGGTATTGAGGTTTTTGATTTAAACTCCGTCAATGTCTTAGACATATACGTAGATGGCGCCGATGAAATTACTGAACATAAGCATATGATTAAAGGTGGTGGCGCAGCGTTAACACGCGAAAAAATAGTTGCTGCAGTAGCAAAAACCTTCATTTGTATTATTGATGATACTAAACATGTGCCAATTTTAGGCAAATTCCCACTACCTGTTGAAGTCATTCCGATGGCACGTTCTTATGTTGCCCGCGAGATTGTTAAACTAGGTGGCGATCCGGCTTATCGCCAAGGTGTCGTAACCGACAACGGCAATGTGATTTTAGATGTCCATAATTTGGAGATCCTTAACCCGATTGAACTTGAGAAAATCTTAAACAACATTGTCGGTGTTGTAACTAATGGGTTATTTGCCAACCGCTGTGCCGACTTTGTGCTAACCGGAACTGAAAGTGGTGTGATAAAAACCTAAGATAAAACACTGTGAAGTCGGCTTATTATTTGGTATATTGCTCACCCAACTTCAACAGACGTCTAGATGTCTGAATATATTATCTCTTGCGTTAAGGTTTTACTCAATGACTAAAGTGTCTCTCCCAAAAGAAAAAATTAAAATCCTTTTACTTGAAGGACTGCATCCAAGCTCAGTAGAAACCTTGCGAGAGAATGGATATACCAACATTGAAACCTTAAAAACATCCTTGCCTGAACACGAACTAATTGAAAAAGTGAAAGATGTACATTTCATTGGTATACGCTCAAGAACGCAATTAAATGAAAACGTGATTTCAGCGGCGAAAAAATTAGTAGCCGTGGGTTGTTTTTGTATTGGGACCAATCAAGTTGACTTAAAAGCAACCTTGATCCGCGGCATCCCTGTATTCAACGCGCCGTTCTCGAATACGCGCTCTGTTGCTGAACTAGTCTTAGGCCAAATTATTATTTTATTGCGCGGAATTCCAGCTAAAAACGCCAAGGCACATCGAGGCGAATGGGACAAATCTGCACTTGGTTCTTATGAAGCCCGCGGCAAAACACTAGGCATCATTGGTTACGGCCACATAGGCACCCAGTTAAGCATCCTAGCTGAGCATTTGGGAATGAGAGTAAAGTTCTATGATATTGAAGATAAGCTTGTATTAGGTAACTCAATTCAAGTTAAATCACTAAAGCAACTATTAAGCACTTCTGATGTTGTATCACTGCATGTGCCCGAAACGCCGCATACACAAAATATGATCGGCGAAAAAGAGTTGTCATACATGAAACAAGGCGCGATTTTAATCAATGCAGCGCGCGGCACAGTTATCGATATTAATGCCCTAGTCAATGCATTGGATTCAGGTCAGCTAAACGGCGCAGCTATTGATGTATTTCCAGTTGAGCCAAAATCAAATTCAGAAGAATTTGAGTCACCGCTACGTGCATTTGATAATGTTATTTTGACCCCTCATGTGGGCGGTAGCACTCAAGAAGCGCAGGAAAACATCGGTATTGAAGTAGCAGGTAAACTCGCCAAATATAGCGATAATGGTTCGACCTTGTCCGCAGTGAACTTTCCAGAAGTGTCACTACCTTCACATATTAATCGTTCGCGTTTACTGCATATTCACGTTAACCGTCCTGGCGTTTTAACACAAATCAACCAAGCCTTTGCTGATCAAAATATCAACATTGCTGCGCAGTACTTGCAAACCACTGAAGAAATTGGCTACGTGGTGGTTGATGTTGAAGCTGATCGCGCGGATGATGCATTTGAGCAACTTGAAGCAATAGAAGGCACCATAAAAACCCGTTTGTTACACTAAATAAAAAAGCGCCGAATCAAATAATCAATTTGATTCGGCGCTTTCGTTTATATTAGGTTGCTGCCAGAGCTTGATGATAGTCCCAGAGCTTGATGATAGTCCCAGGAAGAGCGATAACCCTCAGCTCTTCTTTGGGTAAAACCTCAATGTGCTTACTAATAACGTTTAGAAGAAAGTGTAAACTAGGTTCACTGAAGTTTCAGTATCTAAGTTATCACGGTCGTCGGCTACATCAGAGTTGTGGTCAAACTTTATTGCAACTTTCAATGATAAGCCACCTGCAATTTTAGCACTAAGCGCACTTTCAGCACGTGATTTAGTGTTGTCAGAGCCTACTTCAGTAGAGAAAGACTGTGTGAACTTAGCAGTTTCAGAAATAGTATATGCATAGGCCAATGCGCCACGAACAACGACACCATTTTCTTCTTCAGTTGTCACGTTCCCAGCCGCATCAGTAACGAAGCGATCAGCAAATGAATAACCAGGACCGATACTGTACTCAAAACTACTAGTATCATCAGCCCATACTTTTTGGTTCCAACCAGCAGCTAAGGTTGCTTGAAAGTCAAACGAACTAAAGCGATCATCTTCAAATGAAGCAAAACCAAACACGCGATGGTCTGGATTAGTTAACTTATAATTGGCTTGCGCAGATGCAAACTTTTTGTCAGCCGAAGTTGTTTCAATGCCGTCCACCTCATCTTTCTTATACAAGGCTTTTAAAGTAAGTTCATTACTCCACTTTTCCAGCTCTTGTTTCGCGTTTAAGGCGCCGTTTGCTGAGGTTGTTTCAGTGTTACCAGATGTGAAAATAAAGCCAAGCTCACCATCCATTGTAAATGTTTTTTCGTCTTCTGCATGCGCTCCAAACGCAAGCAAACCTAAAGCGACAGCTGTCGATAAAGTTGAAATTTTCATATATTTTCCCATAGTAAATTTTGAAGAAGGCTAGAAACAGCGAATTGCATAGCCTTCAATTAGCGCGGGGATATGGTATATATTTTTACCAATATGGCAAGTTAAAAAAACTGATACACCATAGAAATACTGGTTTCAGTACTTAAATCTTCGTTTGTTTGTAATGTGCCATCGTTGTAAATCATAACGAATGATAGCTTCATCGCTAAAGACTCAATAATGCTTGCTGTAAGGCTTGTTTCAGAGCGTGAGCGATTTGTTTCCTGCCCTGCTTCCGTGCTCATAAACTGACGAAATTTTGCTGATTTACTGATTGATAGATTATAGTCAACAGAAGCTCTAATGATCATCTCCTTAAAAACATCAAAAGACTTGTTCTTCTCTGCGTCTGTTATCTCTCTCTCAGAGTAGGAGTAACCCGGCCCGATACTATACCTAAATTGACTCTCTTTGTTTTTCCACGCGTGAGAGCTATAACCCGCTGCTACTGCAGTTTGATATCTAAATCCATTGAATCTATCGTCCTCATACTCAGCATAGATAAATAAACGGTTATTAATAGATGGCAGCTTATAATCTAATTGTGCGTTAACCAAAAAGCGCTGAGCACTAACAAAGGTAGATGTTTCGGTTTTGTTTTGTTTATAGATAACTTGGGTATGATAGCTATTGCTCCACTTTCGCATTTCATGCTCAGATGACAAGGCAGCTTTAAAGGTTGTTGTATTAGTATTACCGCTGGCAGTAAGCGCGCCAAATTCGCCACTTAGCGTTATGCCCTCTGGGATTTCTTTTGCTTTTTTCTCTTTTAAATAAAGCTTTTTTAGAATGTCATTGGAGGCTTGCGCCGGAGCTGACAAAGACAAAAAGCTACATATAATAAAAAACCACAAAGTGGCTACTAGTTGTAATCTCGGCATGTTTTGGATGTTACTATCTGTAAAGGTTACGAGTTTATTAAATTCGCTATCTTTGATGTTTCTGAGCGCGAATATTTTATGATCATATCATAATCTTCATCGCTCAAGCCAATAGTCTCCAATACTTGTAAGTTTAATAGTGGAAGGTTCTCTATTTCCATATGCTCTCCTTCACACGCGCAAATTGCGATAGCCAAATAAAGGATACTCTCATCTAAGTTCATAATTTTTGACGAAGGATGCACCAAGCTTTGCAGTGGCTGCACAAGAGACTCAGGTAAATTCCACTCCTTAATGATAAACCCACTGCATTCAGGAAATGTAAAACCGAAATGTTTTCTCTGTTTGGCCAATGGCATAATCAGTTCATGGTCATTCTGAAATTTCGTGTAAGCCTCTACATGTTTACTCGCAACAATGAGCTCACTTAAGCCTTGAAGGATACCCAGTACGAAAAACCGTTCGCTACCCCGAGATTGCTTTTGTTGTGCAATACTTTTGGCAATCACGCCGCACATAACGGCTTTTTGCCAGTATGATGCAAAATCAATAGCAGATGAGTTAAATGTTTTAAATGCTACATTAGCGGTTTCAGCAATAGAAATATTGTAAGCCGCTTCACCACCAATAACATTCAGTGCTTTTGATACGGTTTCAATTTGGCTTGGAAAGCGAAACAAAGCACTATTTGCCAACTTTAGAATTTTAGCACTCAACGAAGGGTCAACTGATATTAATTTCCCAATATCAGCTAAGTCTTTTGTAGAGTCATCTAGGGCAGCCCGCAAGTTCAAACAAGTATCTGGGAGCGTGAATGATTTCGAAGCATACTTGACGAGTCGCTTGATTGGCATAGTTTCAGTCTTTATTTAGGATTATACCTACAGTATACTTAAAGCATATTTTAGTAGGGTGGTAATAGTAATACCTAGTATAACTAATCTATACCTTAACTCGACTAAAGTAAGTGAAATTCCAGCGAAACACTTACTAAACATTTAAAACAAATTAGCTTGTTCACTTGGCACATCAAGCGATTTAGGCTCAATTTTATTGCGTAACCAAGTCTGTTTTCGACGATTGCAGGCTTTGACGATAATACGCTTTGTTTGATCATCTATTTTTAACCAATGCAGTCTTTCCTCGCGACTTCTGAAGCAACCTTTACAATAGCCTCTAGGCCCAGATTGGCAAATTCCAATACACGGGCTAGGTATAGCAAAAAATTCTAGTTGCTGCATATCACTCATATTAACAAGGGTCTCGTTTTAGTTGATTAAAATTGCATGTACGTAAAATAGGCTTAATTATTACCACATTACTATGACCTTTGTGAATTAATTTGAAACATCCCGCAGTAATTATCTTGATTAAGCCCAGAACTAATGAGGCCACCACAGCGTGATAAGTCATAAAGTAGAGAGCCAAAGCTAGGGCCCGCCTCACCCCATCAGACCGTCTAATGGCATGGATGCCATTAGAGAGCGGCCATGGATGGCGAACAGTGTGTCTGTTGGGGTGAGGCGGGCCCTAGCTTCGGCTCTCTACTTGATGACTTTTTTTAAAGCAAAAAAAAGCCGATACTTCAAAAGTACCGGCTTCATGTCAATTTACCAAAAGCGAAATCTATTTTTTCTTAGCTTTCGGGTTTGGCATGTCGGTTATGCTACCTTCAAAAATCTCAGCAGCTAGGCCAATCGATTCATTCAACGTCGGATGAGCATGAATAGTTAATGCTATATCTTCAGCATCAGCGCCCATTTCAATCGCTAAACCAATTTCGCCTAGCATCTCACCGGCGTTGGTACCAATAATAGCACCACCGATAAGGCGGCCTGAATCTTTCTCAAAAAGCAGTTTCGTAAGTCCATCTGTGGCAGCCGAAGCGATTGCGCGTCCAGAAGCAGCCCATGGGAATGTTGCAGCTTCGTAGTCAACGCCTTGTTCTTTAGCTTCTTTTTCGGTTAAGCCAACCCAAGCGACTTCTGGCTCAGTGTAAGCAACCGATGGAATGCATTTTGGATCAAAGTAGTGTTTCTTACCGGCAATAACTTCTGCTGCTACGTGACCTTCATGCACAGCTTTATGAGCAAGCATTGGTTGACCTACTAAATCACCAATCGCAAAGATGTTGGAAACATTAGTACGCATTTGCTTATCAACGTCGATAAAGCCGCGATCAGTAACTGTTACGCCTGCTTTTTCAGCCGCTACTAGAGAACCGTTGGGTTTACGACCTACTGCAACTAGCACACGATCATAACGAACAGGTTCTGCAGGTGCTTGCTTACCTTCAAATGTGACATACAAACCATCGTCTTTCGCTTCAACACCAACAACTTTTGTCTCAAGCATAGTAGTGAATTTATTTTTGATGGTTTTCATATACATTTTGACAATGTCTTTGTCGGCGGCAGGCATAAGTTGGTCAAGAAACTCAACCACTTCGATTTTAGAACCCAATGCATGATAAACGGTTCCCATTTCAAGACCGATAATACCACCACCCAATACGAGCATTTTACCAGGGATATCGCGCATTTCGAGTGCGCCAGTAGAATCGATAACACGCTCATCTTCCGGGATGAATGGCAAACTTACAGGCTCAGATCCAGCGGAGATAATCGCGTTGTCAAACGTAATGGTAGTTTTACCGTCTTTGCCCTCTACTTCTAGGGTATTAGGACCAGTGAATTTTCCATAGCCCTGTACATGCTTAACTTTACGCATTTTTGACATACCAGATAGACCTTTGGTTAATTGGTCTACTACGCTGTCTTTCCAACCGCGAATTTTATCGAGATCAAATGTTGGTTCGCCAAAAGTAACGCCGTGAGCAGATAGATGCTTTGCTTCTTGGATAACTTTAGCTACGTGTAAGAGTGCTTTAGAAGGAATACAACCTACATTAAGACAAACGCCACCAAGCGTTTCACGTACGTCTACAATAACGGTATCAATACCTAAATCCGCGGCTCTGAATGCTGCAGAATATCCACCAGGACCAGCGCCTAGTACGACCAACTGAGTTTTTATCTCGCTCATTATGACCTCAAAATTATATGATTAAATACATGTTCTGCGCGGATCTTACCGATTCACACGTCAACCTGCAAAAGTTTTTGTTAAATGTTTAATTCCCTTTGTAGGAATTAAAAACATTGGTTTAATAAAGCCGCTTCAAGCTCATCAATGGGCTCGAAGCGGCTTTTTTGGCTAGTATCCTGTTTTATGTCCGCTCTTTATGTCCGCTTTCGATGACGAGCACATTGCTTAACCTTCTTAAAATCACAATAAAAGGGCGCAAGCACCCTTTTATTAGTTATAGCAAGATGCGACGCAAGTCAGATAATGCGCCACTTACGTGGACGGCGAATCGGGCTGCTAATGCACCATCAATAACTCGATGATCATAAGACAAGGACAACGGCAACATTAAACGAGGTTCAAAGTCTTTACCATTCCACTTTGGTTTCATTTCAGATTTAGAAACACCTAAAATAGCCACGTCAGGCGCGTTTACGATTGGCGTGAATGCTGTACCACCAATACCGCCTAAGCTCGAAATAGTAAAACAACTGCCCTGCATATCTGCAGATTTAAGCTTACCGCCCCTTGCCTTTACGCTAATTTCCATTAATTCCTTGGAGATTTCCATGATGCCTTTTTTATCTACATCACGCACCACCGGAACAACCAAGCCATTTGGTGTTTCAACAGCAATACCAATATGGAAATACTTCTTCATTACCAAGGCTTCGCCAGACGCTGACAAGCTGCTGTTGAAAGCTGGGTATTGTTTTAAAGCATCAGCAACCGCTTTCATCATAAACACTAAGGGCGTGATTTTTACACCTAGTTTACGTTTTTCAGCAATCGCATTTTGTTCCTTACGAAAGGTTTCTAAATCAGTAATATCAGCTTCATCAAATTGTGTAACGTGCGGGATCGTTACCCAGTTTCTGTGCAAATTAGGACCAGAAAGTTTCTGAATACGCGTTAACGGCACCTCTTCTACTTCACCGAACTTCGCAAAATCTACGTTAGGTTGAGCTAATACTTGCAAGCCACCACCTGTGCTTCCAGTGCCAGCAGAACTGCCCGGGTTCATCTTCGGACGCGATAGTTCATATTTTACATGTGACTGCACATCTTCCTTTTGAACGCGATTTTTGCGTCCTGACCCTTTAACCAAAGTCAGGTCAACGCCAAATTCACGTGCTAAGCGACGCACTGACGGCGAGGCGTGAACCTTACCTGTGCTCGACTTACCACCTGCTGACGGATGATGAGGTACAGGAGGAGCTTTACGCGCAGTATCCTGCTGAACAGCTGGGCTTTCAGCGGCTTCAGCGACAACCGTTGGCTCGGGCGCTGCAGCAGACTGAGCAGTTGGCTCAGCGTCACTGGCTCCAGACACTTCTAAGGTCAACACTAGTGAACCTTCGGATACTTTGTCGCCCACTTTCACTGCTAAGCTAATAATTTTGCCACCCTCTGGGGCTGGCACATCCATCGTTGCTTTATCAGTTTCTAGCGTAATTAAACCATCTTCAGGCTCAACTGTATCACCCTCAGCCACTAGCATTTCAATGATTTCGACATCGTTGGCATCGCCAATATCAGGTACTTTCACTTCAATGGTTTTAGTTCCCTGTGAAGCAGTTGCCGCCTCTTTAGGTGAAACTGGTGCTGGTGCCTCTGGTGCCGCTGCTTTTGGTGTTTCTTGTTCAGCTTCCGCTGGTGCTAACTCGGCTTCGGGCACTGGCGTAGCAGCGCTAGATTCCATTTGACCCAATATATCGCCTTGATTGATCTTGTCACCCACTTTGACGTTAAGTGATTTGATCGTTCCAGCACCTTCACATGGAATATCCATGCTTGCTTTGTCGCTCTCAACAGTAACTATGGATGCTTCAGCATCTACCGCTTCGCCGATTTCAACACAAAGCTCGATTACTTCAACTTCGTCACCGCCAACATCAGGAACAATAATGTCTATTAAATTTGTCATAATAAATTCTTCCTAATTAAGCGTAAAGCGGATTAATTTTATCTGGGTCAATACCCAAATCTTTAATCGCTGTCGCTAATGCCTTCTTATCGAAGTCACCGGCTTTATATAGTTCATACAAAGCAGCGAATACAACATTATTAACATCAACTTCAAAATGGCTACGTAAATTTTCGCGGCTATCAGAACGACCGAAACCGTCTGTACCTAATACGCGATAAGAGCCTGGTACAAATGCTCTGGCTTGTTCGCCATACGCTTTTATGTAGTCTGTCGCCACGATTGTTGGACCATCATTACCATCGTTAAGTACTTGAGTAATGTAGGGTACACGCGCTTTCTTACTGATGTTACGCATATTCCAGCGTTCGCAATCGATGCCATCGCGAGTCACTTCATTGAACGAAGTCACACTATATACTTCTGACTCAACTGCGTACTTTTCAGCTAACAAGGTAGCCGCTTTGCGTACTTCAACTAAAATAGTACCTGAGCCAAGTAATTTAACTTTTAATTTAGCTTTTTTGTCACCAACTGTATCTAGTTTATAGATACCTTTGATGATGCCTTCTTCGCTGCCTTTTGGCATTTCAGGCTGAACGTAGTTTTCATTCATAACGGTCAAGTAGAAGAACACGTTTTCTTGTTCTTCTAGCATTCTACGACAACCATCTTGAGTAATAACCGCCACTTCATAACCGTAAGTCGGGTCGTAACTAACACAGTTTGGGATCAAGCCCGCTTGAACATGTGAATGGCCATCTTGATGCTGCAAGCCTTCACCATTTAGCGTTGTTCTGCCCGCTGTACCACCTACTAGGAAACCACGACACTGACTATCGCCAGCAGCCCAAGCCATATCACCCACGCGTTGGAAACCAAACATAGAGTAATAAATATAGACAGGAAGCATTGGCAAGTCGTTAGTAGAGTATGACGTACCCGCAGCAACAAATGATGACATTGCGCCTAACTCGTTAATGCCTTCTTGTAATACCTGACCTTTTTTGTCTTCGCGATAATAAGCCACTTGATCTTTATCTTGTGGAATATACTTCTGACCGGAGTTTGAATAAATACCCACTTGACGGAACAAGCCTTCCATGCCGAAAGTACGTGCTTCATCAGGAATAATTGGCACCACGTTCTTGCCTATTTGCTTGTCTTTTAACAGCACGGTTAGCACACGTACAAAGGTCATCGTAGTAGAAATTTCACGCTCACCCGATCCTTTAGTAATAGACTCAAAAGCTTTTAAAGGTGGTGCGGGTAAATCATGACTGCTCTTAGCTAAGCGCACTGGCATATAGCCATGCAAAGCTTCACGCTTTTCACGCATATACTTCATTTCAACGCTGTCTTCTTCAAACTTGAAGTACGGTAAATCAGCAATATCGTCATTTGAGACAGGAATATTGAAACGGTCGCGATAATGTTTAACACCTTCGAGATCAATTTTTTTCACGTTATGCGCAATATTCAAGCCTTCGCCAGCTTCACCCATGCCATAGCCTTTCACTGTCTTGGCTAAAATAACTTGCGGGCGACCGACTGTGTCTGTAGCACGCTTATATGCAGCGTAGACTTTCACAGGATCGTGTCCACCACGGTTTAATCGCCAGATATCGTCATCTGACATGTTAGCAACCATGTCTTTCAATTCAGGATATTTACCAAAGAAATTCTCTCGCGTGTACGCGCCGCCCTTGGCTTTATAATTTTGATATTCACCATCAACGGTTTCGTTCATTACATCAAGTAGTTTACCCGAGGTATCGCGTGCTAATAGCGGATCCCAATAGCGACCCCAAATAACTTTGAATACTTCCCAACCAGCGCCACGGAAAGTACCTTCTAATTCTTGGATGATTTTACCATTTCCGCGAACAGGGCCATCTAAACGTTGCAAGTTGCAGTTAATAACGAAGGTTAAGTTATCTAAGCCCTCGCGAGATGCTAAGCCAATTGCCCCTAATGATTCAGGCTCATCAACTTCACCGTCGCCCATAAAGCACCAAACGCGCTGGTCTGAACAATCTTTTAGACCGCGGTTAGTTAAGTACTTTAAGAAGCGCGCTAGATAGATAGCTTGCATTGGGCCCAAACCCATAGATACTGTTGGGAACTGCCAAAAATCAGGCATAAGTTTCGGATGCGGGTAAGAGGAAAGACCTTCACCGCCCACTTCTTGCCTGAACATATCAAGCTGATCAGCGGACAAACGACCTTCAATAAATGCGCGAGAATAAATACCAGGAGAAACGTGACCTTGAACAAACAAGTAGTCACCACCATCTTTTTCGTTTGGTGCACGAAAGAAGTGGTTAAAACCAACGTCATACAGCATTGCAGAAGAAGCAAAACTTGAAATATGTCCGCCAAGTTCTAAATCTTTCTTAGAACCACGAAGCACCATCATCATCGCATTCCAACGAATTGCGTTACGGATTTTGGTTTCGATAGTTTGGTCACCAGGCATGGTCGGCTCTTGACCTGCAGGAATGGTATTTATATAGGCAGTAGTCGCATCGTATGGCAAATGTGCCCCACTGCGCCTTGCTTTTTCTATTAGTGACTCAAGCAAAAAATGAGCGCGATCTACACCCTCTTCCTCTAATACAGCTTCAAGTGCTTCTAACCATTCTTGCGTTTCTGTTGGATCCACATCTGGATGCATCACATCGGTCATGGTGCTTTCCTATTTTATATTTTAACGATAAACAAGGCCGAGTAGCGCCTCATTCTGTTTACTTAAAGTCCGACAACCCTCTAAAGAGTGGTCTTTCCATTTTCTTTTACTTCAATTCTTCGCATCGCGCGATGTAATTTTACATCGCGCTGATTTATATCTAATAAGGTACTTTCGATAAACCCTAGAAGTTGATTACTTGCTTTGCGAGCAGCTTCTGGATCTTGTGAACTAATGGCCTTTACGATGGCATGACGTTGTTCACGTATTTGTTCTTCAACACTTGCGCCATTTTTTGCGTCGTCTCTCAACATTTCTAAGTTTCGTTTGATGTTTTCGACCAACATTCCCTGCATACTGCGCATGACGTGCAAGAGCACCATATTATGAGATGCTTTTGCCATGGTCAAATAGAAGTCCACCATCGCTTCGGCCTCTTGGTCCGCATCAAAGGGTCGCTCACTTTTATTATTGTCATCTGCTAGCTTGGCAAGATTGCTGAGTGCATTATTCAGCGCTTGGTAATCTTCTGGCTGCCCGCGCAGCGCAGCATAATAAGCTGCCATACCCTCTAGAGCGTGACGAAATTCTAGCAAATCAAACTGAGTCTCTGGCCGCGATGCCACTAAGGCTAGAAGCGGGTCGGTCATTTTCGCGCTCAAGTTTTGCCTGATGAAGGTGCCACCACCTTGCTTGCGTTCTATCAAACCTTTTGCTTGTAAATTTTGAATAGCTTCGCGCAATGAAGGACGTGACACTTGAAATTTTTCTGCTAACAAACGCTCAGGTAATAGCTTTTCACCGGCAACAAGCGTCCCGTCTAATATCATAGACTCGAGACGTTCCGTGATTACATCAGACAATTTTTGGTGCTTGATACTTGCATGCACTGCCATGTCCCACCTTATAACGATAACGCGAAAGTGCTGAACAAACGAATCGAATAAGTCAGCTGATTCAATATTTTGTTAACAAAAGTTTATAATTCATCTCTTTAAAAGATAAATGGTAATACCAATTAACCAAGGGAGTGTAAGCAACTTTTATTCATTCGACAAGTGTTGATTGATTTAAGGTAGTGACAAAATGCTTGACGCAGGTCATTAAAATCAAAAATATAGAAATCTGAAAGGGGCACTACGAAGCGATAGCTCTTTATTGGCCTAGCCTATCGCCGGTGACAAGAATAATTTACGGTATACAAGGAGACCGTTTATGCAACTACTCCGACCATTGTTAATACTGCCACTCCAACTAGCATAAATAAAATATTTCTTTTAACCAAGCGCACTAATATGCAAGGTTCATCAATGCAGTTTTTTTGATCCGCCTCTACTTCTTCAGAAGCAATCGCAACATTGATCAAGACGTCTCTCGCATTCGATTTAGTATCGAGTAATAGTGGCAGCCATATAGCTAAACCACGAGAAAAATGTCCCACAATAAAAAAGCCTAGGCCAGTCAACCGGACAGGTATCCAATCAATGACGTGCATAATTTTATCAATGGCAAGTTCAGCATCTTGTTTTTGAAAGTCTCCCATAACTTCATCGTTAACTTCATCAGGATTGTTACCGCAAGCACCCATTTTATGAGCAAATAGTTGAAGCTCTTTAGCAATAGAGTAAAGAATAACGCCAGGCACTCCCAAACCAATAAAGGCAACAATTACCGCTGCATATTGGCGATAGTTGATAAAGACAAGTTGCTGGCCCACCTTATCTAAATCGCCTCCTTCGTTGCCAAAGGAAAGGCTATGCAGTGAGCAAGCCTCAAAATCTTTGCGCACAGCAGCTTGTAAATAAAGTTTATAGTTTTTGCGAGTAATTGGACAACCTAAACAAATCCAAAGTACGGCAAGTTGAAGGATAAAAGTGACTAAACCGTTATCTAAAAGAAGATCGATAATGAAAACTAGCAGCGCGGGCGCAAAAATTATAAGTAAAATAGACACCACTGACGCAGTATCACTAAACCAATTTCGCTTTTGTAAAAACTGAATGTATTTACCGACTAATGCGTGCACATGCCATTCAGGTGCTTTTGAGGTAACACGCTCCAATGCCATGACGATTAATAGCGAGATCAGGGTCATGCTTTTTCCTTATTTACCAAAATACACAATGAGTATATGAGTCCTGCCCGATTCTGCAAAGCAATTTAGTAGGTTTATGTGCATTTTATTACGTCCTTTATTAATTAACTTAGCTCGTAACTTATTACCTAAACCATTTCGTGCGTCCTTGCTAACTCATTTGGTGCGTTATTAAGTGCTTTATTAAGTACTTCATTGCCTGTTTCATTGAACTATATAAAACAGTAAACTAATAAAGGTTTGTGTAAGAGCTTTTGTAAATGCTTTTGTAAAAGCTTTGGACTGTTGCCAGCTTATTGTGTAATCAACTTCATTTTGTATTACCGTTTTAGAGTCTGCATTCACAAAACCAATTGTACTTATTAAATTGCACTTGTTAAATTGCACTTGTTAAAAAACTTATTTGCTTTATCTATATAGGCTTTGGCTTGTGTATTAGTAACAGAAGCAAATACATTATTCACGCAAACACATTGGATTCAGCCTTAGTATTATGTCACTCATTAATCAATATCAAATTAACATTGCGAGACAAGTAGAAGACGCATTAGCAGAAGATCTCGGGGGACAAGTAGATATATCCAACGATATCACAGCGATGTTAATAGACGCAGATACCAAGATGCGGGCACACATTATCACTAGAGAAAAATGTACATTATGTGGAAAAGCTTGGGTAGAAGAAGTTTTTGCGCAAGTCGATGTTAAGGTAAATCTTGATTGGCAGCATGCAGATGGTGACGAGCTAAATGCAAATGACATTATTGTGATAATAGAAGGAAATGCGCGCTCCATTTTAAGCGCTGAACGCTCAGCACTGAATTTTTTGCAGACCTTGAGCGGTACTTCTACGACAACTGCCACTTATGTAAAGTACTTGGAAAACACTAATACAAAGCTCTTAGATACTCGCAAAACCTTGCCAGGCATGCGTCAAGCGCAAAAGTATGCGGTTGCATGCGCACAAGGGGTGAATCATCGAATGGGCTTGAACGACGCTTTTTTGATAAAAGAAAATCATATACATGCCTGCGGGGGCATTAAAAATGCGGTCTCCAAGGCCAAATCAATGCACCCGAAGTTACCGATTGAAGTCGAAGTGGAAAATTTAGACGAACTTGCACAAGCCCTAGATTCGGGCGTCAACACCATCATGTTAGATAATTTCAGTACAAAACTGATCCAAGAAGCAGTCGTTTTAAACGCAGGACAATGTAAGCTAGAAGTGTCTGGCAATATTACCTTTGACAGACTACAAGAATTGGCTGCAACCGGCGTGGATTATATCTCTTCAGGCGCATTGACCAAGCACGTAACAGCTATAGATTTATCGCTTATTACGCTTGATTAAGCTCACTCGATATGTCGTTCATATGCCCTTGCGTATGCTTGGATGTGTCGAAACAAAGACTTAGGTATGCGCTTGCATACTTCACATATGGCACTCTCCACTTATACTTGGTCTCGAGGTTAAGAAGGTAATCAATTACCGCACTTACCTTTTTAACTTAACATAAATCAAATAATTTAAACGCGTTGACCACGCTCGGAGAGACAACATGAAAAATTCAGCTCAAAAAGGCTTTACATTAATCGAACTAATGATCGTTGTAGCAATCATCGGTATTCTTGCAGCAATCGCGTTACCTGCTTACCAGGGTTACACGCAAAAAGCGAAATTTACTGAAGTAACTAACGCAGCTGCAGCAGCAAAAGTGGGTGTTGAATTATGCATCCAAGTAGAAGGTGCTACTTCGCTTGCTTCTTGTGTTGGTGGAACTAACGGTATTCCTGCGGACGTAACGCTAGTTGAAGGTACAGCTAACGTTAATGCAGTTGTAGGCGTAGTAACAGCTGCCAGCGGTGTTATTACAGCAACGTCACCAGTATCAATGAATGTTAATGGCTCAACTAGTGCAACATATGTGTTGACTCCAACAGCAGCTACTACTGGTGCAGTATCTTGGGCTGTAGCTTGCACCCCTAAAACTTTATGCTAATCATTAAGCAGAAATTGTAAGTAAACAAAGCCCAGGATGTATCTGGGCTTTTTTGTCTAAAGAATTAGATAGTAGAGAATATCATGGCGAAAACAGCGGAAACATACACTTGGTCTGGCGTGTCGAAAACCGGCAGAGCTGGCAAAGGTGAAATAAGTGCCAGTTCCTTGCAGGAAGCAAAAAATTTATTGCGACGCCAAGGCGTTTCTGCAACAAAAGTAAAAAAGCTAGCTAAACCTTTATTTAGCAAAAAAGATAAAGTCACCGCGCAAGATATCGCTGTATTATCTAGGCAGCTTGCAACCATGCTTGGTGCAGGGGTAACCTTAATTCAAAGTTTAGAAATGATTGGCCAAGGCCATTCCAAAGCCTCAATGCGTGACATGCTTGGCGAAATTACCAATGAAGTAAAATCAGGTAATCCTTTATCTTCTGCCTTGCGCAAACACCCTGAAAAATTTGATGACCTGTATTGCGATTTAGTTGAAACCGGCGAGCAGTCGGGCGCATTAGAGAGTATTTATGATCGTATAGCTTTATACAAAGAAAAAGCCGAAGCCTTAAAATCTAAAATTAAAAAAGCCATGTTTTACCCTATTGCAGTGATCGTTGTGGCATTTATCGTAACCTCAATACTGTTAATTTTCGTTGTGCCACAGTTTGAAGAAATATTTAATGGCTTTGGTGCCGAACTTCCTGTGTTTACCCAGTTCGTTATCGGGCTGTCAAACATGATGAAGAATTATGGTCCGTTTATCGCTGTTGGCTTATTTATAGCAGGCGTTTTATTTAAACGCGCTCACACAAAGTCACTTGCACTGCGTGACAGCGTTGATAAAAAAATTGTTAAAATTCCGGTTATTGGCGATATATTGAAAAAAGCAGCGGTTGCGCGATTTGCCCGCACCCTCTCTACCACGTTCGCAGCCGGTGTTCCTTTAATTGGCGCTCTCGACTCAGCGGCAGGTGCATCGGGTAATGCCGTGTTTAGAAAAGCAATCCTATTTATTAAGAAAGAAGTTGCTGGCGGTTTGCAAATGAACGTAGCCATGCGTGCCACTAACATATTCCCTCCAATGGTTACGCAGATGATTGCGATTGGTGAAGAGTCAGGATCGGTTGATAGTATGTTAGAAAAAATAGCTACCATTTATGAAGCAGAAGTAGATGACATGGTGGACGGTTTAACCAGTTTACTAGAGCCTATGATTATGGCCGTCCTAGGCGTGGTTATTGGCGGCCTAATAGTTGCCATGTACTTGCCAATATTTGAAATGGGTAATGTTGTTTAAATTTAAAGATTCATTATTAAAGCCAGCTTTCTAGCTGGCTTTTTCATATTCAACGCAAAGTAGCTGTATCCTATGCCTGTTTTCCAAAGAGACATATATATCATTGCAGCATAGAATAACGATACTAAACTCGCTGCCGATATAATAATATCAGGCGAGACTCTGATTAATATAAAAGAATGCAGCTAGCTCAACTATAATCGCAACTTGCACAACATCAAAAACAATAGGGTAAAAGTCTACCAATGGAAAATATCGCCATCATTGAATTATTAGCGCAGTCCCCAATTGCCTTTATCATTTTTACCTTTGTGATTAGTTTACTTGTGGGTAGTTTTTTAAACGTAGTAATTTATCGCTTGCCAATTATGATGGAGCGCGAATGGCATCGTGATATCGAACAAACACAAAACCCCGAAAAAGAACTAGCACCACAAACTACATTCAATTTAGTTAAACCTGATTCTACATGCCCTAATTGCCAACATAAAATTCGAGCGTGGGAAAATATTCCCGTAATTAGCTGGATCGTGCTAGGCCGCAAGTGCAGTGGATGTGCAAAGCCAATTTCAGGCCGCTACCCTGCAGTTGAATTATTAACGGCAATTATGTCAGCAGCGGTTGCTTACCAACTCGGTTTCGGATTAACTGGCGTGGCGTTTATTTTTGGTACCTGGTTGCTGGTAGCAATGACCTTTATCGACCTCGACAAAATGCTATTACCCGACTCACTTACCTTATTGCTCTTGTGGCTTGGTTTAGGTATCAGTTGCTTCGATCAAACTATCTCGCCTATCGACTCTATAATCGGTGCTATAGTCGGTTACCTGAGCTTGTGGTCTATTTATTGGGCTTTTAAGTTGCTAACCGGCAAAGAAGGCATGGGCTATGGTGACTTCAAGCTACTCGCTGCTTTGGGTGCTTGGGTTGGATGGCAACACTTGCCCATCGTGATTTTACTTTCTTCCGTCGTAGGCGCTATTGTTGGTATAAGCCTGATGTTTATAAAGAAAAAGGACAGTAATTTAGCTATCCCTTTTGGTCCATACTTAGCCGTTGCTGGCTGGTTAACCATGTTGTATGGCGACCACATTGCCGATTGGTACCTGTCTACTCTTTAATTGAGACAAGCTAGGCTTGGCATACGTGCTCGCAATAAACACATGAAAATAGCTAAGATGCTAAAGCCTATATAACTGTTGCTTGATTTTACCTGAATTTAAAAGAACAATAGACCTCATCCAATACTAATTAAATCTGCTTAATTGAGATGAGTGCCCGCAATATGTTGAAGACTGCTCCATTAATGATTTCTTATATGCGCTTTTTTATAAGCGCATTTCCTATTCGCAGGGCTTTATGAGTGCATTAGTTATTGGCCTCACAGGCGGCATAGCCTCAGGTAAAACCACGGTAAGTGACGCTTTCGCAAAGCTTGGAGTCGATATTATCGATGCTGACATTATCGCAAGGGATGTTGTCGCTCGAGGTACCTCAGCGTTATCATCAATAGCCAATGAGTTTGGTGAAAACATACTGACTCAATCAGGCGAGCTAGATCGGCAAAAACTGCGCAATATTGTTTTTTCAGATACGCACAAAAAAGTATGGTTGAACAACCTACTTCACCCCCTAATTCGTGACCAAATGTTAAAGCAAACAGCCAATGCAACATCACCCTACTGCATCTTGAGTGTCCCACTGCTTGTTGAGAATAAACTCAAGACTTTGGTCGACCGTATACTTGTTGTCGATATTGACGAAGCGACTCAATTGCAAAGAGCAATGGCCAGAGATAACAGTCAACAATCTGTTATTGAAGGCATTATGGCCTCTCAGGCGTCGCGAGAAGAGCGAGTTAATGCAGCAGATGATATTATCCATAACAATAAAGACATCGCGTGGTTAAGGAGTCAAGTGAAGGATTTGCATCAAATCTATCTAAACAATGGGAACAAAAACCTGTAAGCTATGTCCAACGGATGAATATCCAGTGAAAAATCTATAAAGGAGAGCTTAATGCCGATCGCAATTTACGAATTTCCACTTTGCGAAAAAGTGCGAAACTACTTGCGATTAGAACAGCTCTTCAAGCAACTCGATCATACTTCGTCTTCTATTAATGAATGCGATAGTCTGTACTTTTTTGATGTCCTGTTCACCCTTCTCGATTTACTTGAACGCCTTGATGTGCGCACCGACTTCATTCGAGACATAGATGTTCATGAAAAAAACTTAGTGCATTGGTCCAGTCATCCTAATATTGATACGAGCGCTCTTGAGGGCGTATTGAAAACATTGCACCGTTTATTATCCGAATTAAAACGTACGAACAAGCTTGGTTCTAGCCTCAAGGATGACCGTTTTTTAAGCAGTATTAGACAACGTTTTTCAATCCCAGGCGGCGCTACAAGCTTTGATTTACCACATTTATTTTGTTGGTTAAAACAATCACAAGAGTTACGCGACAGTGACATTGCAATGTGGGTTCAGCAGCTCTCTTTAGTGCGTGAAAATATTACACTGTTAATGCAGTTCCTGCGCGAGAAAGGACGCTTTGAAGAGGTTGTAGGCGCAAATGGTTTTTACCAAGGCGTTGTAACTGATAAAATTGATTTAATTCGCGTTAGATGTGCAAATAGCGAAGGCTACTACCCTATATTAAGTGGAAATAAATATCGATACGGTATTCGTTTTATGCTGCTTGCACCTGAGCAAGGAGCAATGAGCGGCGTACCAAAGGAAATAAAATTTGAGATCGCTTGCTGCTGAGTGCTCACTAATTAGTGCTTGCCGCTAATTCTTATGCCTTTGTTACTATAAAATTTATGCGCCTAGTATTATAAACCTCTCGCATTTAGTATTATGAATCTGACGTATTTAATATAAACCATAATTTCTAAATTGCTCTTTTTAAAGAGCCTAACAAATAAAAAATATCTTATGAAAGTGAATTGTCCTACCTGTAAAAAAGAAGTCCTTTGGTCTACCGACAGCGAGTTTAGACCATTTTGCACAAAACGATGCCAACTAATCGATCTCGGCCAATGGGCCAATGAAGAGAACGCTATTCCGTCTGGTGCGAACAAAGACGCCGAAAACCCCGAGCCCAATCTAAATATCGACATAGAAGACATTGAAGCTATGTTGGCACAACAAGAAAAAGATTTTTTCAATAACTAAGAGCAGCAGCATATTTACAATCGTCTTAATTAGGCTGCGTGATTGAGTAGAGTACTTTTGAGGTTTTATGTGAATGGCTGAAGACACCGCAATAAAAAGAATCCTGATTACCGCAGGTACCCATGGCAATGAAATGTCGGGTATTGAGTACGTAAAAAACTTACAAACGAATGAAAATATAGCTTCTGCATTACTTCCCGCAGCAAATGGCATTGATATCGAGTTTGTGTTGGTAAATGAGTTAGCAATTAAACGCAGAATTCGCTATGTAGAAGAAGATCTAAACCGGCAGTTCAGTCTAGAAAAGCTGAGCGTGCTGTCGGGTGAAAACTTAGAGCATCAGCTTGCGATTGAATTTAACATGGCCTTTGGTCCGAAACGCAAACCCACAAGAGATCTCGTCATCGATATTCACAATACGACGAGTAATATGGGAGCAACTTTAATTATTTTGCAAGCAGATGAGTTTCATCAGCAAATGGCTCGGTATGTAAAACAGCATATGCCTGAGGCTATTATATTAATTGAAGACCAAATCCCATACCAAAAGCATGCTTATCTATGCACTGTTGGAAAAAAAGGATTGATGATTGAAGTAGGCCCCCAACCGCAAGGAGTGCTTCGTCCCGCAGCCTATTTACAAACAGAATTAATGACTCAACTTATTGTGTCATTTTGCGATTTGTGGAATAAAAAACTAGTTGATATTCAGCAAGAAGTGGAAGCTTACAGGCTAAGCGAGGAAGTCTCGTTTCCACTTAACTCTAATAATTGTAAACAAGCAATGATACACCCTGCTCTTCAAAATAAAGACTTCCAGTTATTGAAGAAAGGTATGCCTGCATTTCTTACTTTTGAAGGTGAAAACATTGACTGGAATGGAGAAGATGATGTCTACCCCCACTTTATTGGTGAAGCAGCGTATTACCATCTCGATATTGCATTTGCGCTAGCTAAAAGAACCTCCTTATAAGCGTTCTTAGCTTAGTATTACAGCTTAGTAACACATCTGACTATTATATCGACTTAAGAAAGCCATAGCGGCCAATCAGCAGCTGCACAGACTAACTGTCCATTGCTAATATTGCGGCAACAATCGATTTGTTAGCGTCTGGAAAATCGATACTTTCAAGCTCATCCAAATTAACCCAACGGTTCAACTGGCCTTCTTTGCCAAAAGGCTCCCCTGTGAACTTATCAATAAGTAAAACAGATAGTAAAACGCATTTATCGGCGTAGTCATGAGCAATCTCAATGAGCGAGAAGCAAGACTCAATGCTTATGCCTATCTCTTCCTGAAGCTCTCTATGTAGGGCTTGTTCAACGCTCTCATCAGCCTCAACCTTACCACCCGGAAACTCCCATTTACCACCTTGATGCTGGTGATCAGCGCGTTTACAAATAAAGAAGGTGTTATTTCTGCGTACAACACCTACGGCCACATGAATTTGTTTCATTACTTAACCTTAAACTATCACCGATTGTTTACGAAAAAAAACAGCCTTCAATGATTAGATTGAAAGGCTGTTCTAAAACTAAGTCAAAGTCTGTAACAGCTTTTTTGAAAAGCTGTTGTAAAAAGCTCTCGTAAGACGCTTTTGTTAATTCAACTTACCATGACATTGTTTGAATTTTTTGCCAGAGCCGCAAGGACAAGGATCATTACGTCCTACTTTAGGACCTGAACGCTGAACAGCAGGCGGCTTTTCAGCGCTCGGCTCAGTTGCCGATTCATGCTCAAATTTCTTTTCAACCTCAGCTGCACGCCGCTGCTCTTCAACTGCCTCAACGTCTGCTTGCTGCTGCACTTGCACTCGACTCACAATACTAATGACGTCAACCTTTAAGGTATCTAACATCTGCGAAAATAACTCGAATGACTCGCGCTTATATTCCTGTTTAGGATTCTTTTGTGCATAACCGCGCAAATGAATGCCCTGACGTAAATGGTCCATTGCAGCCAAGTGCTCTTTCCACAAGCCGTCTAAACTCTGCAACATTACCGCTTTTTCGAAATTGCGGATAACTTCAGGTCCGACCGTTTCTTCTTTGGCTTTGTAAGATGCTACAATTTCGTCATAGATGCGCTCTCTGATAATCTCTTCAAACAATTTGTCATCTGCATCAAGCCATTCTTGCACAGGTAAATCTAATCCAAAGTCACTTTTTAAACGCCCTTCCAAGCCGCTGACATCCCACATCTCATCAAGAGACTGTGGTGGAATATATTGATCAATAACTTCAGAAACGACGTCTTTACGGATGTTCGCGATCATCGAACCAATGTCGCCTTCATTCAAAAGCTCATTGCGTTGTTCATAAATAACTTTTCGTTGATCATTTGCAACATCATCATATTCAAGTAGGGATTTACGAATATCAAAGTTGCGACCTTCTACTTTACGTTGTGCGTTTTCAATAGCGCGAGAAACCCAAGGGTGCTCAATTGATTCACCTTTCTCCATACCGAGACGCTTCATCATATTGCCCATTTTTTCAGAGGCAAATATACGCATAAGCGCATCGTCTAATGACAAATAGAACCGAGATGAACCTGCATCTCCCTGGCGCCCAGAACGACCACGCAGTTGGTTATCAATTCGACGAGATTCATGTCGTTCAGTACCAATAATATGCAAACCGCCAGCAGCCAAGACCGCGTCATGACGTATTTGCCACTCAGCTTTAAGGTGTTCGAGCTGCTGCTCAGTTGGGTCTTTAAGCTTTTCGATTTCAGCCTGCAAATTACCGCCTAACACGATATCAGTGCCTCGGCCAGCCATGTTAGTAGCAATAGTTACTGCGGTTGGCATCCCGGCATTTGCCACAATATCGGCTTCTTGTTCGTGGAATTTTGCATTCAATACTTTGTGCGGAATTTTTGCTTTTTTGAGGACATTAGATAATAGCTCAGAATTTTCAATCGATACCGTACCCACTAAAGTAGGTTGGTTACGCTCAACGCATCCGATAATATCTTCAACGATAGCGTCGTACTTTTCATCCGCAGTTAGATATATCTTGTCAGCTCTATCATCTCGGACCATCGGCATATTAGTTGGTACAACAACGGTTTCGAGTGCATAAATATGTTGAAATTCGAAAGCCTCAGTGTCTGCGGTTCCAGTCATACCCGATAGCTTTTTATAAATACGGAAGTAATTTTGGAACGTGATAGAAGCTAACGTTTGGTTTTCATTTTGAATATGAACACCTTCTTTTGCTTCAATGGCTTGATGCAAGCCTTCAGACCAACGTCGTCCTTCCATAGTTCGACCGGTATGTTCATCAACAATAATAATATCTTCGCCTTTAACGATATAATCGACATCTTTAGCGAATAATTTATGAGCGCGCAGCGCTGCGTTTACATGATGTAATAATGAAATATTAGCAGCTGAAAATAATGACTCTTCAGAACTAAGTATGTCGTATTTTTGCAGCAACTCTTCAACGAAAATTTGACCCGTCTCAGTCAAATGAATCTGCTTACCCTTCTCGTCGATAGTATAATGACCATCGCCAATGTTATCTTCTTCGTCTTCTTTTTCCTGTTTCTGCAATTCAGGAATTATCTGGTTTATTTTCCTATAAAGCTCTGAACTGTCTTCGGCAGCACCTGAAATGATAAGTGGAGTTCTTGCTTCATCAATAAGAATAGAGTCAACTTCGTCTATTACTGCAAAATGCAAAGCTCGCTGAACTCGATCTTGTGGGCTAAATGCCATATTGTCACGCAGATAATCAAAACCAAACTCGTTGTTGGTGCCATATGTAATATCTGAATTATATGCGTCGCTTTTTTCAGATGGGCTTAAACCAGGAATATTACAACCAACCGTTAACCCCAAAAATTCAAAAAGAGGTCTACTCCAATCGGCATCTCGTTTTGCAAGATAATCGTTAACGGTAATGACATGAACACCCTCACCTGAAAGTGAGTTCAAATAAGAAGGTAAAGTAGAGGTAAGCGTTTTACCTTCACCGGTGCGCATTTCGGCAATTTTTCCTTGATGCAGCACCAAGCCGCCTTTCATCTGAACATCGAAATGACGCATCCCAAAAACACGTTTACTTGCTTCGCGAACAACGGCAAAAGCTTCAGCAGCAAGATTATCGGTCGTTTCACCTTTTTCTAAACGATCTTTAAATTCTTGAGTTTTGGCCTTTAACTCGTTATCGGATAATGCTTCGAATTTTTTCTCGAAACCGTTGATAACAACCACTGTCTTTTTTAATTTTTTAAGTAAACGGTCGTTATGACTGCCAAATACTTTCTTAAAGATACTTGCAAACATACTATTTGATTTTCCAAAGATGACTAATATTAAACGCGCGATATAATACCAATTATGTCACGAATAAACTAAAAAACCTGAACTTGAGTTACCTATTTATTTAAAATACGTTATTTTAAATAAAAAAGTTACGAGAGAGTAAGTGCACTGGATGTCGCAATTTGACAATTTGTCTAACATTACCTAGCGATAAACGTGAGGAAGGGGATCGATTTGTTGACCGTTTTTTAGAACTTCGTAATGAACATGGGCACCTGTCGATCGACCAGTATTACCGACTAAAGCAATTCCTTGGCCTTTCGTAACAACGTCACCTACTGATACTGTAAGTTCAGCGTTGTGACCGTATCTAGTTCTAAAACCGTTTCCATGATCAATTTCTACTAATTCCCCATATCCGTATCTCTTACCAGACCAAGTTACAACACCAGCCCCCGTTGCAACAACGGCTTCACCAGCCTTGGCTGCAAAGTCGATACCTTTGTGCATGGCCGGACGACCTGTGAATGGGTCTTTACGAACACCGTAATAAGAAGACAACCAACCTTTTCCAACTGGGCGTCCTGCTAATTCACTCTCTTGTTCTATATTGAGGCCCCTCATTAAAGATTCAAGGGCAGTGAGCTGTTGAATTTTAAAATCGAGTGTCTCTGACATTTTATCTATCTGACCCGTAAGCGACGATTCGGTCAATTCGAATGCCTGCATTTCTGCGCTTAAGGTAAAATCGTCTTTATTGAGGCCGGCATTCTCTGCCATGGTTGTCGTAAGCAATTCCATTTTATTGATACGATTTTGCATAACAGCAAGTTGTTTAACAATACCGCCAACTTGTTGTTGCGTATCGAGTTTTAATTGATCGACTAGTTTAACTTGTTGCTCCAAACCAGTTTTTACGACATTAACCCGCACGTGATTTTCGTAAACTGATTCGGTAGAACGACTCGAAATTAAGAAGATTACCGACGCCATTACAGAGAAACTCAACAGCTTGCGAGCGGATATCCGCTTCACAAACCTGCGTTTTTTGCCTTTGTAAAGAATCGTAAAACTCATTATTAACCTATGGTTGATGTTGCTAAATGGCTTACTTAAACAAAAATAAATAATGGCCACCAGTAATATAAAATAAGTCTATCTGGGTTATCGGCACATTGAAACATTTAAGTAGCACACCTACTTATACTTTTTAATACTTTAAGGACATTAAATGGAGTCGTCTCGAGATACCTTAATATATAAGGTATCGACTAAAACGCTAGCGAAGGTTCGATGTAACGGATAGGTAAACTGTCCTCATTTTCGAACTCTATATACTCCCAAGCCTCGGCGTCATTAAGTATTGCATTTAATAACTTATTGTTTAAACCGTGACCTGTTTTATAAGCAACAAACTCACCAATAAGGCTATGCCCACCTAAATAGAGATCGCCAACAGCATCAAGGATTTTGTGTTTGAGGAACTCGTCACTGCAACGCAGTCCTTCAGGATTAAGAACACGATACTCGTCTAAAGCTACCGCATTGTCCATACTGCCGCCCAGTGCTAGGTTCATTGAATTCATAAACTCTAAATCCTTCATGAAGCCAAATGTTCTAGCGCGACTGACTTCGTCAACATATGAATCGACAGAGAAGTCTAATTCAACTTTCTGGCGGCTAGCCGCAATAGCTGGGTGTTCAAAATCAATTTCAAAGTTCACTTTAAAACCATCATGCGGTCTAAACTCGGCCCATTTATCGCCGTCTTCAACACGCACAGTTTTGGTCACTTTGATGAACTTCTTAGGAGCATCCAACTCCTGAACACCCGCACTTTGGAGAAGAAATATAAATGGAGACGCGCTACCATCCATTATTGGTAGTTCATGACTGTCGACTTCAACAATAATGTTATCAATACCTAAGCCCGAGAGCGCAGAGGCTAAATGTTCTACCGTGTGGATTGAATGACCATCTGCATTGGTGATGCAGGTGCAAAGCATAGTGTCGCCGACAGAATCTGCCCGCGCTTGGATGTCAGCATAAGGATGTAAATCAACGCGACGAAATACAATACCGGTATTCGCTGGAGCAGGACGCAATGTCATGGTGACTTTACGACCCTTGTGCAAACCGATACCTGTTTCTTTAACAGATTCTTTAATTGTACGTTGTTTTATCATTCTATTTTCGCTCACCAATCAGAAAAACGACGCGTAGCATACTACTTAAACGCTCGAATGTCAAAGACTTGCAATTTATCAAGCTTTTTTTCAAAAAAACAAACTGTTCAGACCACTGCAGCTAAAACCTACTTTAACCGCAGTTGATCAACCTAGTCAGCTTGCTTTCTTAAAAATGCTGGGATATCAAGATACTCTAATTCATTGCTAGGTTGTGCTTCATCATCTAGCTTTAGCGCTTGATTTCCGTCAGTACCGCCAGTAGATTTGTGCTCTTTCGAACTTGAACCATAATCCCTGCCTACAGCACTCACTCGCGTACTATCATTGACTAGGCTGATATCAGGCTTTCGCTCCGCACCAATGCCTGTTGCAACCACTGTAACTCTAACTTCATCAGTTAGTTCTGGATCGATTACCGTACCGACAACAACCGTCGCGTTTTCAGAAGCGAAAGCTTTAACGGCATTACCAACAATTTCATACTCATCGATAGCGAAATCTAATCCTGCAGTGATATTAACAAGAATACCCCGAGCGCCCGACAAGTCGATATCTTCCAAAAGAGGACATGCAATTGCCGCTTCAGCAGCTTCTTCAGCTCTGTCTTCGCCAGAAGCTACACCACTACCCATCATGGCAGTACCCATTTCTGACATCACTGTTTTGACATCAGCGAAATCGACGTTAATCAAACCTGGGCGTGTAATAAGTTCAGCAATACCTTGAACAGCACCGCGCAGTACATCGTTTGCGGCACTAAAAGCTTGCAATAAAGGCGTACCTTTACCCATAACTTTAAGTAATTTTTCATTTGGAATTGTTATCAAAGAATCAACATGCTTGGAAAGCTCTGCGATACCTTGAATAGCAAAATCCGAACGCTTTTTGCCTTCAAATGGAAACGGTTTTGTGACAACAGCAACTGTCAGAATACCCATTTCTTTCGCAATTTTAGCTACTTCAGGTGCTGCACCAGTACCTGTTCCGCCGCCCATTCCAGCAGTGATGAAAATCATGTCGGCGCCTTCTAGCGTTTGACGGATTTTTTCACGGTCTTCCTGAGCTGCTTCACGGCCTACATTTGGATCGGCGCCTGCACCGAGCCCTTTAGTAACCTCGTTACCAATTTGTAGTTTGACATGCGCACTTGATGTCTTTAATACTTGAGCGTCAGTATTCATGGCGATAAAATCTACGCCTTCGATCACTTGCTTGACCATATATTCGACGGCGTTTCCACCACCACCTCCGACGCCAACAACTTTAATGACGGCTTCGTCGCTTTGACTGTCCATTAGCTCGAACATTCTGCTTCTCCGGTATCTTGAAACCTATTTATTTTATTATTTCGGTTTCGTATTGATTTAGCGCTTAAAGGCCCCCTAAAATTCGCCTTTAAACCAGCTTTGTATACGCTTTAACACGCTTTCTTCGCCTTTCTTTGAAGACGTTCTTTTATTATTTATATTTTGCTTGCCATACTGTAACAGACCTACCGCTGTTGCAAAACAAGCGTCGTCTACATATTCAGCTAGACCCTTTACTGAATGGGGCTTTCCAACCCTAACCGGCATTTGGAAAATTTCCTCTGCAAACTCAACTGCACCTTCCATTTTGGCAGTACCACCAGTAATCACTAATCCTGCGGCAATTTGTTCTTCTAAACCGCTGGCTTTAATCTGTTCGTAAGCCAATTCAAACAACTCTTGATATCGTGGCTCAATCACTTCAGCCAATGTATGACGTGACATGACTCTTGCGGGTCTGCCGCCAACGCTGGGTACTTCAATATTGTCTTCCATGCTCACCATGTCTTTGAGTGCGCATGCATATTTCGTTTTTATATCTTCAGCATTGCTCATAGGCGTGCGGAAAATTTTAGCAATATCGCTAGTAATTTGGTTTCCAGCTAGCGGTATAACCGCGGTGTGACGAATGGCGCCATCAGTATAGATAACGATATCCATAGTTCCGCCACCGATATCGACCACACAAACACCTAACTCTCTCTCATCATCAGTTAACACGGCGTAGCTAGACGCCAGCGCTGAAAAGATGGTTTGATCGACACTCAAATCACAACTTTCAACGCATTTCACTAAATTTTTAGCCATATCTTCAGCGCAAGTAATTATGTGCGCTGCAGCTTCCATTCTTACACCCGACATACCAATGGGGTTTTTAATCCCTTCTTGCACATCGATAACAAATTCTTGTGGTAACACATGCAGTAACTTCCGTTCTGCCGCCATAGGTACTGAGCGCGCAGCATGAATAACGTTATCTACGTCATCTTGGGTTACTTCTTGGTTGTTGATTGGCACCATGCCACTTTCGTTTTGGCATTGAACGTGGCGCCCTGAAATTGACATGAACACAGAAGATACGCTGCAGTCGGCCATCAATTCCATCTCATTGACCGCTTGTTTTACTGACTGAACTACTAAATTCAAGTCATTGACACCACCCTTATCCATACCGCGGGATTTATGCGTGCCAACACCAATGATACTTATGCTGTCATCGTCGAGTAACTCGCCAACAATAGCTTTAATTACACTGGTTCCGATGTCTAAACCGACAATAAGGTCTCTTTCACTAGATTTAGACATGTTTCATACCATTTATTTTAATCATTATTTTCAGTAATTTCTTGGTCTTTTTTATCATTTTCCTGCCAACCCACAGCAAGTCCTATATCATACCGCAAATCGATGTAATTAATCGCCTTATTTTGCGACTTTAGTAGCGGAAAAATATCAATAAAATTTTGTAAGCGATCAATGAACTTTTGGCGGCCAATATTCAAGCGAATTCCGTTACTTAGCTCAACTCTCCAAGCGAACCTTTCACTCAAAAATAATGCATTAATTGTTAAGCCCGTTGAGCTTAATAGCGACTCCATTGCATTGAACCCAGCCAAAGCGGTTTTTTCACTACCTCCGGGCCCAAATAACAGTGGTAATTCAGCATCTACTTTACCACCATCAAATATCTCACCCTGAGTATTTAATAGTAAGTCTTCATTCCATATTGCAACAGGCTGCTGCTCAACCAAATAAATATGCAAACTGCTAGGCCAGCGCTTACGAACTGAGGCCCTGAAAACCCAGGGCATCTCTTCTAATAACTTATGAACTTCATTTACATCAAGGGCGAAAAAGCTGCCTTTCTCGTTTTCTCTGATGAAAGCTTCCATTTGTTCGTCAACCAACACTTTTCGTTCGCCGCTAAATATTACTTTTTGTACTGGCAATTGTTGCTCATCTTCAAGCCATTTTTTAACTTGAAGGCCGCCGTAAATAAAAGCGCCGATAACGAATATAAAAACTATTAACCCAACAATACGATTGGACTCTGTAATTTCACCCGTTCTATCGTTATATTCTAAGGACTCTGCAGTATCATCAATTATTGCTGATTCATCTTTGTCATCTGGTGATCTAGGCACAAGTTCGCCTTTGCTCGCTTTCTTGCTGCGCGCATTGCTTGCTTGTTTTACTAAATCACGCTTACTCAATTCTTTACTCCGCTCCGCTCATTTTCTTACTCCGCTCGGCTCATTTTCTTATTTCGCTTTGATAAATTGTTCATTCCACACTTGATGTTAATATTTGCAGCACTAGCTGTTCAAACGTCATGCCTGCTTGCTTTGCGGCTTTTGGCACCAAGCTAGTTTCGGTCATGCCTGGTACTGTATTTGACTCCAGTAGCATAAACTCACCTGTGTCATCACGCATTAAATCCACTCTACCCCAACCTTTCCCAGATAAACCCTGAAAAGCCCTGAGTGATAATTCCCCAATACACTTTTCGGTGTCATCATCAAGGCCGCTTGGACAATAGTACTTTGTACTTTTATCATTGTATTTTGCATCGTAATCGTAAAACACATGAGGTGTGGCCATGCGAATGGAAGGCAAAGCAACCCCATTTAGTATAGTCACTGTGTACTCAGGGCCATTGATATACTGTTCAACTAGTACGTCGTCGTCATAATTAAGCGCTAATTTTACTGCGTCTTCGAGCGATTTTTCTGTGCTTACTTTTGCCATGCCTATGCTCGACCCTTCGCGCGCAGGCTTAACCATAGCCTCGCCCGATAGCTTAGCGAGTATGAGCGCATAGTCTATTTTGCTGTCAGCTTGAGTTGCTGATACTTGCGCTTTGGTAACGACTTCATGTTTGGGAGTAGGTAAAGCCAATGTTGACCAAACTCTTTTAGAATATACTTTGTCCATCGCTAGAGCGGATCCTAATACACCAGTTCCAGTGTAAGGTATTCCTAATAACTCTAGCGCTCCTTGCATGCTGCCATCTTCACCACCGCGACCATGCAAAATTATAAAGGCGCGATCAAAACCTAATGTAACTAAATCGCCGATAGGATGTTCAGCAGGGTCAAACTTATGCGCATCGACCCCAGCACTTACTAATGCTCTATGGACACATGCCCCAGAGGCTAAACTCACTTCACGTTCAGCTGAGTTTCCACCAAGTAGCACTGCGACCTTGCCAAAGATACTCTTTAAAGTTCGCGGCTCACTAATCGTGTTGTTTATTTTTAAGACGTCAGTCATTTAAGCGCCCTCTTTAATAGCTTTTCTTTATTCAATTGTGTTGTAGCTAGGGCTTGTGCAATATCGCCAATGTTACCTGCGCCTTGTGCAAATATCACATCATTATCAATCACTAAATCTGCTAATATTTTATACAAACTCTGTTGTGAACTGACATAGATAGGTTCTAGATTTCCGCGCTGGCGGATTGAGCGACAAAGTGATTTACTATCAATGCCCTCAATAGGTTCTTCACTTGCAGCGTAAACATCTAGCAATAACAACACATCAACTTGGGATAAGACTTCAACAAAGTCTTCGTATAGATCACGTGTGCGAGAAAATCTGTGTGGTTGGTAGACCATGACAATACGCTTACTTGGCCAATTGTTTCTCGCTGCGGCAATAGTCATAGCTACTTCAGTTGGATGATGACCATAATCATCTACTAGAATCGCATTCCCATAATCTTGATGATATTCACCCAACACTTGAAAGCGCCGACCAATTCCTTGAAAATTCTGCAAGGCAGTAAGAATATCCTGATCGCTAATTCCTTCATCTGTTGCAACGGCGATGGCTGCCGTTGCATTAAGCACGTTATGGATGCCTGGCAAGCTTAGTTTGACCTTAAGTTCATTCAGATCTTTGCGTTTAACCGTGAAGTGGCTGTAATTCAGCTCGTATTTAACATCTGTTGCTTGATAATCATTTTCATCTGACTGACCGTAAGTTAAATACTTACGCCCGACCTTAGGAAGAATTTCTTGTATTACGTCATCATCACCGCAAACTACAGCTAAGCCATAAAAAGGTAAATTGTGGAGAAACTCAACATAAGCATTTTTCATTTTTGAAAAATCACCTTGATATGCTTCAAGATGATCCGCTTCAATGTTGGTAATGACAGATAATGTAGGTTGTAAATGCAAGAATGAAGCGTCACTTTCATCGGCTTCAGCAATTAAGTATTTACTTGCACCTAATTTAGCATTGGTGCCTGCGCTATTGAGTAAACCACCAATAACATATGTCGGGTCGAGTTTAGCTTGTGAAAAGATAGTCGCAATTAAACTGGTTGTGGTCGTTTTACCATGTGTGCCAGCAACAGCAATGCCATATCGAAAACGCATTAGTTCTGCTAGCATTTCCGCACGGCGAATAATAGGAATTCGCTGTTCAGAAGCGACTTGAATTTCTGGGTTTGACTTATCAATAGCACTTGACACTACTACAGCATCAACATCTTTCACATTTGCTTTTGAATGACCTATGCTTACCTCTGCGCCAAGCTCAATCAACCTAACTGTCATGCTACTTTTTTTCATGTCAGAGCCCGAGACTTGATAACCTAAGTTTAAAACAACTTCAGCTATACCGCCCATTCCAGCGCCACCGATACCGATAAAGTGCAATTTTTGGACGCGTCTCATTTTATGCGGTAAATTTACTGGTTTTGCCTCATCCTGATTAACAGTAAGCAGATCATCAGTTGAATTATTAATTGACTTGTCTGTTAAATTTTCAGTGCGTAATTTAGTCACAATGTGCCCTCAAACCTTCCTGCATAATCACGGAACTTACCTTGAGTGTGGCATCTTGGATACAAAGTGTTCGTGCTTTGCGCGCCATCTCTGTTATTTTTCCAGGTTGCGACAACAACTGCGTTAGCTCAAGATATAAGTTCGAGTCCAAGCAATCTTGTTGGATAAGCAATGCCGCATTGTTGTCACTTAATGATCGAGCATTGTAAGTTTGATGATCATCGACTGCAATTGGTAATGGCACAAAAATAGCGCAACTTTGGGTTGCGGCAACTTCAGCAACTGTCAATGCTCCTGCTCGGCAAATGACAATGTCCGCATTGGCAAACTCGTATGGAATATCATCAATAAATTCGACAACGCTTGTCTTGAAGCTGGGCATCGCCAGTTTCTCAATGTTGTAGGCGCTAAGTACTGGTTGGGCCTTACCTTTGCCAGCTTGATGAACTACATCAATGCTATAACTTTGACGCAATTTATGGATCACGTTAGGAATAGTTTGATTCAATGCCAGCGCACCTAAACTGCCACCAACAACTAGTATTCGGAATCTATCTTCTCGTGGAATTTTAGCAACACTGAAAAAATCGCTGCGCACTGGGTTGCCCACAAATTCGACATTCGCAGGGCTTCTGCTGGCCATAACTGTAGACTGAATATCAAACCCGCACAGCACACGCTTTGCCACTTTCGCTAACCAAAGATTAGTGGCGCCGAATACGGCATTTTGCTCATGAATAACGATCGGTATGCCTAGTGTCCAAGCCGCAATACCGCCTGGGCCACTGGCAAAGCCACCCATTCCTAACACCGCATTTGGTCGAAGTGTTTTGAGTAATTTTCTTGCTTGAAAAACCGCTGATAAAAGCATGAGTGGAGATCTTAGCTTAGAGATCAGTCCTTTCCCCCTAACTCCTTTCACATCCAAGAAGTGAATAGTAAAACCATTCTTTGGTACAATTTGCGCTTCCATTTTATCTGCTGTACCAAACCACTCTACACGCCAGCCTTTTAGTTGCATTTCTTTTGCAACAGCAAGACCCGGAAATACATGACCACCGGTGCCACCCGCCATAACTATGAGTAATGGTTGTGAGGATGTTGATCGAGCCCCTATTGGTCGGGACTCTTTTGAATCGTTGGAGTTTGAAGCACCGCCGCTAGACATCATCCGATACCTCAGCTCTGGTTTTAGATATTTGAGTTTGCTTTCTTGTAGAACTTTTCTTATTTGTTTTTTTACCTGCGCCGCCACGTTTTAGCGCTTGAACGCCATCAACTCGTAATTCGAAATCAATGCGCAGTAAAATAGCGACCGCAACAGACATTATAATTAGAGATGAGCCTCCATAACTAACTAAAGGCAAAGTTAAGCCCTTTGTTGGCAGAATGCCTGTACTTGCGCCCACATTTACCGCGGTTTGAAAGCTAAACCAGATGCCAATACCGTAAGCCAAAAATGCGTCAAAAGGTCGTTCCTGTGCCATTGCTTTATTGCCGATACGAAGCGCAATAGCAACCATAGAAAGAATTAACAATAGGACCACTAGAACACCGACATATCCTAATTCTTCAGCGAGTATTGCCATAATGAAATCGGTATGTGCTTCAGGCAAAAATTCTAGTTTTTGCAAACTATTACCTAGACCTTGACCAAACCAAGAACCGCGCCCATATGCCATAAGTGATTGAGTCAATTGATAACCCGAACCGAATGGGTCCGCCCAAGGATCAAGAAAAGCGGTCACCCGTTTTACTCGGTAAGGTTCAAACAGAATTAACGCAACAACAGCTAAAACACCAGTAAATACCAAACCAAAAAACTGCCAAAGCCTTGCGCCGGCTAAAAACAACAAACCTATAGTGGTCGCGAACATTACAATAACAGTGCCCAAGTCAGGCTGATTGAGTAATAGCAAGGCAAGCAAAAAGAAAACAGCCAATGGTTTCACAAAGCCTTTGAAATTTTCGGTAATTTCTTCGTATCTTCTAACCAAATAGCCTGCTAAATAACAAAAGAAAAATAGTTTAGCGGGCTCAGCTGCTTGGATATTGATGGGCCCAATAACAATCCATCTTGTGCTGCCATTCACAGTGCGGCCGATAATCAAAACAGCAATTAACAATGCAATTGCAATTAACAATAGATAAGGGTTAGCTACTCGCCAAAAATTCATCGGTAAATTTAGTACAATCATCGCAGCAATTATAGCTAAGCCGATGTAAATGGCATGACGAATGGCAAAGTGAAACGCATTACCATGTAATCTTTCAGCGATTGGCATTGATGCCGATGTAACAATTACAAACCCAATCGCAAATAACGTTAGAGCAATTAGCACCAGCATCAAATCATAAGGTCTGGTTTGCGCTGCATCCTCACCTTTTGAACCATGCCTTGCAGCAAAAAGCGCTGATAATTTGCCGCTTGGCGGAAGAGAGCCCGACTCTGATATGTTTTTATCTGCGTTTATCATAACGCCACCTGCTGGTTTACCGCGTGGGCAAATACATCCCCACGTTGTTGATAGTTTTTGAACATATCAATACTTGCGCAGGCCGGCGAAAGAAGCACGGTAGCGCTTGAAAAGCTAGCCGACTTCAAGAGTTCGATGGCAAGGGCAACAGCCTCCTGCAAACTATTTACTGGGTGGGCATTTGGAAACAACTCAATGAATTTATTTGCATCTTTACCCAGTACGATTAACTGTTTTACGCACTCTTTTATTGGTTTGAGAAGTGGCGCTAGATTAACTCCCTTAGAATCGCCTCCGGCAATTAAAATAACGTACTCATTAGTATTTGCAAAACAGTCAAGTGCTGCTATACATGCACCTATGTTGGTTGCTTTTGAATCATTTATCCAGCTTATATTTTTCGATTCTGCCCCTTGCACATTTTCATTTTTCTCGCATGCTGTTTTTTCAAGCGCTGTTTTTTCAAGCGCTGCAACACGATACTGTTTAATGACTTCAAATCGATGTGGCAAACCTTTGTATTCGCTAATCGCAGGGATGGTCAGCTTTCTATCGAGTTTCAATTGATCGCAAATGGCTAACACAGTCATAGCGTTGATTTGGTTATGAATACCTTTTAAAGCTAAATCAGACAAACTCATAACTGCTTCACCGTTAAACTGTATGTGATGCTTAGCTGAATTCGCGTGGATATTGTCAGTTTGAATAGAATAACCAATGTTGCAATTGTCCCTGCCTACCTCTGCGCAAATTGCGGGAAACTGCGCTTGTGAAGGATAACTTTCTGGTTCGTCTCGGCAAACTATAAGTTTGTTCGTCATAGCGAAAATAGCTTGCTTAGCTTTTTTGTATTCCTCAAAGCTGCCGTGACGGTCGAGGTGATCTTCGCTAATATTCAAAATAGTGCCTATATCGAGTTGCAATGAACTCGTCATTTCTAACTGGTAGCTAGACAACTCAAGCACAATAAGGTCGATCGCCCTCCCATCGGCATTATTAACTGAGCCCTTATCAACCATTAAAAGGTCAAGCGCGCACTTACCATAATTGCCAGCCAACTCAACATTTAATCCGGCACGACTTAGCACTTTTCCAAGCATATCTGTAACTGTCGTCTTGCCATTCGACCCTGTAATACCAATTAGCGGTGTTTCGTTAAACCAAGCGAAAAGTTCAATGTCACCAATGAGTTCACCACCTTGGGCAACGTAGGTTTTAAAACAGGCTTGATGGGGATCAACACCAGGACTTATTACGATAATTGAGAACCCGGATAAATCTATTTCTGCAGTAAGTTCAAGCGCGCTGACATTTGCATTTTGCTCAAGCTTGTTTGCTATAGCAGGGTCACTATCAATAACGCAAATATTCGCTTGTTGAGAAAGCAAAAACCGGACACATGCTCGCCCGGTAATACCATAGCCTGCTACGGCAATTGATTGGCCTGCCAAGTCCCTAATCATTATCTCAACTTCAAGGTTGCCAGCCCAATTAGGACTAAGATTAAAGAAATAATCCAAAAACGGACAATTACGCGGGGCTCTGGCCACCCTTTCAGTTCATAGTGATGATGAATTGGGGCCATGCGAAAAATACGTTTACCGCGCATTTTAAAGGACCCAACCTGCAGTATGACTGAAAGAGCTTCGACGACAAAAACGCCTCCCATAATAATAAATACGATTTCTTGGCGTACCAGAATAGCCATTAAACCAAGTGTTGCACCTAAAGACAGTGAACCAACATCACCCATGAATACTTGAGCCGGATAAGTATTAAACCAAAGAAATCCGAGTCCAGCGCCTACGATAGCGGTGCACACAATAACTAATTCGCTGGTCATGGGTATAAAAGGAATATTCAAGTAGCTTGAAAAATTAATATTACCGGTAACATAGGCAAATATGGCAAATGCACCGGCTACTAAAATAATAGGCACAATGGCTAAACCATCCAGTCCATCGGTAAGATTAACTGCATTGCTGGTGCCAACTAATGCAAAATATGCGATCACCATATAGAAAACACCAAGCTGTGGCATAACATCTTTAAAGAAAGGAACTATTAAGGCGGTTTCTGCAGCAATTTGTGGATTGGCCGTGTAATATAAAAACGCAGCGACCACAACTGCAATGACCGATTGCCAGAAATATTTCCAGCGCGCAATGAGCCCTTTGGGGTCCTTCCGAACCACTTTTCGATAATCATCAATAAAACCAACAATGCCATAAGCTACAATGACACCAATAGTGACCAAAACATACTTGTTGGTTAAGTCGGCCCAGAGCACAACACTAATTAGAATTGCTGCCAAAATAAGCAAACCACCCATTGTAGGTGTGCCCGATTTTGACAAATGGCTTTGCGGTCCATCATCACGTACGGTCTGACCAATTTGCATTGTTTGCAACCAACGGATCATTTTTGGACCAATAACAATGGCGATCAATAACGCGGTCAAAGTGCTTAAAATAGCGCGTAGGGTCAAATATTGTATGACGTTAAAACTGGCATCAAACTGTGTTAGCCAAGCGGCTAGCCAAATTAACATGCAATACGCTCCCTACGCCTTTCGAACTTTCCCACGGGGCTTTCCTCGACTGCTTTTACAACTAATTCCATTTTTGAACTTCTTGAGCCTTTGACCAAAATGCTAATATCTCGCTGCTCGCCAACAACCTTTTCATTAAGCTCATCGACAAGTGTTTCTCTACTATCAAAGTGGAATCCATTTTCCTTGAACACAGCGCTTGCATGTTGGCTTAATACGCCTAAAGAATACATTGAAGTAATACCTTTGGATTTTGCATATTCTCCAACTTGCTCATGGTAATAACGGGCTTTTTCGCCAAGTTCTGCCATGTCCCCAAGTATCAAAATACGGTTACCTGAAAACGTAGCAAGCAAATCTATTGCAGCATTCACTGAGGCAACGTTAGCGTTGTAAGTATCATCCAATAGTCTTATTTGATTAGTTAGCTGTTTTACGTTCAAGCGCCCATCTACTTCACGCATATTAAATAAACCAAGCTGGACTTCTTCTAAATTTGCACCAACATTAATTGACAATGCTGCGGCTAAAAGTGCATTGCCTACATTATGTGTGCCTGGAATGCTAAGACGTATCGCGGCTCGGCCTGAAGGACATACAAGTTCAAACTCGGCACAGCCGTCCATTCCCATTGCAATATCTTCCGCACGGTAATTGCCAGCATCGGATTCTGGTGAGAAAGTAAGGCAATTGAGATGAGAGGTTTTTCCTTCCCAAAAAGAATAAAACTGACTATCGCGATTTAAGACTGCAGTTCCCTGTGTACCTAAGCCTTTAAAGATTTCACTTTTTGCTCTAGCAACACCAAATAAACTGCCAAATCCTTCAAGGTGTGAAGCTGCAGCATTGACTATCGTTGCCACATCGGGATTGACCAAATTTGTGGTATACGCAATTTCACCTAAATGATTCGCGCCCATTTCGATAACTGCGTATTCATGCTGTTTCTCGAGTCTAAGTAGCGTCAAAGGAACACCAATATCGTTGTTAAAATTGCCTTTGGTGAAAAGCACCTTTCCTTTAACTGACAATATTGAAGCGACCATTTCTTTTACTGTTGTCTTGCCACTGCTGCCGGTAATACCTACAGTTTTAGGCCCGACTCTCTTTTTCACTGCTGCGCCTAACTTACCAAGAGCTAATTTTGTATCTGCAACCATAATGAGTGGCAGTGGGCAATCAACAGGTTCACTCACAATGACCGCCGCCGCGCCTTTTTCAAGCGCTTTAAATAAGTGATCATGCGCATTGTGATTCGGCCCTACCAAGGCAATAAATAAATCTCCGGGCTCTAATGTTCTCGTATCCGTACTGACACCTTTGACTTGCAATTCTTCTACACTTTTTGTGTTTAAGGTGCCTTCTACTTTTTCAGCAATCCAAGATAATGAAACGGAAATCATCCTCTAAACTCCATGGTTAACTGTTTAACATATTCCCTCTCGTTGTAATACTCACGCACAGAGTTCAACTCGAGGTACTCTTCGTGTCCTTTACCCGCAACTAAAATTAAATCATCACTTTGACTATTAACGTAGGCCTCTTTAATTGCAGTTGTTCTTGTTAATTGTATTTTTAGCTTTGATTTATTTCGTATACCCTGGCAAATATCTGCAATGATCGTTTCAAGAGATTCATTGCGGCTGTTATCTTGAGTCAAAATAACTTCATCAGCCAACCTTTCTGCCGTGCTGCCCATATGACTGCGTTTAGAATTGTCTCTGTCTCCACCGCAACCAAATATAACCACTAACTTACCAATGGCATGCTGCCGTGCTGCCAGTAATGCTTGTTCTAATGCATCCGGTGTATGTGCGTAGTCGACAATAATATTGCCATGTTCTCTGGACTCAAATACTTCCATTCGCCCCGGAACACCATTGACTTTCTCAGTAGCTTCAAGCAACAGATTGAAACTAAGCCCTTGCATCAACAAGGCACCTAGTGCGGTAAGTAGATTGGCAATATTGAATTGTCCAATTAACGGCAAGGATACAGAAGCTTGTCCCCAACTTGAGTCAATTTCAAAAGTACTGCCGCTGGGCGTAAAGCGTGGGTTCAGTGCAATACAATATTTGTATTGATGGTGATGCTGGCGCTGACTATATGTCTTGACGAGCTGTTCCGCTGTTTGCTCTTTTACCGAACATAAGCAAATCATCATATCTTTAGCTGCTTCTTGCGCCCAGTGATGGCTTTCTTGGTCATCCGCATTTAACACCAAGTATTTAAGACCTTCCTGTTTTAATAACAAGCGCTTGGCAACTGCATAATTTTCTAAACTCTGATGATAATCTAAATGGTCCTGGGTCAGATTCGTAAAAGCAGCAACGTCGATGTGAAAGTTACTGAGTCGGTTTTGTTCGAGGCCATGTGATGACGCTTCTATGCATAATCTTTTTGCGCCTCTTTGTTTTACTAAATTCGCGAACTTATTGAGCGAGGCAATATCCGGTGTCGTGTTAATTGTGTGGGCTAATTTTTCGGCAGGCTTGTCTTTGGTATAAAAGCCCACACCCATGGTACCGATTGTGCCAGCATCCTCTTGGCAAATTGCGGATAGCTGCGCACAAATATGTGCTACCGAAGTTTTACCATTGGTTCCAGTAGTGGCTATGCATTGGAGTTTGCTAGATACATTCCTATAAAATTCATTGCATATTGAGCCAATATGCCTTTCTAGGTCAAAAAAACTAATTATCAACGCCGCATTGGTTTCTTTAACATGACCATGTTGCTTGGGGTTATCAGTGTCTATTAGCGCTAATTTTGCCCCATTATCAATAGCATCGAGGACATACTTTATACCACTCTCTTGCGTGCCTTTATGGGCAATAAATAACGAGACTTGATTTACATCACGGCTATCCAAAACAATATTTTCAATCTCAATCTCTGGGATCACTATGCCATACATCGCAAGAACACTCGAAATAGAGCGTATTTGTGGCCCTACCTCATTGGACATCAGCTTGTCCTCCAAGGTAAATACGCGCTGTTTTAGTGTTATCATCTGGCGGTACATTTAGCATTTGTAATGTGCCAGATACGATAGCGGAAAATGTTGGAGCCGCAGTGTCGCCAGCATGATACAAGTCGCCACCAGGTTCGTTTATCAATACCACAACAGCAATCTGAGGGTCCGATACTGGCGCAACACCAGCAAAGATATTTACATATTCTTCACCATAGCCACCAGCAACCGCTTTTCTACTTGTACCTGTCTTACCGGCAATACGGTATCCAGCCACTCTTGCTTTGACGCCTGAGCCATCATCTTGAGTTACGCTTTCGAGCATTTCAAGCACCGCCATTGCATTTTCAGTGCTTACAACACGCTCTGGAAGTTCCAAAGCAGGTTGGTCCGACTTAATAATTGATAGTGGTACTTTTACCCCGCCATTTCCTATCGTTGCGTACATTCTGGCGAGTTGGACTGTAGTTACTGATATATTGTAACCAAAGGACAAAGATGAAAGCTCATGATCGGACCAACGATTACGCTCGTGAAAGATACCATCCGACTCACCGACCATATTGCTGCCCGTATCACTCATCAAGCCCATATTGTAATAGGTGTCCATGAGGAAGTTTTTATCGACTGACAAGGCTAGTTTAGAGGTACCCATATTGCTGGATTTTTGAATAATTTGAGTTAAATTTATTTTTCCGTAATTTCGCGGATCTTCAATACGACTGCCGCCTAAACGCATCCAACCTGGCGACGTATCGACGATCGAGTCTTTTGTTACTGTGCCATATTCCAAGGCGGCCAATACCGCTAGCGGCTTTAAAGCTGAACCTGGCTCAAATGCATCAGTGATCGCGCGATTACGTAGACGATGATTAGATACTGTCTTTCTATTATTCGGGTTGTATGAGGGTGTATTGGCTAATGCCAAAATTTCGCCAGTGTGCACATCAACAATTACCACTGAGGCTGACGCAGCTTTAAAATAAATTGTCGCTTCTTTGATTTCCCTATACGCTAGCGCTTGAATACGTTGGTCAATAGTCAGGGTTAAATCTCCTGCTTTTTCGCCCACATGCTGCTCAATTATTTCGACTTGGCGCCCTTTCGCATCGCGGCGGATTTTGCGCTTATCCGGCGTTCCCGTTAACCAATCATTATAAAGCTTCTCAATACCCTCAATGCCTTTGTCGTCGACATTAGTAAATCCAATAACATGCGCGGAAACTTCACCGGTAGGGTAATAACGTTTTGATTCATTGCGCAAATAAACACCTGGGATTGCCAATTCTTCAACAAAGTTTGCCATCGCTGGTGTTACCTGACGCTGAATATACACAAATCGACGTTTGGGGTTATTAACCTTGTCATATAAGCTTTGAACATCCCGCCCTAATACTTCTGCTAGTGCTTGAAAACGACGACTATCTAAGGCCTGAGTTTCACCCGTTTCGCTGTTGTAGTCATTAACCACTTTTGGATCGGCCCAAATGGCTTTTGAAGGAACACTTACTGCTAGCTGTTCACCATGGCGGTCGGTAATCAAGCCGCGATAACTCGGATTATCGCGCACTCTAATAGTGCGATTGTCGCCTTGTTGAATTAATAAATCGGGTTCAATAACTTGAATAAATGCGGCTCTGGCTGCCAAGCACACAAATACTAGAATCACGCTAAACAGCACTGTTAGAAAACGCCATTGCATGTGCATGGGAGAGATATTTTGTTTGGCTTGGCGGTCTTTGCTGGTTCCTCTTTTAGCAGATACACGCCTATTCGCGTTAGCTGCCATTGGGCTTCCCTCGCACTAATACCTCGTCTTCCGGACCTGGGCGACGCATATTAAGATTTTCACTAACTAATTGCTCAATACGATTGTGTTCAGTAAGCGCGCTTTGTTCAATAATGAGATGACGCCACTCAACATCTAAACTATCTTTTTCTTGAATCAATGACTCGTGTTGCATGGAGAGTTTACGATTGTGATGAGCACCAAGCACGACCCCTATAGCCGTTGCGATAACAGCAATAAACAACACAACCTTAAAAAGGTTACGGCCTAAATCTGCTGTTATTAACAGTAAAAGATTGAAATTGGTGCTCGGCATCTTCATAGTTTTTCCGCCACTCTTAAAACAGAGCTTCGAGAACGAACGTTTTGTGCAATTTCTTTGGAAGAAGGCTTGGTTGCTTTACCGATGCCCTTAATTACTTTGTCGGCATCTATTTCTTCTTGCATAATTGGCATACGATGCGGAACGTCTTTACCTTTGCTCAGCTTTCGAATAAAACGTTTGACCACTCTATCTTCTAAAGAGTGAAAGCTGATAACGACTAACCTACCACCGCTTCTAAGCACTTTGACAGCGGCATCTAAGCCTTGGTTCAATTGATCGAGTTCACCATTGATAAAAATTCTAACACCTTGGAAACTTCGCGTTGCAGGGTGCTTAAACTTATCTTTGACCGGAACGGCTGCATCAATCAGTTGCGCAAATTCTGCAGTAGTTTCAAGCGGTTTGATTACACGCTGCTCGAGCACAGCATGCGCAATGCGTTTACCGAACTTTTCTTCACCATAAGTTTTCAAAACCATGGTTATCTCTTCTAAGCTGGCAATGTTTAGCCATTCGGCAGCGCTAATTCCGGTAGAGCGGTCCATTCTCATATCTAAAGGACCGTCTTTTTGGAAGCTGAAGCCACGAGTGGCATCATCTAATTGTGGGGACGACACCCCTATATCCATTAATACACCATCAATGTTGCACATCAGCTCAAGTTCGTTGACCACGTCTTCAATGTTTGAAAATGCGACATGATGTATGCTGAATCTAGGGTCGTCGATAAAACGTTGTGCAGATTCAATTGCTGTATCATCACGATCCAATGCAATTAATCGGCCTTCACTGGAAAGCTGTTTGAGAATTTCAGCGCTATGACCACCACGACCAAATGTGGCGTCAATATATACTCCGTCTGGCTTTATGTTTAACCCAGAGATTGATTCTTCAAGAAGTACTGCACGATGATCAAAGCTCTGTGAGGTCATAGTGAGAAATCCTGAAGACGTTCACTAAGCTCGAATTGACCTTGTTTTTCCGTCTCAATGTCTTCAGAAATTTGTTGATGCCAAACGTCCGCTCCCCAAATTTCAAATTTATTGAGTTGGCCAACAAGCATAATTTGTTTGTCGAGTGCGGCATGCTGACGGAGTGTCGGTGCAAGTAAAATGCGACCGCTCTTGTCCATCTCTCCTTCCATTGCATAACCCAGCAGCAGTCGTTGAAGCCTGCGCTCTTGGGGATTGGTGCTGGAGAGTTTGCTAAGTTTGAGCTCAATTTCTTCCCACTCGGGGAGAGGGTAAAGTAGCAAGCAGTTTTGAGAAATGTCAATTGTGCAGACCAGCTGTCCCTGGCAATCATCCAACAGCGACTGACGGTACCTCGTCGGTATCGTTAGTCGACCTTTGCTGTCGAGATTAATTGCGTTAGCGCCTCGGAACATTCCCCTAGCCTTTTATTATTGTTAGCTCATAGTCTTTTTATTTTTATTAAGCTGGTTGCACTTGACCAAAAATACCATTTTTTGCCACTTTGACCCACTTTATACAGATTATGTACCATCATGCCCCACTGTCAAGCTAATTTGCGGTTAAACCGGTAAATAGTTAAAGGGCCACACTGTATGTAAACACAGGCTTTTATCGATTTATGCGCATAAAAAAACCACCCTAAGGTGGTTTTTACGTTATTTTTGAGCTGCTTATAATTTAAGCCGTTGTTTGCTCGCCTTCGCCTTCTTTTGGCGCAGGTCTAATTTGTACTGTTCTAATTGGTTTGTCGGTTTTGTTAGACAGTTCAACTAAGCGATTTAATTGCGCTAGCGACATCATGATTGCGTACATTGCGCCCAAGAAGCCAGCTTTATGCAACTCTAAAACAATCGCATCATCAAGTGCGTTTAATTTTTTCTCGTCAATGCTCATTATACCGGTAACATTGCGAGCTGAACCATCTTCATACTGAATACCAATTTGTACACTTTCTAGCAGTTCGAGTTCGACAACACGTTTTACAAAGCGTTGATTTAGCATTTCACTGTTTGCGAGCTCTGCTAAAAACTGTTGGCGATTTTTCAAGAAGTCGCTTGGCTCACCTTCTTCAGTGAAAAGGGCTTCGCCTTCATCAGTAACCAAAGAGCTGTGTTCATCAAAGAAAACGCCTAACTTGTCGCCGTCTGGACGAATGTCAAATGGGTAGCGTTGAATATTTAATGGGACATGCGGTCCTTGCCATCTATCATCGGCCCAAAATAGGTTTTTATTTTGATCAACACCTAACATTGCAACTGTGTGAATATTCTTATTTGTTGGATCTTCAATAAAAACGACTGGCATAGTCGATGCTAAATGAGCAAACTCACGAATAGTTGCCGCAGCAAGGTGGGTTTCTTTTGCAAAGCTTAAATCTAGCTTAGGAGTAATTTTTAAATCTTTATGCTTATCTTTGTCTAGCGGAATATAGTTAATAGCCATGTTATTATAATTCTCTTACTTAAGTTTGATGAGGCAATTCTATATTAATTATAGAATGGTCGCGCTGCATCTTTTGGTCATGAAACTGCCATGAAACAACTGTAATTAAACATTTTCATGACGATGAAAATTCGATTTTTTATCCTAAAGATAAAGACGATTATTATCGCTCAAACAAAATAGGAAGTCACTGAGTAACCTTATATTAACAAGTAATATTAGGGCTCACCGTGTTCGTTTGCTTATTTTATATTCAGTAAAAGCACAATTCAGTCTTTACCAAGTTCAAACGAAAGTTTCTTATGCTAGTGTGATTTAAATAAACCAACAAACTTATCAACACCAAATAAAAAATAAATACTTATTATTAAAAGGACTGCAAATGCTAATAAAATATACTGCTACTTTTATACTGCTCTGTGTGATGGCACTAACAGGGTGCAATTCAACCACGTTAAAACCAACAGTCGAAACCAATAAGCAAGCAGCAATTAGGATCGCACAACAAAATATCATTGTTGATGGACATATAGATGTGCCCTATCGCATACAAAATCAATGGGTAGACGTAACAAAAAGTACAAAAGGTGGCGACTTTGACTACCCGCGTGCCGTCGAAGGAGGTTTAAACGCGCCATTTATGTCAATATACGTGCCTGCTAGCTTAGATAATTCTGATGAATCTACTGTACTTGCTCATCGTCTAATTGATTATGTTGAAGCAATTGTTGGGCGTGCACCTGATAAATTCGCCCTAGCCTACACAGTAGCTGATGTCGAAATGAATTTTGAGAACAATAGAATTTCATTACCAATGGGCATGGAAAATGGTTCACCAGTTCAAGGGTCGCTAGACACTTTAAAAACCTTTTATGAGCGCGGCATTCGTTACATCACGCTAGCTCATAGCCAAAGCAATCACATTAGCGACTCGTCATACGATTTACGTCGCCAGTGGAATGGATTAAGCCCATTCGGCAAAGAGATGGTGTTAGAAATGAATGACTTGGGCATTATTGTTGATATCTCTCACGTTTCTGACGCGGCTTTTTATCAGACCGTAGACATAAGCAAAGCACCCGTAATTGCGTCACATTCATCGTTACGCAAGTTTACGCCTGGTTTTGAACGTAATATGGATGATGCCATGATTTTGGCCTTAGCGGCTAACAAGGGCGTTATTATGATTAACTTCGGTTCTGGCTTTGTCAGCCCAGTGGCCCGCAGTTGGCGCGACAATCGCACGCAAAAAGCAACTGAACTTACAAAAGCCTTCGGCAAGGACAGTAGAGAAGTTAAAGACTTTATAGAAAAATACAACACCGACAGCCCTTACCCATTTGCGACACTTGAAATCGTACTTGACCATATTGACCACGTTGCAAAACTAGTCGGTATTGATTACATAGGCATCGGCTCAGACTATGATGGCGTAGGTGATTCCTTGCCAGTAAATTTAAAAGACGTGTCAGACTTTCCTAATTTAGTCGAAGGCTTATTAGAGCGCGGTTACTCTGAATCAGATATCAAAAAGATACTCAATGAAAATGTGCTAAGGGTTTGGCGTGAAGTTGAAGCTGTGGCAAAGGCTAATTAGACTATATGAGCCCCAACCTCAGCTTAAAGATCAATGATATTAACGCTTCAATATACTGTTGCCTTTTATTTGCTTAGCGTCTGTCTACTTCGGGCGTATCTGCGCAGCGCAATGCTACTGAGCAGATGAGCGCTGAGCAGGTAAACGCTGAGCAAAATAATAATCTAACATCGCCATCATATTTCTAAATAGCGGGTTAGGTTTGGGAACAGCGCAGCGTTCACTAATATTAAGCTGAGTTTTATCCACTTTTAAGTCGATCATCATTACTGAACTTACCACTAAATCTTGATGACAAGTGTCATATGAGGGATCGACAGTGAATGTTTGATGATCGCCCTTGATCGCTTTCATTAAGTCCTCAATACCATAAAAAGGCGTAATAATATCAGCGAGTGAATGAGCAGCAAAAATAGGCTTTGACACCGTTTTTTCTTCAAGTAAATCACGAACTTCAAATATAGCATCGGCTAAGGTTAAGCCAGCATACCCTGCAACGTCCGGGTAGCGATATCGATTCGGTCCAGCACTAACGAAGTCTCCGTCGACTATTTTAGCTAACCACTTCATCCCCCAAATGCGTCCCAAATTTTCAGCATTCCTAGACAATGCCAATGCGCCTGAAAATAGCAATAAACCGTCGATTTCATCTGGTTGCAAAATCATATATCTGGTCGCAAGCGTGCCTCCTGTTGAAAAGCCGCCAATAAAAGTGGTGTCAGAGTATGGCTCAACTAAGGCCATAATCTTATCAACGTGCTCATACCAACGCGCTTGTAAATTTGGGTCCTTCATATCGGCAACAGCATCTAGCTTGCCGTGACCAGGTGTGAGAGGAGCCACAACTGTAAAACCTCGGCTGTTGAGGTGTTCGGCAATACCACGTACAAAAAATGGTGAATCTGACAAGCCATGAAACAAAACAACAATTGGCGCTGAGGGTCGTTTTAAACTCTGAGTTGAATTATTTTTTGCAAGTATCCTGGCCTCTGGATTGGGTTCAGTTTGAGGAGATACTTTAGTTTGAGTTGGTAATTGACCTTTTGAATAAAGGATAAAGGGAGAGTTACCTTCATTTTTAAGTGCCTTTGAACAAACCTTATACTCATTGAAGGCGATATGCTCGTCGCAAAGCTTCACACTGCCGAGCTCTTTTTCATACAGAGCAGAAAATCCATTAAACATCTCAATGGGTAAACCCAAGGAATTAAGCTCTACAGCGATTTCGATGACTTGCTGGGTATCAACCGATGAGCCAGCTGATTCTTGCGCAATACTTGGAAGTGCTCCTAGCAATACGAAAATAGTCAGTAATACAAGAGTACTTGAAACAAAATAGCTTAACTGTGTTTTTATTTTTATTAAGGGCAAGCCGTTACTCACTTCAAACGATATAGGTTCAGCCATTTATCACTCGACATATAGTCCAGTAAAATAAGGCTAAAATTAAGAAAGGCACAGTGTAACAACATGTGCCTTTCTATTTCAGTACTTTCTATTTGAGTACTTTCTATTATCGTAAGCTCGGTTAAAGTAAATTCTATTACAGTAATTTATTTTTCTAGCTTACAAGAAGCAATCAAACCTATTGGTAAACATTGGCTTAAGGCCTATTTTAAAGACCTTGTAAATAAGCTTCTAGGTCGTCGCTGCCACCTATATGCTTGCCTCCAATGAATACTTGTGGAACCGTATCACGGCCGGAAACTGCTTTAAGTGACGCCAATGTAGCCTGCGTACCCAATACGATTTCTTCATATTCATAGCCTTTGTCTTTGAGTAAGGCTTTAGCCTTCGCACAAAACGGACAACCCGGTTTAGTAAACAAAGATACTTCTTCAGGTGCTTTTGCTCCAGGTGCCAAGTAGGCTAGCATAGTATCAGCATCCGAGACTTCAAAGGGGTCACCAGGAACATTTGGTTCAATGAACATTTTCTCTACAACGCCATCGTTAACAAGCATTGAATAGCGCCAGCTTCTTTTGCCAAAACCAATATCGCCTTTATCTACCAACATTTCCATGCCTGCAGTAAATTCTCCATTGCCGTCAGGTATCACAGTAATATTTTCAGCTTCTTGATCAGCTAACCAAGCATTCATTACAAAGGTATCATTTACTGACATACAGCATACTTCATCGACACCCAATTTCTTAAATGTGCTTGCCAATTGGTTATAACGCGGTAAGTGAGTTGATGAACATGTCGGGGTAAAGGCGCCTGGCAGTGAAAATAACACTACCTTCCTGCCTGAGAACAGTTCTTTAGACGACATAAGCTTCCAGTCATCATCACTTCTAACTGGCCAAGTAACGTCGGGGACTTGCTTGCCTTCTTGGTTTGGTAAACTTAATGGTTGAGCCATTTTTATCCTCTTTTGATGGTATTGAATTATATGCCTAAATATTAATAGATATTCACAATAAAGCCAGTATAAGCGTAGATTTTGTCAGGTTAAAGTCGTGTATCTAATTAAGTATGCGGCAAGCACGCTAATAAACAACTTATTATTACTAATACTTTAAAGGTGAAGAATGATCATTTTAGTCGGTGGCGAAAAAGGTGGAAGTGGTAAAAGTTGTATCGCACAAAATTTAGCGATATTTTTGGCTGTTGATAAAATAGCAACCGTATTATTGGTTGATTGCGACGCTCAGGGCACAACAGCAGACTGGATAAAACTTAGAAACAACAACTTGAATGCCCTGCCTATTGATTGTGTGCAGCTAAATGGCAAGATACGAAATCAATTGTTGGGTTATAACAGTCAATATCAATATGTCATTGTTGATTGTGGTTCACAGGACATGTTGGCCTTGCGCTCTACTCTCTCTTCAGCAGATTTAGCAATGTTGCCAATGCGTCCTAAACGCAGAGACTTAAAAACCCTAGTGCATTTAGATGAAATGGTACAAAGCTGTAAAATGGTTAACCAACAATTAGAAGCGCACATTGTCTTCACCCAATGTCCCACGCAACCAAATCAGCAGGCCAGAGTGAATGATGCGAAAGCATCCGCGAGTCTTTTCGATATCCCCATTGCCTCAGAAATTTTACATGAACGGCACATCTACGATGACAGCGAAGAATCGGGGCTCTCTGTGTTAGAAAGCGAACCTAAGGGCAAAGCTGCTGACGAGCTCAGAAATTTGTTTACCGAAATAGTTAAACATGATGAGCGCTCGTCACCAGAACTGTCGATGCATTATGCTTAAGCGTTATGGAAGGTGCCTAAGCGCTATGGAAGACGCCTAAGCGCTATGGAAGATGCCTAGGCCACTAAAACTTGCCTAGGCGATGTTAACGCCATTCTTCAAATCTTCTAAATGATACTTATCAATTAACGAATACAAGGTTGGTCGCGTGACGCCAAGTACCTCGGCGGTTTTAGAGAGGTTTTGTTCCGACTGATTGTAAGCTCGTCTTATTGCTTTGCTTTCTGCTTGCTCTCTTACTTCTCGAAGGTTAAGCAACATAGGTTCTGTTTCTTTTACCTTTGTGATAAGGCCGAGGTCGTCGGCATTAATAACAGAGCTTTCTGCTAAAACAACGGCGGATTTTAATTTATTCTGTAATTCACGAATATTGCCAGGCCACGCATACGTTAACATTGCATCAATAGCCTCATCACTGAAGCCTTTTATTTTCGAGGCATACTCTTCTCTATATTGATTCAAAAAGGTTCTTGCTAGCAACACAACATCTTCTTCGCGATCTCGCAATGGCGGTATTGATATTACTATTTCGCCTACACGATAATACAAATCTTCGCGAAAAGTTTCTTCTTTTACCATACATTGTAAGTCACGATGGGTTGCACAAACCACGCGGATATCTACCGGGATCTCGCTTCTACCTCCCACACGTTCGATAACACGTTCTTGCAAGAAACGCAGCATCTTAGCTTGCAAGCCTAGCGGCATATCGCCGATTTCATCGAGAAAAAGTGTGCCGCCCTGGGCTGTTTCGATTTTACCTAATGTAGTCTTGTTAGCGCCGGTAAACGCCCCTTTCTCATAGCCAAAGAGTTCACTTTCTAACAAGTTTTCCGGGATTGACGCACAGTTTATCGCCACAAAAGGTTTTGTTTTACGGTTACTATGTTCATGAATACTGCGCGCAAATACTTCCTTACCAGTGCCACTTTCGCCCAATAAAAGAGCCGTAATATCGGTCAGTGCAATTTTCTCTGCTTTGCGACTGATCGCTTGTATTACATCACTATTACCAATTATTCTTCCCATCGTTGGGTTGGATAAAGAGAGCAAACGGTTTTCGTTTTCAAGCTCAGCTAAGTTCAAAGCGCGCTTAATGAGAATATTAATTGTGTCTGAATCTATCGGCTTTTGGTAAAAATCGTATGCGCCCATACTAATTGCTTTTAGCGCGTTTTCTTTTTCGTTATTGCCCGTGACCACGATCACTTTTGTGCGTGGTAACAATTCCATAATTTCTTGCAGTGTAAGCAGGCCCTCTGAGGCGTTTGCAGGATCAGGTGGCAAACCCAAATCCAGAGTTACTACAGTAGGTTCAAATCGTCTCAATTGTGCAATTGCAGCGCTGCGATCGGCAGCAAATACGGTATCAAATTCAGATAATGCCCATTTCAATTGTTTTTGAATGCCTAAGTCATCATCTACTACTAATACTTTGTCCATTATAGCGCCTTGTGTTATTCAATCATTGGGATACTTAATTTGAAACTCGTTCCCTGGTCAATTTCACTCTCAACGGCAATTAGACCGCCTATCTCCTCAATATAATTTTTTGCGTCATAAGCCCCGATGCCCATACCTGCATTGCCTTTCGTGGTATCAAAGGGTTTGAATAACCTATTTTCAATGAAATCATCAGACATACCTTCTCCGGTATCGATAACTTCAACACCAATATAGTCTCGTCCATTAGTATTCACTTTAGATGCCTTTATAACAACCGAGCCGTCATCCTTTGTTGCTTGCTGTGCGTTACTGATGAGATGATACATTACATTGGAGAATTTTTCGGCATCTATTTGCACTAATAACTCGTCATCACAATCAACTATCGGCATAGGTTCAAAACCCTGACAGCGCTGTTCTACAACTTTCAATAATAGCTCTTTAATATTGACACGCAGTTGACTCTGACTTTGGCTCACATTCTTTTCCGTGAGTTGTTTAAGCATTTTATCCATTCTGCTCTTGGTATACTCAAGCGTCTCAAAAGTATCATCAATAAATTCTGGGTTAGTCTTATGATGTTGAGCGTTCGCTAAGATCAAATCGATTTGTGCCATCACGTTCTTTAGGTCATGCAGGACAAAGGCAGACATACGACTAAATGCGGCAAATTGCGCATTCTCCGCTAATGCTTGACCACTTTCAAACTGGAATATACAGTTGGATACTTGGGCTGTTACCGCATTCATATAGTCTCTAAGCTCCCAATTTAAGGGCTTAACGTGCTCCGAATCAGCATCTAACAAAACCATACCCCAAAGCTCTTCCTGCCTGAATACAGGGATAATCAGCTGGTACTTAAATGCATTCATAAAATATGTTTTTTCATCTAGCTCTTCATACTGGTGTGGCTTGACGCGCAACTCACCTATATCGATAATCCAAGCTTTTTTCTCAAAAAAGGCCTGCAGAGTGGCAACTTTCGAAAAATCATACTCGCGGACCCCCCCTGCATTGATTGAAGCAACCGTATGCCAACCGTTTTTGTTCAACTTGAGCAACACGCCACTATTATACTCAACTGCCTGCAACATGCCTCTGAGTGAGGTTTGATAGACCTCATTTAAGTTTTCTTGTTGTTCACTTAGTATTTCTGTGAGTTTGACCCACTCAACACGATAGTCAAACTGGTTGGCGTAGAAATGTTTGGTAATGAATACTTTAATCTTGGTTCTGAAATTGTGTGATAAAAATACGCTCACCAACAATAACAAGGACACGGCAATCAGCACAAACTGCAGAGGATAACTCCAAGAGCCTCCCATAAACTTAACCATGTAACCAACTAATGCCATCAAAAACAAATAGCCACCAGCGACAAGCAGTAATGTGCTGTGCAGCACCACATCTCGACTAACGAAGATAGCCACACCCCAGTAGCTAATTCTGCGTATAGAGAGAATTAAGAATGGTAATAAGCAAACATAGATATATCCTCTTGCGTACACATAATTTTCGCCAATTTGATTGATCATAGTGGCATTTGCATAGGTAACGAAGTCAAATAAACTTAAACCGCCTAAAAACATCACTAATGGCTTGTAAGCCCACTTTTGCTCACCTGATTGCCGATAAACCAACTCTAATACAATCAGCATTTGTAATGCGATTAGGGTATGCAGCGAATACTGCCACAAGTAAGGAACTGCTGAGGTTGCTGCGGTGATTAAAGCGATGCTGGGAAGCACCAGCAATGAAAGACTAATGGGGCGTATTATAATTTCTTTAAAAGACGTAAAGTCAGAGCGTAAACAGGCGGCAAGAAACAATACCCAAACCCATTGCCGGATGCTGTCTGCGATAAAAAAATCACGAATATGTGTCTGCCATCCAAGTAAGCTAATATTATTAATAGCCCACAAGCAAGTAATTAAGGTCGCGGTAATTAGGAGATACTTAGCAATCCCCTTTTTCTGCCCCGTAAAAAGTAACAACAGCAAAGCAAAATAGCCTAATGCTGCAATGGCGTAGCCTATATCTGAGAACATAAATACTTATCTTTTTTGCACTAACAGGCTGCCAATTGAATAACCAGCTCCAAACGAGCAAAGGATGCCGTAATCACCTTTAACTAAGTCTTGGTTATGCAAATTAAATGCAATCACCGAGCCTGCAGACGCCGCATTAGCAAACCTGTCTAGAACGATAGGTGCTTCTTGTTTTGTCGCTTCTCTGCCCAGCAAGCGTTTGCTAATTAAGTTATTCATATTGATGTTGGCTTGATGCAACCACCATCGCGTTAAATGTTCAGGCATTAGGTCGTGTTTGGCCAAGTGCTCTCGAATATGTTCTGCCGCTAATGGACATACATCTTTGAAAACTTTTCGGCCCTCTTGGTGAAATAATTTGTCGGCACCGTAGGGGTCGGTGTCGTTAGCACGATTAAGGTAGCCATGATTTGAGCGTATGTTGCTTGAAAACTGAGTAAATGCTTTGGTACTTAAAACATTATAAGCATTATCACTGGTAAGGGTTTCTTCGGCTTCTAAAATAACAGCTGTTGCAACGTCGCCAAAAATAAAATGACTATCACGATCGGTATAATTAATTTGTGGTGATACTAATTCAGGATTAATCACCAAGACAGTTTTGGCCGTTTCGGCTTTGATCATTTCATAAGCGCGATGCATACCAAAGGTAGCGGCAGAACAAGCGACTAGCATATCAAAACCAAACCCCTTGATACCCAATTCAGCTTGCACTTCAATTGCTATTGCAGGATAAGAGCGCTGTAAATATGCGCAAGACACAATAACGGCATCAATATCAGCGGCAGTTTTATTTGCTGCTTGCATAGCATTTCGAGCAGCTTCAACTGCAATCTCTGCTTGGTTTGATAATTGGTCGTCGGCCCGTTCAGCAATCACTGGGCGCATACGATTAATATCAAGCACACCCTCTTTTTCATAAATAAAACGGCTTTTGATTCCTGACGCTTTTTCTACGAATTCGGCGCTAGAATGAGGCTTGGCTGTAACTTCGCCAGCCTCTATTTTTGCTGAATTTTCCGCATTAAACTTATCGGCATATGCGTTATAAGAATTGATGAGTTCGTCATTAGAAATGCTGTGCTTAGGTGTCCACAGTCCAGTACCACTTATAACCACTTGCTGTGCCATGTTTTCTGCCTTTTATTTTTTGAGTAATCTTAGCGCTTTATTACAATGTTGTCATTATTGCATTAGCTCTGAGGTGCATCAACCTTTGGTGGACTGGATTCAGAGAAATGATGATTTGGGGCCGCGAACATTACCTAAACCTTTGCTGGGCTGACTTCAGAGCGCAATGTCAGGAATATGAGAACAAGACGGGAGCCTCCATCCCGAAATTAGCAAGGAAACGACAAATGATCACTAAAGTGAAGCGTGTTAAGGGCAAGTCCTCCCTTGAAAAACGTCACAAAACAGGAGTTTTGTGAGAGCGACACATGGATGTGCCTGAAGCGCTTTTTCAAGGGAGGACTTGCCCTTAACACGTTGGATTCGATCAATAGTCTAAATTACGATCTCTAAACTAGGGATGGAGGCTCCCGCCTTGTTCTCATGTTCCGAAAATGAACAGCGACGTTTCAGGTAATTGCAGGCACAAAAAAGGCGCAATCACTTTCATGATTGCGCCTTTTTTCAGCTTTTTTTAGTTTGGTGTTACTTGATAGACACTTACTGTGCCACTCACTTCGTTACCAACTATGACTAAGGCTTCGCCTGTTGCACTGTCTTCAGCAGCAACGAACAATAGGCTTTCAGGTGCAAGATCGCCGATACCATTATTAACCGTACTACCTTCGGTCAAGTCGCGGTTAATCATATAGTCTGCAAAGAAAGCGTCAAAAGGATTGGTAACATCGTATACGAATATACCGCTCATTCTTTCAGCACCTATGAATGCATACGTTCTATCGCCTATTGAACCAACAGCAAGCGCTTCAGGTTCAGGACCTTTGTTTGCTGAGCGCGAATCACCCGCATTCACGTCATTATCATTGTTAAACTCAGCACCATGAATTGAGGCCGTGATACGTTCAAAATCATCGCCAGAATCAAATACGACTAAACCGTTTTGGTCCCATATAGTGAATGAACGAGCACCATACGTATAAGCTGACTCATACTCTCCGTTGCCATCAGCATCACCTAATACGCTAGTAACACGCAAATCATTTAGTCTGCCATCAGCTTGCAATGCTTCCAGTTCAGAGCCTGCTTGTGCACTTAGGTCTTCTAGTCGTACTTCGTCACTGTAGGCTAAGCAACCATCAGTAACATCAAAACTTTGACCATTAGCGGCAGTACAAGCGGCCTCGTCAGCTACATCAAAGAAATACGCGCGCGCATCACCTTCATTAGCCGTCATTAAGAAAGTAGCGCCTTTCCATTCATAGTTAGTAATGGTGTCAGGCATATAAACACCGTTAAGGCCTTCATATTTAGCAAAACTAACTGCATCATTTTCTTGACCATCAAAATCAAGTCCAGACCAACTTTTGCTACCTAAACCTAATACTTGTACCGATAAATCTTCTAGATCGACTATCGCCAAGCCATTATTCTCTTGTAAAGTAACATACGCTTTACCGTTCGTTGTCGATACATATTCCGGCTCGAGATCTTGTGCAACCGAAACAGTAATAGCATTGCCGTTGATTGTAGATCCTGTTGGATTTGGAAAATGCATTCCTTGCGCTTCTAGTTCAGCTTGAGTGCCATTAAATGAAGTAAAATCAATAGTATCAGCTGTTTCTTCTGGCTCGTTATTGGCAAGAATATCAATCACTGAAATAGTGCCCTCAGGATCAATTGAATAATCGCCATTTGGCTCACCTTCATTTGCGACAACTAATTTGCCACCATCAGGTGTAAACGCTATCGAATCAGGCATCGCACCAACTTCAATGCTATCTAAAAAGGCTGGTGCGCTATTTTCTAAACCATTGTAGAAAAGTACGAAACCATTATCAGTGGCAGTTGCTGCAGAAACGGCTACGGCCAGCAAATCGTTAGATATAGCGATGCTTGTTACATTTCCCAAAGCAACTGTCCCGGCTGTGGCGGGAAGATTAATAGAAGTCACAGATAAATTGCTTGAACTAATTGGATTTGTTAACTCGTTAGATGTAATTGAGCCTGCAGCGATAATTGCAATGCTATTGTTTGCAGAGTTGGTCGCGTAAATAGTTTGAGATTCTTTGTGGTATTGCACAATTTCAGCCGATCCTTGAGCACCTAATGTAGCTCTAGCCACTAACATAAGGGAAACGCCCGTAGAAGCATCTGTGCCGTCTGTGCCATCTGTACCATCGCCACCATCGCCACCACCTGTGCCGGGGTCGCCTTGTGGACCTTGAGAACCGGTCTCACCAATTGTGCCGTCATCACCGTCTAATCCGCAACCGGTTAACACAAAGCTCATTGCGAGCGCCAGAAGACTAATCCTAAATTTTGACTGTAACATTCGTTGTTCCCTCAAATTTTATTTTATTCACAAGAAGATAACACTAAATTGAAGTTCTGTTCAATCATAACCTAGTGCTGCTGTACTCACGATATTGACAAAGTAACATGACATTTTCATGACGAGTGGATTCTTTATATCTACTAAGTAGCCACTGTTACTCCAATGCTATGCTCACCAAATGTAAAACTTATTTAAAATATATCAATCGGTTGAGGCAATAACGGCGATACCATTTTGCCTATATGCCTAAATAATTGAACTCTAGTTGTTCCATTTCTCCAGACTAAACCTATGTCTCTAAACGCGTTGTCCTCGGCCGGCAGACTGACCACATTCGTCGCATTCAATATGTTTTGTTGTAATGCCATTTCAGGCAAAAATGTATATCCCATTTCACTGTTTACCAGTGAGACCAAAGTATGCAGGCTATTTGCAGTCAATGAACTAACTTGCTCTTTATGTTTCAAACCGCACGCGCTTACTGCATGGTCAGTAAGACAATGTTCTTTTTGCAGTAAAAATATACTGTCTTTAGGCAAAGAATCAACTGCAGGAGCGACGTCGAAATTCTGGGCACTATTTTTATGTGCAATTAAGTGAAATGGGTCATGTCCAAGGAGTAACTGTCGGCAACCCGGTGTTTGCATAGGTAATGCTAAAATCAACAAATCGAGCTCTCCATCCCCCAAGCGACCTAACAAATTGTCGGTTGTATCTTCATGCAACTGTAAATTTATATCGGGTAGGTGTTGATGAATTGTCTTTATGAGCCCCTCAAATAAGAAAGGTGCGATAGTAGGGATGACACCTATTCTCAGCGTGCCTGACTGCCAATCGCCTGCGGATTCCGCAAACTCTATCCACTCATGTGTTTGACTGAGTAAGAGTTTACTTTTTTCGACCAAAGCTTCACCAAAACAGGTGAAAACAAAGTTTTTATGTTCACGTTCGAGCAGTTGTTGACCAATACTCTCTTCAAGGTTTTGAACTGCAGCACTAAGAGTTGACTGACTTACATTACATTTATCAGCTGCACGATGAAAGTGCTGCTCTTTATGTAGCACTGTCAAATAATATAAGTGCTTTAAATTAGGTAATTTCATGTGTGTAGTTTATACCAGCATGAAACTACACACCAAAGGCGAATGTTAAAATAAAGAAGAAAACAATAGATAAGGACGCGCCTGCCGGTAATGTGACAATCCAAGAAATAACAATGCTACGAATAACCTTGCCATTCAACGCTGCAACGCCCTGCACTATTCCCACACCCAACACAGCCCCGACTAGAGTTTGTGTTGTTGAGATAGGTAAACCGGTACCAGATGCAATAAGCACTGTAGTCGCTGCGGCTAACTCTGCTGCAAAGCCTTTACTCGGAGTAAGATGCGTGATGCCTTGTCCGATTGTTTTCATTACTCTATGACCAAATAACGCCAAACCAGCAACGATACCAAATCCGCCTAGTGGTAGAATCCACCAAGCCAGTTCGGAACTGCTGAGTATTGCACCGTCATTGCTCACAACACTAACAACCGCAGCCAATGGCCCAATAGCGTTGGCTACATCGTTTGAACCATGTGCAAATGCCATACAACAAGCCGTTAATACCATTAAAATTGCAAAAATTTTCTCGACATTTTTAGTTTGCTCTTCGGTTGTCAGGGCTTCTTCAATATGTAAGCGCCTAATCAATACCATACCAATTAAACCCACAACCACGCCTATGCCTAAGGCAAGCATATAGCCCTGGTCAGTGGGTAGATCCAAACCAACGTGCTTTAAGCCTTTTTTAATCGTGACCAAAGACATTATAAAACCGGCCATTCCCATATAAATGGGGACGTATTTTATTGCGTAAATGAGCGGAGTGGCTCGGTCAAAAATTAGTTTTTTAGCACTTAAGAAAATAAGTATCGCTATAATCGCTGAAATAGCTGGCGTTATAACCCAGCTGGCGACAATACCACCGACCTTGCTCCATTCAACTGCATTAGGGCTAACCCCAACGGCGGTAAAACCAACAATGGCACCAATAATTGAATGCGTTGTAGATACCGGCCAGCCGAAATAAGATGCAATAGCCAACCAAATACCAGCGGCTAGCAATGATGCAATCATGCCAAGCACTAAATATTCTGGAATATTAGTGAAGTAAGCAACGTCAATTATACCCTTTCGAATAGTCGACGTTACTTCCCCACCAGCCAAGTAAGCGCCAGCAAACTCAAATATCATCGCAATTAAAATAGCTTGTTTTAGAGTTATTGCTCCCGAACCAACTGAGGTACCCATTGCATTGGCAACATCATTAGCACCAATACCCCAAGCCATAATAAAGCCCACGATTGCTGCCATGACAACGAGCAAAAACCCGTAACTTTGAATTAAATCCATATTATTGTAGAGCCTAGTTTGGATGAATTGACTGAGACATCAGTGTTGTTATTCGAAATATTGACACTGAAATTTAACAGATTGGTGAAGCGTAACGATAAGATAAATTCACTAATCGACACACTAAAATATTTATTTAATAATTTGGCTGATTTGAAAGCGCTATCAGCTTTCATTACAGTATCGCTTTGTCCTGCGATGCTGCTGTGACCCTGAATGAAGCTGTAAAGATAGGTTGAAATCATAGTTGTGATTCATGATTAAGACGACGACATGTTACAACATGAGAGAATGATCGCAATAGGTCAAAAGTAGAAAAGTTCATAAAAGCCATCATTTTAATGATCATTTCATTAATTTTTTTACAGTTTTTTTCATTGATGAATGCCTCACATCTTTTCCATATGTTAAAAAGAGTATGTATTCACACAAGTTTTTACAACGGTCGCCAATGCGCTCTAAGGAGCGAATTGCCCAGAGCACGTCAAACCACCTTTGCATCTCAGAAGGATCTTTTTTCATCTCAATTGCCGTTTGTTTCAGCAACTCTTTTTGGTTCTTATCGATATTATCGTCTTGTTCATAAACTGCAACGGCCGACCTTTCATCTTGACGAGCAAAAGCATCGAAAGTACCTCGCATCATTATCACCACTTTTTCAGCGATCATTAGCATGCCGCTGAGCACAAGTTCTGAGGGCGGTAAGCTATCTTTCGTGACTAATTTTGCAATGCGACATATTTCATCACCTATTCTTTCGATGTCGGTTGTAGCGCGCGATACAGTCATTATTAGCCTTAAGTCACCGGCAGTCGGATTGCGCTTTGCAATGATTCGCATGCACTCATCATCAATCTGCACTTCCATCGAATTAATTTTTAAGTCATTCAGTACAACTCGCTCAGCGATACTTGCGTTATTTTCACGAATTGCTGCAATGGTATTAATAAGCTGCTGTTCAACTTCTCCGCCCATCGTTAAAACAGAGTTAGTTAAGTTCTCAAGCTCTTGATTAAACTTACCTGAAATATGTGTATTTAACTCAATATGTCGTTTCATGAATTATTTTGTTCCTTTAGCCACTTATTTACCACTACCCGTAGCGACCGGTAATATAGTCTTCGGTCTGCTTTTTTGAGGGCATCGTAAATAACGAGTCACTGTCCGAATATTCAATCAATTCTCCTTGATGCAGAAAAACGGCGTAATCAGAAACACGCGCCGCTTGCTGCATGTTGTGAGTTACGATTACCACGGTACAAGATTTTTTTAATTGACTAATGAGCTCTTCGATATGTAGTGTTGTCAATGGGTCGAGTGCTGATGTTGGCTCATCAAGCAAAAGTACTTCAGGGTTTAAAGCCAGCGCTCTGGCGATCACTAAACGTTGCTGTTGACCTCCTGAAAGCAAAAGCGCCGAGTCAAATAATCGGTCCTTCACTTCATCCCATAAAGCAGCATTCCGCAGGGACTTTTCAACAATATCGTCAAGCATTCTGCGCTCTGTTTCACCTTGAATTCGCAAGCCAAAACACACATTTTCATAAATGCTCATTGGGAATGGATTAGGCCGCTGAAATACCATCCCGACTTGAGTTCTCAGTTTTGCGACGTTTTCTTTTTTGTTATAAATATTGCGCCCATGTAACAGCACTTCACCTTCATAAGCGTACTTTTGATTCAGTTCATTCATGCGATTGAAACTACTCAGTAAGGTTGACTTGCCACAGCCACTTTGACCGATCATTGCGGTAATCTTATTTTTAGGAATACGCATGCTTATCTTGTTAAGCACCGCATTATTGTTCAGCCAAACACTAAAGTCCTTCACATGGATGGCGGTCTGCTTTTCAGTTAATTCACTGAGTGCAAGAGTTTCAGTCTCAAAAAGCTTTAACATGATTACTTCTTATTTTCCTTTACGCGCCTATCATTCGACCTGAATTAACACAGCTTGGCTAAATATAATTGGCTAAATATAATTGGCGAAAGATAAATGGCTAAATCCGAATATACCTAGCACGCAGTTTATTACGCACAATAATAGCAAATAAATTTAGTATAAAAACGATTAACAATAACAACATACAACTCGCAAACATCATAGATGAACCTTGCGTATTGGTCTGATTATGAAACGCCCCATCGTAAATAAACACACCAAGGTGCATAAACTGACGTTCAAGATGCAAAAAAGGGAATTCACTATCAATCGGTAAGCTTGGCGCAAATTTCACTGCACCGACCAATATCAGCGGCGCAACTTCCCCAGCGGCTCGGGCTATTGCGAGTATCACACCAGTCATAATACCTGGGCTCGCGACAGGTAAAACCGTTTTCCAAATTGTTTCAATTTTTGTTGCCCCTAAAGCATAACTTCCAGCTCTAAGGCCCTCCGGTACGCGTCGTAAACCTTCCTCGGTCGACACTATCACTACAGGAAGAGTCAAAAGCGCCATTGTTAAAGCTGCCCAAAATAGCCCCGGTGTGCCAAAAGTAGGGGAAGGTAAGGCATCACTAAATAGTAAAGAGTCAATTGAACCACCAAGTGTGTAAACAAAAAAACCAAGGCCAAAAACGCCATATACAACCGAAGGAACGCCAGCCATATTGCTCACACAAATGCGGATGATAGATGTTGTCATGTTATTCGGGGCATACTCATGTAAATAAATAGCTGCCATTGCGCCAAATGGAGCAACAATTACAGCCATCATTAGGACCATAATCACCGTACCAAATAGCGCAGGAAAGACACCGCCACTAGTTGACGCTTGTTTAGGTGATTCACTAACAAAGGCTAAGACTTTTTTGCCACTGTAGGACACCTTATCGAAAAAGCTCATCGAATTTGGTTGAAACAAATGGTTAATATCCTTAGCTAAAACAGCAAAATCTTGTTCTGATGCGTCAATAAACACCAATTGATATGTGTCTATCGTTTGGCGAATGCGATCTGCTTTCTGCTGCCAATAAGTAAACTGGGTCAATTCACGTTGCCGCGCAGGCGCGTCTTCACTCACGCCAGTCAGATTCAACTGTGCTATTTTTCGGTGTAAAAGCGTCAAATGATTGTTTTGAATATCGTCTAATTCAACTTGAAAGGTAACGACGTCAGCCATGACATCATTTAACTCAGCTATTTGATAACGTTCACTGTTGGGCGTCTTAATTTTTTGGAAGTGCCCGTATTTAGTGGCTCCTGATAGCAAATTTATTTGATAAACATCATCAACTTTCTGCGCAATGACTTGAGGCATTGGCGTATTTGAATTTAAAAATTGAATTGTTAACTTAGTAGTTAGCGCTTGGTTATACTCATCTAAATCAACTGAACTTGGCACAAATACACTACTATCATCTGCCAGTTGTGCATTAGTAGTTACCTTGAATACCTGCGTAGGCCAGAAATAAGAAGCTCCTTTCCATGTAATAAAAAGGACTAAACTAAACAATACAATGAGTAATATAGCTGCACTGAGGCCGCTAGAGAAACTAGATATCCGTTGTTTTTCAATTGCGCTTAACTTAAGCATCGGTATACACCTTGCGCAAACGATTACGCAATATCTCAGCTGCAGTATTTACGATAAAAGTGAAAACAAACAAAATTCCAGCGGTTAAGAATAATGTATTGAAATGACTGCTATCTATATTAGATTCTTGTAATTCAATCGCTAAATTTGCCGTCATCGAGCGCAGCCCTTCCAATATATTCCAGTCCGCGACAGGCGTATTGCCGGTCACCATCAGTACAATCATTGTTTCTCCAAAAGCACGACCGAAACCTAACATGACAGCAGATAAAATACTCGGCATGGCAATCGCAATAATCACTCTTCTGAGGGTTTGAAGCTTGGTTGCACCCAACGCAAATGAGGCCTGCTTCACGCTCTCTGGAACCTCAAATAAGGCATCTTCGGCCAAAGAATAGATGCTTGGCGAAATAGCAACACCAAGAGCAATTGCAACCACAATGGTAGTTTTGGAAATATTCACAATAGCGTCGTTTTGAGAGATGACCCCATGCCCAATAGCCTCTTGTCCAGCAGCTAAGAGCAAGCGCCAAACATCACTTAGTAAAAAACAAAATAGCCCAAGTAAAACAACACCCACAAAAATAATGATAATTTCCCAGCGCTTATCGAACTTATCACTGAATAGAATAGTCACTTTCGAATATGTTATAGCTGATAAGACCAACAAAATAGGCAACAAAATAATGAACAGAATAACCGAAAGTAAAAACTCTTCAGCTATGGGTACTAGCCAAACGGCAGCTATGAAGCCAATGATAACCGAAGGCACTGCTTCGAGCATTTCGATGCTGGGCTTGAGATATTGGCGAATACTTTGATCAGCGAAGTATGATGTATATATTGCTGCACCTAAGGCCAAAGGTATTGCCACAAACAATGCTAGAAAAGAGGCTTTCAAACTACCAATAATTAGCGGCATAATACTAAATTTTGTTTCATAGTTGTCTGCCGCGCTGCTGGTTTGCCAAACGTAATCAGGTTTTTCATAACCCTCATACCAAACCTCTGAAAATAAACTTTTTAACGTCGTAATTCCCTGTAACTCTCGCACACGAAGACGATATGATTTATTTCCACCAAATACATGGAGATCGTTACCAAGCCATTTGGCGGCATGTGCATCCAAATTCAAATCTTGATTACTAAAAATTTCATTAGTTATTCGATTAAGAAAAGCAAGCTCACCGGTTTCACTGAATATCAATGCCGCATTTGAATTTCCGTCGAACAGTATTTTTTCAATTTTGATATCAAGGTCAGTTGTATCTTGGTCATTTTGGCGGAAAACAAACAGACCCGCTTCGTTAACCATAATCCACTTACTCAATGTCAGTTGACTGTCTTGCATGAATAAAGAGCGTTGGCTTGGAGCTAAGAATAATTGCTCTGGGCGCTGTTGCAACAGCACTCGATCAATTGTCTTGCCATCAACAGCATGCAAAGACATGATGTTTTCAGAAATTAGTAGTAGTTGCCTTGAGCGCGGAATAGCTTGGTATAAGTCAATGTTGTCGAACGTAAAATACTCAAAGGACGCTGGGGTTTTCTTATCAAACCAATAACTATGCAGTTTATTGTCTTGTAGACGGGTTAACATCACAAAGTTGCCTGACTTGGAGAATATCCAATCTGTATTGTTTGCATTTGCTGGATCATTGAGTGAATTATCAACATCCAATCCAATAGAGCTTTCAAGTGTAAGTTGATACTGGTCTTCGGTAAAAGATAAGCGATAGAGTTCAAAAAGATTGGAGGGCGTAACTACCCCTATATAATTAAATTTATCCTGTTCTGGAAACACCACCTTATGTTGACAAGAAAATGGAAAACGCTTTATTTCTTCAAGTATTTTACTTTGGGATGAGCCTGCGGAGTTAGCTAGCGCAGCTGGGCTTGTGACAGAAGATGTTTGGTTAGTGCGCCCTGTTCCATTGTCACTATTAAATAAAACTAAATCACATTGATTGAGCCCTACATAGCTAATGCCTGAGTTTAACTCTGCAATACCTGTAATAGTGGTGTTTTCAGGCAAAAGCGAAGTTTGTACCAAATCCAGTCGAGGACTTTTAAATAATGGAAACGCGTTGCTGAATATGTGCCATATTAACAATAAGAAAGTGCCTAGCACTAACCACCCGAAAAGAGTCACCACTTTGGAAGTTATCCAGTCTTTGCGAAATCTTCGAATGTTGAATTGGATTTGCTCTTGTTCGTTCATCTTGCTGATTCATTTAGTATAGTAAAGTGCTTAGAAAACACGGAATGACTTGGCGCTACTAAAGCACTATACTCAAAACAAATCAATAGTTAAGGGAAATTCAATTATGCAAGCTATGGTACTAACCTTGATAGGGGACGATAAACCTGGACTAATAGACTCAATTGCGCAATGTATTATTGATGCACAAGGCAATTGGTTGAAGAGCAGCTTTTGCCAATTATCAGGTCAGTTTGCGGGGTTCGTAGAAGTGATGCTGCCTAAAGATAAACACAATGATTTGGTGCGCGCTTGTCATCAATTATCGCATTTAAAAATCACCTTGGTGCCGACACAAAATAGAGAAGAAACGCTCGATTTACCAGCGACCATTTTAGTAACAGCTAATGACCGACAAGGTATTGTTAGTGATATAGCATCTACTTTAAAGCAGTTTGATATTAATATTACAGAAATGAATACCCAATGCGGTAGCGCGCCAAATTGGGGCAGCCCTCTTTTTACCGCGAAAGTTAAAATCACTATGGCAGACGGCACTGATTTAGATAGCGTCAAAGCGGCCATTGAAGACATTACTGACGATCTAATGGTAGAAATTGAGAAAAACTAAATAGACAAGATACCTGTTAATCCGTGCTCAAGATGCATAGCCTATTCGGGCTTAATTTTTAAAGAGAGTAAGATAGAGAATGATGAACGAGAATGAGCTTTACTATCCCAAAGAGCTGAGTTGGTTGTCATTCAATGAGCGTGTTTTGCAAGAAGCAGCTGATGAAAACAATCCAATCATTGAGCGAATACGCTTTTTAGGTATTTATTCAAACAATTTAGACGAATTTTATCGAGTTCGTTTTGCTGACGTAAAACGCCAAATAACCATATCTCATAATGACGAAAACGAAGTTCAGGCTAAGCTTTACGAAGCACTTCTAAAACGTATTCAAGAAAAAGTACAGAAATTATCAAAACGTTTCGACATCATTCACAAAGATGTTACTAAAACGCTGAGGCGCTACAACATTCATATTATGCGCTATACCGAACTTAGCGAAGCTCAACTTGTATGGGCTAAAAAATACTTCAAAAGCAAAGTTTTGCTACATGTTGCACCGATTCTTCTGGATAGCAAAGGCCAACTCATTCAGCGCTTAAACGACAGTTCAGTATATTTAGATGTTGCCTTACGCCGAGAGGGTCGAAATACAAAGTATGCGGTAGTTGAAATTCCAACCAATGCGATTAGTCGCTTTGTTGTTCTGCCACATGAAAAAACCAGAGTTAAAAAGCAAATAATTTTAATTGATGATCTTATCAAGCTTTGTCTGTCTGACATTTTTACTGGTTTTGTAAAGTTCGACTCTGCCGACGCCTATTCATTCAAAATTACCCGTGACGCCGCCTATTCGATCAACGATGAAATTGACGAAAGCTACGTAGAAAAAATGTCGGAAGGCATGAAGCAGCGATTAATAGCAGAGCCGGTTAGAATAATTCATGATGATGGTATGCCCGAGGATATGATCAAAGACTTGCGAAAACGCCTTCGCATTTCATCTGAAGATACTATTCAAACAGCCGGCCATTACCGTAATTTCAAGGACTTCATTAGTTTTCCTAACGTTGGTCGCAGTTACCTTGAGAGCCCAACCTTGCCTGAAATATCAAATAAGGCATTCTCAACCCATGATACGGTTTTCCAAGCGATTGCTAGTAAAGATATAATGCTTTACTACCCTTATCATGAATTTTTACACTTCACTGAATTTGTGCGACAAGCGGCTTTCGATCCGCAAGTTAAACATATTCGCTTAAACATTTATCGAGTGGCGTCAGAATCCCGCATTATTAATTCACTCATTGATGCTGTAGACAACGGTAAGAGCGTAACAGTTGTGGTTGAACTGCGCGCCCGATTCGATGAAGAAGCGAATATCGAATGGTCCAAGCGCATGACAGATGCGGGAATTAAAGTCGTGTTAGGAAATCCCAATGTGAAAATTCACAGCAAGCTCTGCGTGGTATCCCGGGAAGAACGCGGCGTTATGAAGCATTATGCACATTTTGGAACAGGTAACTTTAACGAAAAAACTGCGAAAATTTATACTGACTTGAGCTTGTTTACCTACAATCAAGAGTTGGCATTAGAATGTATTCAAGTATTTGATATGATTCAAAATCCATTCAAAAAAATGAAGTTTCAGCATCTACAACTATCGCCGATTAATGCAAGAAACAAGATACAATCATTGATAAGACAAGAGATTCAGAGGGTGAATGAGGGTCACCAAGGGAAAATCACGCTTAAGATAAATAACTTGGTCGACAAAGAGCTCATTGACAACCTTTATCATGCAGGCAAATCAGGTGTAAAAATTAAAGCTATTATTCGTGGTATGTGCTCGTTAATACCAGGTGTTAAAGGCCTTAGCGAGAATATAGAAGTTATCAGTATTGTTGATCGCTATTTGGAGCACCCAAGGATCATGGTATTTGAGAATGGCGGTGATAAACGAGTTTATATCTCTTCAGCTGATTGGATGACCCGAAACATGGATTATCGTGTTGAAGTGGGCTGCCCCATATATGATCCTGACGCGATAGAAATGCTAGAAGATTTGCTCGATTTGCAATTCAAAGACACACTCAAAGCGCGAATAATAGACGAGCACCAAGTAAATAATTACGTAAAACGTGGGAACCGTAAAAAATTACGCTCACAAATAGAAACACATTCTTATCTGACAAAAAAGGAAGCACTCTAATTGCAGACCTTAGAAAATGTATTTGAAGATGTCGAAACTCGTGACGTTAACTTGTATGCCGCCTTAGATATTGGCTCCAATAGTTTTCATCTAGTAATTGCTCGCGTTGTAGCAGGCTCGTTACAAACAGTGCAAAAAATCAAGCAAAAAGTACGTCTCGCAGAAGGCTTAAATGATAAAAATATACTATCCGAAGAGGCAATGGAGCGCGGCCTAAAAACCTTGCAAAGCATGGCCGACAGTATGCAAGGCCTAAACCCACGGCATGTTCGAGTGGTTGCTACGCACACCCTAAGAAGGGCGCGCAACGCGAAAGCCTTTTTATCTAAAGCGCGTAAGATATTTCCCTATCCTATTGAAATCATTTCAGGTCCTGAAGAAGCGCGCCTTATTTATGCAGGTATCGCAAACACGACGCAATCAGAGGGTAACAGACTCGTTATTGATATCGGCGGTGGTTCAACGGAATTTGCAGTTGGTGAACACTTACTTCCAAAAGTATGTAAAAGCGTACAAATGGGCTGTGTAAGTTATCAAAAGCGTTATTTCGCCGAGGGTATAATTACCAAAAAAGCTTTCGAAAGAGCTATCACTAACGCTCGACAAGAAATAGAGCTGGTAGTTGGCAACCTGCAGCGCTTTAACTGGGAAACTAATATTGGAGCTTCGGGCACTATACGTGCTATTTGCTCGGTATTGACCGCACTCTCTGAGAGTGACAACAATATCTTAATCACGAAGGCGGGCTTAAGCGAATTGATGCTTAAATGCTGTGATATTGGACACGCTGACAAGCTAGATTTACCTGGGCTGACTGATGACAGAAAGCCGGTTTTTGCAGCCGGACTGAGTATTCTTATAGGTATTTTTAGAAGCTTAGGTTTGGATAAAATGGAAGTTAGCAGCGCTGCTTTACGGGAGGGCGTCTTGTATGAAGCGCATGATACGGGCGCAAATTCAAATATAAGAGAACGAACGGCCCAAAGCTTAGCAACCCGATATGACGTCGATACCATGTATGCAAAAAAGGTATGGGCGACTTGTATCAAAATTTATGAGCAAGCAGAAGGCGCTTGGCATATTGACACATGGGACCTTCGCCATCTTTTAGGTTGGTCAGCATTGTTACATGAAGTGGGTTTACAGATTAACTCAAGAGGTGTGCAGCGACACTCTAGTTATGTTATTGAACAAACAGATTTACCCGGCTTCAACCAAGAACAACAAAAGCTATTAGCAGCATTAGTCCGATTTCATCGCAAGAAAATAAAGCTAGCGGAACTCCCCTCCTTCGTCAACTACAGTGAGGAAGTGGTTTTTAAACTACTGGTTATTTTGCGATTGGGTATTTTATTAAACATTAATCGACAGGAAGACCAACTGCCCGAGTTCGGAGTGCAAATTGTTGAGCACAAAATCATCTTGAGCTTCCCGGAAAATTGGTTTGATTTATCCCCTCTTTTGTTGGCGGATTTACAGCAGGAAAATCAATATATTGAAGGTACCGGAATGAGCTTGCGGATTAAATAAATCCAAAAACGGGACACCTAAGCATAGGTGTCTCGTCTCGCTACTACTGCAGATTTTTACTACGTTGCTGACGCTTGATAAATGCCTTCAATTGCGCCATCTATCATTTCGTTAAACTCATCATCAGATTGTTGAGCCGACACACCTTCCGTTAGCGCACGAGAGAAGCTTGCGATCATACCTTTGTTTTCACTTAACTTTTGATTAGCTACTAATCGAGAATAACCGCCAGACAAGGCCACCACTTTAATCGTTTTTGCATGCTCTACACATTCTTTGTAGAAACTGGCCGTTTCCGGCAAGGTAAGTTTTAACATCACGTGCTGATCGGCAGACAATGCATCTAGCTCAGCCAAAATAGCTGCTTTCAACATTACTTCAGCTTCTGCTTTCTCAGGGCTATTTATATCGACTTCAGGCTCAATAATAGGCACTAAACCAGCGGCTAATATTTGTTTACCTATTGCAAACTGCTGAGCAACAAGGGCTTTGATACCAGCTTGATTTGCTAGTTTAACAACCGAGCGCATTTTAGTGCCAAAAACATCTTGAGCATTCGCTTTTGCAAGCAATTCATCCAACTCTGGCATTGCCTTCATTAATTGAACACCATTAGCCTCATCTTCCAAGCCTTTGTCGACCTTTAAAAATGGCACTACATTTTTTTTCTGCCACAAATAGTGAGCGCTAGATAAACCTTCGACATCACGGTCTAAAGTATTCTCAAATAAAATGGCACCCAATACGCGCTTCCCAGAAAATGCAGGGCTGGTCATAATTCGAGTACGCATTTGATGCACGCAAGTGAACATCTCTTCGTCATTCGCATATGCCGACTCGTCAACGCCATAAAGTTTTAGTGCTTTAGGCGTGCTGCCACCACTTTGATCCAATGCGGCAATAAAACCAACTTCATTTTTAACTTTTGCCAACATATCTTGTTGTACTTGAGTTGTCATCTAACGCTCCATTTCGTATTTGTGAACAATTTCTATAAACAGAATCTTTACTTTAACTCGATTTTAAAACGCCTACCACTACTCTATTTAGCAGCCAATTAATTTGTAAACCAAGTTCATCTAAAAAACTTATTTAGTCTCTATCTAAAACTACAACAGCGGGTAAGGCTTTACCCTCTAAGAATTCTAAGAACGCACCGCCACCTGTAGATATGTAAGAGATTTTATCTTCAATACCATATTTATCCACCGCAGCGAGTGTATCACCGCCACCAGCAATCGAAAATGCATCGCTTTGGGCTATTGCCATTGCCAACGCTTTGGTGCCTTCACCAAATTGATCAAATTCAAAAACGCCGACAGGACCATTCCATACTATTGTGCCAGCTTCTTTAAGGATTTTAGCTAAATTTTCAGTTGTTTCAGGACCAATATCAAAGATCATGTCATCATTTTCTACCGCATTGACTGCTTTCAAAATAGCGGGTGTGGTTTCCGAAAACTCTTTTCCTATTACTACGTCAGTCGGCACTGGAATTTCACCATTATTGTCTTTAGCTGCCTGCATTAAGCGTTTGGCTTCTGGAATAAGGCTCTCTTCAACCAGTGATTTACCTATATTGTGTCCTTGAGCAGCGATAAACGTATTGGCAATACCGCCGCCAACTATAAGTTGGTCAACTTTGCCCGCCAGTGATTCCAAAACAGTGAGCTTAGTTGATACTTTTGAGCCGCCTACAATTGCTACCATAGGACGTGCTGGGTTATCTAACGCTTTCCCTAAGGCTTCGAGCTCTGCCGACAGCAAAGGTCCCGCACACGTTTCTTTAGCGAATTTAGCAACGCCATGAGTTGATGCTTGCGCACGATGCGCTGTGCCAAATGCGTCCATTACAAATACGTCACACAAGTCAGCGTATTGCTTGGCTAAAGCGTCGTCATCATTCTTCTCGCCCACATTAAAACGAACATTTTCTAGCACAGTTACTTTTGCTGAAGAGGCATTTACGCCATTTAGATAATTAGCTGCCAAGGTAACACCGCCACCTAGGGCCTTATTTAAGTAGTCAACAACAGGCTGTAAAGAAAACTCTGAAGCAAACTCTCCCTCTGTTGGACGTCCCAAGTGTGACATCAACATTAAACTTGCGCCTTTTTCTAAGGCTAATTTGATAGTAGGTAATGACGCCCTTATGCGGGCGTCAGAAGTCACCACACCATCTTTTACAGGGACATTCAAATCTTGTCTGATCAACACCCGCTTTCCTTGTAAATCCAAATCTTGCATTTTATAAATGGGCATAACTATTTCCTTTCAGACTTTATTAAAAATTAATTTTGTATTTAATGCATATTCTCAATTTGATACATATATAAAGCAGTGTCGAGCATTCTATTGGCAAAACCCCATTCGTTATCGCACCAAACAAGAGTTTTAACTAACTGTTTGTGACTGACTCTGGTTTGCGTTCCGTCAACGATAGAAGAATGTGGGTCGTGATTGAAATCAATAGAGACAAGAGGCTCTTCAGTATAGTCAATAATGCGCCTTAAATCGCCCTGAGCGCTATCCTTCAATATTTTATTTACATCACTCACACTAACCTTGTCACGCAGCGTTACGCTTAAATCCATTGCGGTTACATTAATGGTAGGCACACGCACGGCAATGGCTTCGAATTTTCCTGCAAAGCGGGGCAAAATTCTCTCAATACCTGCAGCCAATCTAGTATCAACCGGAATAATTGATTGACTTGCGGCTCGTGTCAGACGCAAATCAGGATGATATGCATCAATTACTTGCTGATCATGCATAGAGGAATGAATAGTCGTGATCGTACCACTTTGAACACCAAAGGCTTGGTCGAGTACCTGAATAATTGGAACGATACAGTTAGTAGTGCACGATCCGTTAGACACAATAGTATCGTCGTTCGTTAAACTAGTATGATTAATACCAAAGACAATAGTCGCATCCATGTCTTGACCACAGGGCTGAGAAAAAAGCACTTTCTTTGCGCCATTAGCAATGTGTTGTTGTGCTGACGCTCTGGAACTAAAAACGCCTGTGCACTCTAAAACAATATTTGCATCTACTTTTGACCAATCAAGCTTAGCTATATCGGTTTCTTGGAACAATGGAATTTTGTCATCATTAACGATCAAGCATTTGTCGGTATATTCGATTGTACCTTTGAAACGACCATGCGCGGTGTCATACTTCAATAAATGCGCAACACCTTCAGGTGAGGCAATTTCATTAATTCCGACAATTTGAATTTGTTGGTTGCGCCCGGATTCATAGAGCGCGCGCAAAACATTACGCCCTATTCGGCCGAAACCATTAATCGCGATGCGCAGCATTAAGCTACGCTCATTTTTAGAAGCGATTTAAACAGTTTAATCAAAGCTTATTTCAGTCCTTTAGCCACGTTATAAACGGCATCAGTGGTAATATTAAAGTGAGCAAATAAATCACTTGCTGGCGCCGACTCGCCAAAGGTATCCATGCCAACTACTGCACCATCAAGGCCAACATATTTATACCAAGTATCCTTGGCTAATGCTTCGACAGCAACGCGTTTAACAACAGCGCGTGGCAATACACTTTCTTTATATTCAGCCGACTGACGATCGTATAAATCAGTGCATGGCATAGAAACAACTCGTGTCGCTGTACCATCTGCTTTTAACTTCTGTGCGGCTTCAACAGCTAAGTGCACTTCTGAACCAGTCGCAATCAATATTACTTCTGGCGCGCCTTCGCAATCTACCAATACATATCCGCCGCGCTCTGCGTCAGATAATTGTTGTGCATTTCTGTCTTGCTGCGGTAATCCTTGACGAGTAAAGATAAGCGTTGTTGGGCCATCTGTTCTCTGAATTGCAGCTTTCCATGCAATCGCAGACTCAACTTGGTCACAGGGACGCCAGTTGTCTAAGTTTGGTGTTGCGCGCAATGACACGACTTGCTCAACAGGTTGATGCGTTGGCCCATCTTCGCCTAGCCCAATAGAATCATGCGTGTAAACAAAAATACTAGGCTGTTGCATTAGTGCAGCCATACGAACTGCATTACGCGCATATTCCATAAACATTAAGAAAGTAGCACCGTAGGGCTTAAAACCACCATACAAAGTCATACCATTCATCATGGCAGACATACCAAACTCGCGAACACCATAATATAAATAGTTACCCGAGGCGTCGTCCGCACTCACACCTTTACTGCCAGACCAAATAGTTAAATTAGAACCGGCTAAGTCAGCAGATCCACCTAACAGTTCTGGTAACAATGGACCAAATGCATTCAGTGCGTTTTGTGACGCTTTGCGCGTTGCAATATTCGCAGGGTTGTCCTGCAAACTTCGAATGTATTTCGATGATTCCTCAGCCCAAGCTTCAGGTAAGGAATTACTTTTTCTGCGCACAAACTCTTGTGCTAAGTCAGGATAAGCTCTTTGATAATCGGCAAACAAAGTTTCCCAGGCAGCTTCAACTTCAGCGCCTTTCTCTTTTCCGTCCCAAGCTTCATATACATCGGCAGGAACGTCAAACGGAGCATAAGGCCAATTTAATTCTTTTCTAACGAGTGCAATCTCATCATCGCCTAAAGGTGCACCATGGCAGTCTTCTTTGCCTTGCTTGTTGGGTGAACCAAAACCAATAACGGTTTTACAGCAAATAAGTGTTGGACGTGCAGTGTCTTTTTTGGCCTTTTCAATCGCCGCTGCGATTTGCTCAGGATCATGCCCATCAACACCACTAATAACCTGCCAGCCATAGGCATCAAAGCGTTTTGGCGTATCGTCGCTGAACCAGCCTTCAACTTCACCGTCGATAGAAATACCGTTATCATCCCAAAAAGCAATCAGCTTACCAAGACCTAATGTACCGGCGAGCGAACAAGCTTCGTGAGAAATGCCTTCCATTAAGCAACCGTCGCCTAAGAAAGTATAAGTTTGATGATCAACGATGTTGAAATGATCACGGTTAAATTGTGCACCCAAGACTTTCTCGGCTATCGCCATACCAACCGCATTTGTTAGGCCCTGCCCCAATGGACCAGTAGTTGTTTCAACACCTGGTGCGTAACCGTATTCTGGATGGCCAGGCGTTTTAGAATGCAATTGACGGAACTGCTTAAGCTCCTCAATAGGCAACTCGTAACCTGTTAGATGCAGCAACGAATAAAGCAACATGGAGCCATGACCATTTGAGAGCACGAAACGGTCGCGGTTAGCCCAATTTGGATTTTGTGGATTGTGCGATAAAAAGTCTGTCCACAATACCTGAGCAATATCTGCCATTCCCATAGGTGCGCCAGGATGTCCTGACTTTGCTTGTTGAACAGCGTCCATACTTAAGGCACGGATGGCGTTGGCTAAATGACGACGTGATGGCATGAGCTCTCCTTGAAACTTCGGATTAATGTTGCTGCGAGATGATGTTCTCGAATTAGGCGTGTATTCTCATACAGCTAGGCACTTTGTTCAATCATTATTCGGGGTTTCTGTATTCATTTTTTCTACTTAATTCAATTTTGCAAAATCCAAATCAGCATATAGGTCGTAAATAGCTTTAAAGCTCATGGACTTTTAGACGTCTAGAAGTAAAGATTGGTAAAATATAGATTTTGCATTACAATAACCATTAAGAAAGCACGCTTTGCTGCTTTCGCCGAATTAGAATTTAAGTACAGGGAAATAGTGAGCTCTGTACAGACACAAATATAGGATATTTCATGGCAAGTCATTTATTTACTTCTGAATCTGTATCAGAAGGTCACCCAGACAAAATAGCCGACCAAATTTCAGATGCTGTACTAGATGCCATCTTGGAAATTGACCCCAAAGCGCGCGTAGCATGTGAGACGTTTGTGAAAACCGGTATGGTTTTGGTCGGTGGCGAAATTAATACTAAAGCGTGGGTAGATATCGAAGAGTTAACCCGAAAGACAGTAAGAGAGATAGGCTACACTCATTCTGATATGGGTTTTGATGCAGATTCGTGTGCTGTACTCAATGCTATCGGTAAGCAATCAAACGATATTAACCAAGGCGTTGATCGCTCATCGCCAGAAGAACAAGGCGCAGGCGATCAAGGACTAATGTTCGGTTATGCTAGCAATGAAACTGATGTGCTCATGCCCGCTCCGATAACTTATGCGCATCGTCTAGTACAAAAACAAGCGCAGTTGCGTAAAAACGGCAAGCTCTCTTGGTTACGCCCTGATGCAAAAAGCCAAGTTACCTTTGTATATGAAAACAATAAGCCTGTTGGTATCGATGCGGTTGTATTGTCGACTCAACATTGTGATTCCGTTAGCAATGAAGTTTTGCGTGATGCAGTGATGGAAGAAATCATCAAACCTGTATTACCTGAACAATGGCTAACTAACAAAACACAATTCCATATTAACCCTACAGGTCGCTTTGTTATCGGCGGCCCAATGGGTGACTGTGGTTTAACTGGTCGCAAGATTATCGTGGATACATATGGCGGTATGGCACGTCATGGCGGCGGCGCATTTTCTGGTAAAGATCCGTCAAAAGTCGATCGCTCGGCAGCTTATGCGGGAAGATACGTTGCGAAAAATATTGTCGCTGCAGGAATTGCTGATCGTTGTGAAATTCAAATTTCATATGCTATAGGGGTTGCTGAACCAACCTCAATCAATGTTGAAACCTTCGGCACTGGAAAAGTGGCTGATGAATTACTTACTGCTTTGGTGCGTGAACATTTCGACCTGCGTCCTTACGGTTTGATCACCATGTTAGACCTAGAGCGTCCGATTTATAAAGCGACTGCAGCTTATGGGCATTTTGGACGTGAAGAGTTTCCTTGGGAAAAAACCGATAAAGCCAATGACCTGAGGCATGCAGCTGGGTTATAGTCTAAGCCAAAGGTAATTGCACAAACAATATTGAATGCCTCCTTTTTGGGGGTATTTTTTTGACAAGGAAACTATATGAATTTTACATTACGTCGAATCGCATTAGCATCAGTAACTGCGATAACAGCGCTCACGTTAAGCGCTTGTGCAACGTCTCCAACAGGGCGCAGTCAACTTTTACTATTCCCAGAGTCGCAACTTGACCAGATGGGTGTTCAAGCTTTCGCAGGAATGAAAGAGAACATTAAGGTTTCTAATAAACCGATTGACAATGAATATGTGCAATGCATTGCGAACAGCATCACTAAACATGTAGCTAAAAGCGTCTTTGCTGGTGAATGGGAAGTGGTTGTATTTGACGATCCTCAAGTGAATGCTTTTGCGCTGCCTGGTGGCAAAATTGGTGTTTACACTGGCTTATTGGAAGTTGCCGTTAATCAACATCAAGTAGCAGCAGTAATAGGTCATGAAGTTGGCCACGTTATCGCTCACCATGGAAATGAGCGAGTATCTACTAATGCACTGATTGGCGCTGGACAGCAGGCAGTGAATGCGGCATTGGAGGCCAATCAGGTTGCTAGCAGTCAATTAATCATGGCGGGCTTAGGACTCGGCGCACAATACGGCGTTGCAATGCCTTTTGGGCGTAAACATGAGAGCGAAGCTGATGAAATTGGATTGGAGTTGATGGCAAAAGCCGGTTTCAACCCTCAAGAATCGATTGAGTTATGGAAAAACATGGCAAAAGCCAGCGGTGGTAAAGCACCCGCTGAATTCTTTTCTACACACCCATCCAACCAGACTAGAATTAAAGATTTGCAAGCCAATATGGCTCCTGCGTTAGTTGCTTACAAAGCGGCAGTTACGCGCCCTAACTGCAGAAAATAATAAGCTGATACTCACAACATAGCTTGCTATGTCTATTAACGAGCCACGAAGCTCATAAATGACCTCGTCGCCCAATAAAACCCACAAACAAAAAAGGCCCTTACGGGCCTTTTTTATATGACTAAGCTTACTATCTAAGCTGCGTCTTGTTTGTGCATATGCACATCCATCTGTGGGAATGGAATAGAAATACCTTCAGCATCAAAACGTAATTTAACCGCTTCGGTGAAGTCAAACATAACACCCCAATAATCACCTGAGTTGACCCAAGGACGTACAACAAAGTTAACACTACTATCGCCTAACTCAGCAACCGCTATTTGTGGTGCAGGCTCAGTAAGTATGCGACTGTCAGCAACAACCATTTCTTCAAGCAATTTCTTAGCTTTCAGTAAATCATCACCATAACCAATACCAAACTTCATATCTACGCGACGCGTATCTTTCGCAGAGAAGTTAGTAATATTGCCACCATAGATATTGCCGTTTGGAACTATGATCTCTTTGTTATCAGGTGTATTCATAATAGTTGAGAATACGCCTACACTGACTACTGTTCCAGCAACGCCACCGGCATCTACAAAGTCGCCTTTCTTGAACGGGCGGAACACTAATAACATAACACCCGCCGCAAAGTTCTGTAATGAACCTTGTAGCGAAAGACCGATAGCTAAACCAGCAGCAGCTATAATTGCAGCTAATGACGTAGTATCAACACCCAATTCATTCAAAGCGGCTATAATAACGAACAGCATTAACACAGCATTCATAATCGCTTTTAGGAAGCTAATTAGCATGTCGTCATATTGCGACTTAGCCATTAGCTTACCAACTGCTGAAACTATAATTTTTACAACAATTTTACCGACGATGTATATTATTGCCGCCATAGCGAAATTAATCGCAAATGGGATAATGTAATCATCGAGGTATTTAGACATATCGTCTTGTGTGAAATCGGGCATGGTGTACATCCTATGTAATGTAATTTATTATTTTATTTTTGCTTGTAACATTTTCTTACAAACTATCGACTAAAATAACATTTATTGAGTTTAAAACAAGAAAAACACTTTTTAACTCTTCAATGAAACTAGCACGGTAAACACAAATAGTATGTTCAAACATGACTATTCAAATATAACTACTATAACTTTGATAGTTGAAATTTTGTACTATTGCGCTACACTGTCTTACTCAGAACAATTTGTATAATGAAAGCATAAATACTGCTTTAGACTATATTAAAAGCTCTGGCCTACAAGGCCTAGATAGCTTTTGGCTGATAATGAGCTAGACAGTAAGGTTTAATCATACAAACGCGGTATTGTTGAAAAGTATATTGGAAACAAGGATGTAATCAATTATGCGCAATTCATCAAGGGATAATCTCCTTGAAAAACGCACAAAAAAGCTAGGAGCTAAGTAATGGCAACATATTTTTTTATCACCATCACATTTATTATTATCGGTCTTTTATTATTCTCTCTTAGCGAATCACATGGAAGAAACAGCCAGTATGCCCGTGACAAAGACTTCAAAGCTAAGCAGCGAACTTCAAAGTCAACGACACATAAACATCCAATCTAGCGAATAACCCCCTTAATACAAAACGCCTTGCGCTTTTCATTTTCGCGATCCCAAATCAAGCTCAATGTGATAATATCTCAGCATTATTTATTAGTGTTTAATTAACCATGCGAATTTCCCGTTTTTATACACCTATGCCAATGCACGTTGATGACGAAATTGAGCTAGACCAGCAATTGAGCCATTACATCAACACTGTTTTACGACTGAAACAATCCGATCCAATTGTGCTTTTTAATGGCGACGGTAATGAATATACGGCCGATATACTTAATATCAGCAAGAAACAGGTTGTGGCTATCGTTAATTCACAACTTTCAATGCGCAGCGAGTCACCATTAAATATTCACCTTGCCCAAGGCGTTTCAAAAGGTGATAGGATGGATTTTGTTTTGCAAAAATCTGTAGAGCTTGGCGTTAGCGAAATAACCCCAGTTATTACCGAGCGATGTGCAGTGAAACTGTCGACCGAAAGGTGGCAAAAGAAGACAGAGCAATGGCAAAAAATAATTATTTCCGCTTGCGAGCAGTCCGGTAGAAATGTTTTACCTATACTCCACCAGCCTATCGCCTTGAATAAATGGTTAGGACAAACAACTGAACAACAAAAAGTCATATTGACTCCTGGAAGCAGTAAATATATGTCTAACCTTACCCGACCAGTGCAAGGTTTTAGACTATTGATCGGCCCTGAAGGTGGGCTCTCTGAACAAGAGATTTATACCAGCGAGCAAACAGGTTTTGAATCCGTCAATTTGGGGCCCCGTATATTGCGTACTGAAACAGCTGCCTTGGCAAGCATTTCAATATTGCAGGCACTATTTGGCGACTTGTAACTTGAAAAGACAGCGCTTTGTAACAACATCATTAAAAGTGAGAAGAACGAGAATGTGTGCGTTAATGATCAACACACCAACCATCGACAAGAGATTAATAAGCTTATGACAATTAAACTGGGCATCGTGATGGACCCGATATCAGCCATAAATATAAAAAAAGATACTAGCTTTGCTATGCTTACCGAGGCGCAAAAACGCGGCTATGAATTGTTTTATATGGAAATGGGCGATCTTTACATTATAAATGGCGAACCCCGCGCAAGGGCTAAAAAGTTGAGTGTTAAGCAAGATGCTAACAACTGGTACGAATTTGAATCTGAGGAAGACATTTGTTTAGGCAATTTAGATACCTTGTTAATGCGCAAAGACCCTCCTTTCGATAGTGAATTTTTATATGCGACACAAATTTTTGAATTAGCTGAAAATTTAGGGTGTTTGGTCGTCAACAAAGCACAAGCGCTGCGAGATTTTAATGAGAAATTATTTACCTCATTGTTTCCGGATTCAATTCCTGACACCTTAGTTACAAGCAACAATAAGCTTATTCGCGCCTTTCACGAAAAGCACAAAGATATCATATGCAAACCTCTAGACGGCATGGGCGGGACATCGATTTTTAGAGTCAAAGAGGATGGCAATAACCTAGGCGTCATCATTGAAACATTGACTGAGCTAGGAACCCGCTACGCCATGTTCCAAGAATACTTGCCTGCGATAAAAGATGGGGATAAGCGCATATTGATAGTCGATGGTCAGGTCATTCCATACGCACTCGCGCGATTGCCCGCCAAAAATGAAACACGAGGAAATTTGGCCGCTGGTGGAACCGGCCGCCCCCAAGCTCTTAGCGATTCGGACCAAGCGATTGCTAACAAAGTAGCTAAAAACTTATCTCAGCAAGGCCTACTATTTGTTGGTCTTGACGTCATTGGTGATAAAATTACCGAAATTAATATAACTAGCCCTACTTGTGTAAAAGAAATAGAAGAGGCTTATGACATTAACATTTGCGCTATTTTATTCGATGCCATTGAAAAACGAATACATCACTAAGTCATATCTAAATTAAGGAATTCAGAACGTTAAATGAAAAGTTTGAGTAGTTTAGAAAACCACCTATTAATTGCCATGCCTTCTATGACAGATCGTTTTTTTCAACGCTCTGTTACTTACATTTGCGAGCACAATGAAGATGGCGCCATGGGCATTGTTATAAATCTGCCGTCTAGAATGACTTTTAGTGAATTAATTTCACAAGCAGACGACAAGGCGATTATCAATGATGGTAAAAGTGAACAAATTGTTTTGTGCGGAGGGCCGGTGCATCAAGACCGAGGGTTTATATTGCATCAATCTCAGCCAGGCTGGGCATCAAGCCTTGCCGTTACTTCGGAAATTATGGTCACTACCTCAAAAGATATTTTATCTGTTTTAGGGAACGATGATGGTCCCGAAGAAGCGCTAATTGCATTAGGGTGTGCAGGTTGGGAAGCGGGCCAATTAGAAGAAGAATTACAGGAAAACACCTGGTTGATGATAGAAGCGGATCAAGATTTGCTATTCGACACGCCTGTGCACGCAAAGTGGCAGGCTGCCGTGAATAAATTAGGCGTTGATGTCTGGCAACTAACGCAAGATGTTGGACACGCTTAAATGAAAAACAGTACCACTATCGCATTTGACTTCGGTACTAAAAGCATTGGCGTTGCTGTGGGCCAAAGTATCACAGGAACTGCCTCACCCTTGACCGCATTAAAAGCCAACGATGGCATTCCAAATTGGCAAAATATTGCTGATGTATTAGAGGAATGGCAGCCAGATGACCTGCTAGTAGGATTGCCTCTTAACATGGACGGGACAGAGCAAGAAATAACACAGCGGGCTCGCAAATTTGCAAACCGCTTACACGGTAGATTCAATAAACCAACTAACACGCATGACGAACGCTTAAGTACCGTTGACGCAAAAGCGCGTTTATTTGAATTGGGCGGTTTTAAAAAGCTTACGAAGGAGAAAGTAGATAGCGTTTCAGCTTGTTTGATTTACGAAAGCTGGGTTATTCATCAAAATTAAAGTCAAAATATGGTTTAACAAAAACTAGAAATGACAGATTACTCCTCTCTTTATTCCTCTCTTTATTCCTCAACGACTGACCGGGGAGCTTGGCATTGCCAACAAATGGCAAATTGATATTCACTTATTTGCCCGCATTCGCGGCACGCCCAATCATTTTTATTGTCTGCACTAATAGCCGCTTGTTCGGCTTTAAAGGCATCGACGATTTGATTGGCTTTTGCTGCCCAACTAGGATCTTGCAGCCAAACTTCAGGCTCTGAATCCATCGGTGGTATTTCACCAATTGCACCTTGGACAAGTTCATTCTTAACAAAGCAAGGTATGCCGGCTTCGTCCAATAAACTTTTCACTTGATACACTTGGAATCGATCATAATGCCGAAAAAATCGCTGCATTAAGCTTATCCTTCATTACTGTTCATATTGAAAAGGATAAATTACCCTTCACGTTTCACAAATATGCCTTTTATTGAACAGCTTGTAAAATGTGAATCGAAAAGCGCAATCGAAGTGAACATCATAAGTTGGCAATGACATTCACTCAATATATGCCTATTAGTAAGCCCCATCGCTATAGGTTAACTCATAACTATGGCTGTAAATTTCTACAATATTACCAAATGGGTCTTCCATATATATCATTCTATAGGGCTTTTCACCCGGGTAATAATAGCGCGGTTCCTGCATACGTCTTTTACCACCGGCATCAACAATTTTTTGAGCTAGCTCTTCCAAGTTTGGATCTTGTACGCAAAAATGAAATACCCCTGTTTTCCAGTACTCAAAATTGTCTTCCGGATTTTCTTGGTTCGGAAATTCAAATAACTCAACGCCAACTCGGTCACCTGTCGACAAGTGAGCAATCTTGAACCGCTTCCATCCTTTACCAAATACATCCGTGCACATTAGACCGATAGGGCTATCATCCTCAGTTACTTCTGCAGGTTGCATAATTATGTACCAACCCATTACTTCAGTATAGAACTCAACGGCTTTCTCTAAATCGGGAACAGATATACCAATATGTGAAAATGTTCTTGGATATTGCTTACTCATAAGTATCTCCTAATGTTTAATTCGAAATAACAATACAACAGCGTGACAATCAATTAAAATTATCATTAATAATGAAAATGAGTACAAATCATAATGATAAATCCAACTTGGTTGCGCAGCTTTTGCAAGTTAGTGGAAGAGGGCCATTTCACGCGCACCTCAGAAAAACTTAATATGACGCAGTCAGGTGTTAGTCAGCATATAAAAAAATTAGAAGACGCTTTAAAGACTGAGTTACTGATAAGACAAGGGAAGACGTTTTTCTTAACTGAGGCTGGAGAAAATTTGTATCTTAATGCACAAAAAATTATAGAAGCATTAAATAAGCTGCAAGAGAATATCCAAAGTAATTCAGAATATGCCGGTGAGTTTAGTTTAATGCTGCCAGGAAGCGCAGGTTTAAAACTATACAATCACCTTTTATCTTTGCAGGTAAAGCACCCTAAATTAAGCATAAGCTGCCGTTTTGGGCCCAATGTAGAGGTTGAAAAGGCAATAGCAGAGCACAGTATCGATCTAGGCCTTATGACGGAAATTGCCAAACATCAAAGTGTGAAATGTCAGCTTATCGCCAAGGAAAGTCTTTTTTTAATAGTACCCGCAAATGTTTCTGGGGCTTCGTGGGAAACATTAATTGAACTTGGATTCATCGATCACCCTGACGGTGCGCACCACGCAAACCTGCTGTTAGCGAAAAATTATCCAGAATTCCAACATATTAATATGTTTAACAAAAAGGGATTTTCTAATCAAATTAATCTTATCCTTGAGCACGTAAGCAGAGGGTTAGGCTTTACCGTATTACCTGCATTTGCGGCAGAAGCATTTGCCAAGCAAGAACTGATTTCAATCGTTAAACTGCCAAAAAATGTTGAAGAAAACATATATTTGGCTACCCACCGCTGGAAGCCTCTGAGCAAACGCGCAATGATCGTAATGCAAGAAATTAAAGACAAGCTAAAAACTTAAAAATAAACCCCGCTAATTACGAGGTTTATTTGTATCTTGGCATGAGCTTAACCTTTGTTTAAGCTGAATTCTGGATAAGAAAAAGAGTTCAGCTTATTTAGTTTTTTTAGCCCATATCAATAGAAACGTTAGTCAAGCTGCCTAAACCCGAGCCCTCTTCGCTATCAAGCTTGAACATTAAGCGCAAGTCGTTGGGTGAGTCAGCGTTGTGCAGCGCTTGCTCCTCAGTAATACGATTTTCTTTACACAGATCGTACAATGCCATATCAAAGCTTTGCATCCCCTGCTCTTTGCCTTTAACCATCGCTTCTTTCAAACTGCCAATTTCATTGCGCTGAATTAAATCAGATACCAACGGTGAGTTAAGCAATATTTCAATGGCTGCAACACGCCCTTTTCCGTCAATAGTAGGCACAAGCTGTTGCGCAACGATTGCTCGAATATTTTTGCTTAAATCAAAGCGCAGCTTGGCGTGCAAGTTTTGTGGTGCCAAGTGCATAATGCGCTCAATAGCTTGATTCGCGTTGTTTGCATGCAGTGTGGCCACACACAAGTGCCCAGTATCAGCAAATGACATGGCATATTCCATAGTTTCCATCGAGCGAATTTCACCAATTAGAATAACGTCGGGGGCTTGTCGTAACGAGCTCTTCAGCGCATCATCAAACGTGTGGGTATCAATACCTACTTCACGTTGAGTAACAACACAGTTATTGTGTTCATGCACAAATTCAATCGGGTCTTCTATGGTAAGAATGTGCCCGTGGGAATGTTGATTCCTGTGGCCGATTAAAGCGGCAAGCGAAGTAGACTTACCTGTGCCTGTGCCACCTACAAATAACACTAAGCCTTTTTTTGCCATAATGATGTCTTTTAATATCGGCGGCAAGCCTAATTCATCTGCACTTGGAATTTGCGTGACAATACGACGAATAACGATACCCGCCTGATCACGTTGCCAAAAAGCACTGCAACGAAACCTTCCAATGCCATCTATCGATATCGCAAAGTTACATTCTTTTTCATTTTGAAACGCCGCTTTTTGCTTTTCATTCATTGAATCATGCACTAACTCAAGCGCTTCTGATTCACTCAAATTCATGGCTGTTAAGGGTGTCATTCTACCGTTAATTTTAGCACTAACGGGCATGCCAGAAGTAATGAATAAATCCGACGCTTCTTGAGCAACCATGTCTTGCAAACACTGATGTAAACCTAACATAAACTATCTCCTGCTTTGCCTACATGCCTATTGATGGCTACTTATCTATTGACTTAGACGCTGCATCATTTGCTGAAATAACACCCATAGCAACTAAACGTTGTAAGCACTGATCCATGGTTTGCATACCATGCTGCTGACCGGTTTGAATAACTGAGTACATTTGCGGAACTTTGTTCTCACGAATTAAGTTTCTAATAGCCGGAATCCCAATCATGATTTCATGCGCAGCTACGCGTCCGCCCCCTACTTTTTTCAACAATGTTTGCGATACTACTGCGCGCAAAGATTCAGACAACATAGAACGGATCATGGATTTTTCTTCAGCTGGGAAAACATCAATTATTCTATCAATGGTTTTTGGTGCAGAGTTTGTGTGCAAGGTACCAAATACCAAGTGACCTGTTTCTGCAGCTGATATCGCCAGTCGGATAGTTTCTAAATCACGTAGCTCACCGACCAAAATAACGTCAGGGTCTTCACGCAATGCAGAGCGCAATGCATTATTAAAGCTGTGAGTATCACGATGCACCTCGCGCTGGTTCATAACGCACATTTTATTCTTGTGCACAAATTCGATAGGATCTTCGATAGTTAAAATATGCTCTCGTTTGTGCGCATTGATATGGTCAACCATAGCAGCCAATGTCGTACTTTTACCTGAGCCAGTAGCCCCCGTGACAAGTACAATGCCCGTCGGTTGATTAATGATTTGTTTAAATATTTCCGGCGCACCCAGTTGGTCTAATGTTAGTATGTCACTTGGGATCGTTCGTAAAACAGCAGCAGCGCCTCGATTTTGCATAAAAGCATTTACCCTGAATCGAGACAAATCTTTCACTTCGAAAGAGAAATCGCACTCTAGGTTTTCTTCGTATTCTTTGCGTTGATTGTCATTCATGATACTAAAAATCAGGGCATGAACCTGCTTATGGTCGAGCGACTCCACATTTAAACGGCGCATTTCGCCGTCAACACGGATTATAGGCGGAAGCCCAGCAGTTAAATGTAAATCAGACGCTTTGTTGCTAACACTGAAGGCTAGAAGTTCGTTAATGTCCACTATGGGTCACTCCAAAAAATAGTTGTTGATGCGAACGCTTGTTTTAAAAGTTACTTATTCAGAATACTAAATCATGAGAAACCAACTATGACGAATCATATTGCCGAAAATCTAATGGCAGTTCGTGCTCAAATCAAACAATGCGCGAAGCAGTCCGGTCGTGATGCGAACAATATTAAATTGTTAGCCGTAAGTAAAACCAAACCCGTATCGGATATTGTCCTTGCGTATGAAGCCGGACACCGTTCATTTGGTGAAAATTATGTCCAAGAAGGTGTCGACAAGATAGCTGGACTAAAGCACTTAAATGATATCTCTTGGCACTTTATCGGCCCATTGCAATCAAACAAGAGTCGTTTAGTAGCAGAAAACTTCGATTGGATGCATTCTGTAGATCGTTTTAAAATTGCAAAACGCTTAAACGAGCAGCGTCCAGCCTTTGCAAAGCCCATCAATATTTGTATACAAATTAATATCGACGATGAACCGACAAAAGCGGGCTTACTAGCCCAGCAACTCATGCCCTTATTGTCGGAGTTGGAAGTCTTAGATAAAGTCTGCGTAAGAGGCTTAATGGCTATTCCTAAAGCGACTAAAGTAAAATCCGAGCAAATGGCTTCGTTCGAAAAAATGGCTGTTTTATTTGCAGCTTGTCAGCAAAAGTATTCACAATTTGATACTCTATCAATTGGCATGAGCGGCGATTTGTCTGCAGCCATAGAATGTGGCTCAACCATGGTTCGAATTGGCACAGCTATTTTTGGCGCTCGAACTTGATGATTAACTTGAAGGAGAAACATGCAAGCACGTAAATTAAGCTTCATCGGAGCGGGCAATATGCCCAGAAGTATTATTAACGGTCTCGTTAGTGGTGGCTATGATGCGAAACTAATTACAGCCTCTAACCCTTCGACTGCAAAGCTGGTAGCTCTGAAGAAAGATTTTGGCATTAATACTACGCAGTCTAATAGTGAAGCTTGTGACAAAGGTGACGTAGTTATTTTATCGGTAAAGCCACAGATTATGGCGAATACCTGTGCCGACTTAATTGACCAAATCTCGCTCGATGGAAAAATCATGGTGTCTATTGCCGCTGGAATAAGCACCAAGCGTTTAATTGAAATGTTAGGAGGTTATGATAAAGTTGTGCGCACGATGCCAAATACACCATCCTCATTGAATAAAGGAATGACGGGACTATATGCTCCTGAGTCTGTTTCTCAAATTGATCGCGACTTTGTTACCTTTGTTATGGACCATGTTGGTAAAACCCTTTGGGTAGCCCAAGACAGTCAAATTAATACTGTTATTGCTGCCGCTGGCAGCAGTCCAGCTTACGTATTTTTATTTGCACAAGCGATGCAAGATGAAGCTATGAAAATGGGCCTAGACAAAGGTGCTGCGCGCTTATTAGTCCAACAGGCTATTTTGGGCAGCGCTGAAATGATTTGTCACAATCCAGGCCTTGAATTAAGTGAACTGCGGGCCCAAGTTACTTCTAAGGGCGGAACAACGCATGAAGCGGTTTGTACCCTCCAAAACAACAACCTAGAAGCTATTGTGAGCAAAGCCATGCAGGCTGCTGTCGCAAGAGCTGAAGAAATGTCTTCTGACTTTTAACTAACACGGAATCCGAAATGCTCGCTTTTACTAATTTAATTACATTTTTATTTGATGCTTATGTGATGATAGCTTTGGCTAGAGTTTGGCTGCAGTTTGTGCGTGCTGACTTTTATAACCCACTGAGTCAATTTGTGGTCAAAGCGACGCAACCGATTGTAGGACTGCTTCGCCGTTTCATTCCGTCAATGGGTGCCTTTGATACCTCCAGCTTTGTGTTGGCATTTTCAGTCATGTTGCTCAAGTTCGTGTTTTTGTTTGTTCTTGGTGGCACGTCATTACCCATACTATCAACTATCGTATTAGTATTGTTTGGTTTATTGAAAAGTGCATTTTGGCTACTTTTTATCGCACTGATCGTTAACATGATCTTGAGTTTTGTGAGCCAAGGTGGCAACTCAGTGAGATATCTTTTACAGCAGCTCACCGACCCTTTACTTGCCCCTATTCGTCGTTTTCTGCCATCGCTTGGCGGCCTCGACTTTTCGCCGCTAGTTTTAATCTTAGCGATACAATTCGCACTAGATATTATAGGTCAGTACTTACCGTACTTACTTTGAACAAACATAAATAAGACTTTTTATGGCAACCGAGCAAGTCAACGCGCCCCAAAAGGCGAAGGACAAAGACCATGTGCAAGCTCAAAGGGGCCGTCTGCATGGTTTGGATTTTACCCGCGGCTTAGCTTGCCTCAGTATGCCAATATTTCATACCGTATATAATTTATATGTGGTTGGCTTGATAGATACTCCCTGGACTCGCCATATGTTTTGGCAAATCTATCAAGTGCTCGGTTTAGGCACATTTGTCTTGGTGTCTGGCATGGCATTTACCATAAGCACACGTAAAGCAGTGAATTGGCCGCGGCTGTCTCTAAGAGCGTTAAAGTTGGCGGCTTTTGCACTCGCCATAACGATAGTGACCTATATCGCGATGCCCGATCGTTTTGTTAGGTTTGGGGTATTGCATTTCTTTGCCACCACTATTTTGCTTGCCCCACTAGTTCGACCCTGTCGACACTGGCTAGTACTGCCTGGATTGGCCGTTATTGTCTTGGGCTTAATAGTGACAAGAGCGGGCTTGAATCCGGAGCCATGGCTATATATTACCGGCTTAATGAGTGAGCGTCCGCGCGCTATAGACTATATCCCATTAGTGCCATGGTTTGGGGTATTTATGTTAGGTATGGGCTTGGCCAATTTTTTACCTACGAGCTACAAGAATACTCATTTAAAAAGCTGGATGAAGCCAATAGTTTGGCTGGGTAAACACTCACTACCTTTCTACTTGATCCATCAATTAGTTGTTTTTGCGCTGTTATGGCTAATCGCTTATGTTGTGCTCTAACCCAAAAGCTTACAGAGCTTATAGAATGAGTAGCCTGCAGATCACTCAGACTAACTCCCGCAGCATCCAGCGCAATTAAACTGTTCTGGAGCGTTATTTATATTCCCTAGACTTCTACTCTTCATCTTTACTTTTGAATAAACAATGTTTCGCATAGTCAGTAGCTTCGTTCGTTGACCAATCACCTTTTGGTTTTTCATCTAGCTCATCACACCACTCTTTACTGCCAATTTCGGGTGCACAGCCACTTAGTAGCACTAGTAAACCTGCTACAGCAATAATTCCTAAACGTTTTTTCATTACTTAATCCTTTTATAAATGTTTAAACCCACAAACCAAAGCTTAGTGAAACTAAGTCAAATATGATGTATTTTGAGTTTCTAATATCCTACTATTGTTTAAGCTCGTCACTATTCTTTCGTAAGTAAGCATTTGAGCGATCAATTGCATTGCGTCTTAAGTTGCCATAAAACAAACTATAATCCAATACATGATAACTCTTATCTTGGTTATTTAAATGATTCGAAAAAGCATTATCGAATTGTTCTGCAATATGCAAAGCGCCGTTATTATCACACTTTGCCCACGTTAAATTAGCGCTTAAATCAGGTAAAGCCTCAAACACATATTCAGGGTTTTTTGCTAGTACCATATCCAGTAAGGTACGTTTAAACTCTACTGGAAAGGCGCCTTGGTGCAAATCCGCAGATACTTTTTGGGTACTTGTTGTCCAAGACAGCGGGTTTACGCATGCTGTATTACCAATTGCTGTGGTTTCCCAGCCTTCCGGATACCAATGCCGGATACCTGCAGACATGCCGCCGCCTTCTCCAAATGTATCGTACGACACTATGCACTCAGTTTGCTCGGCCGATCCACATAATTCAATATTTTTGAACGTGCGCTCAAACATATTCATAGGCAGCCAATAACCTATTGTATAGGAAGCTACTAACTGTTCTTTTAGCGCCGTTTTATCAACTCTATTTGCCAACAACCTCAAGCCATGCAGAGTACCTTGGCTATGACCTACAATCATAAATGGCCTGCCATCATTAATATGAGTGATAAAATAGTCAAATGCGCGCTCTACATCGCTGTAGGCTAAATCTAAAGCCGCAAAGCTAGAGGCGGTATCTTCATTGTTAAAAGCGGCTAAATGGGCCTGTCGATAGTTTGGCGCGTATATGCGGCAGCATCCGTTAAACGCACTCGCCATACTAGACAGCATATATTGCAAGGATTGAGTTTCTGAATTTGCATGCGCCATATTCGAATTCCAGCCACCAGGTCCTACATAACCCGTAGAATGGATAAAAAAAACATCAACAGGTTTATCTGCTAAATCTGCATTTACGTTAGCATTAGCAGCGATAAGATCGGAGGTATCTTGCTTATTTGAGTGGGAAGCCCAATAATTTTCACTTGCATAATCGGGTGCGTGAGGTGGAGTCATCTCGACAAAGGGTGCACTAGGAAGCATTCGTGATTCGATCGACTTAAAACCAATCACAACAATAACTACTAGACTAACTATGACTATACCAAACCACTTTAGGAACTTTTTCAATTCTACTTCTCAAGCAAATTACCTTAGGTCTAAGTATGGCGTTTTATAAAACCTTAGGCAAATTATACATCTGTAAATTATAAGACTGAAACGCGAGAGTTTTGGGCAACATTAATGTTGAAAGAATTAATATTTGCCCTCATCCACCAGCACGCACAATTTAATTCTTTTGTTTAACAGTATGAATCAACGACTTTTTGTTGAATAATAAAACAACGAATTCGAATAAATTACTGTAATTATTCGATTTTCGTTTTGATACAAAGAAGGTTTGGAGCATATATTACTCGGGTGTTTATATCATTATGGCGAACACAGAAACAAAAGATTCGCAATTAATTGTGGAGTCTGTAGATGACGCAAAAGATGCAAGGAATGCAGAGAATACAGAACAATCAACTTGTAGTAATTGCAAAGAACAACTGAATGGTCCGTATTGCGCTCAATGTGGGCAAAACTCAGAGTCTACGATAAAGTACTTCTGGTTAGTGATGTTGCATTTACTTGACGATATCTTCAGTTTCGACTCGCGGGCAAGCCGCACCCTTTGGCCGTTAGTAATCCGTCCAGGATTTCTTACCAATGAATACATACTTGGCCGAAGAGTGCATTATGTGCCACCCTTAAGATTATATTTTTTTATCAGTATCATCTTTTTCATAACCTTAAAATTTTTTGCAATCAGTGAAAACACCAGTATTACTGACTTTAGTAATGATAAAAATACGATAAGTCTAATCACTAATCACATCAGTGTGTTAGAACAACAACAGGACTTGCTCTTAGCTCAAGAGAATCAAGAGCCGTCAGAAGCACTGATATTACTTAAGCAAGAAATAGCAAAATATAATCTTTATAAAACCGATATTACTATTGGAAGTAACAGACTGCTGAAAGCTGTTGCCCGAGAGCTCGTTGGCTTAGAGTTTCGGCGAATCAAATCAGGCCAAGCATTAGAACCAAGCTATCAAGAGCAGTACACCAATTTAAGCCAGCAACTAGTTAGGCTGAGAAATGGAGAATCCGTAAATTTACTGTCAATTGGCAGTAACCTCGATGGCGGCCTATCTCTTCCATTTTTATCGCCAGAAAAAAATGTCATCCTGAACGATTTCGTTACACAGTTAGAAGAGAAAGCCTCGAAAGTGCTTCAAGGCGATATCCGCCCATTATTAGAAGAAGTAATCAGTAAGCTGCCACAATTGATGTTTGTACTTCTGCCATTATTTGCCGCTTTATTAAAGATTATGAATCTTTTTTCCAAACGGCTCTATATGGAGCATTTAACCGTTGCTTTGCATAGCCATAGCTTTGTTTTTATTATTATATTATTGCTTGAAATTATAGAAATACTGCAAAACCAAATAAGCATCAATTGGCAATGGCTAGATACGCCAATAAATGTTTTATCTAATTGCATTTTAGCGTGGATACCTATTTATTTATTCATCATGCAAAAGCGTGTCTATAAACAAAGCTATATCTTGACTGCAATTAAGTACCTTATGGTTGGTATAGCTTATAGCACGCTCATCAGTATTACTGCAATAATAGCCTTAGTTTGGGGGCTAACAGATTTATAAAAATTTGTCACAATCAGCTATAGGTAACTAGTGATTTAAGCAAATTTCCTAGTAAGCCCTATATTAAAAAGCATTTTCAACATTGATATTAGTAAATATATTAATAAATAGGTGACTTTTCGAGCTTATGTGATTTGTAAGGCGCATCCTTCGTATAGCAAGCCTCCGACACATAAAAGCGCGCAATTCACTATAATGACATAAGGAATATACAAGATAATTCAACAGCGAAATTGACAGACTCTCGACTGTTCATTAATGTAGAGGCTTAATAACAAAAAAAGGATTGCCGTAATGTCTATAAAAATTAGTTTCGAACTTTCTGACACCGATCTAGATCATTTTAGATTGATGATGAAAGCAGCTATGCAAAAAGCGAGTGAGTATCCGCCAGCCGAAGTGTTGGCAAAGGCACGCGTAGTTTGTGCAGAAATGGAGCAAGCTAATTTGCCTGATTTTGTTAAGCAAAGACTAAACTCGTTAGAAACACTCATATCGGCATTAGAAGATCCAGAGTGGCAAATGCCTGAAGATGAAAAGAATGAAATTCTGACATCATTAGCATATTTCACTGAGCCGGACGATCTAGTTCCAGACAATATCCCAGGCCTAGGTTATGTGGACGATGCAATAATGATTGAATTAGTTATCCAGGAATTGTCACAAGATTTAGACGCTTACAGACAGTTTTGTAGTTTTAGAAAAACTGAAGAGAATCGTCGTGGTGAGCAAGCGAATGTGAATAGAGACACTTGGTTAGCCGGGAAAAGAAGCGAACTTCGCTCTGGTATACGCCGCAATCGCAGCACCGGTGGCACTAGACGCTTGTTCTCAAGAATAATGTAGACGGTGAAACTTGAGGGCGAATTGAGGGTAAATCCTTAATTGGCCTTCCTAACGCTAATTTAACTAATCTCTTTTGAAAACAATTACCCGAACAAGCGTCAATATAAAAAGGTTTGTTTGGAGCAAAGATACCGTCTAGCTTTTTAATCTAGCCCCGCTGAAAGAAATACACCTAAGCTTATTCAAAATATTCCAGAGCGATTTATTTGCGTGCTTTTGCGAACAATTCTGAGACTAGAGATACAGCATAAGTAAAAAGAAAATCCTTAACGCGCCCCCTTTGCTTGTGTAATATCGGGTGTAGAAAAAGACCATACTGTGAGCAGCTATTATTGTGACCAAATTTACGTTTAAACACCTTCTTTATTTCTTCGTTTGCCTTATATTGATTCAGGCCTGTGCCGTGCAAAACACTGCCGCGCCAATAAACACAATTGATGTGCAGTGTATTTGGGGTAGCGCTAAGATAGACATCTGTGAATACGATAGCAAAGAGGCGATAATAAACGCTTTCATAGAAGAGATGACCTTAGATGAAAAGATTGGGCAAATGACGCAGTCCGTTTGGCACAATAGTGTTTCTCCCGAAATTATTCAAGATAGAAAAATTGGCTCAATCATCCATACCGAAGGGCCGACCCCAGGCCCTAAAGTAAGTGATTGGGTAACAACGTTCGATACTTTCCAAACCCACGCTTTAAAAACTCGGCTAGGTATTCCACTGCTCATAGCTGTTGATGCAATTCATGGGCAAAATACGTTTGAAGGGGCCGTTATCTTTCCTCACAATCTGGGCATGGGCGCAACTCGCAATTATGATTTAATTCGTCGCGCTGCTGAAATCACCGCTATCGAAACTGCAGGAACCGGTTTCAACTGGACGTTCTCGCCGGTTATTGCCATGCCAGAACATGAACACTGGGGGCGGGTTTATGAGGGCTTTTCTGAAGATGCAAATGTCACCACCAAAGCGCTTATTGCCTCTATACAGGGCCATCAAGGTGCTGACTTAGCGCAGCGCGATACCATAGCGGCTACTGCCAAACATTACCTAGGTGATGGAGCGACTCAAGGCGGTATAGAAGGCGGTAACGCTATTATTGATGAGCAAACATTAAGAGAAAGGTTTTTGCCGCCATATCAGGCCGCGGTGGATCAAGGCATTGCTTCCATAATGGTAGGGTTTAACTCAGTAAATGGCACCAACATGCACCAAAATGAATACTTGGTTCAAGACGTATTGAAAGGTCAGCTTGGATTTGATGGCGTAGTTGTAACTGATTGGCTAGGTGGAACTCGCTGGGGGGAACCTTACACAGTAATTAATGCAGGTATTGATATCGCAATGCAGCCTGCTAACCATGATGAGTTTATGGCAAAACTTAAAGCCACTGTGCTTGATGGTACTGTTAGCATGGCACGAATAGACGATGCAGTGAGGCGTATATTAGGGTTAAAATTTGATCTCGGTTTATTTAAAGACCCTTTTGTAAAAAAAGAGCTTTCAGCATTAGTTGGTTCTACTCAACATCGTGAAGTTGCAAGACAAGCAGTGCGAGAGTCCCTTGTTTTACTAAAGTCCGAAGCAAACGTATTGCCCCTTAAATCCACAGACAAAATAGCTGTGATTGGCAAACATGCAAACAACAGTGGGCTGCAAAGCGGAGGATGGTCTATTCATTGGCAAGGCCAGAATCACAGTTACGCAGGTGCCACAACAATATTGGACGGTATCCATGGGTTTGCCCCTGAGGCGCAATATTATCCAACTGGTTGTACCGAAGACATGCAGGCCAGCAAAGTGGTTGCCGTGGTAGGTGAATTACCGTACGCGGAGTTTAAGGGCGATTCAACCAACCTGAACTTGACTGAAACCCAAAACAAGATGCTTTCACAATGCAAAAACCTTGGTAAACAGGTCATCGTAGTATTGATTTCAGGACGAGCGATGACGGTTACCGACACTATTGAGCAAAGTGATGCATTTATTGCAGCGTGGTTGCCTGGCTCTGAAGGCGCAGGGCTTGCAGATTTTCTATTCGGGGCTAACGGATTTAAACCTCTTGGGAAGTTGCCAACATCGTGGCCTGACCAATATGAAGACCTGCCCTTAGCGCCAGATGCAAAAAATGCACTATATCCAATTGGTTTTGGTTTGAATGAATATTAAACCGTTATTGCTCTGGGGGGGGGGTGCGTCCCCCTAAAAAAGAGAGCGACCGATGCAGTGGAAAGCAGTGGTTTTTACTTACGGCTTATTCACTCACTGAAAATCAATAAACATATTTGCTGTTAAGCGGCCGGTTTCTGGCTCTGGATCAATGTCCGTATCGATACAAACAATAGTCGAATGTAACAAGTTTCCTGGGTAAATAACTAGGCGGTTAGGTTTATACTCGACCTCATGGTAAAGCTCATAATGCCCATCTGAGCTGGTTACATAACTCTGTCTTGGGTCACCATTTTTTGCGATAAATTCCTTAGCTGAGGCAACATAGTGTTCACTCCGGCTTTCACTTATCCTTTCATAGCCCGTTGGAATATGCCGGAAAAAACCTGTGTTTCCATGTTCTCCTGGGTTCAAATAATGTAAAACTGCGAAATGGTAGGGTTTGCTGGTATCGAAGTGCGGCATACATTGTAAGAAGTGCAATTCATCTTCCGTCTTGGTGAGTAACGAGTAACTCTGATTCAGGGGTACAAGCTTCAATTCAATTGGCACTTGGTAAACTTGGCAAATCCCACGATAGACCGCTTGCAGAACAGTTATGACATAAGGTTGCGGCAGCGGCGCACGCATACCAGGATAGAAAGTAGAAACATCATTAGAAAAGTTGCTTTTGCTACACGCATAGTCGATAACATCTGCATTATCGACGGCAAGATCATCGATTATGATAATCGGTGTTTTTTCTGTTCCTATCTGAATGATTTCAGCTTTTATATTAGGAGTAATTAGAAACCTTGGCTCATGTTCTTGCATGCGTTACTTAGATCCTAGATAAAATAATTGGGATGAAGCCGTTTAAATATTGCCCCTCGATAATGTAGAAAATTATGTCTTCACACTCGATGGGCAATAATGCTTAATAAAATCATTGCTATCTGGCCAATTTTGGACTCTTCGTTTAACCGCAGATTTAATGTTATCTAAGAAATCACGTAATTCATCGTCCCCCATCATATCGACAATAGGATGATATTGCTCTGGCATCAGCCCTTGCCCCATCATCACTTGTATCCAAGAGGTTTCGCCAAATAACTCTTCGTCTTTTTTAAATACCTGCCCACTTTCTTTGAATAGAGTCATACGATGCTTAAGGCTGTCAGGCACATCCATGCTGCTGCAGTATCGCCAAAACGGGGTGTCTTTTCGTTCGGTCAAATGATAATGAAGAATAATGAAGTCTTTAATGTTTTCCGCTTCTTCTTTTGTTTGAACGTTATATTCTTCTATATCTGACTGCTTGATACCTTGTGAAGGAAACATTAACAATAAACGTACAATTGCCCTTTGAAACAGGTGAATACCTGTAGATTCTAAAGGTTCAATGAATCCCGATGAAAGGCCCATTGCTATACAGTTTTTATTCCAATGCTTTCTGCGCTGGCCAGTCTTAAATTTTATGACACGTGGCTCATTCAAGCGCTCACCTTCAATATTCTCTAGCAATACTTTTTTAGCTTCATCGTCTGACATATATTTACTACAAAAAACGAAGCCATTACCAGTTCGATTTTGCAATGGAATACGCCATTGCCAACCAGCATCTCTTGCGATTGCGCGCGTATAAGGCACTGGATTGCCAACTGTTTTGGTCTGCACTGCTATGGCGCTGTCACACGGTAATACGTGACTCCAGTCATCATAACCAGTATGCAAAGCTTCCTCAATTAACAAGCCTTTGAAGCCGGTACAATCAATGAATAAATCGCCTTCAATTACCTTACCCGAAGCAAGCGTAAGTGAATCAATGTAACCTGAATCTTCGTCCAAGGTGACCTTATCGATTTTACCCTCAATTCTTAAGGCTCCATGTTTTTCAGCTATTTTTCTCAAAAATTTAGCATAGAGACCAGCATCAAGGTGATAGGCATGATTTAACTCTTGCCCAGCTAACACTGCGAACTTACCTTCTCTGGCACCTAAGTGCTCTGGCACATAATCGCCAATTTCAGAGGCTATGCCACGTTTGCGTCCTTTTAACCAGAAATGTTGAAAGCCAGCAGCCCAGCAACCTTGTCCTAAAAACCCGAAAGAATGAAGATAGTCTTTGTTAACATCGCGCCAATTTTCAAAGGAAATACCCAGTTTAAAGGTAGCGTTAGTAGCCGCCATAAACTCTTGTTCACCGATGCCTAACAACTGATGAAAAATATGCAGTGTTGGAATGGTGGCTTCCCCTACACCCACAGTTGGAATTTCATCAGATTCCACCAGCACAATCTCTAGGTTTTTACCTATCAACTTTGCAAATGATGCAGCGGCCATCCATCCCGCAGTGCCGCCTCCAGCAATAACTACCTTTTTGATTTTTCTATCTTGTGCTTTCAAAATGTAACCTTAGTAATTAACGTAAATGTTTGATCTGATGAAATAATAAATTACGTATGAATCGTGAATAAATCATGTATGAATTACTGTTTTAATTTATTAAACAGCTCAGCGCGTAACTTTCTAGCCGCTAATTCATCGTGTGGCTTTGACAATACGCCCTTAGCTACGTCAGCAATATGTTCAAAATTTTCTTCATCATGATCGAAAATATAATAGTCGAAATGGGCTTTCCAGGCTTGTCGCTGTGCCAGCGGTAAATCACGCAGACTCAGCATAGCTAGCATCAATGCGCTGTTTGGCCGCCCCATAAAAGCAGGACTGTCACGCCACCAGTGAGTGACTAAGACACCAAGGGCATCTAAGCTTTCAACATGATGCCACCACATACTGGGCATAAAAAGTGCGTCTCCAGCTTCCAGGTGAGCCACCTGAGCAGCTGCTAGTGCCTGTTCAAATTTTGGGTGTTTAATTAGGTCAGGCTCGTCAAAATCTACTAGGCTAATATCTTGTCCACCGGGCGAAAACTCCATTGGCCCCACGTACAGATTGGAAATTTGTTCTGGCGGAAATAGCGTGAACTTTCGTCTCCCTACAGCACAACAAGCCAAGTTATTGGGAAAATCATAGTGTGCGGCTATTTTGCTGCGGTTGCCTATCCATATAGTGGTTAATGGCTTAAGGTGATCTATCGACGCATTATTCTCTTCATTGAATCTAGGAAACCATTTATTGATTTCTGTAGAACCTATATACATTGTAGGGGGCTTTGGGTCATCAGCATGCACTAATAGCTTATCAAGTACCTGATTCAGGTTAGCTTTTGAACTGACAAAATTAAACCCCGTCATCTCTTCATTATAAAATACGCGCCCTTTATTTTCCGGCTCGCTGTAATAGACGTTTATCGGTATATCAGAATAAAAATCACGCAAATACTCTGCCGCATTTTGTGGCGACTCTTTACCTGCGATCACCACTGGCCATTTGTCGGCAAAACCTTTAAGAATGAGCGGCTGCGATGAGGATAAGACAAATTCAGGAATATCGCCGGGTTGGCAATTATGAACTTCTTTAACTTTCTTATTTATCGTTATCACTAAAACACCATTCAAATCATGTGGTTTAAAATATCAAAGACCCAGTTGTATATTTTTTCTAATTAATAAGCCACGTATATTAGACTGAGATGCAATGGCCATATATATGGCTTGCAAATGACCTTTTGCATGTAATTTCGCTAATATATCACCACTTAATTCACTGACCTTTTCTTCACTAATGATGTAAAAGCCCAACATTTGATTTTGGGTTTTGTCGTCCAGTTTGATTTCTAGGGTGAACGGTTCTAACAATTCATGTTCAATCAAAGAATTTATGAATACTTTACTGTCAACCATCCCGTGGTGGATAGCTTCCAGCATATCCGCGATGGTATCGAGGTAAGGTGTATTTCCACCGAATTCTAAAAATAACTCTTGCCCGTGTTCTTTATTTACTCTGGGGTGGTCCATACTAATATGCAGCACTCTTTGTTCTTTCTCTTCACCATCCTCATTAACCTTTTGCAGACCAATCAAAAATGGTTGGCGGGCAACACTCAATGGAATGTATGGAGCGTCCCATTTGTTATTGGTCAAAAAGAGGTTCTCTTTGTCTTGGAAGCCGAACATCGCAACTGAAAAGAACTCCCCAGTATTGACATCTTTATTAAAAAATATCGGGTAGTAGGCCTGCACACTTCTGAATTCGGATGGGAACGTCAGACTATACCAAAGATTGTCACCGTACTTTTCTGAGCGCTCGGTAATAACTTTTACTTCTTGATGATCGATACTATTGAGTAATACGCTGTTGGCCATTTTTATTCCAAATTTCCTTGTCTATCAATGCGATAGTCGGTTGTTCATTAAAACACGTGTTGTGGCTATATTTTTGGTAAGCCATACTGTTTGATCTTATTAATTAACTCTCGGTTCGAAGGCAGCGAGGATAATAGTTGCTTGGTGTGTTTGATATTTTCACCAAATAACATCTGGGCTTTTTTCGACCCATCAACCCTTTTTTTATTACGCTCTTGTGTAATAAAGCCCATACCATACAGAATATATTGAAAACTAGCAGAGGGAAACATTTCTTCTGCGTGGATCGCATCATAATGGTAAGGGGTCTGCGTTTTCCATAATAGCAGTTGCTCACGCAAGCTATCGGGAATGCTTTTGTCATCTTTAATTTCACGCCAATAGTCTGAATCGTTTCTCTGACTCAAGACATAATGTAACTTGAGAAAATCAATCACGTTAAGCCAGCGATGCAAGAATTTGGCGTTAAAACGTTTGGCTACCAGATCCATTGCTTGCCGGTCTGCTGGTAACTGCTCGCTAATCATCTTGGCAGAAAGCTCAACTAGAGCCAAAGCGGTGGCTTCTAAAGGCTCAACAAAACCGGCAGATAGGCCTACGGCTACGCAGTTCTTATGCCAGAATTTTTCTCTATATCCTGGTGAAAAGTCTATCTTGCGTATCTTAACCGATTGAGCTGCAGTATCTCCCATAATAGGAGTGATATAATCACGTAGTTCCTTCTTAGCATCGTCATCTGTAATATGTGTGCTGGAATAAGTATAACCAACGCCTCTGCGCGACGGCAGTGCTATATCCCATATCCAACCTGCAGTTTGAGCCGTTGAGCAAGTGAATGAGGCTATAGGGCTATCTGGACTCTCATGCGGCATATGCAAGGCTAAGGCAGAATCATTAAATAAAATACCCTTTGTACTAACGAAAGGGATCTTATAGTGTTTAGCCAATAAAATAGATGACGTGCCCGTGCAGTCGATAAACAAGTCGCCGGAAATATCTCCATGATTTTTAGTAGTTATGGAGGCTATGTCGCCGGTTTCTGAATTATTTACCTGTGTCACATGATCTATGATGTGTTTGACAGCTAATTTTTTTGTGCAGTGTTTTTGTAACAATATTGCAAATTTGCCCGCATCTAAATGATAACCATAATTGGCGTTAAAGTCGTATTCCGCAGTAGAAATTTGTTTCGGTGCCAAGCCATGTTCGCCTAAATGGCTTTGTGCGCTTACCGCGTCAGCAAAACTAATTTCATCACGAAAAGGTTGCCAAAATGGGGCTAGATTAGTGTCGTTAAATCCATACGGTAAGGTAAATGGATGATAATAATGTTCATTGGTATTGGTATGCCAATCTAAAAACTTTGAGCCTTGTTTGAAGCTCGCATCACATTCTAATAGAAAATCGGTTTCGGAAATGCCCATTTTTTTCAGGGTACTGCGCATTGTAGGCCATGTGCCCTCGCCCACTCCAATAGGAGGAATATCGGCTGATTCAATCAGCGTCACCTCAATACCAGATTGAGGATCTGTTGAATGTTCTGCGGCTATGAGCCCAGCGGTTAACCACCCTGCAGAACCACCACCGACAATGACTATTTTTCTTAATGGCTTGTGCATTTACTTACTCGATATTAAACATATTTCAAAAAGACCCAAAACTTCACTAAAACTAAGACGACAGTCACGACTATGTAGGCAGTAATTATGACCCACCTGCGTTAGGTCTAATCTTATTTTAACGCTTAGAGAAACAGTATTGATCACAGAAAAAAAAATAACTCTAAATATTGAGAATAATCTCGATTCTTTTGGAAAAACATTTTTCTACAAATAAAAAAAGGCCGCTTGAATTATTATTAATCCAGCGGCCTTCATGACCTATTTAATCGCTATAGTCAATAGCTTGAAAACTTACTAGAAGGTGTAACGTGCACCAAACGAGTAACGAGCTCCTTGTTGAATTGCAGCAAGAATCTCCGTATCGCTTCGTCCAACTACGCGTAAATTTTCTTCAGTTACGTTTATACCATTGAAGTAAACAGTCAAGCCTTCAAGTTGCGGTACTTCATAGCTTACCGTTAAGTCTAACTGACCATATTCCTCAATATAACGAGGACCAGGGCCGGCACCGCCATCCTGTACTAACGATACGATGTACTTGTCACGCCAGTTGTAAGCAAAACGTATCGACAAACCATCCATTTCATAGAATCCAACCACGTTGGCCGAATCACTGATACCCAGTTCAGCTAACTGTGGAGTTAGAATGAAGTCATCATGAGTATTGTCAGTATTTGTTGCTGTGTAGTTAATTATGCCGCCAAAGCCGGTTTCGCCGAATAAGTGCTGTACGGCAAATTCGATACCGTCATAGCCGGTAGTACCTTCAACGTTTTGTGGTGTCTCAACCCTGAAATTCAACAAATCATTGATTGCTGGGTTACCTGCAATAACAATATTGCCTGAGTCCATATATACATTTGGATCAGTTGCACCGTAGGTATCAAATATATACTGACGCTGAGCAGCACCGTCAGTGCCTACTGCAGCAAGCGCTTCTGCTACATAAGGACCGGTTGCCGGATTATATATAGTCGGTGGATTAATATAACCAGGGCTAAGTGTATCTACTGGCAGTGTCAAAATATCATTTTCAACATCTTTGGTGAAATAACCCAAAGATACATAGCTGCCTTCGTCGTAATACCACTCAGCTGAGAAGTCTAAATTGGTAGACTCAAGAGGCAATAGGCCAGGATTACCACCAGCGCCAGTACCGCCATTAAATCGGGCATTGGCGTTTAATCTGGTGCCACCTATCATTTGATTATATCTTGGACGTCCAATGGTTTCGCTGTAAGCTGCACGAACAACAATATCTTCCGTCACATTCAAGTTAAAGTTAATGCTTGGCAGAGTATGATCGTAACTCGCGTCTTTTGTTCCATAAATTACGTTACCTGTGCCGACAAGAGCTACCTCAGTTACACCATTCCAAAGTGCTGAAGGAAGGAATTCAGGTACCGATGAGATTGACTCTACATCTGTTTCTTCATAACGCACGCCTAAGTGGACATCATAATACATGTCCCCAATCTCACCTTCATAATTATACTGGACATAAACCGAAGTCATTTCTTCTCTGGTATATTGGTCAGCATCTGAAGCATAGTCTGTTGATGGGCAGAAAGAGTTACCGCAATCCCCTAAGGCTGCCGATTGAACACTCAAATTTGCAGCCGCAATATCTCTTATCGTGGCAAAATCAAATTCAAAGTACTGATTTAAAATCTCTACAGGGCCAGTATGCCCGTCAAAATTCCCACCACTTAGATTGTCAAATTGGCTTAATATGTCTCTAGGGAATAACAAGTCGTCAAATAAACCAGTTGGGCCCTCGCCACCCCAGTTATTACGTTGTACACCTTTAATGCGAGCACGGTTTTGCGAATTAGTTAAGGCTATACCAAAGTCGATACTGCCCGCTTCTTCCAAGATATATTCACCATGAAATTGCGTTTGTGATATTTCAGATGCATTTTTAATGTTTGTAAAAACACTACCTGTAACCTGAAAATCTGCAGCAACAGCAGAGTTACCGCCTACTATTGATAGAACCGGTCTTTCACCAGTAAAATCAGTCGCCGTATTTTGGCGCACTAAAGCGCGAAGCTGCATTTCGTTGCCTGAACCCAATGGGCTATTAGGACTGCTATTGGCTTTAGACTCATGATGATCAAGTTTAAGATTTAGGTTGTCATTGACTTGCCAGTCAAAGTTAATTCCTAAAGACTTAGTGTCATCTTTAACTGCGAAATCTTGACCACCAATGGCAAGATCTGAAGGAGTACCGCCATGATCTTCAGAATATATCAAAGGTGAAGAGATTGGGCCGTCGGACCAAACGTTCGTCGTGTCACCGAAATTATACCAAGCAGAAATAGCGTTGCTTTGCGTTTCATTTTCTTTTTTAACGTAAAGGTAATCAAGCGAAATGGTAAGTTCTTCGATAGGGCTGTATTGCAATACTAGTTGCGCATTGGATCTTTTACGCTGCTGCTCTTCAAACCTATAGATTGTAGCTTGCGGTACACCAAAGATATCTGCGTCGCCAAAGCGATTAGTTTGCGATTCATCGTTTGGTACGCCGCCCCAATCGTTAAAATCACCAGCAAAGCTTCGGAAGAAAGATGTCTGTGCCTGCTGACTTCCACTTTCACGCTCTGAATAACTGCCTGAGATAGCAATACCAAACTTACCATCGTCACTTGTATTTGAATATAGTCCTGAAAGCTGCGGGGTAGCACCACCTTTTTTGGTTGTGGCATCATCTAAGGCTTCAACACTAAACGTTGCCTTCATACCTGGGCTACTAAGTGGCTTAGTCGTCAGAATATTAATCGTGGCACCAATACCACCTGTCGGTATATTTGCTTTAGACGTTTTATAAACTTCAACGCCGCTTACACCCTCAGCCGCTAAATTTGAAAAGTCAAAGTTACGTTCACCGGTAGTGGTTGGCATTTGGCGGCCATTTAATGTGACCAAGTTACGATCTGGACCAAAACCACGAGCACTGACCTTAGCACCTTCACCATTCGAGCGTTCGATAGAAATACCTGTTATACGCTGCAATGATTCAGCTAGGTTACTATCAGGGAATTTACCAATGTCTTCTGCATTAATAGAATCAACAATACCACTGGAAGTGCGTTTGACATCCATTGATTTGATCATACTGCCACGGATGCCTCTGATCTCAATAATTTCTGTAGTATTTGGTGCTGCTGCTTCTGCACTATCTGGCGCTTCCTGTGCCAAAGCTGGTGCCATAATACTAGTTCCCAGTATTAGCGACAAGCTTGCCGCTAACGGGGTTTTATTAAATATCTTTGTTTTCATGTGTGTCCTTAATATGCTTATTTTCAGTGATAAGTCTAAAATGTGTACAAGGTCGTGCAGGCGCTTTTTGAACTTTTATTACACGACAAATTACGCCCTTCCATAAAAATCATTCAGAGTAAAATTTATGGATAAAATCTGGATGAAAAATATATGTGAAAATTGTAACTCAAACGTTAATTAACGGGTATTAAATACGCTAAGTTGGGACTTATTGGAGGTAGAATGGAAAAATAATTACTTTAGCCCAATACTAAACACCACATTATAGTTACCATTCTTACTTAAATTAGTGCGTGTAAACAATAGATAACGTTTATCTTTACTGTGCAAGTGTGTCAATATTTTTTGACAAACTGATCGAGTACTGCGAAATAATCACTGGCAAACGCATTTGTCTATGCATTTAATTTTAAACTTATCTATCTACACAAGAGTATATTTATTAGTATTGGAATTGGAATTGTTAAATCTTTTTTTATGTGTTTTATATGACATTAAGCGATACGTAATGTGAAGCATAAATCATGGAATCGACAGGCAACTATGTGCTGAGACAATCCAAGAATAAAAACTAAATACGGCGCTGAGATGCCAAGTAGTTTTAGCAATCTAAAGAAACGGCCTAATTAAAAATCGTTAGTATTTAATTAGTAAGCAGTTATAACCTTTTACAGAATAATTCAGGCAATCTTGTATGCGGCTTTTAGTGAAATTTATCATCGTTTTTCTCATCAGCTCTTCGTTTATCGTTTGCGATCTGGTTAATGCACAGCAAAATGCACAAACATCACAGCGACAATTGCTAGACCAAATAATTTTTTTGTATGATAAAAGTACCGAAACGCCATATGAGCAACTCGAAACGCTCAAGCCTATCATTAGCAAGTGCGAGGAAATTAATTGGGAGTTGGTCTGCCTTAACGCCTATACTTTGAAAATTGAGTTACTAATTGAAACTGAAGACATTAATGAAGCAGAGAGGCTACTTAAAAACGTCGTTAACTTGGCAAGTAGGCTTGATGACGCGAGCCTTGCGATAAGATTAGAAGTGGCCGATCTTTCCATCAGAGACTCCAAAGGTGAACTCCAAGACATAACAAAACAACACGCAAGTTTGATTAAAAAAGCCGACATAATTGAAACACCTAAACTGGCGGGCTGGATTTATTTAGCCGTTGGCCGAAGTCAATATCTATTCTCTGACTACACGAGTTCTCTATTAACACTAAAAAAGTCCTACGCATCATACGAGCTAGCAAATGACATTAAGTCTATTGGTTCGGTTCTCAATATGCTTGCTAATGTTAACCTTGAACTCGGTAACATCGACATCGCGCGTGAATACCTGCAAAAAGCACTCACCACATCACGCAAATCAGGTGATAAATTTGAAATTTCAGTCGTCCTGTACAACATTGGTAACTCCTATTTTTTAGGTGAAAATATCGATAAAGCGCGCGAATACATGCAGCAAGCAATGCAAATGAGTGTAGATTTAAATGACGATATTGGTGTGGCGTGGGCCAAAAAGAAATTAGCAGATTTTGATATAAAGGAGGGATATTGGCAAAGTGCAATTGCTCTGTATTCTGAAATCCAGCCTGTTTTTGAAGAAACTGGCAGCGTAGCTCTACAATTTCAAGTACTCAGCGGACAAGCTGAAGCGCACCTGGCGCTGAGCAACTTAGATATTGCAAGCCAAAAAGCCGATCAGAGTCGGCTTCTCTTGCCACGTTTGAAAGCGCCATTTTTCCGTGAAAATCTTTACAAGACATATGCGAATATTGCTTACGCAAAAGGTGAATTCAAACAAGCCTTTGATATTTTAAACGAAAATTATGCATTCGCTGAGAAGGTCCACCTTGAAGAAAAGCAAAAAACGATAGAGAAGTATCGGGTGCAATTTGATAGTGAATTAAAAGAGAAAGAAAACGAGTCACTTTCTAACGAGAATGAATCGAAAAATTTAGAAATACGGGAACAAACCGAACATCAAAAGTTATGGTGGTTAATTGCTGGTTTAAGTATCTTACTGTTAGTTATAGTTGGTTTATTGCTATTCATACAAACCAAAAATAGAAATCATTTCAAATCGATGGCACTAAAGGACCATTTAACCGGTTCACCTAATCGCCGAGCTATATTAGAGTATGTTGAATCACGTTTTTTTGAAGCGACCCGCACCGCCCAATCTTTAATGATAGGTATCATTGATCTTGATGACTTTAAAACACTTAATGATAAGCATGGACATAAAACTGGTGACGACGTACTTGTAGCATTTGCTGATGCGTGCACCAAAGTGCTTAGGCAGTATGACAAGTTTGGCAGGTATGGCGGAGAAGAATGGTTGATTGTATTCCCTGACACAAGCCCAGATAGTATTTCTGATATTTTTGTGAGAATACGAGAAGAGTTTAATCAAATATTAAAACAAAACCATCCAGATTTTAATGTTGTTACATTTTCAATAGGAATAGCAACTTTTAACAAAGACACCGATAATACGCCTCAAAGCTTAATAAACCGAGCTGACAGAAACCTGTATAAAGCAAAAGGCTTGGGCAAAGACCAAGTTTGCTTTTAGGCACCTACTAATCTCTGTTTTCATCAAATTTATAAAAGGAATACACATGCGAACCTTTCTTGAGCAATCAGATGCGGGAAAAAAGACTTTCTCAGAAAAAGTTGAGTTTATGCACTCATCTCTCTACTCAATCAAAGTGACTGCTTTATTGCTATTGCTAGCAGCTGGGTTTGTTTTTCAGACCAAAGCCTTAGCAGAGGAGAAAACCACATTAGGTGACTGGGATGTGCATCATATCGTCTTTACCAGCACCTTTTTAACGCCCGAAATAGCAAAAGCTAATGGGATTGTTCGCAGCAAATTTAATGCAGTGGTGAACATATCAGTACTAGATAGAGATGACCAAAAAGCCCAGAACGTTTCTGTTACAGGAACAGCACGGAACTTATTAGGTAACAGCAAGAAGTTGTCATTTAAGAAAGTGACTGATGGCGATGCTATCTATTATTTAGCGGTTTTTTCTTACGCTCACAAAGAAAATTTTAGATTTGAAATCAACATACAACGAGGCAATGAGACGCAAACCCTGAAGTTGCAGCAGGTGATGTATGTTGATTAATGTAGTCTTTACTTGCTTAGCTGCTTAGCTTCAAATTTGGTTCGGCGCGTTTAAAAATTAAATCAGTCGCAGTACTTTCTTGCTCATCGAAAACGTAACCGGCGCTGCTAAACAGCTTCAATTCAGATACTTTAGTGATACGGTTTTCAATAATGTATCTAGCCATTAAGCCTCTAGCTTTTTTCGCATAAAAACTAATAATCTTATACTTAC
>CAJQOP010000011.1 GCA_905479945.1 uncultured Glaciecola sp. | reverse complement strand
GCACTCTTAACCCGGCTGTAGGCACTCTTAACCCGGCTGTAGGCACTCTTAACCCGGCTGTAGGCACTCTTAACCCCGCTGTAGGCACTCTTAACCCCGCTGTAGGCACTCTTAACCCCGCTGTAGGCACTGCTAACATAGAAGCTATCGATCGAGAGATAAGTTTTATAGCGGCCACTTTGCAGCAGCAATCGGAATTGAAGCCTGCTTACACGCCCTTTGCTACGGCGCTCTATCCTAGCGGCACTGAGCGCGTCGAAGCAAGCTTATCAAAATCAGCTTTATTCGATACGGGCGGATTATATTACGTCAATGTGCAGGCAGGGTATCAGTCCGAACTACCCAAAGACCCAAGCGAGGATCATATTGTTGTACAGCGCACGTTTGTCGATGAAACGGGTGAGCCGGCAACAGAAATTAAGCAAGGCGATGAACTTACCGTGAGGTTACGCGTACGCTCTGTAAGTATTGATAATATTGAAAATGTTGCGATTGTAGACTTACTTCCCGGCGGTTTCGAAGTGATACGTAAATCAATAGATCGTAAAGTTGGCTGGTGGCAGTCCGATTATATTGATATTCGTGAAGACCGCATTGTTTTTTATGGCAGCATAAGTAAGCGCGTCAGCGAAATTTCATATAAGGTGAAGGTGACTGCCGCTGGCACCTTCGTAGTGCCTCCTAGTTTTGCAGAAGCTATGTATGACAGAGGCATTACCGGTTATTCAGCAGCATCGAGCATTCATGTCATGGCAAATGAGCAGCCCTAATGGCGGTACTTAGAGCTTGATATCGATGAAACGCACCTACCGGAAACTAAGCTCGAAATTTAAGCTACTTGTCATTATTGTGCTCGCACTTTTGGGCGGTGCTGTTACCTACTTATTGCAGCCAAAACCAGACCTTACTTTTTACCAGACTTATTCAACGGCCATATTCGATAGTAACAACAAATTGCTGCACCTTTCTTTGGCACAAGACGATCGCTATCGCGTATATACACCCATTGAAGAAATAGCTGAAAGCCTCCAGCAAGCCACTATTCTCTATGAGGACCAAAACTATTATCAGCACTCGGGCGTAGACTATTGGGCGTTAGCTAGAGCTTTCTGGCAAACATATATTTTAAAGGAAAGACGTATTGGTGCATCGACCATTGCAATGCAAGTGGCTCGGCTGCGCTGGAATATTCTGTCAAATACGCCTGCAGGCAAGGTCGAACAGATTTTTAGAGCTTTGCAACTGGCTAGACATTACTCAAAAAGCGACTTACTCGAAGCCTATCTTAACCTTGCACCTTATGGCGGAAACATAGAAGGGATTGGCGCGGCTAGCCTAATTTACTTCAACAAACCGGCGTCACAATTAAGCATTGCTGAAGCGCTTACTTTGGCGGTTGTGCCGCAGAACCCTACTCGACGAAATCCGTCTAGCGGCTTAGGTATGCTTAGACTGCAATCCGCTAAGCTGCGACTAATTGAACGATGGACTGCACAATATCCAGCTGAAGCTCAGTTACTCAGTGCGATCACATTACCATTGTCGGTTCGCAAAGCTAGCGGCTTGCCTCACCATGCACCACATTTTGTGCAGTATATTTTGTCAAGCAACTCGCGTCAGCAGTTGTATCGTCACGACGATATAAAGCGTGGCGACTATATAAAAAGCCGTCAAGGTATTAAGACTACCTTAGATCTTAATCTACAAACTCGGATGGAAAAAGTACTGCAGAATTACATTTCTAAAAACAAGTCAAATGGTTTTAATAACGCGAGTGCATTGCTGCTAAATAGCAAAACCATGCATATAGAGGCTATGATTGGCTCAGCAGATTTCAATAGCCTCGATATTCAAGGACAAGTAAATGGTACCTTAGCAAAGCGCTCTCCTGGTTCAACCTTAAAGCCCTTTGTTTATGCTCTAGCTTTGGATGCAGGTATTATCCACCCAATGACAATGCTAAAGGATATGCCGAAACGCTATGCAGGTTTTACACCTGAGAATTTTGGTAAAGGTTTTGTGGGGCCAATTTCGGCTCAAGATGCCTTAACAAGCAGTCGTAATGTGCCTGCCGTTGATCTTCAATCTCAATTAATAGAGCGAAAAGCAAAGCTGATAAACGCTAGAAAGCCTATAAATGATACACCAGTTGATAGCTTAGTTAATCAAGGCACCTTTTACGAACTCCTTGAAGCCGCCGGTATTTCACAACTCAAAGATCCGGATTTTTACGGACTTGCTTTGGCCTTGGGTGGTGGCGAAGTTACCATGCTTGAATTAGTGGAATTGTACGCCATGATTGCTAATTTTGGTGAGCATAAGCAAGCAGTAAGTACTTACTGGGTAAGTGCTAAAAAAGACGATGAAAAAGACATTATTAGCGGTGGCAATGACACTAAAGCGGGTGTGAACTTGCTCTCTGCAGAAGCTAGCTATTTGATATTTGATATGCTCAGTAAAAACCCCAGACCGAATCGCGCGGCTTGGTCTGCTGCCAATAGAACTCGCGCTGCACAGACCGAAGTAGCTTGGAAAACCGGTACCTCATGGGCATTTCGTGATGCTTGGGCAGTTGGTATATCAGGTGATTATGTGCTTGCAGTCTGGATTGGAAACTTCGATGGCCAAGGCAATAATGCTTTTGTGGGCAGAAGCGCAGCAGGACCATTGTTGTTTAAACTACTGGATGTTGTTTTGCCAAGCGAGCCTAGCATGCCCTTCGATTCTGATGTTGTTGAGCGCTTGAATTTGAAGTCTGTAGATATTTGCACATCAACTGGTGATCTTTACGAGTCTGAATGCCCAAATGTTGGGACAACATTCTTCATTCCTGGCGTCTCTCCGATTAAAAGTACAAATATCTACCGAAAGGTTTGGGTAGACAATCAAACTGGCTTGCGCGTTTGTGATAAGCGACGAGATAAAGTAAGTCAAAAAGTTTTCGCCTTTTGGCCGACTGATTTTCAGCGTTTATTTGAGCAGGCGGGAGTTTATATTGAGAGGCCGCCGAGCTTCGCCAGTGAATGTTTATCCCAAAAAAACGCGTCCGTGGGAAGCAAGCCGAGTGTCTATTCCCCGCAACAAGACGTCCTATATGTAGTGCAAGATAGCCGACAAAATCACATTGTAATTCCGCTTCAGGCAAATGCAGACGCGGATGCAAGTCGATTACATTGGTTCGCAAATAATGCATATATTGGGTCTGTCGATTTGTCCACTAGCAGTGATAAAGCACCATTGTTATGGGAGGCAAAAGCGGGTGACTATGATGTTCAGGTAAGTGACGATTTGGGCCGCAGCTCTTTCGTTTCAGTCAAGGTGCAAGCAATAAAGTAACAGCCTAATATTAAGCGGGCTCCAGTAAAGGCACTTTGTGATAAAAATGTGACCAAATAAGCCGCCTTAGACACTGGTTTTAAAGCCCAATTTCGACTATTCTCATGTTCACGTGATCCGCTGAGTAATCCGCCCAAGTGGTTTATTGTGATATATCAGCGAAGTAGCTTCTCCCACTAATCATAGCTAATGTGCTGGTTAAGGTAATACAGCGATTAATGCGAGGAATGAATGATATTTTGGCGCTAACAATAAGGCGCTTATCTTAAATAACCTAAGAAGAATAAGACAACTATAATGAAATTAAAAAAATCAAAAAGCTTATCAGCAATCATATTTTCGCTGGCGTTAAGCGTACCGCTTGTAGCGCAAGCGACAGTCGTTGAAGTAAGAACAGTGTTAGGTGATTTCCAGATTAATCTTTTCGATGAAACTACGCCTGAAACTGTCGAAAACTTTTTAGAATATGTGAATTCAGGTGCTTATGCTAACAATGTTGTTCACCGTACTCAGCCTGGTTTTATCATGCAAGCCGGTGGTTTTGCATTCAGTAACACATTTCCTCCAGGCGCGGTCCAAGCAGGCCCTCCTGTTGTAAATGAACCAATACTGTCGAATGTTCGCGGTACAGTTGCAATGGCGAAAGTTGGGGGCAACCCAAACAGTGCCACTTCACAGTGGTTTGTTAGTGTAAACAATAATGCTTCAAATCTGGATGCACAAAACGGCGGATTTACCGTGTTTGGACAGGTTCTAGGAAATGGTATGGACGTGGTTGACGCGATTGTTGCAACACCAATATTTAATTTTGGCGGCGCTTTGACAACTATCCCATTACGAAATTATAGTGCTGCAGATGCGAGCGCTGGCACCGTGCCTACGGATAATAATTTGGTTCTTATCACCGATATTGTTGTGGTAGATGCAGCGGTGCTAACAAACCCCAATCTAAATCCTGCGCGTAATACTAGCGGAGACTCAGGCGGAGGTTCTGGCGATGACGGTGACTCAGGCGGTTCTACAGGCATTTTGTTAGTTTCCTTACTAGCTGCCATTGGCATAGGTCGCCGCTTCAAACGAGCTTAAATAGCTCCTGCTTGATATTAAAACCCACAGTATGACTAAGCTTTGAGTAAGCTTAGTCATATTAAAAGCTCTAAGTATGCCCAAACTATACGCAAGTGCAGCCAAATCGAACCCCCTTAGTATGGCAAAGCTTTAAACAAGCAAGCTTAGCAACACATCTTCAATGCAATTCAAAATTATTTTTATTTCTAATGCGAGAAATATTGAGTTATCTAGGCTTGACTTGCTTAAGGCTCGTTTTGACCGCTCTGAAAGGTATGTGAAACTATATTTAAGCTAGGCTAAAGCTGTCTAGCTAAGTCTCATGTAGGTATATAAATTAATAGCTAGGTATGTTAGCGAGTCGGCCTGAATGTCGCTATTCTAAAAGGCTTCTGATAATCTCCAAACTTAATTAGTTTGATGTAGTCGATATAATATGAAGTCATTCTCTAGTGGTGAAGTTGCAAAAATTTGTGATGTTAACCCACGAACAGTTATTCGCTGGATAGAAGCGAAAAAATTAAAAGCATTTAAGCTGCCAGGCCGCGGAAATAACCGGGTCAAGCATAGCGATCTATTGGACTTTTTGGTTCAAAATAGGATCCCTGTACCATCTGAATTGATTGTTGAAAAAGAAAAGTCTTGTTTCATCGTTTCGGTTGAGAAGCAGTTAGTCAAAAATGCACAACGAATTGCTCGAAACGCGGGTTTTGTGACACAAGTGTATCAGCACGGCATTGAGTCTGGCGTTGAAATCGCTCAATACAAACCCTCTCTTATAATGATAGATAGCCAAACGTCTAGGGTCGATATACCTGCACTTACAGCAGTTATTGAAGAGAAGTTAGAATACAAGCCCCATATCATTGTATTTGACGAGTTTTCTGACAATAGGCTAAGCGCAGAACATGATGCTAAAGTTTTCAAATTAGCTAAACCCATCGACAACTATGCTTTGGCAATGGTGTTAGATTCAATTGTAGAAACAGAACAAGAGACCTACGCATAGGTCTCGATTTCTCTGCAGTTACAGAAAATCTCACAAGCATAATACAAGCGACACGCTCTATTCAGCTGATAATCAGAGTCCCACTTACAGCTAAAGTACAAGATACCATACCAATGACGTTTATGAGCTTAACAAACCCTTGTAAACGTTATTAGCTTTTTCAAATGCATTCTGCTTTTCCAACAACCTAGCAAGTAGTCTTGCATCTTCCGGTTTATTCGCTAACTCGAGCGCTTTCCTAATTGCTTTCTCCGCTAATTCGTAATCACCGCTGTTGAAGGCTAAGTGCGAAAGTACAGAGTACAATTGCGCATTGTCAGAATCGACTTTTATCCAACTCTCAACCAATCGCATTGCGTGATATGGATTAGGGTGCTTAAGTTGCTTGAACAAGCCATGGAAGGCTGGGTTTCTGGATTTTTTAGCCAACTCAACCAATATTGGTTCAGCTTCTTGTGACAGGCCTTGATCAATTAGTAATTGCACATAAACGATTTGATTAGCGATGTCTTTCTTGGCTGTGCGTGGCAATGAGGCCCACTTTTCTTTTAGTGCATTCGCACCATGCTTGCTGGCAATTTCTGAAAATTCGCCTTGAACAGCTTGTTGGGCCCACTGAACGTAATCGTCACCTAATACTTTTTTATGCACACGAAGCTTTTCTTTTACCTTGTCCCACTTTCCCAATGCGGCTAATACTGACAACCAAAGACGAACCACCACTGCGTACTGTTGTGATTTCGCGTCAATACTTTCCAGAATCGATTCAGCCTGCTTAAATTGATGCTGTTGCAAGCACCATGCGGCTTGTTGCGTTTTCGCAGAAGCCTGTGAAGGCGGAAATGTTTCAGCAATACTCAATAAATTTTCGATATTCTTACCATTGTTCAATCGCCTGTCTATATCTGCCGCTAGGATATAGTTTGCGCCGTCGAAATCACCGGGAAAGGTCTTATTAATAAATTTATGTGCATTTTCATAGTCGCCTAATGCACAGGCATTGATAGCGTTAAACAAAGCTTTGCTTTGCTTTCTTCTGGACAATACACCAAACCAATTCCTGGAACCTGCAACCATTCTAATAAGGCGTTTAATGGCCCACCAGAGAAATATGCTCACAATAAATCCGATTAATAGTGATATTCCAGCGCTGACTACAGACATTTGAATACGCAAGTCGCCCATCGCAATGAATATGCGGCCTTTTTCACCTATGGCTGCATGCCCAAACAATAGTCCGATAAAAAATAGAATTAAGAGGCAAATATAAAGTAGTAATTTTCTCATAAAGCACCTTCGTCAGCATTATCACTAGGAATTCCACCTTCAGACGAGTTTTTTTCTGACGTACTGTTTTTAAACACGCTTTGCATACGTTGTTCTATTATATCCTTCAGGGCATTTGCGGATCGCAACTGGCGAGGATATTCTTTAGAAATTTCTGTTGTTTGAAGTTGCTGTAGCGTATCCGCGAATTGCTTTACATTAGTGTCATCTAGCTGAAAGTGCTCAATTACAATAGTGCTGGCTTGTTGCAGCGAGTTAAGGTAAAGGGCCTCTTGTTCTGCTAACGAGGCGCTTTTCGCTTGTGAAAGAGCGAGTTTGAGCTGCTCTGTTATTAACCAACGTTGTTTAGTTGATAAGTACGGCATGATTGGTTTGTCACTGGTCTCAACCTGAATAAAATCATCTACTAACGCGTTCCATGTTTTAGACAAGTTAGTACGCCAATCGCCAATGTTTTCACTGAGTTCGTTTTGCGCCTTGTTCTCTTCGATTTCAGGTATCTTCAAAGCGTTCAGCGGCAAGTTATTCACCTGCGGGATCATGCCCGATAAGGCCAGTGCTACCGAATTGTTTGATACAGGATTGATTTGTCGTAATGTCTGAATATCTTCAGCAATAAGTTTACGAATTGGGAACAAGGATGGGTCGCTAAGATCACCTAAACGAGAATCAGCTGATTGCAGCATAAGCATAGCAGTACCGACATCGTTTTCTAGCCAAAGTTTGCGGCCGGCTATACGCACCAAATAGTCTGCTTCGGCTAATAGCCAATCTGCAGGACGTCGACCAGATAGATCGGCGACTCTGGATTGGAGCGCTTTGTTTTCTTCCGCGTTTTGTAGTATTTGCCGCAAAAGTTCGTCGACGTTCTTGCTAGTGGCTTGATTTTGCTGGCTCAAGTCGCGATTGAATTTAGCTAATTCGGCGTCAGACTTAGAAATCGCCGATCCCATGCTTGATAACTGAGCCTCTACCTGAGCGCCAGAATCGGTTTCGTTTGTTTGCTCCTGCTGCCATTGATACCAAGTCCATATGGCTACTGCACAAATACCAATAATCAGAAAAAGGTTAACAAGACTGAACAGCCATAAACCGCCCGTTTTGACTTTTTTCAAAGATTCCTGCGCGGTAGAATCGGACTCAATAATTATCGCATCTTCGACAACGTTCTCTAATGCTGTTTCAATATTGGTCGACTCTTTGTCACTCATGTTGTGATCCTTTAACTTGATTTACGGCAGCTATGAGATGGCTGTCGGTTGCGCCATTGCTGACGATAATGTTGTTTGCACCCAATGCAGTCAAATGTTGCTTAGTTCTTTTACTGACGACGAGCCAATGACGGTTATTAAGCCAATTAGCCTCGAAAACATTGTATGCCGCATCAATAATTTCTGTGCTTGTAGCAATAATACACTGAATATTTTCAGCCATAAAGCTCTTAGTATCGAGGCCTTCAGCATAAACGCCCTTAGTATAAAAGGGTTCCTTCAATACAATACGTTCGTACACATTAAACTCAGTAATCATAAAGCCAAGCATTGACAGTGACTGGCTAATGAGTTTACGCCCACCTTTGCCTTTCAGTATAGCAACATTTGCCTTATCGAGCTTCAATTGCTGAACCACCGCAACGATACCTTCAGAGTTAGGCGGGTCGGCTTGAATCACCTGTAAACCTAGGGCCCTTAATTTTTTTGTTGTAGTTGCCCCAACACCAATGAAAATAGGTGGTGACGATGAGCTAATGCCTGCCTTTTTGTTAAGAGTACTAGCATAAATATCAGCGGCGACGGTGCTAGTAACAATGATAATATCTGGGTTGCATTGTTGTAAATCATCTAATATTGTTTCTGCGAGTGGCAGCACTGGTGTATCAATAAGCGCGCAACCATGTGCCTCTATGCCCGCGTCTTTAAAACACTTAACAGAATTGGCTAATTTAGACTTGGGTCGCAGTATTAAGTACATTTATATCAATCACCATTAGTCTTCACTGAGTGCGTCTAAGATCGATTTAGCACCTTGATTAAGTAGTTCATTCGCTACCGCAAGGCCAATTTTTTCGGCGTCAACCAATGGACCTTCAGCTTGCGATCTAAGGATAGTCTTCCCGTCAGGCGTTCCGACTAGTCCTCTTAGGAAGAGTTGCCCACCGTTTAGTACCGCGTAACTGCCTATTGGTACCTGGCAGCCACCTTCTAATGCTTTATTCATCGACCTTTCGGCGCTAACTCGTGCCGAAGTTTCTGAGTCGTTTAATGCGGTTAACAATGCAATTAACTCAGCATCATCATTTCGACACTCAATACCAACAGCGCCCTGGCCTACAGCAGGCAAACTGATGTCAACATCAAGTTCCTGCCGAATACGGTCTTTCATTCCCAAGCGTATCAAACCCGCAGCAGCCAAAATAATTGCATCGTATTGACCGTCATCTAGTTTTGCGAGCCGAGTATTTACGTTACCGCGTAAATCTTTGATAACCAAGTCATCACGAAACGCGCGCAATTGACACTGCCTGCGTAAACTTGATGTACCAACTACGGCACCATGCGGCAGCGCGTCTAAGCTTTCAAACGTATTTGAAACAAAAGCATCAAACGGATTCTCACGCTCACAAATAGCATGTAATCCAAAGCCATCAGGAAATGCAATCGGCACATCTTTCATAGAATGCACAGCAATATCAGCTTCACCATTTTGCATCGCAATTTCTAGCTCTTTAATAAACAGCCCTTTGCCGCCTATTTTGGCTAAAGGTGTGTCCAATATTCGATCACCTTGTGTCGACATAGGCAGCAATTCCACCTTTACATCAGGGTGATGCTCAAGCAATTTGGCCTGAACATAGTGTGCCTGCCACATTGCAAGGTCGCTTTTTCTGGTCGCAATCCGAATAATTCGCTGTGAAGGTCTCGCTATACTCATAATACTTATCTTTTTTCCGTTATTGCGCTGCGGCCTAGATCACGCTGCGGCCTAGATCACGCTGCGGCTAAATTCGTGCTCTGGTGCTGATATCGCTTCAGCCAAAATTACTTTCAGGCCAGTTTCGCTTGGATAAACGCTGAGATGTCGGCTATTTCAGGCATGCAAACATTGTGCTGCATCATGTATTCCTTCCACTCGACGTTGTACCCGTTTTGCTTCATTGTTTGATAAGCAGCATTACCTAAAAATGTAGGCACTACTTCATCTTGTTGACCATGTGCAAAAAATACCGACGTGTTTTGATTTTCTGCTGATTTCTCATCTCCTAAGGTTTGTGGTGCACACATGTAAGTACTTAACGCCACAATTCCGGCCAAAGGTTGCGTAAAACGTGTACCCAAGTGCAGTGAAATAACGCCGCCCTGTGAAAAACCAATCAATATGATTTTGTTTGACGCGATCCCTGATGCTATTTCAGCATGAATGAGCTGCTCAACGCGTTGCGATGAATCAACAACACCGTCAATATCAGCTCTAGAATCCATATCCATTGACTTAATATCATACCAAGCCCGCATTTCCATGCCGTTGTTGATTGTCACAGCTCTTAAAGGTGCATGAGGAAAGATGAACTTAACACCAAGTTCATCGGGCAACTTCAATTCTGGGGCAATAGGAGCAAAGCCGTTGCCTGAATCACCGAGCCCGTGCAACCAAATAATCGTGGCTTTGTGCTCGGCCTTTGGCTGTATCTCAACGGCAGGTAATAATTCTTGAGTCATGTTTCTATCCTTGCAGATTTAGTTTTACAGCTTGTCCAGCTTGCTTACTAATAGCTTCGTCAAAAAAGCTATAAAATTCTGAATCAGTGCGCTCATCTATCCACTTGCCATCATCGGTATGATTGAAATGATGACCATTGAACTTAGTCGCAACCCAGAGCTGCTGCAAAGGCGCTTGTTTGTTCAAGATGATTTTTGTGTGATTAGGTAACGTTAAACTCAAAATGCCGCCGGCACCTTCATAATCGATATCAACTTCGCACTCGTCTAGCGCTTCTTCAATTGCAATAAATAATGTGTCTATTAATTCGTGATAATCACTATCTTTCATCGTTTATTTTTCCATTTTGCGCACTTTAGTTTTGCATATGCTACCATTGTTAATTATCGCAACACTATCAAATAGCAAAATATCCTGAATATGTCCGACATTACTCCCGATTATAAGTTCAGCAGACCAGCATTTCCTTTAGGTAATCTGTTTATTGTGGCTGCCCCCTCTGGCGCTGGCAAATCTACCTTAATTAAAGAAATTTTACGTAAATCATCACCTGAGCAATCAATGCAGCTGTCGGTATCTCATACTACCCGCAAACCTAGGAAAGGTGAGCAAAACGGAGTTGAATATTACTTTGTTGATCACGCTGAATTTGAAAATATGATCAAACAGGATGCTTTCTATGAGCACGCTGAAGTTTTTGGTAACTATTATGGCACGTCAAAAGCGGCAATAAGTGACAAGTTACAGCTAGGTGTTGATGTGTTTTTGGATATTGATTGGCAGGGCGCGCGCCAGGTTAAAAACAAGAACCCTGATGTGATCAGTATTTTTGTTCTCCCGCCATCAGTTGAAGCACTGCAATCGCGTTTAGTCGGTCGAGGGCAAGATTCTGAAGAAGTTATTGCGAAACGCATGGGTGCGGCTCAGTCTGAAATTTCGCACGCGAATGAGTTTGATTATGTAATCGTGAATGACGACTTAGAGCAAGCTCACAAAGAGTTTGAGGCGATTATAAGTGCCCAGCGCGTTCGATTACGCAATCAGCAACTTAGACATGATTCACTTTTTACAAGCTTATTAGCACCAAAGTAAATCAATTAGCGTTGAAATAAACGAATTCACTATGCGTTGACCGAGTTATCAAGTATACTTCGCGACCATTTTTTAAAATACCTATTAATTTATCGGAGCAATACATGGCACGTGTAACAGTTGAAGACGCTGTAGACCAAATTGGCAACAGATTCGATTTAGTATTAGTTGCAGCTCGTCGCGCTAGACAAATTGCTACAGAAGGCAAAGAGCCTTTAGTAGAAGTTGGTAACGATAAGCCAACGGTTGTTGCTTTGCGTGAGATTGAGTTAGGTTTAGTTACAGCTGAAACAGTTGAACAGTCAGACTTGCATGACCAGCGCGAACAAGAAGCTGCAGAATTTGCTTCAGTAGCAAGCATCCTATCGGACAACTAAAATAAGAAACCAAGTTAAGGTTGCTGTTTAGCAGCAAATTTGGTGACTTTTTTGTGTTCTTAGAGCGAAATAACGCACTTATTATAAAACGTCGATGAAAATCGGCGTTTTTGCGTTTGCAAAGCGCAAAAATAACCGTATTCTAAGTACATTCAGACTCCGTTTTACTTAATTATCAATTGTGTATCTATTTGAAGGTTTAAAAGCAAGGGTAAGTGAATACTTACCCAACGAACAAGTCGAGTATATTCAAGCGGCTTATGTACTTGCGCGCGACGCGCACGATGGTCAAACTCGTAGCAGTGGAGACCCTTACATAACGCATCCTGTTGCGGTTGCTGGTATTTTGGCCGACATGCACCTCGATTACGAAACATTAATGGCAGCATTGTTGCACGATGTTATTGAGGACACCCACTACAGTAAAGAAGATTTGGGTCTGGCTTTTGGCGACACCGTAGCTGAATTAGTTGAAGGTGTGAGTAAATTAGACAAGCTGCAATTTAGCAGCACGCAAGAAGCACAAGCAGAAAACTTCCGTAAAATGCTCATGGCTATGGTGCAAGACATTCGGGTTATATTAATAAAACTCGCGGACCGCACTCATAATATGCGCACATTAGGTTCATTGCGACCTGACAAACGCAGGCGTATAGCCCTTGAAACTCTTGAAATCTATTCTCCCTTAGCGCACCGCTTAGGTATTCACGATATTAAAAATGAACTAGAAGATCTCGGTTTTCAAGCAATGTACCCGATGCGTCACCGCGCATTGCGTTCGGCTGTGAATCAGGCACGCGGAAATCGCAAAGAAATTATTGAGAAAACCGAAAGTGAATTAGTACAGCGACTCGATTCTTATGGCATCGATGGCAAGGTTTTAGGCCGCGAGAAGCATCTGTACAGTATTTACCGGAAGATGAAGAACAAAGAACTTTCGTTCACTGAAGTAATGGATATTTACGCGTTTCGCGTGGTAGTAGACAATATTGATAATTGTTATCGGGTTCTTGGCGCTATGCATGGTTTGTATAAGCCAATCGAGAATCGCTTTAAAGACTATATCGCGATACCCCGCACCAATGGTTATCAGTCTTTGCATACCTCCTTAAAAGGGCCGCATGGGATCCCAGTTGAAGTACAAATACGTACTGCAGAAATGGACCATATGGCGGATAAAGGTGTTGCCGCGCATTGGTTGTATAAGAAAGCTACTGATAAAGGAACCACAGCGCAATTACGTGCGAATCAATGGATAGAGTCCTTAACTGAGTTGCAACAGCGTTCCAGTACTTCGGCTGAATTTATTGAAAGTGTAAAATCTGATTTATTCCCTGATGAAATTTATGTGTTTACACCAAAAGGGGTTATTGTTGAATTGCCAACCGGCGCTACTGCTGTTGACTTCGCCTATGCGGTGCATTCTGATGTTGGTAATACTTGTGTTGGTGCGCGAGTAGAACGTCGCAACTATTCTTTGAGCAAGCCACTTGAGAATGGCCAAAGCGTCGAAATTATTACATCACCTCGCGCCAAGCCAAATGCAAATTGGTTGAATTTTGTGGTGAGTGCGCGCGCTCGCAGCAATATTCGCCATTTCCTCAAACGTCAACAATCAGAAGATGCTATCAGCATGGGTAACCGTTTGTTGCGTCATGCACTAGGTACAATAAAGTTAGATGATATAGACCAAGTTGAAATTGACCGAGTAGTAGAAGAAACAAAACACGAGAGTTTTGAAGACCTATTATCTAATATCGGTATGGGTAATGAGTTAAGCGCAATTGTAGCAAGGCGTTTAGTGGGTGAAAATGCAGTCATTCCTGAGAAAAAATCACATGTAGCCATACGCGGCACTGAGGGCTTGTTGGTTCATTTTTCTCGCTGTTGCCATCCTATTCCGGATGATGAAGTGGTGGCAATATTATCGCCAGGCCGCGGCATTGTTATTCATCAAACCGGCTGCACCAATATACGTAAACTCAGCAAAGAAGAGCCACAGCGCGTATTGCCGATGGAATGGGATGAAGATCCTCAAGGCGACTTTAAAGCAGCTCTGCGATTGGAGTTATTTAATCGCCAAGGCACCTTAGCAGCCTTAACCAGCACAATTGCGAGTAGCGAGTCGACTATTATTAATCTGCAAACCGAAGAACGCGAGAACAGCATTTATCTTATTGATATCGAATTGACAACTAAAAACCGTCTTCATCTTGCCAAAATTATGCGAAAGATACGTGCCATGCCGGAACTGCAAAAAGTCTCGCGACACAGCCAATACAAACAACAGTAATTCATTTAAAAGGAAAATATATGCCTAAGTCTATTATTCAGACCGACGATGCGCCTGCTGCTATAGGCACCTATAGCCAAGCAGTTAAAGCAGGTTCAACGGTTTATTTATCGGGGCAAATTCCCTTAGTCCCTAGCAGCATGGAGATGGTTTCCGACGATTTTGCGGAGCAAGCGGTGCAAGTTTTTGAAAATCTAAAAGCTGTTTGTACAGCAGCGGGTGGTGACATGTCCCACCTTGTTAAGGTAAATATTTTCTTAATCGATCTAGGCCACTTTGCAACGGTAAACGAGATTATGGCGAGGTATTTTAATCAGCCTTATCCAGCTCGAGCAGCAATAGGTGTTTCGCAGCTACCAAAAGCAGCTCAAATTGAGATTGATGGCGTTATGGTATTGCCTGAGTAGTCGCTGGAGACTGAATTAATGAATCAGAGTATGTCGATTGAACGCTACGATCGTATTCGCACGATGCTGAATATGAGGCAGTCAGATCTTACTGTATGTTTGGAAGAAGTAACCAAGCCGCACAATGTGTCAGCGGTTATAAGAACCTGCGATGCGGTAGGCGTGCATAAAATTCATGCAGTTTGGGACGAATCTGAGAACTTACGCAAAGGCACTGCAATGGGCAGTCAGATTTGGGTTAAAACACAAGCTCATAAAACTATTCAAAATGCAGTAGACGAGCTTAAAGAACAAGGTATGCAGGTACTTGTCACTAACCTTGATGACAATGCCTGCGATTTTCGTGAAATTGATTATACTAAACCGACTGCGGTGTTGCTGGGTCAAGAAAAAGATGGTGCAACGCCTGAAGCTATCGCGCTTGCCGATCAATCGATTATTGTGCCCATGGTTGGCATGGTGCAATCGCTTAACGTTTCCGTAGCAGCTGCAGTGATTATGTATGAAGCTCAGCGTCAGCGAGAAGAAGCTGGCATGTACAATGGGACTAATTTAGACGAGCAGGAATGCCAAGATATTCTATTCGAAGGTGGTTTTCCTTACCTATTTGCTGAATGTAAACGTCGAAATTTACCTTTCCCCAAAATAGACAATCAAGGCTTCATTCAAGCTGATGAAACTTGGTGGCAAGCACTGCAATATTCTAGTTAAATAAAGTCCGCAGCCTAATACAAGCGAGATTAGCCTTATTTATAGATAAAATTTTGAAAGTAATTAGTGCTTAGACTGGTCTATTCGTGTGGATAAATACATGTGTTTGCGGCCCTCGATTAATTAGGCTCTAGGCCCTCAGTTCAGCTATAGGCAGTTAATCAGGCGCAAAACAATGAATGCAATTGTAAGGAATTAAAATGAAAAAATGGTTAATGATAGCCGCAGTAGCAATGTCAGCTTTAATATCGACGTCAGTAATGGCATTAGACAGAACAGTTATTGCTGATAAAGCTGAAAACATCACACCCATATTAAATGGTGCAACTGCTCCTAATGTGACCGTTAAAACAGCAGATGGGTCGCCAGTTAGCCTAAAAGCCCTAGTTATGCAGAAACCAACGATAGTTATTTTTTATCGTGGTGGCTGGTGCCCGTATTGCAGTCGCCAATTGGCTGAACTGAAGTCGATTGAAAAAGAGTTAGTGGATGAAGGTTATCAGATATTAGCTATTTCTCCTGAGTCTCCTGAAAAATTACAGTCACAAAAACTTGAAACAGAGTTTGCGGTTACCCTCATTTCAGATGAGAGTTTAGCTGCAATACGTGGTTTCGGTGTTGGTTTTTATGTGCCAAATGACACTCGTAAACTATACAAAGACCGCATGAACGTTGACTTGACAGCGGACACTACTGATAAAGCAGTTTTGCCAGCGCCCGCAATTTTTATCTTAGATGAGAGTGGTACGGTTCAATTCAACTACGTGAACCCGGATTACTCAGTTCGTCCATCTGCAGCATTAGTATTAAGCGCAGCGAAGTTAGTAAAAGTGCAATCATAATAGAGCTTGTTTTTACTATGTTTAGCTAGCAAAAGTAGCATTGATTAAAATTGAGGCAGCCTGTGGGCTGCCTTTTTTATTAAGATCACAGAACGTCGGGCAATATATCTTTCCAATTCAAATTCTTGCTTCATTCCGTTGAGGCAAGTTCTAGCGACTTCACATGACGTTCTTTTATTGCTTGTAAATGCTCGATGTAAGTTTGCAGCTCACTTTTTACAGAGTACTCGATGCTTAGCTCGGATAACAAGGTTTGAATATCACTTAAGTTACTAACAAATAGACTTCGACTAGAAGGCTGAGGGTAGTCTTTGTTCCATTCGTGCAGATCGGTATCTTTGGAGTAATAGCTAAACTCACTGTCGCCATAATGATAAGTTATTAGATAGGCAAGGGGCTTTTGTATTCATCGATGACTAAGGGGAGGTTTGTTGTTAGCTTAATATTTGAAGGAACTTCAATAAATACCTGAACTCTTTGACCAAGCGTAACTATTTAAATAAGCTTTAATTTAGATTAATTCGTATAGTTTAGATAAGCTTGCTATTAATCAACCACTACAAAAATAATAACATCAGGAATTACCGTCATGTATGAGCTAGTCAAACACGCACACCTCACGATTATCGTGCTCACTTTCATATTTTTTATCACTAGCTTTGTGCTAACTATGAAAAGCTCTGAAATGGTGAACAATAAGCTACTAAAAATCGGTCCACATATTTTATACACTCTATTTGTTATTACCTTTATTTACATGGTGTCAGTCAATCCGCTGAATCTATATCCAGGCTTGAATGGCTGGGCTTCGTCAAAGCTGGGCGGCTTCGTGTTTTATGTTCTATCTATTACTTTAGCGCTTAAATGGGCAAAAACTACTGTATGGAGAGTAGTGGGTTTGATTGGCGCAATATTCTGGTTAGTCATGAGTGCTAGACTCGGTTTTGCTGATCATTTAAAAGTAAAAGGGTCAAATGCAGACGCTAATGCCTATATAGAGTTTGGACAACAGCTTGGGCAGTCAATGTTAGCCGCGATTTGTTAATACTGGATATTGTATTTAACACCTGCGGGCTATGCATTGCCCGCAGTTAGTTTTCCTTCAATCACTAAGGCTCTCGTTGGTCTTACTTTGGTTGCGGCTCAAGGCAAGTAGAGTTGAACCTAGTGCTAGTTTGATTCAAGCTGAATACTAGAACAGGTGGCTTAATTCAGAAGGTCTGGTAAAGTTTACTCAAAGCAAAAATGTGAATGCTAAAAATTAAGCAGGGTCGCGCGATCGACAGGGCAATCAACTGCACTATAAACTGCACTATCAATAAGAAAACTATGTCATGAAGTCACTGGCTGATACGCCGGTTACCGCGCTGAAAGGTGTCGGAGCTAAAGTTGCAGAGAAACTCTTAAAACTCGGTCTTGTTACCTTACAAGACGTGATTTTTCACTTGCCTGCAAGATATGAAGACCGCACGCGGCTTTACCCAATTGCGGATTTACATGCGTTTTTGCATGTATCCATTCAGGGTGAAATTATGTCGGCCGACATTCAATATGGTCGCCGACGCATGCTACTAGTAAAGGTAAGTGATGGCACCGCATCTATAACACTGCGCTTTTTTCATTTTTCAGCTGCGCAAACAAAGTCACTTGCAATAGGTAACACTATTCGTGCGTTTGGTGAAGTTCGCACGGGCAAAGTCAATCTCGAGATGATGCATCCAGAATATAAGATAGTGGATGATCCTGAGAATATGAGTTTAGAGGAATCGCTAACGCCGGTGTACCCGACCACCGAAGGAGTTAAGCAGCTTACGTTACGAAGTTTGACCGAACAAGCGCTTAAGCAACTCGATAAAGGCGCATTATTGGAATTGCTGCCCGATGGCTTATACGAACAACAACTATCGCTAACAGAAGCCTTACATTTAGTCCACCGACCCTCTCCTGATATTGTTATTGAAGACTTAGATGAGGGCCGGCACCCTGCACAAAAGAGATTGGTAATTGAAGAATTACTAGCGCACCACCTGAGCATGCTTAGAGTGCGCTCTCAATCGAAAGCCGATCCAGGTATTGCTATTCCGATAGATAATGAGTTGAAGCAAAAATTCTTATCTAGCTTACCTTATAAGCCAACTGGAGCTCAGACTCGCGTTGTTGCTGAAATTGAAGAAGATATTCAACAAGCGCAACCCATGATGCGATTAGTGCAAGGTGATGTGGGTTCAGGTAAGACCTTAGTTGCTGCTTTAAGTGCGCTGTCTACTATAAGTGCCGGCTATCAGGTTGCGCTAATGGCACCAACTGAACTGCTAGCAGAACAGCATGCGCGCAATTTTAGCGATTGGTTAACGCCATTAGGTATTAACGTTGGCTGGCTTGCGGGGAAATTAAAAGGCAAAGCTCGGAGTGAAACTCTTGAAAGTTTAGAGTTGGGTACTATCCAAATTTTAATTGGCACTCACGCTATTTTTCAAGACAAAGTTGAATTCAAAAATTTGGCTATGGTGATTGTTGATGAGCAGCATCGTTTTGGTGTTCATCAGCGCCTGTCACTTCGCAAGAAGGGTGAAAAGATGGGTAAGTTTCCTCATCAATTGATTATGACCGCCACACCTATTCCACGGACGTTAGCGATGACTGCCTACGCTGATCTGGATACCTCTATTATTGATGAGCTGCCGCCTGGGCGAACACCGGTAACTACGGTGGTGTTGCCAGATACTAGAAGAGGCGAGGTGATTGAAAGAGTGCGCCAAGCGGCAACAGAGCAAAATCGACAAATTTATTGGGTTTGCACTCTCATTGATGAGTCGGAAGTATTACAGTGTCAGGCGGCTGAAGACGCTGCTATTGCGCTTAGAACAACATTAACTGAGTTGAAAGTTGGCTTGGTGCACGGACGATTGAAGTCGGCTGAAAAGCAGCAAATCATGGATGAGTTCAAACAAGGAAAGCTTGATCTATTGGTGGCAACAACCGTTATCGAAGTTGGTGTTGATGTACCAAATGCGAGTTTAATGATCATCGAAAACCCAGAGCGTTTAGGCTTAGCGCAACTACATCAGCTTAGAGGTCGGGTTGGTCGAGGTTCAATTGAAAGTCATTGTGTATTGATGTATTCCAGTCCACTTTCAAAAACAGCCAATAAACGCTTGGGCGTATTACGTGAATCGAGTGATGGTTTTTATATTGCGGAAAAAGATTTGGAAATACGTGGGCCAGGTGAATTGTTAGGTACTAAGCAAACGGGTATTGCCGACTTGAAAATAGCCGATTTAATACGTGACGCAGCACTAATACCTGATATTAAAAATATGGCGGAATATGTGTGGCTTGAATACCCAAGTAACTCGCAAGCTCTTATTAATAGGTGGCTAGCCTATAAAGAGGAATATGGGAATGCCTGATATTATTACTGCCTTGAACGAGCAAAACACCAAAAAAGAAGGTATAGGAATAGTCATTCTTATTGAGGACAAAGACCACATTAAGCCGCAAGAGGATGCTAAAAAGCTGTCCGCTGAAACAGGTTTTACGATTGTTAAGTATCGCCCTAGCAAAGCAAACACCAATGTATCGAGTAAGTCGCATCACAAACATACAAAAAAGAAACCCAAGCAAGGTGGCAAGAATAAATCACAAGCCAACAAAAAATCACATGACACCTCAGATGGCACCTCACACAACACAGACCTCAGTGCTAGCAATTCAGACGCAAGCGATGCCGGAAAGACATTAAGCGAATGGCAGCTAGTTTATACAACTGAGGGGCTGGCTTTGCGTTTAAATAATGAGCCGACGTGGGGCGATATTTTGGTTGATTTTAATTCCGATGCATTAAATTATCGCAAACAACATGGCGGCGGGCGCAATGAGGCTCTAGCCAGAGCGATTGGCATTAAAGGCAGCGAAAGTTTGTCAGTTATCGATTGCACCGCAGGGATGGGGAGCGACAGTTTTGTGATGGCAAGCGTAGGTGCAAATGTGTTGATGCTAGAGCGAAGCCCAGTTATTGCTGCCTTGCTTGAAGATGCGCTGGCTAGGATTGAAGAAATTCCTGACTTGCATGAAAAACTTAGTTTGATAAAAACAGATGCAACAGACTACTTATTGCAAAAAGGCGAAAATAGCAAAGGCCAAGCAATTGCTGATGTTATTTATCTCGACCCTATGTTTCCGCATAAGAAAAAATCAGCATTAGTCAAAAAAGAGATGCGAGCGTTCCAACAACTATTGGGCGCGGATATGGACAGTGAGCAATTGTTGGAAGCCGCGTTGAGTTGTGCAGGCAAACGCGTTGTTGTAAAAAGGCCGAGTTATGCTGAGCCCATTGAGATTGCATCAGGACGCAAGCCAAGCACAATAATTGAATCAAAAAAGCACAGATTTGATGTGTATATACAACACTGATATTCTGTGTCACAGAATCAAAATTTTGCCTTTAAAAGATGTTCAAGCATCCAGCAGGCGACCAATAAAATAAGACGGAGATACCATGATTGAAGTAGGCGGCACATTACCAGAAGCTGTATTTAGTTTGTTAGAAAGCGGTGAAATGAAAAATCCAGATACAAGCGCTTTGTTCAGTGGAAAAAAGGTTGTTTTATTTGCAGTTCCTGGCGCATTCACGCCAACCTGTTCAGCGTCCCATCTTCCAGGGTTTATCACTTTAGCAGATAAAATTAAAACGAAAGGCGTAGACAGTATTATTTGTATTTCGGTAAACGATGCGTTTGTAATGGATGCATGGGGTAAATCACAAAACGCAGAAGAAATTATGATGCTTGCAGACGGCAAGGGTGCTTTTGCTACGGCAATGGGACTTGACATGGATACCGACGCTTTTGGTGGAATTCGTTCTATTCGTTACAGCATGATAGTTGATGATGGTGTTGTAAGTGCTCTTAACGTTGAAGCTCCAGGTCGTTTTGAAGTGAGTGATGCTGAAACTATTTTAAAGCAGCTTTAATACAAATAAGATAATTACACAGCTTTAGTTGATGGTATGACGTGAAACAGTGATAATGCAAAACGTCGCATTATTTACCCAGAGAATATCATCGGTTTTACTATGTCATCACTAGAGCTAAAAATCCCACCAGTCATTGTTGTTCTAGCCGCTTCGATAGGGCTCTATTTTACGCCGGTTATTGGTCAGTATTCTGCCTTTATTGGCGATCATACTCATCTAGTATCTCGCATCGTATTTGCCTTAGCCATTGTCATCGGAGTGCTCGGTGTCGTTACTTTTAAAAAAGCGAAAACGACCGTTAATCCGGTTCAAATAGCTAAGACGTCGACTTTGGTTACCCACGGCATTTTCCAATTCACGCGAAACCCCATGTACTTAGCAATGGCTTTAGTTATCGCAGCCATGAGTATTCGTATTGATAATGTAATAGCGTTGATATGGATTGTTCCATATTGCGTGTTCATCACACGCTTTCAAATCAAACCCGAAGAGCGGATGCTTTTGTCACTCTTCGGCCAAGCTTATGAAGACTATATGAAGTCGGTTAGGAGGTGGTTGTAGTTCGCCGCAATAAGGGTAGTGCTATGTGCCCTCGCTAGCAGGCACTGCTCAGTGCCTCAAACGAGTATTCAATATTGATATCAACGAATGCGAGAAACACGAGAAACACAATATAAGCATCTTCCACTTCTACTCTAACCGAGGAGAATTATTCTATTTTGTACCCTACACCATAAATAGAATGCACCAAGCTCTCGTTTGCGCCTTCGCCATACGAACTTCTTTACATATTGTTAAGCCATCTTTATGCGGCAACATAATATCTAAAATGAGCAAATCAAAAGCATTCGCCTTTACTTTTTCTACCGAATGCAAACCATCGTATAAAACGGTGGTGTGAAATCCTTCAGCACTTAAAAATTCGGCTAATACGCTAGCTATTTTTGGCTCATCTTCTACAATTAATGTGTGTTCTTTATTGCTCATAATCCCGTTCTCGCGACTTTTTGCCTGTTAAGAATGAGACCTTGAGCTTAACCACGTATTGTTTCTTCACGTATTGTTTCTTATATAGAACTAGTGTCGAAACTAGCACCTGAATTTGACCTGGCACATCGGTATAAGAAATAGCGTTCATCATTAAATTAGTGAACAATTGTTCAATACGCTTCTGATCCATTGATAAAAATACATCGTTGGAAATATCGCAGCTTACATCAATACCTTGGGGTAATGAATGTTGTTCTATACTGTTTACTATAGTATGCAAGCAACGAGAAATATTATGTGGCATAAAAGTATATTTTAAGCCCCCTAAATCAGACAACGACAGTTGATACAAATCATCAACTAAATGCCGTAAGCGATTACTTTCTTGCTCTAGCGATAACAAGTTATCCTGATTAAACGGCCGAATACCGTCCTTTAACAAGTCTATTTCACCTGCGAGCACAGTTAAAGGGGTTCTCAATTCATGCGAAATATCGGCAAACATTCTACTTTTTGCGCTGCGGTTTTTGTCTAAGGTTTGACTTAAATTATTCACGTTATCCATGAGTTTGCCAAGTTCATCGTTACGCTCGGTATTAATACTGCCACCATATTTGCCAGCGTTTAGCTGCGAAATCGATTCTCTTAACTGATGAATGGGCACCAACAGCTTCCCCGACAACAGCCAAGATAAAAGCACAGCCAACAACAAACAAAAAACTGCAATAGCAATGCTTGACCAAAACTGCTGTTGGGCAAACAAAGTATTTAACGGTGATGCTCCTTTTACACCCGGCCAACTGCGTAATTCCCCGATTTTCTGTGCATTGCTAACAAGCGAGTTAGTAAACATAGCCTCGCTGATATTACCTAGGTCTTCCCCCGCTAAAATTTCCCTGTTTGGTCAAATACACCTGTAGCGGGTCCTTTAGGAAAGTTGCTTTCTTCATGGGAAGGACCAACATCAGGCTTTTGTAGACCCTCGCCTGTATAGTCCGCTCTTCCTCTTCGCGGTGGGCTTGGTCTGTCTATGTGTGCGCTATTGTCTCGGTAAGGCCGGCTTGAAGATATTTGCCGGCTACTACCCATATTACGTGCTAGTCTTTTAGGCTTAAGCTGTATGATATTATTAAATTCTTGTTGATTTAACCAACGCCATTCATCGTCATTATTTTCATATTCAAGCACTAACTCTTGCGCAATATTTTGCAGGCGAGCTTTTCCCATGCCCCCTACGAATTCAAGGAAACCAAGCTGAAAGCTATAACGAGCGAGTCCCATAGCCATTAGCAGCATAACTGTGGTAAGGCCCAAAAAGACTAAAAATAATTTGGTAGATAGTTTCATCGCGCAAGTATAACCACAGCATTAAGTATAGACTAGCCATTCATATCAAGTGCGGCCCAAATCCTTTGGATCTGCACATTTCCTGCACAATTTTTTGTTAATCTTTTTCGTTAGTAGCAGGAGTGTAGCTTAACTTTAGCGCTTCACAATATCACTTGCAAAAATACTGGTTAGGAGCCAAACATGAATAAATTATATGCTATCGGTCTGTCGGCTTTATTAGTTTTACTTTATGGGTGCGGAGGTAGTTCCGACTCAACAGAGTCTGCGCAAGAGGAAGAGGTGATATCGACTGATGGTGTTATTGATGTATCACTGTTTCGCAACATTTCCTCCTTTTCAACGGTGAATTGTACTCTAGATAATAATACACAGACCTCATGTTATGAACTTGTGTTTAATGTCAACGAAATTAGAGATGGCAGCGGCAATGGCGATTTAATTGACGACGAGGCAGGCCCCTTCTGCCCCTCATCATACATGGGCACAGACGGTGGTGTTGGAATATACGACGGTAATACAGGCCCTGGTTTTCAAAACTTGACGCAAACCCTTTGGGATAACATGGCAATCGACGGCTTTGATCTTATCGATGAGTCAGCAGGGATCATTTGTATTCAAGATCCAGGCGGCAGGGACGCGAGCATTGGTAATAATTGTGATGCATCTTGCTTAAATGCCAGTGCAGACGACTCATTGACTGTTACTTACACTATC
>CAJQOP010000010.1 GCA_905479945.1 uncultured Glaciecola sp. | reverse complement strand
GGCGGCGGACGCTGGTACCCAACACTCATAACCTTGTCCGACGGACGCATCCTAGCCGTAGCCGGACATCCGCATCTATCGGATCAACGCCACGGTTCTTGGATGCCTGAAATCTATGATGTCGTAACAGATACTTGGACTTACGTGGGCGGTCATTGGCTTTATACAAACTGGGGGGACATTCAGGTTGAGCGTATCCAAGATACCGATGAAGACGGTGAACTTATTTTTGAAGAGGATGGGGAACCACTAATGATCCCGGTGCTCGATGGCGATGACCAACTAATCGAGTTACGCGAATTTCCAGAGGGTCAAACGCGCCCTACGACCAATGCCAACGCTTCCGTCAACTATCTCTATTATCCGCGCATATTTGTGGTTCCTGGTGGTTTAGTCTTTATGGCATCGCCTAACGACTATAACTGCCGTTGGTATGATACAAACTTCGGCAGACCTGTAGGTCCAATGATCGAGATGCCACCACATGATGGAGGCTTTGCTGAAACCAACCACACTGCGGTTCTGTTGCCGCTTTTGCCAAATGAGGACCCTAATGAGAACTATCGTCCGCGTATTTTGTTTATGGGTAGCGAAGGGACATTCCGAGTCAGCCTCAACCATATAGATATGAGTGGCATCAACAGCGCAGATGACCTAGCAGCACTAGAAAATCTCCCCACCCCCGAATGGGAAGCAACAAGCACTCGCGAATGGGAAAGTACCCCGCCTCTTCGGCGCGATGGCTGCGCTACGCTTTTGCCAACCGGCGCTGTGTTCTTTTCCGGCGGGATCAACCAGACAGGCATGCCAGGGCTAGATGATGATAATGCAGCCTTGCATGGCGAAATCTATTTCCCCGGGATGAATCTAAGTGGCACTTTAATTAACTCCGAATTAGAAAACTGGATTACCGTCGCAGCGGCAACCGTTCCACGCAATTACCACTCTGTGGCGCTGCTGCTGCCTAATGGGCGCGTTCTGACGGCCGGTTCTAACCTCGATGGCTCAAGTGGTGGTGATGATGTCAAAGAATACCGAATCGAAACCTATAGCCCAGTCTGGTATTGGGACGATGGCCGCCCTGAAATTACACAAGCTCCAGAGCAAATCACCTATGCTGAAGAGTTCACTATAGAAACATCTAACCCAAACGCAATTATTCGAACAGCGCTCATGCGTTGCGGAACAGTAACCCATGCTTGGGATGGAGATCAGCGCTATATCGGACTAGAATTTGAAACTATCGAAAATGGTCTTCGCCTCATTGCGCCGCCAGACGGCAGCATCGCACCACCGGGCCCTTATATGCTTTGGATTATTTCAGTTGGAGAATTACCATGTAAATTGGCTCCGTTTATGATCTTGAACTGATAATTGAGAAAGTCTTCACACTAAAAGCTGCAAACGCTGCACTGCACGAGGTAATTATGCAACCCCATGCCCAGTCGATGAGAGAAATTTTCAAAGACCAATTCTGCAATATCGCATAGTTAGTTAAGTTATAAGCACCATAAGCTGCAAGTCCTAATATAAAGCCCCTACTCGCCACCAACATGATGCTTTTCGTACCGCTATTTTCTTGCATCAACGCTCTAAAACTAGGCTGCACAGCTAATATTGCAATACTTGAAGCGTAAATTAAGTAGAAAGTAAGCCAAGGCCATACAGGGTAGCTAGACCGAAGCATACCCTGCATTTCCTGCTGATAGATATCAGTCGCAATTACGCCTAGCCAAAGCGCATCCATAAAACCAAAACACAAAATTATCGCAACTAGCGAAATGGCAAACGCCTTAATCAAGATACTCTCCAATAATTTACTAGCACATCATTTACTTTTAATACACCAAAGACCACGACCTCTAGCATAGAAAACTTATAGTTTTCTTACATTGTCCCTGCTATCTCTATCTATAAATCGTACGAAAGGGTCAACACCGACAAACTCTGGGCGTACTGATGCTGAAATAGTGATGTTATTTTCACCTGTAAGCAAACGATGCTTCTCGCGATATAAAACCTTGTTATCAACACTGAAATCATTCGGGTCTTCAGAAAAAAGCACAACTTCAACAAAATCATCAAATTCCTGTTCTGTTTCCTCGCCTTCACCATCCGCCTCAAACTGTTTAGCAACAATATTAAGCGTTAATAAATACTCGCCATTCTCTTGCTTTACTAATTCACTGTCTTCAACTTTAATATCGTAAATACTAATTTGATTAAACTGCGTATCGATAAAGTCGTGAGCATCTTGATTTGCATGTGATTTTAGAGCAGCGACTAAATCTAATGTTGTTGGCTGCACGGAATCACTAAATTTGTATTTTTCAATAAGCTGCCTGAGTGCTTTATTCATATTTTCTTCACCAATACGGTCGCGCAAGGCCATCATCACTACAGACCCTTTTCGATAGTGAATATATTGCTGATTTTCAGCACGCAGCATTGGCATTTCTTCAAGATACTCGCTAGCTCTGCCACGCAAATAACTGTCTAGCTCAAAGGTTAGAAATTTACGGATTTTTTCTTCACCATATTTTTTCTGCACTACGAGCAAAGCTGCATATTGTGACAATGACTCAGACAATACGGCACTGCCCTGAACGTTAGCTGCATTCAATTGATGCCCAAACCATTGGTGAGCGACTTCATGAGCCGTGACATAATATACAGGATCAATTTCTTTTTTATCACGCAGGTCAGTAATAAAGCCAATACGCTCGGAATAAGGAACCGTATTAGCAAAGCTCTGAGCAAAGCTGCGATACCCAGGAAACTCAATAATTCGCAGTTGCTTATGTTGATAAGGACCAAAAGCCTCAGTAAAATAATCTAGGGAGTCCTTTGAAGACTCAATCATGCGGTCAACATTCCAAAAGTGATCTTTGTGATAATACACAGAAATCTCTACGCCCTTGTGAGTCTCTTTTTTAACTTCAAGTTTAGCCGACATCACGTTAAAGAAGTTAACCATAGGCTTGTCCATTTCGTATTCGAAGTAACGACGCCCATCTTGTTCCCACTCTCTCTTTAGGTAGCCAGGAGCAATAGCAAATTGATCTGCACTTGTTGAAAGCGTCGCTTTAAAATCAATTAGCGCTACTTGAGGTCCAAAAAAGCTTTCGTTATACCGACTGCTATCTTCTAGTAAGTAAGCTCTGCGTGGCGGCGGTAAATCTCGTTTTCTTCGTTCATGCTGATCACTTATATAATAAGATTGGTTTACGCCAAAACTAGGATACAAGCTGAAATTTGATATAAACGTACCGTTTTTGACTACGGTCGTATCTTCTCCACGGTCTTTAAAGCCTTTATGCTCACGCACAACTTTGACAGTACCTTCGCGTTTTTCGCCAGCTAGCATTGGCTCATCAAAAGTAAACCATGCAATATCAAAATCTATATCTCTCTCACCAATCGTGCCGCCATCAATTGAGATTTCAGAAACAGGACTAAAGCTTGGATGATTAACTAAAAACTTTTCAATAGGTTTATCTGAACGATTTTCAACGATAATGTTGGTTATAGTTTCTACTCTGCGCGCACTGGGGAAAATTGCAACATTAGCCTCAATTGATATGACCACCGGCACTGGGTCATCCTCAAACTTAGCAAATTCCTTCTCGTAAAATTCTCGCTCTGCTAAGGATTCATCTTGCGTTGCAAACTTGTTCACTACTTTAGTGTTGTAATGAATAACTGTTCCAGAGCCCAAAAACAAAACTAGACAGGCAACAACAGCAACAAAGCCGCCTCGACCTATTTGGTAGGGCAGCAGCTTCAACCGCGCGCGCAAACCACTATGCGGACCACGATGCCATAGACCGAAACTAATAATACTGAAAACAATAGCTAATGCAGACCAGTAAAGCAGATACCAGTTTTGTGTCGTTAATGTCCAACCATATCCATTCATATCCGAGTATTGCAAGCCCGGTGTAATGCCATATTGGAACATATTGTGTTCGATACCAATTTCGCTAAACACGATAGAAACAAAGAAATAACCAACGAACAGCAACATACCGATATATTTATTTGGGCTCATGGTTTGCAGTAAAAACGAAAATACAATCAATAAAATTAGGCTGCTAGCGGTATAGTAAAATAAGGAAACAATGTATTGCAGTAAGTCGATATTGGTGAATCCAAGAATCAATTGATTGGAAATCGTTGCCACCATACCCAGCACAAATATACTTATAATGACTAAGCAAACTGCCAAAAATTTTGACAACCAATACGTCACATTAGCTACTGGCATACTATCGGTAATATCACCCATACCCACGGTACGCTCTCGCCATATAACTTCAGCGCTATAATAAGTAATGACAATGATATTAACTAAACCAAATGCCCCCCCAATAAGCTGCACCATGGTTTGGGTCAAAGGCCAGTTTGCCGCACCATAGAACCCTCTGGGGTCAAAAAACTGAGCGATAAGATTGAAAGCACAAAACAACATAAGCACTGGAAATGCGGGACTAAATATAATTTGCTTAATTTCAAACTTAGTCCTAGTAACAAATTGCTTTAAGCCAGAACCAGGTTGGAATTTGACTTTACTTAGGCCTGACGTCGGTATTGCTAGATTTGCGATGTCTTTCGTTTTCTTTAATTTATTCGTTTTAAGTTTAAGCGGCGAAAATAAATTGCCAAAGACAAGTAAGCTCGATATCCCAATACCAATCCATAGCAGTCGGTTAGTAATGACTTCTGTCGTTAACTGAACAGTCAGCGTGTTCTTTTCAAAAGGCGTCCAATAACTAGTTACTTCGCCAAACGTTCTTAATCCAAAGGGATCAACCAATGCAAGTATTTGGCGCTGGTTTGGCTCATCGAAAATAGCCGCGGAAACAGCATAGATAATAAATAAACCCAATGCGGCTAAGTAAACCGCCATAATGCTTCTGAATCTTAACGCTATTGCATAAAACAGAGTTGATAATACAAAAATCGTACTTATTGAATAAATCAGGAATGGCGCTGCATAGTGAGCGAATGAAAAGTCACCTAAACGTTCTTGATCAAGCCACGGCATCAAAGAGCCTATAAATAACGCTAATGGCACCATTGAAAATACGGTAACACTCACTAAGAATGCGCCAAAGAAACGGCCAAGTTGATATGAAGTTGGCGGTATTGGCTTGGTACAAATTATTTCGGACATCATCGTTGTATCGTTTCGGCTAGCTGTATTAGCAACAAAATTGACGACGACAAACATAGCAAACAAACCGAAAATCAGCATGGTTTGTGCAATTGAATAAGGACTGTTTAAGTTTGTATTCCCACCTCCACCAATAGAGACCTGTTCAATCGTCATAGCCAGATATGGCAGTAAAAAGAAAACTAAACAGGTAACGATAAAAGAAGGTTGTCTTGTGTGATAGCGCCATTCAAAGGCGAGCATCTTTAAAAACATGATGTTCCCCTTAAGCCGCGTTATTGCGTTGTTTGTGTAAGGTTGAAAAATAGACATCTTCTAAATTAGTAGGCGCTGATTCAAAACCTTCTGGAGGCTCATCAGCCATGACGTGCACTACCGTTCTTCCGGCAAACAAGCGTTTTGAAATAAGCGCCATGTTAGTTTCAATGTCTTTGGCTTCATCCATGGTGACTACTTTGCGCCAAATTTTACCTTCTAAATTATTAGTAACTTCAATAGGGTTACCTTGTAATAATATTTCTCCAGATGCTAGCACTGCCATATCTGCGCAAAGCTCTGATACATCATCAACAATATGCGTGGATAATATGATGACTTTATCCTCACCCAAAGTGACTAATAAGTTGTGAAATCTATTACGTTCTTCAGGATCAAGCCCAGCGGTAGGTTCATCAACTATAAGCAAGTCGGGGTCGCCTAAAAGTGCTTGAGCAATACCGAAGCGCTGCCTCATGCCTCCAGAAAAGCCACTGACTGCATTCTTACGATGTTGAAATAGATTTACATGAGCCAGTAAGCCATTTACCGCCTCCATACGTTCAGCTTTGTTGGCAAGACCTTTAAGAATAGCCAGATGATCAAGCAAGTCATAAGCACTAACCCTTGGATAAACACCAAAATCTTGCGGCAAATATCCGAGTCGACGACGAAGCTCATTAGGTTGTGACAAGACATCAATTCCATCGAAAGTAATGGTGCCAGCGTCAGCTTGCTGCAAAGTCGCAATTGTTCGCATTAACGAAGATTTACCGGCGCCATTGGGACCCAACAAACCAAACAAGCCATTTGGTATGGTTAAATTAACATTATTTAACGCTTTAACGCCATTGTCGTAGGTCTTTGTGATCCCTGAAATACTAAGCATGCTGCCATCTCCGTTTACTGATTCAAATAATTTGCGCGCGCAATTATATTAGCTAGTCGGTCACCTAAATTATTATTAGTGCCAGATCCGTTTTTACTAAGCGTTGTTGCAACAACTAAAGTAACAGCGAAGGAAACATAATAGAATGTAAATTCGAGGTAATTATCAACTAATTCGTTTCTAAATGTTACAAATACAAAAAAGGCCAGTTTTCGAAAAAACTAGCCTTTAAAATGTAATTAAAGTAGAAATTTATTGACGACTAATACTAGCGTATTCGTCGTAGGTACCTTTAAAATAATTTAGCTTGTGGTCTTTAATTTCAATAATGCTGGTCGCCAGAGTTGATACAAATTCGCGATCGTGACTTACAAATATCAGCGTTCCATCGAAATTCTTCAAGGCTATATTTAACGCTTCAATGGCTTCCATGTCCATGTGGTTGGTAGGCTCATCCATGATCAATACATTAATATCCATCATCATTAGCTTACCAAACATCAGCCTGTTCTTTTCACCGCCTGAACACACGTTGACCTTTTTGTTAACGTCGTCAGAAGTAAATAATAAACGTCCTAACATAGCCCTAACAGCTAAATCATCATGTTTAGGCGTGCGCCATTGTGACATCCAGTCAAACAAAGTTTCACCTGACGAGAAATCTTCAGTACTGTCTTGTGGACAGTAACCAATTTTGGCATTTTCAGACCATTTAACTAAACCAGCATTGGCTTGAATTTCTTGCATCAAACAGCGTAAAAATGTAGTTTTACCTGCGCCATTTGCACCAATCACCGCTAGCTTAGAACCTGCTTCGAGCAATATCTCATTACCCTTAAACAAAGTTTCGCCATCAAAACCATGACTTACATTGTTCAGCTCAAGAGCTAATCTATGCAGCTTTTTATGCTGTTTGTAAGTGATGTAAGGTGTTTGACGGCTAGAAGAAACAACTTCCGTTAACTCAATTTTATCGAGCTTTTTAGCTCTTGATGTTGCCTGTTTTGCCTTTGACGCGTTTGCTGAAAAGCGTGCAACAAAGCTTTGCAACTCACCAATTTCAATCGCCTTTTTATCATTTTCTCTATGGATCTGTTCTTGTGCTAGAGCAGCTGCGGCCATGAAGTATTCATAGTTACCCGGGTAAATACGCAATTCACCATAATCAATATCAGCCATATGTGTGCAAACCGAATTTAGAAAATGACGGTCATGCGAAACAATTACCATGGTGCACTTACGTTGGTTGAGGACGTCTTCGAGCCATTCGATCGTATAAATATCTAAGTTGTTTGTTGGTTCATCGAGTAACAAAATATCAGGCTTAGCAAATAAGGCTTGTGCTATTAAAACGCGAAGCTTTGAGCCTGGCGCAACTTCAGACATTAAACCGAAGTGATACTTCGCATCAATACCAGCTTCAACAAGCAATTCGATTGCCCTAGTCTCTGCTGTGTAGCCGTCCATTTCTGCAAATTCAGATTCTAAATCAGCTACCTTCATACCATCGTCTTCTGACATTTCAGGCAAAGAATAAATGCGATCTCTTTCCTGTTTAACTTCCCAGAGTTTAGCATCACCAATAATTACGGCGTCGACGACTGAGTACTTTTCAAAAGCAAACTGATCTTGACTCAATGTACCTAGTTTTTCACCAGGACTAATTGATATGTTACCCGCGCTTGGTTGAAGTTCACCCGACATAATTTTCATTAAGGTAGACTTACCGCAGCCATTGGCACCTATAAGACCGTAGCGATTACCGTTACCGAATTTGGCTGATATATTTTCAAAAAGAGGCTTAGCGCCAAACTGCATTGTGATGTTAGCTGTAGTAATCAAAGGGACGTCCGCAAAATAGAAATAAAAAAGTAGCTGTAAAATCGCGCGCACTATACACCAATAGACCGTCTATTTATACCTAGATTCGCTGTTACGTAAGGTAAAACATGGCAATTTGAAGCTGATAATCGCTATAAAGTTGATAATCCATGGTATATACTCGCGTTTTTGATTAATCGATAACAAAACTATGATCCATAATGACGTTCTTCGCCGCTTGCGCTTCGCCCTTCAACTCGACAATAGTGCATCCATCAGTATTTTTAAATTGGTGGATTACAAGATGGAAGAAGAATATCTGAATCGCATTATGAAAAAAGAAGAAGAAGCAGGCTTCATTCGATGCCGTGACAAAATCATTTCTTTGTTTTTAGATGGTTTGATTATCAAGAAACGCGGAAAGCAAGAAGGTTCTGAGCCAAAGATACTCTCAGGTGACGAGCGATTGAGCAACAATGAAGTGCTGCGCAAGATTCGTATCGCTATGTCATACCGTGATGATGACATGATTGAAATCTTGAAATTCGCTAACTTCCGCGTAAGCAAAGGCGAGTTATCAGCACTATTTCGCAAGCCTGACCATAGAAGCTACAAAGATTGCGGTGATCAATTACTGCGCAATTTCTTACAAGGCATGGTCAAAAAATACCGTACTGAAACCAACAGATAGAAACTCAGAAGTAAATGGGTCAAATAAAAGGGGATAAGGCTGGTTATGTTAATTCCCCCGGCCCCTTTTATTTTAGTCTGACTATACCTATTGAATCATTATCTAATGAGCCTAAGAGTAGATGGTTCTCGAATTCAATTGCGGTGGTAATTCCTTGATAACCGTCGCTAGACTGCAAGTTATGCAATACCTCACCATCAGGCGAAATACCAACAACAAAACCGTAGTGTGATGTTGCTTTCAACAAGCCTTTAGGAAGGCCACCAATAATTCTGCGTAGAAGTGGTTTTTGAGCAAATCCTTCAACTAAGGGGTCTCTCAATGCAACAAGCGACACCCAAAATATACCGTCTTTGAAAAACACGTTGTCTGGCATCGCGGGCAGGTTCTCAATGAAAATATCTCGAACACCCGCTTTTTCACCTTTTAACCAAAGTCTATGTATCTTCGACTTCCCTGTTTCATTGACTAACACAAACTCTTCGTTTGGTCCTAGTGCAACGCCATTAGAGAAAAATAAATTTTCCATTCTTACTTGTGTTTTATTGCTTTTGGGATCGTAGCTGAATAATCTACCGGTAGCGCTAGCTTCAAGAAAGTCATACATAAAATCATGCATACTAAACTTAGCAGATGCATCGCTAAACCAAATAGTGCCATCTCTAGCAATGTCGAGATGGTCAACAAATAGTAGCTTCTCATTATTGTATTCATCAACTAGCACTTGGATATTACGCTGTTGATCAATCCGTAAAAGTCCTTTTACTCCGTCAGCTACAATTAAGTTATCTTGCCCATCAAAACGTAAACCCAGAGGCCTCCCCTTTGTATTCACGTACTCTTCGTATGCAATATCAATGGCAACATCAGATTGCTTGGCATAGGCATTGAGAATATCAGTGACTTTGGCTCTGATAATACGACCATCTTCATAACCCGTATAAAGATAGCCGTCTTTACTAATTACAATATCTTCTGGCCCTTGCCCAACACCCATTAAAAACTGACGTTGTAGCGTTAAATCAGCCCCTTCATATAGTTTTTTGTTTACCGAAAAAGCAGCAGACAAACCATTATCGGCATCCGGTTGCCATGAAACTGGCCTCACTGGCGATATCGCCCAAGCAATGATTATCAGGAGGACTATGCTTATTAGAACGCCAATGACACTCTTTTTCATTTTATATCATCAGCCGTTTCATCAAGGTTCGGAAATGGCTTGGCTTTATATTCAGGTATGGGCTGTGCTTTTATCTTATCCTGCAAGTGTGAAATTGCGCGTTCAAGCTGTGCATCGGAGCCCTTGTAAGTAGCGTGCGGCATATTATTCACTTCAATATCTGGTGAAATTCCTCTGCCTTCAGTTATCCAACTGCCATCCATTGAGTACACAGGAAATTCTGCAACTCGAGCAACACCGCCATCAACCACAGAATTGCCGCCGCTCAACCACACACCAGCACCGGCTGTTTGTTTGCCAATAACGGTGCCTAAATCTAAGGCTTTAATTCCTGCGGTAAAGGTTTCACCATCAGAATAGGTAAATTCATCTGCCAGAACAACCAAATGGCCTCTGAATGCTTGCTGCATATTGGTTGAGCGCTCTCCGTTAGTGTTTTGCCAAAAAGACCAAGCTCGGCGCAGTAATTTTTCTATGATAATACTGTCTATATTGCCTCCGCGATTACGACGAACATCTATAATCAAACCCTGTTTTGTGTACTGCGCATAAAACTCTTTAGCAAAAGTCGAAAGGTCGTTACCCGTCATCGCATACAGATGCAAATAGCCAATATCAGTACTAGCTGTATTTACTTTGTTTGCAGTAGCATGCACCCAATTGCGATATCTGTAACGCGCCTCATTATTGTTAGACGCGGGCTTCACGATCGTGTTGATCTCTTTACCATCGCGTTCTAGTGTTAGTAAAACTTGTTTTCCTGACTGATGTGTCAGTTGCATAATTAATTCCGCGGTGGTTTGCACTGAATGATTATTTACTGCTTTTATAATATCGCCATTCTCTGCGTTAACGCCTGGACTCGCCAATGGGGAAGACTGTGCAGGTAATTCAGGATCGTGCAAATAGATATGAGAAATAGTCACGCCTTGCTCGGAGTCTGCGTAAACTGCACCCAGCGTTGAGGACGAAGCAACTTCATCATTGTCAATTATATCGCCACCACGAACTTGCGAATGCAAAGTGTTGAGTTCACCCATCATTTGTTTAAATATGTCATTTAGCTCACGACGGTCAGTTAGCCTAGCTAGCAATGGTTCATACTTAGCTCTCGTTGCAAGCCAGTCAATACCGCGCATATTGGCGTCAAACAGGGAATCACGATGCATCATCCAAGCATCCTTAAACAATTGTCGCCATTCATCCTGAGGATTAACACGTAGCTTCCAATCTCCTGTCTGAACACGGCTATCTCGCGAATCGTTAGGCAATGTTGCCCCCGCCGACACGATATACAATGAAGTAGAAGCACGGCGTCCTTTTCGAATGAGTAAGGTCTTACCGTTGTTCGACAATTGATAGCCACGAATTGACGATGTAAAAGTACGTGGTGATGCATCATGTTCAATGCGAATAGATTTTAAACTTGGCCTTGCGTTGGGTTCATTCACCGCGTCAATCACATATAAGAAACTTGCATTTACACTAAGTCTTGAATAGTTTCCGGCGTCAACGGGTACTTTCCAAAGCCGCTTTGATATGCCTTCCCAATCGATTTCAATACTCTTTTGCTCTGCTTGCTCAGAATCTGATTCAGACTCCGTTTGAGAATTTTCTGACTCAGATTCATCATCTGACGGCTTGTCATCATTCTCAGCTACCGAAAGATCGGTGATGTTTTCTTGTGGTTCTGCAAAAGGAAATTCTGCCGTTTCATTTAATGAAACAGCATATATTTGAGCTGTTCTATCAAACGCCGTTCCCATGTTTCTGTCTCCCCAAGGGCTGCTCGGATTAGCATTAAAGTTTCTATCTGATAGAAAATATAACCAATTGCCATCGTCACTGAATGCAGGAGAATATGAAGAATACTTCTGACTGGTTAAGACCGCAGATTTTTGCTGTGATAGTGTATGCAGTTCAACGGCTGGTCTCTCATTGCGAAGCTTAGTATAGGCAATCGCAAAAGTGTCGCTATCCTTAAACCAAGTGAAGTGACTGATCCCAAACGAAACATCATCTAACAATAAGGTATTTTCGCCCGATTCAAGATCGAGCATAAATAACTCATCATGTTTTGTGTCATGCGCCAATTTAGTGCCGTCTGGAGACAACCACATATTCAATCTCGACGTTTTACCATCGTCTGTCAGTTGCATTGCTGGCGTTTTCTTGTCTAGCCAGAACTGCCATATCTCACTCTCACCGCTTGCATCATTAAAGGCAAACACAGATTTTCCATCTTTACTCATTATTGCATTTCGACTGCGAGACATAGGCGATGTCTCAATCTCTACCAATCTCTTTGAATCACTACCCGCAACAGCAATTTTACCTCTGGCAGTAAGTACTACTTTATTCGCCTTGGGCGCTAAAGCAGTGTTTGTCAGATGCACTAATGGCTCTTCAATCCAACGTTCTCGAAGCTGCGGGAAATCCGAGGTTAATTCAATATTGACCTTATTACTGCTATTTTGTACGAGGTCCAATACGATAATATCAGCACCTAATTGATAGGCTATTTTTCCATTGTGCAACTTAGCACTTCTAACTCCCCAGTCGGTATACTTTGTCACTGGCTTTGCATCTTCACCAAGCAGTGTCATGCTCCATAAGTTATCAATACCGCTTTTGTTACTAATAAAATAGACACGATTGTCAAACAACATCGGGTTTTTAACTGAGCCATCATGTGCAGCGGTAAGCTTGGCAGCTTCATCGTTACTAGTTAAATTGAAGCGCCACAACTCACCGATTGCACCGCCTTTGTATTGATTTGCATTGTCACCAGATATTTGCAGACCGTGCTGAACAAAGAATATATTTTCATTGTTTTCGTCAATGACTCCCTCAACTGCGTCAGACACTTCTATATTGGTAACTGCCATTGTTTGAGGATTAACTGTTTTTAAAACCCAACTGTTAGCAGGACCCGTTATGTTCGTTGCAGTTGCATATATAATATCGCCATTTTTGGTCCAGCCTTTGACCATTGCTCGGCTATTCTCGAATGAGACTCTTTTGGGTGCACCACCTTTTATAGTGGTTAGATAAACCTGAGTGCTGCCTTCATAATTAGCAGAAAACGCAACATACTTGCCATCTGGAGAAATAGAGGGAGCAAGCTCTTCTGCTGAATGCGTGGTTAATCTTACCGCTTCATTTTTGGCAGTATAATCTTGACTGGTTACTCGCCATAAATCGCCTTCAGCGGCAAAAACAATAGTGTTATTGTGAATACTTGGCATACGGAAATAGCCCAAGTCACTTGAGTCTATATTGCCTAACACTTGAGCTGAGAATACTCCGCAACTAAGCGTTATCATGGCGAATTTAGAAAAAGAAGAACGAAAAGTTAGTTTCATACATTACCTTGCTGCAAATTACCTTGCTATAAATTAAAACTGCAGAGCTTTTACTTAGCTCTGCGTTATTTTCGGTTGTTATTTTTATTTGTTAAATATTGAGTACTGAGGCATCTTAAATCATGACTTTCACAAGTATAAATCGTTTCTGTTTATATCGCCCATTACATAGTATTGGCTAACACAATAGGTAGCAAGAATTTGCCAGAGTTAAACCGTTTATCCATCGTCATTTTTATTTCCAGGCAGTTCAGCAGGATTTGACGCATTTTCCTTATTTTGCTTGAATTTTTCATACCATACAGGAAGATCATTAATTATCATTGGTTGGCTAAAATAATAACCTTGCGAACATGTAATACCTAAATTGCTGAGCTCGTCTGCCTGCTCTTTTGTTTCGACGCCCTCAGCTACTACTGAGTAACCAAACTTACCGGCCATGAATTGTGTTGCTTGTATAATTGCTTGGCCGCCGTCATGCATGCTGGCAATAAAAGACTGGTCGATTTTTACTATGTCGGCAGAAAGTTTTTGTAATTGGCAAAGAGAAGAGAATCCGGTACCAAAATCGTCAACCGACACTTTTATACCCAGTTTTTGGATGGCTTTAATGTTAGCAAGCATTGTATCTGTGTCGCCTGCAAAAATAGATTCCGTAATTTCCAAATGCAATTTTTTACTTGGTAAGCCAGATGCGGCTAAGACGTTCTGTGCTATACCAAGGAAATCGGTACGCATAATTTGAGCAACAGAAACGTTAACTGAAATATCCACTGAATCATCAAAAATCCAATTTTTAACTTCACTGCATGAGGTCATTAAAACCCATTCGCCGATATCATGAATAAAACCATATTGCTCTGCGATAGGAATAAACTCTTGCGGCGATACCAATTGTCCATTCAAATTCCAGCGCAGGAGCACTTCGCAAAAAGATACTTCATTTGTTTCATTATTAATGACAGGTTGGTAAACCAAATGGAACTCGTTGTTATACAGAGCTCGCGCTAGTGCATCTCTGATAAACCTTTCTCGAACTTGTTCTTCTAGCATTTCGTGCGAAAAAACGCATACATCTGACGTGGCTGCATCTTTTTGTTTATACATCGCAGTATCGGCTAACGAGATCAGCTCAGCTTCTTCCTTACCATGTTCGGGGAACATTGAAACGCCAATAGTCGCTCCTACTGAGATTCTGCTGAGATCAACATGAATCAGTTGAGAAACGGATTTAATTATGTCTCGACCAAAATCGATTGCTTCGTTAGCGTTAACATCCTCGACAACAATAATAAATTCATCCCCACCCCAACGACAAATATGCTGCGGCCCTTTTGCAAAAAGCATTAACCGTTGCGCAACCGCAACGAGAACTTTGTCTCCTGTGGAATGCCCTTGGGTATCATTCACCGATTTAAATCCCTCTAAATCTATAAATAACAAGGCAAGGTTAAGCTCTTCTACTTTGCAATTATTTAGGATTTCCCCCAAATTTTTAGAAAATGCTTTTCGGTTAAAAAGACTGGTTAGTGGATCGACATTTGAAAGGCTTAGGATTTCTTGTGTTCTGGACTCAACTTTTTCTTCGAGTAAATGATTAATGTTAGATATTTCATCATTCTTTTTCGCCATCTCCTCAACGAGCAATTCATTTCTATTTATCAGCTCAATGCTAGATGTTGTAAAATTTGCTGCTCTGATGCTGGCAAGAACCAATAAGATCGTAAAGAAAATGCCTAGAACACCAATAACATTTTGACTTGGCTCCACGCTTAAGGTCATCATAATTGACACTGGAGTCAATAGAATTACAGAGTAAAAAATAGATAATTTTTTACTTCCTGAAAATACAGTCGCTGCACCGCCGGATAGACCTGCAAGCACAACCAGCAATATTGCTAATTCTAATAATTCTATATTAGGGTAAACAACAACAGAATAAACGGACCACATTGCGGCGGCTGCAACAGCACCAAATACAAACCTGAGCTTTGGCCATGCTGGAGCGTACAAGATACTTTTTAGCTTACTATGCCAATAAAAAGTATCGATTAAACGGGCGCCAAGGAGAACATAAAATATGCCAGCCCATGCATATTTGAAGGGTAACTGCGTTTCTGCATTAAACCCGAAAACTACGGCCGTCACGCAAAAAATGTTAAGTAGGATAGCACCAACGCTATCATCGTATAATACGTTTACAGAGTCGCGTTGGCGCGTGGAATTAGGTGCCATGATTTTCAAACTATAAAACATTCCTTTATACAAGCTGTTTGTGTTCGTAAGTCTTATTTCAGCTGAGCTGAACTGGGAATAAGCATAGCTAATTTTAGAAAGTATAAATAATAATTCGGGCACCTTTAGTATTGAACTTTATAAGCCCGTATTTAATTTATGAAATTATCCCTAATCTTTCAGATCCAATTGATGCTGACGTATATTGTCTATTTCCGCGGTTCGCAAAGCTTCACTGATTTGTTTACCTGACTTTCCATTATCTAAAGCATGCTGCACGACTTTTTTAGCATCAAGTAATTTCAACGATGACAAATAAGACATCGCTATATCAGCTTGAAAATAAGGTTTATTGACCAGTGTTGGTCCTCGCCCCTGAGAGTCGCATGCACAAGCATCTAGAAATTGTAGAAAACGCTTTTCCTGCTTTAATGCATTCATTTTATCTATCAAAAACGCGTGTATTGTTTTTGGGCTTAGCTCATTTATTTTATGACAATGGGTATGATTGTCGCTCGTAAGTTTAGCTATATCCGCCAGTTTTTTAGGTATTTTTAGTCTTTGACAAAAACCTTCAATCACCTCAATGCCCAGTTTTTCATGCCCGTGTAGCTTTCCAAATTGTTCGTAAGCTACTGGTTTACCAAAATCATGGGTTAATGCGGCAAACCTTGTTGCTAAATCTAAGTTGAGGTCTGCCGCTCTTTGCACAACAAGCATGGTATGCACATATACATCACCTTCAGGATGATGTTTAGCGGGTTGCGGCACACCTCTCATTTTTAATAACTCAGGGAAAAGATCAAACTCAATTAGCGTCTCAAAAAACAAGTGAGGATAAGGTTCCATCAGCGCCCGTTCGGTTTCTTTCCAGACTCTTTCCGCAACCAAGTGGCTAAGCTCACCATTTTTATGCATATCAGACATCAGTTTCTTTGTTGCATCATCAATGTGCCACTCTGGCCCAAGGCGCGCATAAAACCGGGCTAAGCGAAGCACTCTTACTGGATCTTCACAAAAAGCTGCTGTTGTATGTTTCAATACTTTTTTAACTAGATCTTTTTGACCATCAAATGGGTCAATAATTTTACCATTAGCATCCATTGCCATTGAATTAATCGTCAAGTCTCGGCGCGCTAAATCTTCTTCAATTGTAATCTCTTGCCGCGCATCGGCTGAGAAGCCGCGATAACCCTTACCTGTTTTACGCTCAGTTCGCGCCAGGGCATATTCCTCTTTGCTCGAAGCATGCAAAAACACAGGAAAATCGTCACCAACAGCAAGGAAGCCTAGGCTTAGCATTTTTTGCTCACTTTCGCCTACCACGACAAAATCACGATCATGGCAAGCTCTGCCCAGCAACTTATCACGCACCGCGCCGCCAACAAGATAAACTTGAGATAGCTCTTTCGGGGCGTTGAATTGTAACTTTTGCATAGCGATACTATTTCCTTCGGTATTGATGAATTTTGGTTATTGAACCTTATTTATAGAGCGTCTTTGTCTTTTTTCACGATTATCAAGATGAAGAAATAGCGCCCATAAAAAATAAATAGCCTGAACTTTGGATAATGCAGAGTGCAAGGCCTAATAAATCGAAAAAATTCAGCCTGTATAGTATCAGTTTTGCTATCTATCGCACTAATAATGGTCAATACAGCAATATATATTTCAATTATAGAGCGATAAAGACCACTTTATATGCAATATGAGTATTTTAGATTAACTTTGAAATTTGAATAATTTATGCAACAGTGTAGCGCTAGTCAATTAGTATAAAAAAATTATGTCTACTGAAAACAAAAATCCGTCTATTTTTATAGCCACTATCCTCACAGCCATGCTACTTCCAAGTTTAGCTTTTGCACAAACCACTCAAAATGGCGCAGCGGCAGTGCAAAATGACGCCACGACTTTAACTAGCCCAGCGGCTGCTAATGGCGCAGCGATTGCTAGTAATGTGGCAGCTACTAATGACCCAGCCCGCATCAATATGCCAACACAAGAGGATGTCTCTACAATCAACAAAGATCTAAAAATCATGCTCAATGGCATGTTTTCAGGTGATGTTGAGGTATTTATGGAAAAAACAAACCCAAAACTTTTTCCATTGTTAGGCGGTAAAGAAAACTTCAGTAAATTTACGCAAGAAGCATTGTCACAGCTAGATTTAATGGGTGTAAAAATAATAAGTACCGAGCATCAAATCCCCGGTAGATTCTATGCCGCTGGTAATAATATGTTGACCATTGTGCCGCGCACCACAGTGATGGAAATTGAAGGTCAACGGCTTAAAACAACTGGTTTTATGGTTGCAATCAAAAACACCGAAACAAACTCTTGGACCTATCTTGATGGCTCTGGGCTTCGCGAAGATAGAAGTATGCTGTGGAAAATGTTCCCTGAACTTACCGCTGACATCCAGTTTCCTGAAAATAAAATTGAGAAAATAGAGCCTATTAAAGAGTAATGCCTCTTCGAATGTAAATAAAGTGTAATCCTAATTGTCGATTCTAAAATCTCGGTATAGGATAAGATAAATTTACTTTAAAGAGCCCGGCATGTCCAAGTTTGATTCCTACATCGCATTTACACGTTTTGGCAACGGCGCAAGCCCAGAGTTGGCGAAGTTGAGTGAAGTAGGTACGCAAACTTGGCTAATCTCACAACTAACTAAATATGAAATACTGGCACCTAAACTGACCAGTGAACAAGCACTCACAAATATATTCCTTTACCGGAAAGAAAAGAGGCGAGTAGACCAGTCGCCAGATACTAATGAGGCTCAGCAAACGCTAAAAGAGACTCGCAGATCATTATTAACGCGCAGCCACCAGTTAACTGAACAAGTGCTGCTTCAATCAATACATACAGAGCAGCCCATACAAGCAAGATTGCTCGACTTCTTCTCAAATCATTTCAGTGTCAGCAATAGTAATTTTAATATGCGCAGCATTGCGCCAACACTTGAAGTTGAAGCAATTGCACCGCACTTAGATGGCTTCTTTTCCGATATGCTGGTGTCTGTAACAAAACATCCCGCTATGCTCTACTATCTCAATAATGAAAACTCTATTGGCGCCAATTCCAAAATTGGTTTACGTCGAAAAACGCGAGGAATTAATGAAAATTTAGGGCGCGAAATACTCGAGTTGCATACCTTAGGCGTCAATTCAGGTTATTCACAAAAAGATGTTCAAGCTTTATCAAAAGGCTTGACCGGTTGGACGATTGGAGGCAAAAAACAAGGTGAACATATTGGTTTCATGTTCAGAGCAAATGCACACGAGCCCGATGAACAAACCTTACTGGGCGTTCGCTACCCTGAGGCAAGGCGCAATAGCCCGCAACAAGCTATTGATATGCTAATAGATCTTGCACAAAATAAAAAAACGGCAATGCATCTATCATACAAATTAGCCAAGCATTTCATTTCTGACAACCCGCCACAAAAATTAGTTCAAGCCATGTCAGCAAGTTGGATGAAGTCGAAAGGACATATTCCTACTGTAATGAAAGCATTGATTGAACACCCTGAGAGCTGGTCTGTAAATGCTCAAAAATTTAAAACACCTAGAGAGTTTGTTATTTCTATTTGTCGAGCATCCCAACTTGGGAATATTAAACCTGAGCTTGTAAAAACACTCGAAATTCTCGGACAAGCCCCCTTTTCATCTGGCTCTCCAGCCGGTTTTTCGGATAACGCAAAAGACTGGGCAAGTGCCTCATCTATTATGAACCGCATTGAATGGGCTGAACATATTGCAGGGCAAGTTAAATTACCTCCAATTGAAGTAGCTAAAATAGCACTAGGTAATCTATTACAAGTTAATACAGAAAAACAAATTGCTAGAGCAGAGAGCAAGCGACAAAGTTTAGCGATGCTATTTATGAGCCCTGAGTTTTTGAGGAGATAACATGACAATACAACATAAAACCCAGCGCCGAGAGTTTATTCAAACAGCTATGGCCGGATGTGTCTTGTTATCTGTTCCCCTGAGCACAACTTTTGCTAGCGCATCAAATACAAAACCTTCAAGTAACCAGCCTTCAAACAATGGCAATAAAAAAGTAGTTTGGATTATGTTGCGCGGTGCAATGGATTCGCTGCATGCAGTCATCCCTTCCTTCGACAAAAACTATTTCGCTTATCGAACAAGCAGCATTAACTCTATCAAAGATGAACTGCTGCCTTTGGATGATGGCTATGCCCTGCATCCTGCTTTTAAACATTTGCACCAGCTTTATAGAAAAAAGCAGTACTCTGCCGTAATCGCAGTTGCGACTAATTATAGAGAGCGTTCACATTTTGAGGCGCAGGACCATATGGAAAGTGGTTTAGATGAAATTGATCACGAAAACGGCTGGTTAGCGAGGGCGATTCAACATTACCAAGGCCAGTCACTAGCGATTTCAAGAACCATTCCTATTGCATTGCGTTCGATTAAAGGAGACACCGCAAACACCTGGTATCCGTCTAGCTTTAAGCCTGCGGATGAAGACCTAATGGACAGGCTAGCGGGATTATACGAGAAAGATGATGAGCTATCAGGGCTGCTTCAACAGGCAGTAGAGCAGCGCGACAATCCAAACATGATGTCTGAGGGCAAAAATCGTCCTAAGTTTACTTTATTGGCAAATCGATGTGGCGAAATACTGAGTAATGATCCGAATATAAAATGCGCTATGCTCGAATTGGGCGGCTGGGATACACACAATAATCAAGCGGGTCGATTGCAACGACAATTTTCATTGTTAGATGATGGTATTAAATCATTGCAAGAGGGTTTAGGTAAAACATGGGATGACACCTTAGTGTTGGTTACCACTGAATTTGGTCGCACAGTTGCTTTAAATGGCACTTCAGGAACTGATCATGGAACGGCTAGTTGCATGTTTATGCTCGGTGGAAATATGAAGCAAGGAGGCGAAGTACTGGGTAAATGGCCCGGTTTAGCAGTTGATGACCTGTTTGAGAAGCGTGACTTAATGCCAACATCTGATGTACGAACTTGGATTGCAAAAGGTCTGCAAACTCATTGGGGCTTAAGTAGGCAGCAATCGAGTGCAATTTTTCCTGATCTAGAACTGAGTTGACCGATTAGAACTCGTCTTTTCCTCATAACGTCATGTTAAAAATTGTTGAATGTATAGTATTGTTTGCATATTCACAGCGAACTGTCTTAAGCTTTGAACAAGGTATGTTTGGATCTGTTGAGTTCAAGCCGTATACACCTCCTTATTAAAATAAGAATAAATAGGACACACCATGACCGTATTAAAAACGCCCGTATTAAAAATTCATAAATTTAAAACTGTTGCACTAAGTGCTATAGCTGCAGTTGTAATCTTATCCTTAAGCGCTTGCACAGAGCCAAGCCATGAATCAGAAAATGCTACAAAAATAGCCGTCGCGGAGCATACAACTGCGCTTAAACCTGCCAGCTTGAACATTGCTGAAGCAAGGCTAGATATATACTACCCTGTTGAGCTAACGGCTGATCTCTCAAGCTATTCTGAAAATCAGAAACAAATGCTTAGTTTGCTTATTGATGCATCAAAGATAATGGATGACTTGTTTTGGAAACAAGCATTTAATCAAGATAAACAAACTTTCTTAGCCAGTATTGTAGATAAAAAAGTTCAGACATTTGCGGATATAAACTATGGCCCTTGGGACAGGCTAAACGGCGATGCTCCATTTTTAAAAGGTCTTGAGGAAAAGTCTAAAGGCGCTGAGTTCTACCCTTCAGATATGAGCAAAGAAGAATTTGAAGCCGCTGATTTCAATGACAAAGAAGGTTTATATTCTATTGTCATGCGTGACGCTAACGGCAAGCTTGTCACTAAAATGTACTCTGAAATCTATAAAAGTGAACTCACAGCTGCCGCTAGTCTATTAGAACAAGCGGCTTTATTAGCTGATGACACTGTCTTCGCAAACTATTTAAATATGAGAGCCAAAGCTCTGTTAACCGACGACTACCAAGCATCTGACTTTGCTTGGATGGACATGAAAAACAATCCTATTGATGTTGTGATAGGTCCTATTGAAGTATACGAGGACCAACTGTATGGCTACAGAGCAGCTTTCGAATCTTACGTGTTGCTAAAAGACATGTCTTGGAGTGAAAAACTGGCAAAATATGCGGCTTATTTACCTGAGCTTCAAAAAGGGCTTCCTGTAGAGGCAAAATACAAGGCGCAAATGCCTGGCACCGATGCCGACTTGAATGCTTATGATGTTATTTATTACGCAGGGCATTCAAATGCGGGTAGCAAAACAATTGCAATTAACCTTCCAAACGATGAAGAAGTGCAACTCCAGAAAGGCACTCGACGTTTACAACTTAAAAATGCCATGCGAGCAAAATTCGATCATATTATGCTGCCAATTTCTGAGCAGTTAATTGTTGCCCAGCAGCGCAAGCACGTTACGTTCGATGCCTTCTTTGGCAACACCATGTTTCATGAAGTTGCTCACGGGCTAGGCATTAAAAATCTATTGAGCGGTGAAGGTACAGTAAGACAGGCGCTAAAAGAACATTCTTCGGCCCTCGAAGAAGGTAAAGCAGACATTCTAGGTCTTTATATGGTGCGCCAATTACTTGATAAAGGTGCAATTACTGAAGGCGTACTAGAGGACTATTATGTGACCTTTATGGCCGGAATATTCCGCTCAATTCGCTTCGGTGCCTCTAGTGCTCATGGCAAAGCTAACATGATCCGCTTTAATTTTTTCAAACAAGAAGGCGCATTTAAACGCGATGAAGCTGGCTTGTACCTAGTAGATATCGCGAAGATGGGAAATGCCATTGATGCACTATCAAACAAAATCCTTGTACTTCAGGGCGATGGCGACTACGCAGGCGTAACTGACTTAGTTAACACGATGGGAACAATAAAGCCCGATTTAGCAGCAGATCTACAAAAATTATCGGACGCAAAAATTCCGGTCGACATTACGTTTAAGCAAGGTAAAGAAGTGCTGGGACTAAATTAAGCAAATAATTATTATACTTTAGTTTTAACTCGTTAATTAATATATAAAAAGCGCCGTCTTATTTGGCGCTTTTTTGTATTTTTCAATTAATATTATTTTGTAACTTAAATTTTTAACAAAAACGCGAGCTAAATCAGCGCCCTGCCTCAACAGTAAATGTACATAAACGACATAAAAAAGACGAAAATTAGAAGATTTTTAGTGATTTCCTATATTTATTGAAAAAATTCTTTCGTATTGTTTGTAATTTGAGTGTAGGCGCGGTATACGTACACTAGCGGGTACTAAGAATAAATCGATGGTAAAAACGTTTTCTTGTATCACGGTCGTTAAAATCTTGTTAATAATAAAAACATAAACGCAAGTAAATCGGAATAAATCATTATATTTGGGATAACACATGAAAAATAACCTCACACTAATTTCACGAAGTGTTCGTGTTGGCTTGGCTGTTACTGCCGCAGCATCACTGACTTTCGCGCTACCTACCGTAGCACAAGACACAGACTCTAAAAAAGCTTCAATGGTAGAAAAAATTGCTGTTGTTGGTAGTCGAGCTGCACCACGCTCAATTGCCGATTCACCAGTACCAATTGATATTATTGGCGCAGAAGAGCTAGGCAAGTCCGGTAGCACCGACATGCTAGAAATATTGAAAGGCACAGTGCCTTCATTGAACGTGCATGCTAACCCTATTAGTGATGCAGCTACTTTGGTGCGCCCCGCTAACCTACGCGGACTTTCCGCAGATAGTACATTGATACTTCTTAATGGAAAGCGTCGTCATCGTTCA
>CAJQOP010000009.1 GCA_905479945.1 uncultured Glaciecola sp. | reverse complement strand
CATCTGAGCGAGTTCAGCCTCAGCGCTATCTGGTTTATTCATTAATATCTCCGTGCCTTTTTGCGAATTCACTTTTGAATATGAAAAGATCAGACTGAAAAATTGAATCTAAGTCGCTGGCTTTGGAGCTCAAGTCAGGTTTTTTTGTTGTTGATGCTAATAATACCGCTTGGCGAAAACGCTTAATGATATCGACACACTTATAAAGCTGCTCGCCACCCAATTCATAGATATCGCTTGACGAGAAATCTTCTACCGCTTTAAATCCAACTCGATTATTTTTTGCGAGGGCTTTAGTTGCCAACGAAAAAAACTGATTTAAGGTTTGAGACTGCAACAGCCAACGCCGAATATCAGTGAACGCAGGCAAGCTTCCAGATTGATTTGGCATCAGGCGCTGAAGTGTTATTCTAAATGCACTGGCTTTGCTCTCATCAAACACTAAATCAACAGCAAGAGTGAGAAGAGTTATACACCGTGAGTCCTTCCGCTTAAATAAAACGGCGGCGCAACATAACAACGTATTTGCAGTGTGATGTTTCCAATCGTCTAGCAGACCTAAATGATCGGTGTAGTTAGTATTGGGTTCATTTATCGCGCTGCTCGTTTTGCTTCTTGTTTGTTGAATGATTGTGTTTTGCCATTGCCCAAAAATGTCAGCACGTAATATTGAGAGCGGAAATTGATCAATGCTTTTGTTCAACTCAAGCAGCAAAGATACACAGGAATACTCTCTTTTTGTTAAGAATTTAGGGGCATCCATCAACCATGTAAAGGAATCGCCCTCCTCTTTTGTAGAGCCAAATACTGTTTCTAAAAGCATGTTCGATTGATCGATGCTCATCTGCTCTAAGCTATTACCGAATGACAATTCTCGCTGCACCGAAACTTGCTCGAAAGCAAATTGATAATCAACCATATCAAGCAATGTATTTTGATATTTAACAAAGCCCTCTTCGCTTATAGCAGACTTCCAAAAAGCGAGTACGTCGTCATCGTTGAGCTTGCCCGCCTCTTTTTTTTCCGAAACCCACTGATGAACATATCGATACTTATTTTGTAAATTAGCCGTCGGTAAATGTGGCTTTAAAAAAGCATAAATCAGCTTTTGTAAATAAGACGCCAATTGGACTACACACTTTTCATCTGATGTAGCGAGCCGACTTTCAATATCCCCGAGTATTCCATCCATATTGCTAACTAGTATCTCTAGCAAAGCACTAAGCAAAGAAACTCGGTGAGCGTTAATTTTAAAAGAGGCAGCGCCCGACGAAATAACTAGTCCATTTTCGCGCCAGGCAATTGGTGAGCGCATTGAAGACGAGTAGCCCTCAGTGTCATTAGTGTCCAATTCTTGCGAAAAGGAACGCACTGCGTTTTCAAATTTATTAGGCGTTATTGATTCATCAATCCAGAAAAAATGAAGCAATCCCTTGCTATGTTCTTGATAACGAACAATAGGCCAACATAAGTATGCTAGCTCCAAACACGCTTTGCCGTAATTTCTGCACACTAAATATTGTGCCAATTTGTCGATTGTCTTAGATGAATACTTATAGATATTATGCTCATGAGTAGCTTCAACATTCTTTTTGTCGGTGTTTTTATAGCTGTCGATTGAAACTGTTTCTCTCAACATTTCAAACTCAGCAATAAGAGTTTGACTAACCCCGTATTCAATCATGCTAGTCATTTTCAGAATCCATCGCGCTGCCACTTCGTTGAGCAGTTTGTGGTTCTGATGCATCTATAAGTGGTGTTTCTTTATGAGCCGTATCTATCGGGGTCTCATTTTCAGGTATTTCATCAGACAGCATCAGCTCAATATCGATACTGGTGTCATTAACACGCAATTGGCTTTTTTCTGGCAAAGGCACAGGCCCAATAATCTCGTTTCCATCTATTGTGACCTTATAATTTGAGCTTGTTAAATATAACCAAACTTGGTCTTTAAATTGGATCGTTAAAATCTCATCAACGCTACTACTGTGCTCTTTTTGAGAGCTAATATATTGCCATTCAGAAGCGCTATACCAAATAAACTGCCCCAAACTAAACACTAAATAGAAGTCTTCTTGACTAAGATACCAGCGATGATTAGCGTATTGAGATGGGTTGATAAAGCTTTTAGCCGCCGACAAGTTAGTCGATGGCAATATGGCATTCTGGCACAATGTTAAGGCTATACTTTTGTTTGAATCGATATGCCTAACTTGCAAGCCAATAGAGCCTATTTCATTTGGCGGAGATAGATGCAGCTGGTCCATGTCAGAAAGAACATAATCAGAGCCCTTTTCACAAGGTTTATACTGCAACCATAAACCGTTAGTACTGCCTAAGTCATGAACGATAAAGCCATTATCTTGCCTAACAATAGCAATGCTGTTTCCAATACGAGAGAGCGTATCTTGCGAAAGTAAAACATGTAGATGTTGATCTTTTTGTATAGCATTTACAAGAGGCTTTGTTTTTTCTTCTGTGTTTTTTTGCTGATTAGCCGCCCTAGCGCCGCGACCGATATGCAGAATCGATGTAGCATTAATTTGAATTTTTTGATTGATTGAATGAAGTTTTAATCCATCACAATTTAAACTTTTGTTCAGTGAAATACGTTTGATAAGATTTTTCACTGACTCAATTTGTAAATCGATCACGGGTCGATTGTACTTGGCGTTCTCTTCACACAACGCCAAGGCAGTATACGCTTTTTCAAGCGCCGCCAAAGTATTGCCCTGCTGAGCATACTCAACAGCCTTGGTAACAAGTGCTTTCCACTCTTCGCGTTCATCGTCAATCACTTGATGCTTAGATAGTTTCTGTGAAATAGCAGTTTCGAGGGCTTGTGCGGGGATATTAGATGCATTTTCTTCCAGCGATTTTTTAACAAAAACATTTGCTGATTCGATTTCATGATTTAGTACCAGCTGGTTCGCGTTATCTAACCATATATCCGCTTGACTGACTCGTTTCTCCCAATAAGGCAGTTGTCTAGTCCATTTTTGTCGTATCAAAAAAGGCAAAGGTAAAGTGCGAATGCTCAACAGGCACTTGACCCACTTTGATGCTTGATTTAGAGATCGATATAAGTTGAGTTTATATTGTATCCAATTCCAAAACACGGCTAAAAACCCAAAGTAAATGCATACAATAACAGTGGCCCAAAGGGCAATAAGCTCAGTTGTATAAGGTGTAAACGCTCGACTTATGTAAAAGGTATTTTCTTGCGGTACAAACTTCGAATATGCTTGAACATCCATTCGTTCAAATAAATGTGTCATTTGATGACGAAATTGATTTGGCGAAACTAACGTAGACACATTGTATGTGACATCAATTGTTGGTAACAATAAACCTATAAAGTGTAGGCTTGTTTTTTCACTGACAAGTGAAGCTTTAACATTATCAATTCCAGAGAGTGCAATTCCTGAGATTATATTTACTTCATCGGTAGTGAAGCCCGATAGACTTACCTGATAGCGATAGAGTCTCAGGTCATCGGTAGAAGATACGAGAGTATTCGCTGATTTACTTGAGTCAACAATGTCTGGTGCTAAAATAGTGCTTTCTTGGCTAGTGCTCTCTTGGCTAGTGCTCTGTTGATTAGCAATAACATCGCTGGTAAACGCTGTGAGCATTATGATTACAGTAAGCAAGCAAACGTCGCGCCGAAAAACAATTGAAAATCGTTCCAAAAATAACTTATTCATTAGAAGCCACCTCCTCAACTAATCTGAAACCAGTGGTATGTGACCTGACTGTTTTCTTCAGAAAATCATTGTATGAAATCAACAGTGCATCCGAAGAACTCAACCAAGACCCTCCTTTGGTAACCGCCAAGTCGCAACGTTGTCGAGCATTAGACGATGAAATCGAAGGCGTCACTTCAGGGCAAGTTGATGTCCATTCTTGAACATTGCCATGGAAGTCATAAAGCTGCCATTTGTTTGCTGCAAAACTGCGAACTGGCATCGTCGTACTCGCATATGGCGTGCGCCCAGAATTACAGTTTTTACAATGTGCTTTGCCGTTCAACATCTTTTGGCCCCAACTATATCGATGCATATCATCATTGTTGTCGAGATTACTCGCGGCGGCAAACTCCCATTCTTCTTCGGTTGGCAAACGTAAATCGCTCGCAGTGTGTGAGACCAACCACGGAATGAACTTCTCGTTAATATCATACCAACTAACATTAATTACAGGATGTTGAGGTTTAGCAAATGTAAGATATCTAGGGTCGGTAGAAAGTGTGGTTGAGCTTGAGCATTTACCTGCATCCACGCAAGCTGAATAAAGCTGATTAGTCACCTCAAACGACATAATTCTGAGCCTCTTTTTAGAAAGAGGTGCATTACTATTTTGAATACCGTCAATGTGCAACCTCTGTGGCAGTAGAATAAATTCGACAGGTATGCCATCCGCAACAGTTCTGTCGGTATTCCCAATAAAATAGCGTGTATCACCAAGCTGCAAGCGATCATCAATTAGCAAGCGATTAGTCGTAATATTGATGTTTTTTGATATGGTTTTATAGCCGTTCTTGCTGATTCGAAGCCGGTATTCACCTTTCGTAAGCTGGCTGTTAGTGACCGGAAGGCCACTTTTTGATTGTATTACTACATCGGCATCTAAGGGTTGCATACTCAAAATGACTTGGACCTTATTCGAAGCGGGATCTAAATTAAGGTTGTCGGTAATACGTACAGTTGATAAATCAACAATATCATTTTGAATATTAGTTTGATCTGTCTTATATCCAGATTTGTTTCGATTCTTCGTGGCATCAGTGGGGGGATTCTGAATGCTGTTTAAGCCCTTATTTCGAACTAGTAATTCCTCGTTCTCAAGAGTAAAAAGCCAAGGGATCGTAAAGGCACAAACTAGAGTAACTAACACAAAGACAAATCGGCCCATTTGTCGGCGGCGCTTGTTATTGGTCTTGTTAGAATCTACTTTTTTTAACGCTAATTTTCGCTCAATAATGCGATTAAGGTCGAAGTCTGATTTTGACAATGTAGTGGCAGCTAACGAGATTAATCGGTGTCGGTCATTGACCTTTAAATGTCCATTGGAGTCTGCAATCGCAGCATTAAGTTGATCTATCCACAAAAAGAATTTTGCCGCGGGCTTATTTTGTAAGGATAATTGAAGTTTTGTTTGTTGAATCGTTTGATTAAGCCATTCGTCACTATATTGCTTATGCAGTTCTGCCTCAGCTAATAGCGCAATACGACTAAACTGAATTTCACTTATTTCTCCCTCTTCTAACAGCAGGTTTTCGATAATGAGTTTAAGCTGATCTAGTTCATTATTTTGTAAGTCTTTTTGTTCCCAAACGCGGGTTCGTTCTGGGTCTAAATTTGCTTCGTTGTTTGGCGCCTGTTGTCCATCTAAATTTTTACTCAAGTTATCAATGAGCATAGTGATAATTCGACTGTAGTCTTTTATTAAACTTGGTCTAAGTGCTGGGTTTACTGATAAACCAAGTTCAACAATTCGGCTCAATTCCTTATCGATACTTGTGTCAACAGCGCTCAAACAAAGCTTAGTTTGAATAAACTGCAAACCAGTTAAGCATCGATAGACAAGCGCAGACAAAGCATAAATGTCAGTTGCTTCACTTATATTGTTATCACCATTGAGTTGTTCTGGACTTGCGTAATAGAGACTACCTACGCCGGTTTGGTATGCTGGGTTATCTAGATCACCCAAGCCGGATAGATCGGCTGAACCTGATGGTTCGCCTGAGCCGCATAAATCACCCTCATCTTTTAAACAAGCTTTTAATTGTGCGCTCGACAGCTTGTTAATTGCCATTGAAATGCCAAAATCGGCAACTTGGACTTGGTCATTATCATCGAGCAAAATATTTGATGGCTTAATATCCCTATGGACTAAGCCTGCCTGGTGAATACTATTTAGTGCAGACAAAATCTGATTCGTTATACCGAGTGTTTTCTTGATGCCTATTTTATTGCTTGCCCCCAATAAATCCGCCAAGGACTTTTTGAAGTACGGCATGACAATATAAGGCTGGCCGCTCGCTGTAAAATCAAACTCCATAAGTGAAATAACATGTGGTGCCGAAGACAAGCTAAAAAGAATCTGACTTTCATTCAAAAAATCTATCTGCATTTTTTTTAAATTATCATGCACCCGAGCATCAAAAACCTTGATCGCAAGCTGGGTTGATAAATTAGGATCGTGCGCTAGATAGACAAGGCTTGTGCTGCCCTTTCCAATCAATCGTTCAATCTTATATTTGCCGATTTTTTTTAACAAAAATTGTATTCCATGCCAATTTTAGGCGACTGCAACAAAGCCCAAATAAAGTAGTTTCAGACTATCCGGTTTGCTCACAAATAACAAAGCAATTGGCGAACAGGCAATCAATACTCAAACCTATTGGTATAAGTCACTCTCATATCTTTGGCGTGAACCATAAAGGGCTCATATTGATTGATTCTTTCTTTCTTTCTTTCTTTCTTTCTTTCTTTCTTTAAGCAAATTTTGCGCCTACTTAGGATATTAGAATAACAATATAGTAAAAAATAGCCGCTTTTGGGTGGAAATTATTAGTTTTCCTTTGTTGCGGTTGCTTCACCAACCATAAAGAGTTGTAGAGGATGGATGCACAAGCCCTTTAGTCTTGTCACTACTTGTCTGCGACCCATATGCAGTGCTGTAATTTTCGAACGCGTTCGGTTTTAGCCTACTACTAGTTGAAAACTGATGGTGACGCAACACATTATGCATTCTAATTGATTGCAGATCGGCAATGATTTGACGCTTGTGCTTTACTTGATTCAACATTGTGCTATTAGATAAAGCAGCTTTCGTTACAGAATTTTGTAAAGCTTGATTATTAACTTTGTTCACAAGCGCAGCTATTATTATCCCAGTTATTATCGCAGTTATTATTAGCCCAGCTATTATTAGCATAGGCATTGTTGCTATAACTTTTTTCGCCATAGCTGACATTCGTAAGGGCGACATAGCTTTGAAAAAAGATGATTCAAACGAGCTATACTGAAATGAGAAGCTCTTGAAAAGACGATTTATCCTATTTAGTTTTTGTTTACCCCAAATTCGCATATTAAGTCCCCTGTTGTAAAGATGATTCAAATGCTAGCAACCATTTTTCATCCATAACCGTCAATGCGACATCAAATTTCGCAAACTCTTGCTGTAGTGAAAGCGCCTTTGAAACATCAGTATCTATTGGCATTGCTACTACTAACTTTTTGTTTAAATCCAAAACGTCTGCTGACGTGGGTTCAATGTTCTGATCATAAAAAGCACCTTCATAATAGAAAACAAACTGTTTTTCAATCGTATCTTCTACCTGAGTTACTGGTCCGATAGTTGCTTTTTTAGATTGAATAAGTACAAACTCAGGAACCTCTTCTACGTTATTTATAGTTGACTGTGACATCTTGTTCTCGTCAGTTGTCCCCATTGAAATCAATGCGAGTACAAATAGTGCGAAAAAAGCCATCGAAAGCGCCAGTGCTACTTCTGTCATTGCCTGAGTGCTCTGATCATTGGTACCTTGGCTATAAGTACTAAAACCAAAACCGCTCGTACTTGAAGTATATCGGCTATGTTCCATTTTTTCTTGTACGCTGCAAGGTGTTGCTCTGTTACGCTGATGAGCGCAATGTTGGCAATCCTTCTGAGGAATATTGTTATATTGCATTCCCGACTCCTTCATAATAATAAAATATTCGCATCAATAGAGCTTATAAAATTATTTATGAAAAGATTTGGGCGTTTTTATTTGTTTGAAGTAGCAGTATCGTTCGGCATCTTTGTGACTTAGCATAACGGCTTTACAATTAGGCACAATAAAGTAACTATTGGTTATTACGTTTGCCTTTTTAGACCTAAGTTGTTTAATTAACGAATAAAAATAGCATAAGGGCATTCACCACATTTTTTTAAGGAGACTAGAATGACACAAAGGATTAAATCAACGCTAAGTAAGCACATGTTTTTTCTTATTATCGCATCGCTTAGTTTTTCAGTATTAAGCGCCGATTCAGGCCTTAATAATAGCCTTCATAATAGCCTTGATAAAATCGTTGAGAAAAAGACAGTTTTAGATTTCGAAGACGTATTTAAACTCGAATATGCTGCTTCTGTAGAGTTCCATCCAAAACAAGAGATGTTTGTTTACGAGCGACGTTCAATGGACATCATGACAGATACAACTAAGATCCAGCTGTGGTCCTATGATCTAAAATCAAAGCAACATCTTCCATTGCTAGCCGACGGCGCCAGCTATTATTCTCCTAAATTTTCCAGTGATGGCTCTCGATTAGCCTATTTATCGCCACAAAATGGCACACCACAAATTTTTGTTAAATGGATGAATAATGACCGCAGCGCCAAAATAAGTGATTTGCGCTCAAGTCCGAGCAACTTAAGTTGGTCGCCAGACGGAAATTTCATTGCGTTTACTATGTTTACGCCTACTCAAAAGCAACAATTGTTTAAAACTATGCCTAAAAAGCCAGATGGCGCAAAATGGGCTGGAACAGCTAAGTATATAAATACGACTCAATATAGAAGTGATGGTGCCGGTTTTAACTCTCCGGGCTTTCAGCAGATTTATGTGATTTCATCAGAAGGCGGCTCACCTCGTCAAATCACCTCAGGCGATTTTAATCACGGCGGACAAATCAGCTGGGCTGCAAATGGTAAATCGCTCTATTTCGCAGCTAACCGCGATGAAAATTGGGAGCTTTTGCCATATGAGAGCGATATTTACCGCATCGATGTAGCAAGCGGCAGCCTATCAAATGTAACCAATGAAAAAGGACCTGAATCTTCGCCTCTAATTAGTCCTAATGGCGAGTACATTGCTTATCAATGGGTTAATGACCGGAAGCTTTCTTACCAAGTAAATCAAATAATGCTTCAAGGCACTGGCTCTGATAAGCCTGCAATTTCACTAACACCAAAGTTGGATCGTCAGATTGATAGCGTTCAGTGGGCAAAAGATAGCAAAGGTCTATATTTTAGTTATTTGGACAAAGGTGAAACCAAGTTGTCGTATGTTAGTGCCTCTGGAACGATTAAAAACTTGCCTGCGAAATTAGGCAGCCAAGCATTAGGTCGTCCTTACACTTCAGGCGAATTTGGCATCTCTGCCAAAGGTAAAGTGGTTTATACAATCAATGATACTCAGCGCCCTGCAGATCTAGCCTTGATGAATACGAGCAAAAACAAAAAACCTGAATTGTTAACCTCATTAAACGAAGATGTATTTGCTCACCTTAACCTAGCTAAAGTTGAAGATGTGGAGGTTAAATCCTCCGTTGATCAACTCAATATTGATGCCTGGATAGCCTATCCCCCTAACTTCGATGCTAGCAAAAAGTACCCATTAATATTAGAAATCCATGGCGGACCGCATGCTGCATATGCAAGTACCTTTAGCATGGAAGTGCAATTGATGGCGGCTAAAGGCTATGTGGTTGTGTGGTCAAACCCTAGAGGAAGCTCATCATATGGGGAGGATTTTGCTAACCTTATTCACCACAACTATCCATCACAAGACTATAATGATTTGATGGACGTGGTTGATACAACTATATCTAAAGGCTTTATAGATGAAAAAAACCTATTTATAACTGGTGGCTCAGGCGGTGGTGTATTAACTGCTTGGAGCATAGGAAAAACAGACCGTTTTGCAGCAGCAGTTGTAGCTAAGCCCGTCATTAACTGGCTAAGTTTTGCATTAACTGCTGATGCTTATCCATTCTTCACGCAATATTGGATGGAGGATATGCCCTGGAATATTAGCGATAAGCTTTGGGAGCGCTCCCCCCTATCTTTAGTAGGTAATGTTAGCACTCCCACAATGCTGCTGACTGGAGAAGATGATTACAGGACGCCAATGAGTGAAACAGAGCAATATTATCAAGCCTTGCGTTTGCGCCAAATTGACTCCGCAATGGTCAGAATTCCAGGCGCTTCACACGGTATTGCATCGCGTCCAAGTCATTTAATTCAGAAAGTAGGCAATATTATTGCTTGGTTTGAAAAGTATAAAACCAAAGCAGAATAATTAGTTTATATTTCCTTATTTCCCTGGAAATACTTTACATATTTGAATACTCGATAGTTAAAACAGGAAATTGTTGTTATGTCAGAAGAACTGCAAGTCCAAACCGAGTTGCCTGAACAACAAGATGCAGAGTTCCCCGTTAAGCAAACCTTAGTTGCGAAGATAAAAGGCTGGCGTTCAGGATTGGGAGCGCGCTGGGCGCAACTACATACTAATCAAGTTATCTATGTAGTTGCACTTTTCTTATTTTTTGTTGTTGACCACGATTTCAAATCAATAAGTAATTCGATATGGTTCGTCGGTGTTCTTGCTTTCGTTGGCATGGCTCGAGAACTCTGGGCTATATTTGTAAAGGTTTGGGAATCGACATTCGGCAGGCTAGTATTGTTAGTTGTATATGCAGCTATTGCAAATTTCACAATTGCCGTTGCTGCTCAAAAAGTTAACCTTGTTATTGGTGCTGATCCAACACAGCTTTACCATACTCTAGGTGTAACAACTCTCCTAGTGCTGCCCTTATGGCTAATGGTAGTGAGTATTGTGGCCATGATAGTTATTTTTGGTTTAATGCAATTACGGCATTTAGTAACAGGCCTATTCGTATTAATGCGAATTATTGGCAAAAACACAAAACCTAAAGAAGCCTTTCCAAAGACTTTTATTATTGTGCGCCTAATTCTATTGGTACCTGTTTCTATGGCCATGTTTAGTTCGCTTGAATGGTATGGTCAGCAGCTCAATTTACACAATGTTCCAGGGGTCTCTTTTAGCGAAAATTCAGGAGGCATCGTTGATGAACAAGTAGCTAAAGTCGGCTTAGGTATTATAGAGGCTGAACTACAAAAAGAAAACTTAAGTGACCAACAATATAAGGACTTAATGACGGCGAAACAGAAGCTGCAGGAAAATTTTGACTACAATACAAATCAAAGTTTAACAGAAAGCACTTCTATCCCAAAAGATGAGCTTGTCAATAACGAAGAAAGTAAAGAAAATGAAGCTGGTTCTGAGCAGACGAATAAGGAGGCTATCGAAATATTCTTTCTTGACGGGGTGATTGCATCATTTGTTTATCACTATGAAGCATTCGAATATTCACATTGCCAAAAAGAAGCGGGTGAACGTGTTGTATACATCAGTGAAAATGACATATTAATTGCCAAGAAAGACGAAAACGCGCCAACTGGATACGCTTTTAGTACTAGCTCTTGTATTGTGGCTAATTAGCAAAATTTTCGGGCTTTACATAGCAATCTTTTTTGGAAAAGGTCATCAGACCCTCGTTTATTTATTAATGAATTTGTTTAACTCTTCCTACTTCGCCGCTTTCTAATCTGACTTTAATTCCATGGGGGTGATTTGGAGAGTTGGTGAGAAGCTTTTCGACCACACCTTCAGTTAAATCACCCGATCTTTGATCTTGTTTTAGTACGATAGAAACTCTCGCACCAATCTTAATATTTGCTCGTTTTGTGCCTTCCATTTTATTTCCTAGTCAACAGTCTTGTTTTTAAATTCACATAAATATTCAGGCGAAAATGAATTGCATCTGCATTTACAGGCAGGATAAAAGTGTAAAATAAGTATTATCGTGCCTGAGCATTATCGTGCCTGAGCATTATCGTGCCTTATATCGATGTTCTCATGGTGTCTTAGGCACTCTCTATTGCTTGCTCTCAAGCATAGTGACTTCTCGTTGAGGGAATGGGATAACAACACCGGCTTGCAAAATAGCATCGTGTATTAATTTATTCGCCGCATACCGCAACTCGTAAAGTTTAGTTGTCGGAACCCAAAAGCGCACTCCAAAATTAATACTACTGTCACCAAAGTTATCAATGCCCACTATGGGAACACTACCTGATTTTATGTCTTCAATTTTACCTAACGCAGCAAGAATAAGCTCTATTACCTGTTGAGTATCACTATCATAGGCGACTCCGATAGACAGCTCGACCAAACTATTGTTGTTTGAGTTATGCAGAATTTCCCCTATCACTAGTCGGTTAGGAATTTGGATCCTAACACTGTCTTCGTTAATTAAGATGGTGTAGCCCAATTGCACTTCGTCAACGAGTCCTGAAACTCCTCGTACTTGTATGGTGTCACCCACCACAAATGGCCGTGTAATAATGATAGTAAAACCAGCGGCATAATTCGCTAACATACCTTGAATAGCGAGACCAAAACCCAAGCCTAATGCACCAATTGCTGCAAGCAATGGTGTCACACTAATACCTAAATTTCCTAGCGCAATGATTACTACCATTACCATTAGAATGACTTTGATTATGCTACCGGTAAAAACACTTAAGGTGACGTCTATTTTACGACCACGCATAATCTGTTCTACTTTTTTACCTATTTTTCCGGCGATCCACGCGCCTAGAATAAATAGAAAAACAGCCCCAAGTATTTGAAAACTATAAGTCACCACGAATTCGGTTGCGGCATCTGTGAGTTTTTGGATTTGAGCTAAATCTAAGTCCATGTTGTTCTCTGATGTGTTGAAGCTATCTTATGCACTTGGCTTACTCGTATAGTTATAAACCTTGAATGTAGGAAGAATAAACCACATACCTGATCCATACAATTGCTTAATTGTGTTGGTTTTATGCAAATTCATCTGACTATTGAAATAGATAAATGAGTGATAAAGCAGGAACATTTTATGCGCATATATCACTGAAAATAAAAATTAAAATTGTACACCACAAAAGCCTCAAATAATCTTTCCTATCTTTTTCAAATGTGTAAACTCATAATACAAAAACTTTCAACGCATATTTCTATAATTGACGTTCATACGTAATCTCTTTAAAAAACAAAATTGAACTAACTTTTTAGTTCATGTCTGTTTATCTGAAGTTTCAAATTTACTTAAAGGAGGCGCTGTGAGATTTTTGTTCGTAGCATTGATAACATTAGCATCACAAGGTTGCACAATTGTGGGATATGCTTTAGACAGAACTTTGGATATGGATCCTGCAAAAACTAAGGATAACAAAACCTTAACAGACCATGGAATGAGAGCCGATTATGAAATACTCACTACTTTAGTGAATGGTCAATCTATCGATGGTTCGAAAGAAACGACTAGCTGCTCGGATTTGAAGGGTAAAAAAAAGGCAGAATGCTTTAAAAAAGCAAACGCTCTGAATGAGAGCATCAAAAAGCATACAAAATAACTGCATAGTTAATTTATCGAAAGTAGACGAGAGTAACCCTCCCAGCATAAACAGTAGTCATTCGTAGAAATTCATTAAGCGGCCACTCACACAGCAGTTGGCGTTGTATAACCACTGTGTGGCCAATTCTTGTCCCTTTTCAACACTTTCACTAATATCCTTTTGTTTTTAATTCAATAAAGTAAATTATTGGCTAATTTCAAAAGTGATAGTGCGTCCACTCTTGTTGAATATGCTTCCACAAAAACTTTACCCACAATGACACCGTTTTGATCAATGATATAGGCTCCCGGATGACCAATGCCATAGGCTTCTTCACCCGGCGAATAAGCCTCATTCAGAATACCAAGTGAAATAACAGTTGCCGCATCATTGTCACTTAATATTGGATAAGCCAAAGAGTATTTATCTTTAAAGGGCTGCTGAGCCTCGGGCTTATCATAAGTTAGCCCAACAACCTTTAAACCGGCCAGCTCAAATGCATTCAAGTTTTCATTTAGC
>CAJQOP010000008.1 GCA_905479945.1 uncultured Glaciecola sp. | reverse complement strand
GAATTTATTTTTGACCGAAGTCGCTGTATATCCAAAACTAATTACGAATTAACCTGAACTCCGACGTGACGCAAACTTGCGTTTGGATGTCTGTGTTGGAGTGAGCGGCGCATTCTACAGATTAACCGCGACTGATCAAGTTTCTTTTTAAAATAAAGCTAATTTTCCTGATAGAAATGGTTTAAATGCTCTTTAATCACTCAAGCTGAATAAAATACAAGCAATTGTCGATAAATATTACGCCCGATGAATACATTACTAGTAAATCTGTCATAAAACCGTCATTATTGTAGGGCCTTTTACATAACATTAACAAAAATAAGAGAAGGAAAGGTTATGGTATCCGTTAAAACGCCACTTTTAGTTGTGGCTTCAATCATATTGGCTGTGATTGGTTTTGTTGTGTCGGGATTCATTTTTGATGAAACCTCAACAATTATTCAGAGGTCAATGTTGTCAATTGGTGTCATTTTAAATGCCGCTTTCGTTTTTGTATTAAGTAGCATGACAAATTCGGCTGGGTCAGATTATGATGATGAAGATGAAGAGACAACAGCAATAACAGATGATGGGGACGTTTCTACATTATATGTAGGTAATCTTCCTTATAGAGCTAATGAACAAATCGTCAAGGAACATTTTGAAAATTTTGGTTATGTTAGGTCTGTAAGGTTAATGAAAGACAAACGTACTGGCAAAAGGAAAGGATTCGGGTTTGTAGAAGTTGCCGCTCAGGAAGCTGACGCAATGATTAAAAAGTTAAATGATTCAGAGTTTCAAGAAAGAACAATAAAGGTAAGGCCCGCTAAGGATAAAGTAGCCTAAACTTTAAAGGTTAATTCAACACAAAAAGCCCGCAAATGAAAAATTGCTTCTGAGTATATTTAATAGAATCAGAAACAACTCACCATTTTCGGGCTTTTTCATTTAAGGCGCATTAAGACTGGTTTATGTTTAAACCTTCCATCAACTTAGTATTGAACTTGTGAAAACGATTAATAGCGCTAAGAATATCAGGCACCTGTTCGTCTTTAAGTTCATTGACTAAGCTGTTTATGACATTATTGAAATCTTTTTCAGAACCTAGCTTGTCTGCAGATTGGCTATAGGCATCCAAGATCTTGTTTAGATATTCAGCTACCGCTTTTGGTGCTTTTGAATCAACAGCTGTATTTTCTGAATACTGTTGCACCTCACCATATTTCTGAATTTTCTGCGAACTCTCAACTTGGGTTAGCTGCAGCGCAAAGCTTGCCAATTCCTTATTGTCGAAGCCAATATCTAAGGCTTGATCGTAAGCGCTTTCAATATCACCTCGATAAAAAGTATTAGCCACATCATCAACTTGAGCAATCAAATCGCCAATTGCCTTTAATTCGCTCTCATCGAGGTCGCCTTTAACTTGAAGCGAAAAGTTGCTCGTTTGTTGGTAAACAAAAGACGAACTATCGCCTTCATTGGTGAATCTGTTTTGAGATACGTTTTCGCGTAAACCTAGCTGAATACTCACTGTATCACCATCTCTGGTTCTTACGGAGAATTCACTTAACTCAGCTTTTTCAGTCGAAAATAACTCAGATTTAATAGAATCATTACCTTCGACTTTATCAAATATACTATTTTCCAGCTGTTTTATGCCGTCGAAAATTGAAGATTTACTTTTAGCAATACCTTCTTTGACCTCGTCAGTCGTATTTTGGCCCAACTCACCTTCAGCCATTTCAATGCCTTTAGACACGCCGCTTCTAGCCGCTTCAAATAATGAATTTAGCTTTTCAGGGGGCGCTCCGTTGGCAGCTGAGTTTTTTATGACGTTGCCCACGAAATTCAAGACATTTTTAGCCACTTCTTCAAAGTCGAAAAAAGGTGTTTTTTCTTTCAGCTCGCTATCATCCCCTTTAGGAGTGACATCTGCAGAACGTCCTTCAATCGTTAAGCTCTGATTGATAGAAATACTCAAGACACGCGAAGCAACCTTCTGATTATCAGAAATGTTTTGATTATCTTTTACAAAAGACTGTTGAAGTTCACTCGCTTGCTTCAAACCATCTTGTTGTAATTGTTTATTTAATGAGACTTCAGGCCGAACCAATTTAGCTTGGTCTGGCTGCACAGTCTTAATTTCACCGAAATTCATATCGAATACCTCTCTATACTCAACATCTCTATCGGCCACAAAAAAGAAAACCTTAAGCTTTAACTTGGTAATTTCTAAAAAAACTTTACAATTCAGCTTTTAAATTTACATTTAGGCGATTCATGACTGACAATCTCGGCACACAATATAAGCAACAACTTGAAGAAAAAACGAGAAGAGTCAGGGAGTTGCTGCAGCCATTCTACGATTTAGATATCGACAGATATGCGTCAGATCCTATTCACTATAGAATGCGCGCCGAGTTCAGAATGTGGCACGACGGTGCCGATACTTATCATATAATGTTCGATAAATTGAACAAAGAGCAGTATCGGGTTGACCAATTACCCGCAGCAAGCAAAGTGATTAATAGAGCAATGACCCTAATGATTGATGCGTTCAAGGGAAATGAAATACTCAGAAAAAAACTTTTCCAAGTCGACTATTTAAGTACATTGACGAATGAACTCCTAATATCCCTGGTATATCACAAAGCGCTAGATGAAAAATGGGAAGCAGAAGTTAATAAACTGAAAAACTCACTGCCCAATGATATTAACGTAAAGTTTATTGGCCGTTCTAAAAAGCAGAAAGTCATCTTAGATCAAGATTTTGTTATTGAATTACTACCTATTAATGAAAAACCATATCGATTTATGCAGGTAGAAAATAGCTTCACTCAGCCTAATGCAAAAGTGAACTGTAAGATGATTGAGTGGGCAATTCAGCAAGTTGGTCAAGATCCAAGAGACCTACTCGAACTATATTGTGGGGCGGGCAACTTTTCAGTTCCTTTAGCACAGTGCTTTAATCGAGTACTCGCAACGGAAATATCTAAAACTTCTGTTGCAGCAGCACAATACAATATTGAAACTAATAACATTGATAACCTCACGATAGTAAGACTCTCGAGCGAAGAATTTTGTGAAGCAATGGATGGTATTCGAGAGTTTCGCCGCTTAAAAGACATTGATTTAAAGGTATATGATTTCTCAACTGTACTCGTCGACCCACCGCGTGCGGGCTTAGACGGCAAGACAATTGAGATGATTCAACAATTTGACAACATAATCTATATATCATGCAACCCACTTACACTCGCAGATAATTTGCAGCAATTAAGTACCACGCATAAAATAAAACGTTCAGCTTTGTTCGATCAATTTCCGTTTACTGAGCATATTGAAAGCGGCGTTTATTTGGAAAAGCGATAGTTCGCAGCTCTCAAATATTAACGAAGAGAAGTATTAACGAAGAGAAGTATTAACGGAGCGAATATTGTACCGCGCCAAACTGAATAAAGCGTAACTGCAGTTTCACTCGCTTAGCTGTTTCGCTTCGAGACGGCTGATCAGAGTCCAAGGCTTCGGCACCGGCACTAAATACTAATTTAACCATCGCTTCGGCCTGCATTGTTGCTATGTTTCGGGGCAGCTTCAGCTGTAAAACAACATAATCACTAAGTTCTTCAATGAAGTGCTGAATTTCTCTAGCAACTGCAGCCCTAAATGCTGCTGACGTGCCAGTATGTTCGCGTAGAAGAAGTCTAAACACGTTTCTATTATCGGTGATAAACTCCATAAAAGTGTCAACTGATATGTCTATTACTCCGCCACCAGCTTCAATACGCTGCCTTGCTTGACGCATTAATTGGCGCAGAGCTAAGCCAGCTTCGTCTACAAGGGTTAAACCCAGTTCATTAATATCGCTGAAGTGTCTATAAAAAGAAGTTGGTGCTATACCTGCTTCACGAGCTACTTCACGCAGGCTCATTGCAGATAAGCTTTTGTCTTCGTTTAATAAGCTGAATGCTGCATCAACTATACGTTGTCTTGTTTGAAGTTTTTGTTCTTGTCTATTCATATGCACATAGAGTACAACAAAAATTGTAATATTAAGAACTTTTTTTCTTGCCAAATTAGTTAACAAAAGTTAAATTAGCGTACAGTTGTAAGCTGAATATTTTTAGGTCATATCTTGAACAAACCGCCCATTATTTTAACCAACGTTTTAGTCTTTAGTGTTCTTACACTAATAACATTGGTAGCAACGCCTATTTGGGCATTTACTTACGGATTCGATTGGGTCACGGTAGGTACTACCATATTCTTGTTTTACTTTACTGGTATGTCTATTACTACTGGTTATCATCGCCTTTGGTCACACAAAACCTATGATGCACACCCTATCGTTCGTTTCATTTTAGCGATTGGTGGTGCTATGACGGTTCAAAATAGTATTTTGCACTGGTCTTCTGATCATCGAGTTCATCACAAGCATGTTGACGTAAATGATGCCGACCCTTATTCGGCAAGCAAGGGCTTTTGGTTTTCACACCTTGGTTGGATGTTGCGTGAATATCAATCCAGTCGCTATTCTGACTACAGCAATTGCAAAGATTTACAAAAAGATAAAATTGTCATGTGGCAACATAACTATTATCTGCAAATCTTATTAATTTCGAACTTTGGTATTACTGGTTTCCTAGGTTGGCTTAATGGCGATATTCTAGGAATGATGTTGCTTGCTGGCGTCGCTAGAATAGTCCTCGTTCATCATGTAACCTTCTTTATCAACTCACTTGCACACATGTGGGGTTCACGTCCATTCACTGATAAAAACTCAGCCCGAGATAACGGGATCTTAGCCTTCTTTACATTTGGTGAAGGCTACCATAACTTCCATCACATATTTGAATACGACTATCGAAATGGGGTTAAGTGGTGGCAGTTTGATCCAAGTAAATGGGTGATCAAAGGCTTGTCTTATCTCAAGCTGACCAGCAAGTTGAGAACATGTCCTGAAGAGCGCATAGAAAAAGCTAAGTTAGAAATGCAGCTCAAATATGCCCAAGACAAGGCAATCACCTTACCAAACGCTGATGAAATTATAGCTAAGATTCAGCACGAGTATGATGTTCTAGTGCATCGGATGGCTGAATACTACTCAACCAAAAAGCGTTTAATGAATATGAAAAAGAAAGATCTCAAGCAAACCTATGAGCGTTTAGAGCTAGATTTTAAATACAAAGAATTAAAGCAAACACTCGCTTTGCAAAAGCAAAAATGGCGAACAATGTATTCGTTTTATTTAGAGCCGAAGACGGCGTGAGTGCTGATTATAAGGCTATTTCTACCTCGCTTATTCTGCTATTGCCGCGAATAAGCTAAATACCTTATAAGAAAGGCGAAAAAAAACCTCCGAAAGGAGGTTTTTTTATATCATTGCAGATTTAGTTTTTCGCTAAATATGCGTCTCTGTGAGCAACAACATCGATTGACATCGTTTTAGGGTTAAAAGTCATAGTAGCAATTGCTCTATCACTTACCTCACTTGCTTTCGTAATCACAGCTTCTTCAGCACGTTTGAAGACTAAATTTGACGCTATTTGTTTACTCATACATTCGCTGTTCACAGCAAACGTTGACTTATCCATACAGTTGAACAACTTAGCTTCACCGGACTTTGCATTCGCAGACATTGCGACAGCAGAAACTGTTATTAACATGAGTGCTTTAAAATACTTCATATCAGTTCTCGGTGAATTAACAGTGAGTAAAGTATAGCCATGTATAACCATATTATCAAGTCAAAACACATGAATATTACAGTTATATTACAGTTTAAGTAAAAATTGATGACAATTCGGTCATAAACACATTCAAAGTAAGCTTTCTAAGAAAAAAAATTAAAATTTAGCTTTGAACTGTCTATCTATAAAGAGAGAAGCCATTTTTTACGTATCTTAGAGCACAACTTTAGGCTCTGTACACGACATCTATAAATCGGTTAAGACGCTAATAATATTGGCGTGAATACAACATTATTAATTATATGCCATCTCCATCGCCAAATTCATGTAAACCGCATTCTCGTTTCAAACCAAAGAACCGTGTATCTTCTTCTGTCATGCCTTCTTGCAAAGCTATCGTGGTATGCCAGTCGCCTATCGACACATACCCTTTCTCCCATAATGGGTTGTATGGCAGCTGATGTGCTTTAAGGTATTCATGCAATTGCTTGTTCGATTGATCGAGTATTGGGTGAAACTTAAACTGTTGACTTTGCTTTTGTAAAACTTTTAACTGCCCTCTGGACGCCGACTGTTGGCGACGCAAACCAGCAAACCAAGTCTTAACACCAAGAGCCTTAATAGCTCGTTGCATTGGCTCTACTTTATTCAAATTATTATATAGCTCAATTCCCTCAACACCTTGTTCCCATAACTTGCCGTGGCGCGCTTCTTGCCAACCTGAGCTTAATTTAGCGGTGTATACATGCAAGTTAAGATCTAAATGTTTGCTCATGTCATCAATAAATTGATAGGTTTCTGGAAACAGATACCCTGTATCAGTCAGTACAACAGCTATGCCAGGGGCCACATCATTGAGTAAATGTAGCATTACCGCAGATTGTGCACCAAAGCTAGAAGACACCATATGATTGCTGGGTAAGTTAAGCATTGCCCATTCAACTCTTTGATGCACAGTCATCGATTCAAGCTGTTGATTGATAGAAGAAAGGTACTCGGTATCAATATTAAAATCGAGTACATCTTCAGTTTTTAGTAGCTGTGCGAGGTTATTCATAAAAATCCCGAGGGGAATCAACAACCGCAGCAATAATTTCAGCTCTTACAACGAAATCACCAAAGCCTTCGTTCTGATTTCGTTCTTTTGACCAACGGCGAATTAGCTCATCAAGATGCGTCATTATCTCGGTGTCCGTAATATTCTCTTTATACATGCGAGGTATTCTTGTGCCTTCCCTATTGCCCCCTATATGGAAGTTATACTTGCTCGGACCTTTGCCAACTAAACCAACTTCGGCAAGCATTGAACGTCCACATCCATTTGGGCAGCCATTTACACGATAGATAATACTTTCATCTTGCATACCGTGCTTTGATAACAAACCTTCAATTTCAGTTACTGCATCAGGCAGGTATCGCTCAGCCTCTGCCATAGCTAGAGGACAAGTAGGTAATGAAACACAAGCCATAGAGTCCTTCCGTTGATTAGATACACTTGCTTGCATTAAGCTATGCTTTATAGCCAAGGCTTCTATCACTTCCTTTTGGTCAGGAGCAACACCAGCGATAATCAAATTTTGATTGGCCGTCATTCGAAAATCACCTTTATGAATCTTAGCGATTTCTGCGCAGCCTGTTTTTAGTGTTTTACCGGGATGGTCTAATATACGGCCATTTTCAATGAATAGGGTTAAGTGGTGCTTGCCATCAATACCTTCAACCCAGCCAAAGCGGTCACCGCGACTGGTGAACACATAAGGTTTACTAGCAGTAAATTTAACACCCGCACGACTCTCAACTTCCGCTTTGAAAGTCTCTACACCTACTCGTTCTAGGGTATATTTGGTTTTGGCATTTTTGCGGTTTACTCTATTTCCCCAATCACGCTGTGTAGACAACACCGCTGCCGCAACGTCTAGAGTGTGTTGCAGCGGAATAAAACCGAAATCGTCTGCTTTACGGGGGAATGTCGATTTGTCGCCGTGTGTCATTGCAAGACCACCGCCAACAAGCACGTTGAAGCCGACTAGTTGGCCATCCTCTGCAATAGCAACAAAATTCAAATCGTTAGCGTGCACATCTACATCATTTTGTGGCGGAATAACAACCGTCGTTTTAAACTTACGCGGTAAGTAAGTTTTACCTAAAATGGGTTCGTCTTCTTGGGTTGACTCTACTTTTTCACCGTTCAACCAAATTTCAGCGTACGCATTTGTTTTTGGTAACAAGTGCTCACTAATTTTTGTCGCCCACTCCCAAGCTTGTTGATGCACTTCTGACTCTATTGGATTAGAGGTACACAAAACGTTGCGATTAACATCGCCCGCAGTGGCAATCGAATCGATTCCAGCTTTATTTAGCGTCTGATGCATCAATTTCATGTTCGGCTTTAACACACCGTGAAACTGAAATGTTTGTCTGGTGGTTAACCGAATGCTGCCGTATATAGTGTAGTCAGCGGCAAACTTATCAATAACTAACCATTGCTCTGGTTGAATTACGCCACCAGGTAAACGAGCTCTAAGCATGACATTGTGCAAGGGTTCAAGCTTTTGCTTCATGCGCTCAGCACGAACATCGCGATCGTCTTGTTGGTACATGCCATGGAAACGAATTAACTGAAAATTGTCCGCCGTAAAACCACCGGTAACATCATCAGTTAAGTCTTTCGATATCGTGCCACGTAACAAATTACTCTCACCTTTTAGGCGCTCGTTATCAGACAGCTTACCTTCAACTTTAAATTTATTGTCATCACTCATTAGTAAACATCCTTCTGATAACGCTTAGATTTGCGCATCTCGCCTACATACTGCTTAGCTTCAGCTAGTGTTTTATTGCCATGCTCAGCCACCAGTTCAAGCAACGAGGTTTCGACGTCTTTTGCCATTCTCAGGGCATCACCACAAATATAAAAATGCGCGCCTTGCTCCAGCCAATCAAAAACCTCTTTACCATTCTCTTTCAGTCGGTCTTGCACATAAACTTTCTCGGCTTGGTCTCGCGAAAACGCCAAGCTAATTTTATTAAGTAGACCTGATTTCAAATACCCCTGCCATTCTGTTTGATACAGGAAGTCTTGAGTGAAATTTGGATTACCAAAAAACAACCAATTCTTTCCTTCAGCTTGGTTCGCATCACGTTCTTGCATAAATGCTCTAAAAGGCGCAATACCGGTGCCAGGGCCTATCATTATAATTGGCGTATTTGGATCTGCTGGCAGTCTAAAATTGTCGTTATTTTCAACGTACACATTCAGTTGTTCACCTTCAACTAACCTAGTTGAAAGAAATCCAGATGCGCCGCCTTGATGCGTAAAACCGTTGGCTTCATATTCAATGTGAGCTACTGTTAGATGCACTTCATCTTCAACTTCAGCTTGGCTAGATGCAATCGAATACAATCTTGGTGTTATCGGTCTAAGTGCATCAACAAGCGCTTGAGCATCAATTCTCGCTGGATATTTCTCAACAATATCTACTATCTGTGATACGGACAAATACTCACGTAATTCTGCTTTATTTTCGATTAATTGGCCTAGTTCGATATGACTAGTGCTTGCTTGATACGCTTTCACAAAACCTGGGTAACTTAAGGTTAGCTCTCGTTTATTAAGCAAAGCTTCTTGTAAGGTCATTTCAGCATCGACGACACTAACGTTCATTTCAGCTTCAGTTGAAGTGGCGGTCAAAATGCGTTGAACTATCGCTTCGTCATTACTAAACCAGACGCCTAGCGCATCACCTGGTTTATATACAATACCGCTGTCCTCTAAAGAAATCTCGATATGCCGGATATCTTTTACTGAATCGCGTGCGGTAATTTTAGTCGCTTCACTCAAACTAGCCGAAAATGGATGCTTTTTGTTGTACAAGGACTCAACAACAGCATTTGCAGCAGGCGTTAGATAGGCTATTTTTTCGTTAACAATAGGCTTTAGCTCGTCTTTTAATTTAGAATTAAGTGCCGTTGTCCAATCCGCTACCATCGCATCATAATCAACATCACAGTCTAGTCTCTGAACCAATGCTGTCGCACCTAATGAAAGTAGTCGAGATTCGAAGTCTTTGCCAGTTTGGCAAAAGAATTCATAGCTAGTATCACCAAGGCCGACAATAGAAAATTTAAGATTAGGGATTTTGGGCGCTTTTCTGCTCGCTATGAAATCGAATAACTCAATCGCATCATCAGGCGCGTCGCCTTCGCCATGCGTACTAACAATAACAACGAGATGTGTTTCATTCTTTAATTGTCGAGGTTTATAGTCAGCCATGCTGATTACCTTGGCATTAAAACCTTGCTGAGCTGCAGATACTTTATAATTCTGAGCGATCCCTTTTGCATTGCCAGTTTGTGAACCATACAATATGGTTAACTCAGGTTGTGCAGCGTTGCTGCTGAGCGCTTTGACTGATGTTGGGATAGAAAGAGTTTGGCTTGAACCTGCCAAGCCAGCTAGAAAGCCGCTTGCCCAAATAAGTTGCTCTTTATTCAATGAGGAAGCAGTACTCGAAAGCATCTGAAGTTGCTGTTCGGTAAGTGCTGAAAAATTGTTACTGTCGTTATTTGATATCATTAATCGTTAACCTTAGTGATTATGCTGCTAAGGTTAACGACTTTCTAAAAAAATCTGAAAGAATTAAAATAGATTTTTTATTACTTTTTGGACTTAAAAACTGTTTGTTAAGATCTAAAACTGCTTTAAACCATTAAAAATCAAACTCAAGACCAACAAAAACACCACTAAATTCTAAGTCGGCAAAGATGTCGTCTACGTCATCTAATTCAACATTCATTGCACGATAGCCGGCTTGAAGTGTCATATCTAGGGCGAGTGTTTCGACAAAGCTATATGTTAGAGCCGCTTGGAAATCGGAAACAGTATGATCACCGATGGCTAAGAATGAACCTTCAGCAACTAAACCAAGACCTGTAAACGGTAGACCAACTTCCGCTCTTGCATAGCCCATAGGGATTACGCCAGAAAACTCTTCTGAAACCATTCTATTGCCGCTACTCTCTTGCACCATAATAATGCCGTCGATGTATTTACCATTAATACCAACGTCAATACTAACCAAATCATTATCTAGTATTTCGTAATACAAAATAAAGTCAGTAGCTGTCATCTCAAAGTCGGTCGTCAAGTCGGTATTGGCGCTATAAAGCTCACCATTAAACTCAAACGATGTCGCAAGTGTCGTAACACCTGCCGTATCCAATGTGGTTCTGATTACTTTTAAGTTAGGTACCAAGGGTACTGGATGTTCTAACGCGATGTAAAAAGAACCATTTGTTTTATCGTCGAATGAAAAGTTAGTTAACGACTCGTCGTTAGAAAAACCACCCTCTACGCCCATATTCCATGCCTGCGCTCCAACATAGGCGCCCAATAGGGTATCGGCCTGCACTGGAGCAACAATTGTTGCTGCTAAAATTGCGCAACCCAAAAGTGACTTTTTCACATTTTATCCTTGATTAAGAAGTTCTGATAACTCAATTAGAGCAGCATTCGCCCTAGAAATATAGTTTGCCATAACCAGTGAGTGATTAGCTAACATACCAAAGCCATCCCCATTTAGTATAACGGGCGTAAACACAGTTTCTTGAGTTGCTTCCAGTTCTCTTATTATTTGACGCAGGCTAATAGTCGCATTTTTCTTCTCCAGCACGTCTCTAAAATCAACCTCTGCTGCTTTTAAGAAATGTAATAAAGCCCAACTGGCGCCGCGCGCTTCATAAAAATTATCATCCAATTTAAACCAGCTCGTTTTACTTCTTAATACCGGGCTTTGAGGTGTCGACTGAGTAGCCTCATGGTCACCTGCTAACTCGGTGTTGATAACTTCAGAGCCAACACTTGCACTGAGTTTTTGAGACAAGCTTCCGAGCCGTTTCTCAACTTGCTTTAGATAATCGCGAAGGTTGTCAGCGCGAGCATAAAATTGAGTATTCGAGCTGGCAATATTACCTAAGTCCTCTTGATACAAATAAAGCTGTTCAACTGCTTTTTCATAGCGTGATTCAGAGGAAGGTAAGATCCAGCGATTACTATCATTATTAAAATAAGGTTGCGCTTCAACTAACTGAGGATTTTCTAGCGATTGAGACTGCGAGCGACTGAAGTCTTTGCGCATGGATAACGCAAGATCTCGAATCATTTCAAGAACACCAAACTCCCATGCAGGAATGTTGTCCATAAAAATACCAGGAGGTGTCACATCGTTCGTAATGTAACCACCATTTTTGTAGAGCATAAGTTCGGTGACTTTAATAAGGGTGGCAGTAGTGGTATAGCCCGTCACTACTTGGTGTCCGTTACTTGCTGCAATATCTCGTGCATTTTTACGCACGTCAAACGTATCTGGCGCAAAACTCCACCAAAACCCGAGCAAAGTAAATAGTAAAACTAGTAAAGCAATGCAGGCAGAAATTGTTTTTGTAGAGAGAAACTGTGCCATAAATATCCTTTGACTTTCGTTAACATGAGCAATAAAACAGACTGCAATTTTCGAGGCCCAAGACTACTACTGAACCATTCGCCCGTGTATTGTATATGCTGAACTACTTGCATCGCAACAAAAGGATTGCTAAAACATAGGCCAATGCAGTTGGCAAGGTTAGAAAAATCATACTGACGACAGCGGCTGCTCTTACCCAAATGGGGGCTATATCAAGATATTTTGCAACACCCGCACAAACCCCTGAAATCATAGCTCGATTAGCGTCTCTAAATAGTCTTTTATCATTAATAACTGTTTTCATTTTTTATACCTCTTTAAATTACTAACTCTCATTTCAGGCAAGCGGCAGGTCTTTAGAACGAACACGTTGAAACTCTAAAATACCTGTTTATTGGTTGTTAGTAGCTAACAGTTTAAAATGCTCTAAGCATATTACTACTGTTGCGCTGCCTATATAAAATAGAACCGGGGTAACTAATAAACTAATAAGATTTATGTGGCCTAACATAACTAACTCCTTGGCAAACGTTGCTGAATCGAGAAGTAACTAATCAGTTGATTAGTCATCACTCTTTTCAGTAAGGTTTACTTCTTGATCTTGTGAAGTAGTATTTGTTTGCACGCTAGCAATATCAGTAATAGTTACTGTAGTTGCCGGTGCAGTTGGGTCAAGGGCTTTTGCAAAGCCTAAATTGTATGCTGATGCCAAAATAGATTTTTGTACTTCTTCATTAATTTCGGCTTGAGCGCTTTGCATTGCAGTATTCACCATCGAGTTTATTACTCTCTCAACATGAGACTCTTGTGCTTGTGCTGTGCAAGTTAAGGCCATAGCAGTAACGAATAAAGTAGCTAGAACTGTTTTTTGAGTAGACATGATATTTTCCTTTAAATTTATAAATATTGGCTTCGTTTACTGCTAGAGAAGCTTAAGTTAAATGCCTTATTGGCAACTATACTTAGCTATAGCGATTGTTGTGCCAAGTTCGCAATATAAATTTAAATTCATAAATATCAACAATTTATAAAAATATAGTTTTAAATTATAGTGGGATTAGAACTTAAGAAGTTTTGTTGTGGTTAAAAAAACCAACTAAAATGGTCTAATTGGCTAATTTTTAACTTTTTGGTTTTTGAGGTGTTTCAAGTCTAATTCGGAATAGAACATTACGCCGAACTAGCTAATAATTTTGCTGGCTTGAAAATCACGAGCTTTTTGCTGGGCTTCTAGGACTTGTTCATAGGCATGTAATAATAAATCGGTAGACACATCTTTCTTAATACCATTTTGACTTAAGTAACGACGCCAAATCCGTCCACCGGCTTGGCTTTGAAATAAACCTAGAACATGTCTAGCGATATGCCAAACGCGAGCACCTTGCGCTACTTGTTCTTTGATGTACTCCGTCATCTGAATAACAATCTCTTCTCTACTGACAGCTTGAGCATGTATAGCTTGAGCATGTATAGCTGGGCCATTTATAGCTTGTCCAGTTGTAGTTTTGTTCAATATAATTTGGCCTGTATCCTTATAAATCAACTCATCTATCTGACTTAATATAAACGGATTCGAGTAAACCTCGCGCCCCATCATGACACCGTCAATCACGGTTAAATGCTTCTGAGCCTCTTCAATCGTTTTAATCCCACCGTTAATTGAAATGTGCAAATGTTCAAATTCACTTTTTAAATCGTAAACTCGCTGATAATTCAAAGGCGGAATATCTCGATTTTCTTTTGGACTCAGCCCTTTTAGCCAGGCTTTGCGAGCGTGTACAATAAAATGATCACAACCAGCATCCGATACTAAATTCACAAAGCGACTTAAACCTTTGTAATCATCCATATCATCAATGCCAATTCGGCATTTAACAGTTACTGGAATTTTGATCTTTGACTGCATAGCGCTAACGCATTGAGCTACCGTTTCCGGCATGGCCATTAAACAAGCACCAAAGCTGCCATTTTTAACGCGATCAGATGGGCAGCCAACATTAATATTTACTTCATCATATCCGCGTTGCTCTGCAATTTCAGCGCACTGGGCCATTGCCTCAGGATCGCTGCCGCCTAATTGCAAAACAATAGGCTGTTCGGCTTTGTTGAATGCTAAATAGTCGCCTTTTCCGTGAATAATTGCGCCTGTAGTCACCATTTCGGTATATAGAACCGTGTGTCTTGATAGTAAACGTAAAAAGTATCGACAGTGTCGATCTGTCCAATCAAGCATTGGGGCTACGGAAAAGCGATGATCTATGGGGTTTGTTATCTGATTCAACTTAAACTCATGTTTTATATATGTAAATACTGTTCTTAAACCAATATCTAAAGTGATATCTATTCTTTCTAGTGCTTAATTGCCCTTGTAGAGGAACTAAAGCACTTTTTGGTGAAGTCTTTTTCACTAAAAACCTAGCGATAAAGTATTATAGCATTACAAAAAGAATTAGGAGAGGTCATACGGGATATTGTCAGAGGGTAAAACGTAACTTATTAAGAAGAAAATAAAATCACCTTATTTCGTCCGGAATTTTTTGCTTGATAAAGCGCATCATCAGCTCGTTTTAAAACAGCCTCGGGACCTTTCTCTTGATGGATATATGAGGATACACCGCAACTAATGGTTATACATTCATCAAATTTTTGCCTATCGCTAGTAGCTTCGGACACTTTCATACTAATTTTTTCAGCCAATTGAACTGCTTCTTGATCTGATGTTTTAGGAAGTAGCACTACAAACTCTTCTCCGCCAAAACGAAATACAGAATCTGAATGTCTAGCATTCTTTTTGACTACAGCACTGACGAGTTGAATAACACTGTCGCCTTTTTTGTGGCCATATTTATCGTTATATGATTTAAAATTGTCAATATCGATATATAAAATCGATAATTCCGACTCGTACCTTTGACTTAAGGCAATTGCTTGCGTTGACAATATTTCGAAAGAACGTCGGTTTAAAAGCCCCGTCAAATAATCGACATTGGCTTCTTTTTGCAAAACTTCTGCAAACTTTTCTGATTTGGCTAATAGAGGCTTTATTATGAATACCCCCTCCATTAGCACAACAAGCACTATTAATAATAAAATGGCTTTTTGTACTGCTAATAAATTTTTGATTTCTGTCGTACTTTCATACTCATACTGACTAACTGCAGTATCAAACGCGATGAGTAACTCATTTTTTGCAAAATCTAATGATGCCATTTCAAGTTTAACATTAGATACATTATCGTTCGCATCATTGGATTGCCAATCATCTCCAACTAAAGATACGAACTTTGGCACCTTTTCGCTAATATTATGGGGCTCAGAAAAATATAAATTATATAAGGATGCGGATAATGGTGAAGGCAAACCCTTGCTAATTGCCAAGGCATGATTCGAAAGCAAAAACATGTGTTTTTTTTTGAGTATTAAAAGTGAGTCTAAGGCCTGCTTTTTTACTTCGGCGGATTTTCGCAGTTTATATTCAAGTGTGAGCAATACTACTCGCTGGGAGAGCATACGTTGCTGACCACTGATATTGATGTATTTTGAAGACTCTGATTGCTTATCAACGGTATGTTCTATCATAAAATAGACTACAACTGACAATGCCGCTATAAAGAATAACGAGATGCTGAAGGACCATGCCATTATATGGTTCGGATTTAAAGACCGTTTAATTTTAGTGACATCCATGCCTAATCCTTACTGGTTTGATTACCAATTTACTCACTAAGCAACAAATAGTCAAATGCCGCTTATAGCTTATAGAACGAGATATTGCGGCAATTGAGAGCAATAGCTTTAAAAGAATTTTTGAGAGGGCGAAAGTAGGAAACTATTTACAAATAACTTAGATAGCGTCAATTGTAATCACAAGCTTGGGCGAAAAATAAACAGCCAGTCTTGTCCATGTGAGCCACCATGTATAGGTAGTATGTGTCACTTGCATTGCAGGTTATCACGAGCCCCGTTCACCTTAGAAGCTATAGACAATTTCCACTGCTGCTAAGGTCCAATCTTCTGCGTCTTGCGTAACAAAGCGTGGAATATTAAGTTGTGGTATCCATGCTGAGCCGTTAACTGTTTGCAGCTTTGCATAAGCGCGCCAACCCTGGTAAATATTCCAATTTAATCCAACTGTCTTTGCCGTTGATGCCCTTGATTCAGTAATTAAGCTCCACTCGACTGGGCGTAATATACGATTACTATCGTAGCTATCATTGTATGACTGATGCAAACGTGTCCAATTACCAGTCAAAAACAAATCTTGTCTAATAACAAATTGAAATTCAGTGAAAAAGCCAACGGAACCTGAATCAAGACCTACAGATTGGGAACCGATTAGTGAGTTTTGATAAACCGGGCGACCGTAAGTAAATGCATCAGGTTGTCGAGAAGTTCCGCCGCCGATAGTGCCACCACCTATAGTAAGAGGCTGATCTGCACCGAATGGTGTAAAAGCGATAGGTTGTGATTTAGCCAAGCGTGATGATAGCCACGCTGGCACGGATGTTTGCGCAGGCCCTGCTTCGGGCAATTGCCCGCTGTCTTTAAAGCGCAGGTCAACAGCAACGCAGGACGCTGACGTAAATAACAAACCAATCAAGAAAGCTAATTTCATTTTTCTACTTCTTTACGACAATAGCGATTAAAAGCGAATAACTAGATTACCTGATTTTTTCTCTCTTAAGTCCCGTTTAGGGTATTCTTGAGTTCGGTTTGATATCTAAGACAATACCTTACTTTTGCTCGTCACCGAATAGGTGTTGAGCGTGAAAAGATAGGTGTTCATCAATGAAACTAGCTATAAAGAAGTAGCTATGGTCATAACCCGACCTCATATTAAGTGATAACTGGTAATCGGACTTTTGCGCCATTTTGATTAGATTGTCCGGCATCAATTGTTCGGCTAAAAAGTTATCATCAGTGCCTTGGTCAATTAAAATAGGAGTCTGCTGCTTCGATTGTTCAAGCAAGTAACAAGCATCATATTCTAACCAACTATTTTCGTCGTCCCCTAGGTATTGGCTAAACGCTTTTTTACCCCACGGCGCATTCACAGGGTTACAAATCGGGCTGAATGCTGAAATAGAAGTAAACATCTCAGGGTTTTTCAAACCAATGGCTAGCGCCCCATGTCCACCCATGGAATGACCAGATATAGAGGCTTTGTCATTTACCCAGAACGTGTCCTTAACTAAAGCTTGTAACTCTGTAGTAATGTAGTCATACATATTATAATGTTTTGACCAAGGTGCTTGCGTTGCATTCAAATAAAAGCCAGCACCAATACCAAAATCATATGCTTTGTCCGGATCATCCGGCACATCGTCACCACGAGGGCTAGTATCAGGTGCGATAATTGCTACACCTAATTCAGCTGCAGCCCTTAGCGCACCTGCTTTTTGCATGAAATTTTGTTCATTGCAGGTTAGGCCGGAAAGCCAATATATAACAGGAACTCGTTTGGCCTCTTTACCCTCACCCATAGCAATAGGCGGCATATAAACCGCAAAATTCATCGTGCAATTGTTTACCGAAGAATAGTGGCTATATTGAGCGTGTTCGCCACCAAAAACTTTATTCGAAGACAGCTTTTCCATTGTACCTCCGCTAAGTTTTTGGGCTATGTTGAAAATGCACAACAGAACGAATGCTTTTGCCTTCATGCATCAAATCAAAGGCTTCGTTCACACTTTCTATTGGTAAGTTATGCGTAATAAAGTCATCGAGTTTGATCTCACCTTTAAGGTACTTTTCAACATAGTCGGGCAACTCAGTGCGTCCTTTTACACCTCCAAAAGCAGTTCCTCTCCAAACTCTTCCAGTGACTAATTGAAAAGGTCGAGTGCTTATTTCCTGGCCTGCACCAGCGACACCAATGATCACCGACTCGCCCCACCCTTTATGACAGCACTCTAGCGCACTGCGCATCACGTCAACGTTACCAATACACTCAAAAGAGAAATCTACACCGCCATCGGTAAGCTCAACAATGTAATCTTGAATAGGTTTGTCGATTAGTTTTGGATTAATGCAGTCAGTAGCGCCTAATTTTCGAGCTAATTCGAATTTACTTTCATTAATATCGATAACCAAGATACGAGAGGCCTTGGCCATCATTGCGCCAATAATGGCTGATAGGCCGATGCCGCCGAGTCCAAAAATGGCAACAGTGTCGCCCTCTTTCACCTTGGCTGTGTTCATTACTGCGCCAATTCCGGTAGTTACACCGCAGCCGAATAAACAAACTTCGTCTAATGGGGCTTTTTTATTTACTTTTGCTAATGAAATTTCGGGTAAAACGGTATATTCAGAAAATGTAGAGCAACCCATATAGTGATAAAGGGGTTTTCCATCTTTATAAAAGCGAGAAGTGCCGTCGGGCATAACCCCTTTACCTTGTGTCTCACGAATTTTCTGACATAAATTAGTTTTGCCTGATAAGCAAAACTTACATTCACGGCATTCAGGCGTGTATAGAGGAATAACATGGTCGCCAACCGCAACGCTGGTGACTCCTTCTCCAATTTGTTCAACAATGCCGCCGCCTTCATGCCCTAGTACGACAGGAAATAAACCTTCTGGATCCTCCCCCGAGAGGGTAAAAGCGTCGGTATGACAGACGCCACTAGCTACTACCTTAACTAGTACTTCACCCGACTTCGGAAGCATGACATCAATTTCTTCTATAACGAGTGCTTGATTTGGACCCCATGCAACAGCCGCTTTTGATTTTATATATTTGTGTTCCATTTGCTTCCTAAAATAAATAATTTTATATAATGGGAGTATTCATGCTTTAAAGATTAAGATCAATACAATTACAGCATCAACCAATGCACAAAAAATAAGCACTTAATGCAATAAGTACTATATATTTTGCCGTTTACCTTGATCTAAAAGCGTAAAAGACTAACATCCTAACGGTCAAGAAAACTTGGTGTAGCGAGTCTAATCACAAAGTTCTAAGAAAAGGATTTCGAAATTACCCGTTTAGCCACACACCCATCCACTCAAACAGAATCTGTATTTTCCGCAGGGGTGCTAATATTTGGCATTGGTTTTGGTGTGCTTGGTGGCTTGGTTAACTATTTCCTAAGTGTCCCATTCTATGGCCATTTTTCATTATATTTTGGCCAAATATTCGTTTTTTTATGCTTAGTCACTAGAGGCTTAAACGCTGGCATAATCGCCGCAGTGATATCGGCATTAGCGCTAGTCATTAAGCAAAATGACCCATTTTTGTTTTTTATTCTCGCTAGCGAAATCTTTGCTGTACATATTTGCTTGCATAAAGGAAAAACGTTGTTGTTTTGTGATGCCATTTATTGGCTTACAATTGGCGTTCCACTAACATTATTATTGCTTGCCCTAACAAGCGCAGTAACGTCTGAACTTTTAATCATATCTGGTCTAACTATTAGCATAAATGGGATTTTTAGCGCCTCAGTCGCCGCGCTCGTATACTCTTTTGTGCCGTTGCAAAGCGCTTACCGAAAGTACCGAGGTAAACCACCTAAGTTTGCGACGGTTATATTTTCACTCTGCATGTTAACGGTGACCCTACCTACTATTGCCATCTCGTTGGTTTTTACTTGGCAAAATACCTTACAAAAAGAACAAGACATTGCAAATATGCTTAAGCGACAAGGAGAGCAAATTACTTATGTAGGTGAAGCATTTGTCAACAGCCATCTATCTCCCGCAAAAACACTTTCATCAACACTGTCTAAATCAATTTTTACACTTCCTGTTCAAACTATTTTAGATGCTACTGCCGAGAATCACCCTCATTTTGTCAGCATGTTGGTATCTGACGAAAGCGGCACTATAAATTACGCTACACCAATGAAATACGCGAAAATGCTGGGTACACTAAGCACTCATGTTTTGCAAACAAGAGACTATTTTAAAAATGCTAAACGCACCTTACAAGCTCAAGTATCACCTGCTATTTCGGGAGTTGGCTTTGGCAACGACGCAATACTTGCCGTATCGGCACCAATCGTATCAGGCGGGCAATTTTTTGGAATTTCACAAGGCGCAATAAGGTTATCATCATTTTCTGATTTTAAAGCTAGGCATATTGACGACAGTGCTTTTAACCAATATGTAATCACTGACAAAGAAGGTAAAGTTATTTTTGCTTCTAGCGAATTAGACTTACCTGAATTGTCTCAATTTACCTATAAACTAAGCCACAATCTGCTTATTGAAAATATTCCTGAGTTAACCTTGCAAGATAAACCTTATCTCTACTACCAAGCATCCACAGTGCATGGTTGGACAATTACGGTCTTAAGCTCTCCCGAGGTGGTAACTCGTATTATTTCACATAATTTTTATATTTTGGCAGTTGGCCTACTAATTACCTTAATCGTATTTTCATTTATCGCCAATCATTTGAGTAAACGTATAACAATGCCTTTGGTGCATTTAGCTGATCACTTCACCGACACTAGTTATGTTGGGGATATTGAAAAAGAAGCAGAGGTAAGTGTTGAGCTCGTTAAGGTTACCCGCAAATTAATAAGCTCTCGCGATGTCATGCTAAACTTTCAGGAGCAATTAAGTGAGCAAGTTAAGGACAAAACTAAGCAGCTGAAATTAATCAATCAGCAGCTATATAACCTCGCCCAAAAAGATGGTTTGACAAAGCTCTTAAATCGCTCAGGGTTTGATGACTTAGCGCAAACTACATTTCGAAGTTGTGTGCGCAACAAAATACCGCTTTCAATGGTAATAATAGATATTGACGATTTCAAACTCATTAACGATACATATGGTCACCCATTCGGTGATAAGTGCATTGTCTCAATTGCAAAAAACCTCAATCAATTCTGTAAGCGCAACACTGACCTGATGGGCAGATATGGCGGTGAGGAATTCATTATTTTGTTAAGCGGCGGTCAAATTGAAGAGCATCATGAACTGACAAAATCAATTCATAAGTCAGTACAGAAAACGCAAATTTCCAACAATGATGTTGTCGTTAAAATGACAATCAGCGTTGGTGTTAGTAGCTTAAGCACTAATTTTGGCATGACATATGAAGGATTAGTAAAGTCTGCTGATGAACAACTTTACAAAAGCAAGCGGACTGGAAAAAACAAAATCTCCATTTACGCTCAATGAGCATTGCTCGTTAGCTTAGTTTTGTCTGCTTGCAGTCTTATTATTGCAGTTTAGTAAAGACTGGGTAGGGGCTAGGTAAGCGTCTCGTAATTATTATAGATAGACGAGTAAAAGCACCATGTAAATTGTTAACAAGTGTTGTCTTAAGATTCTAGACTTTCAACTAGATTAACGCTAGTGTTAGTCGACAAATAGAATAAGAATATAACGCCTTCAATAGATGCCAAATTTAACCGCTAAACGGATCCGCCAAACACTTCTGAAAGGATTGTTGTTTGGTGTATTTGCCGCCGTCGCTAATCTATTTTTATCTATCCCTATCTATGGTGCATTGAGCCTCTCATGGGGAATGGGCATATGCATCTACGTGATGATTACCTTTGGTATTCGCGCCTCTTTAGTTACTCTTATTTTCAGCCTAGCCTCCCTATATTTAGCCGACCGACCAATATTAGACGTGGGTATCGGTCTACTCGAGTTTTTAGTCATTGCGCTATTAACACGCAAGCGATGTTTTGTGGTTATTGCATCCTTAGGCTTTTGGTTATTTATTGGTAGTCCATTGTATTGGCTTTATTTGAATAGTTTTTCAAATGTAGTAAACGGTGAAGAGATCAGCTTTATTTTTTCAGCCTCACAAGGATTAAATGGATTATTTAACGGTTCAATAGCTGCGATGTTCTTTTTATTAACTCCGGCTAAATGGATTTCCGACCACATTAACTCTGCAAACAAAAGCCTGTCTTCAAATATATTTGCGCTTAGCGCTCTCACATTAATATTACCCCTAGTAACGGTATCATTTATGTTGGCAAGCACCGCGAGCGAGCGCAATGAAGAGCAGTTAGTTAAAATACTGCGAGCGGAAGCAACGAGTATTAGCTTGGCAACGGATCGCTTTATTAATCAGCACTTCAGCCTTATAAACCAAATAGCACGTACACTTACCCACGTTTCGGATGAACAAACTAGACAGAAAATTTTAGTAGATGCTCAATCGGAATACCCAGACTTCTTCAACATCACGTATATTCAGGCTGACGGGTTTACTGCCTACTTTGCTCCTCCCCGATATAACGAAGAACTTAAAAATTTACCGAAAAACTTAAGATTCGTAAACGATCGTTTGTACTTCAAACACGCCCGTGACAATAAAACGCCTTTTATTTCAGGCGCAATGATGAGTAGAGGGATTATTTCTGCACCTATGATCGCAATGGCAAGTCCTATACTCGATGGTAACGAATTTAAAGGCGCTATATTAGGTGCTATGAACCTGCAGTTTATTACCACCTTGCATGAAAATATGGAGTCAAACTTACAATCAAATTTCGTCATAATTACTGACAATGACAACCAGGTTATTTACTCCTCCTCTCCTATAGGTTTGAATAATTTGGATAAGTACACCATGAAAATAGGTCAAAGCCGACTTATTCCAAATTTTCCAATGCTGTTAATAGAGGGTAAAAACTACCCGTATCACCTTGCACAAAATAGCTTTGATTGGAAAATTTTTATTATTAAACAACCTGACGAACTAGCGAAATTATTTAGTCATCATCTGCTAGTACTTGCGGTTACAGTCGTCAGCATTATTCTATTGTTCCTATTCATTGCGCACAGGTTAGCTAAGCAAATTACCTCTCCATTGGTAAAATTACTGCAAAACAGCTCTGACTCATACATCTCCAATTTCGAAAACATTGGAGGCGCGACATCGAGCCAAGAAATAAATGAAGTTGCTGCGAAACTCCGAAAATCGCATAATTTATTGCGCGACTTTGAAGATCAGTTGCAACAACAAGTGACAGAAAAAACCAACCAATTAGAACAAATGAACTTACAATTGGCTGCACAAGCAAGAGAGGATGGATTAACTCAATTGCTTAACCGCAGCGGTTTCGACGAGATTGCTTACAATGCTATTAAAACCAATCAAAGGCTGCATCAGCCCATCAGTTTAGCACTTATCGATATTGATCATTTCAAACTCATCAATGATAGCTATGGGCATTTAGTAGGCGATGAATGTTTGAAAGCTTTCTCTGAGTTGATGCAAAAAAGTTGTAAGAGAGAAACAGATATCATTGGTCGTTATGGTGGTGAAGAATTTATTATTTTGATGTCAGGAAAAGATGTTAGGTCACATCATCAACTTATTCATAATATACTTCTGCAAACCCAAAATATGTTGGTGAATATTAAAGGTCTGCAAACTCCGGTTAGCTTTACTGTCAGCATCGGCGTTTGCAGCTTATTAGGTAATAGCCTTTTAAGCCTGCATGAGGTTATAAATATAGCCGATGAAGAATTGTACAAATGTAAACGCAATGGTCGTAATCAACTGTCGGTTGTGACCATCGATCCAGAATAAGCATCTGATATCATGTATTTGCGTCGGCAGAGCGCCGATGTTCGTATATAATGTTCGATTTGAAGTGAAAAAACGAGTCTATGCGCGCATTGTTTTATATTATTGGTGGTAGTTTGTCGGCAACAGGGTACTTTCTGAATACCGTTTTCTGGGTTTTTCCTATTGTATTTTTATCGATATTAAAAGTTATTCCAATTAAACCCTGGCAAAAGCTGATTTCGTTCCCTCTCGATGGTTGTGCAACCACTTGGATTACCATCAATAATATCAACCAAAACATATTTTCACGAACGCGCTACGACATTAAAGGCCTCGAGGGCTTATCAACCAAAGAATGGTATCTGGTAACCTCGAACCACCAGTCATGGGTTGATATTCTTGTATTACAACGCATTTTCAATCGTAAAATACCTTTTCTGAAATTCTTCCTCAAAAAAGAACTAATTTGGGTGCCTTTTATAGGTATTGCTTGGTGGGCTTTAGATTTCCCATTTATGCGAAGATACAGCCGCGCTTTTTTGGATAAAAATCCCCACCTCAAAGGAAAGGATTTAGAAACAACAAAAAAAGCCTGTGAAAAATTCCAACATAAGCCTGTTTGCGTGATGAATTTTATAGAGGGTACAAGGTTTACAAAGAAAAAATGGCTTAGCTCGGGCGAGGTTTATTCAAAACTATTACCTCCAAAAGCGGGTGGACTTGCATTCGTTCTTGGTGCAATGGGCGAACAATTAACTAAGCTTGTAGACGTTACTATTCATTACCCAGAGGGTATTCCTACCTATTGGGATTTTGTGAGTGGTAAAGTTTCAACAATAAATGTAAGAATAAAAACAGTGTTAATAGACGACTTATTTAGCAACGGCACGTTTTCAGCATCCTACTTTGATGATCCTGTACAAAAAGAAAAATTCCAACATTGGTTGAATCAAATGTGGGAAGAAAAAAATGCAGACCTTGAGTCAATCGAGCGTAACAGCAAATGAAAAAGTTAAAATCATATTTTATTTTTCCACTGCATTTCATTCTACAAATGACAAATTTAGGCTTTTGGGGGCTATCAATTGTTTGTTTTGGCGTTGTCCGCCTAATCATACCGATAAAAATTGTCAGATCTGTATTACTAAAGGTAATGCACTTTTTTTACTTTAGTTTTAGTGTTATTAGCGTTGGTTTCATCAAATTTTTTAATAAGGTTAAATTGGAAGTAAAAGTTGATAAAGAGCTTAGCAAACATAAGTGGTACTTGATTATCGCCAATCACAGTAGTTATTTAGATATCATTTTGCTTATTCGTTTTTGCGCTGAACATACATCACCTCCAAAGTTTTTTTTAAAGAAGGAACTCATTTGGCTGCCTTTCGTTGGCATCGCCGCATGGGCACTAGATATGCCATTTATGCGTCGATACTCACAGGAGTTTATCGCAAGAAATCCTCACTTAAAGGGAAAGGACATCGAAACTACCAGAAAATCGTGTAAAAAATTTGTAGACAGTCCAACATCAGTTATCAACTTTGTGGAAGGAACTCGCTTCACATCAGACAAAGCTGTCCAACGTCACAGTCCATTTTCACATCTGTTACGCCCAAAAGCGGGCGGTATTGCGTTTACATTGGCAGCGATGGGTGAACAGTTCAATAATCTCTTGGATATTACAATTGCGTACCCAAAGAACTCAGGTCATCCAATGCGCGAAATGCTCAGTGGTGAGCTTACTCATATCGTGATTGACGTAAGCGTTCTGCCTGTATCGAACGAAGCCATAGGCGACTACTTCAATGATCAGAGCTTTAGAGGGAAGTTTCAAGGCTGGCTAAATGACTTGTGGGTTATCAAAAATAAGCGAATGAAAGCATTGATGGAAGGCTTAAAGGCATAATGAAATGAATCATATACTAGAAATATTCTCTGCAACTGCAGATTCTGGACAAGCGGTTATTGGCCAAGCGGTTACTGGTCAGGCTGAGGCTGCCACTCGGTTTGTAGATCTTTTAATAGAAGGCGTGAGTTATTTTGGTCTTGCTATAACAGAAGGGAGTATTTCTTATCAGCTAATTGCTCTGAGTTTTATTTTAATTGCAGCGATAACTGGCTTAGTTATCGCGAAGTTAATACTACACTTTAAAGTAATGCGATTGGTTGCTAGATCGAATATCACATGGGACGATTGTTTATTAAAGGCCGGCGTATTTAGGCGAATTGCTCGCATCGTTCCCGGAATAATTATCTATTCAACTTACGCCTTATTTTTTGAGCCCGAGCAAAATCTATACATCATATTAAGTATGTTAAGCGCCATCTATTTGCTCTTTACAATATGGCGAATATTAACCGCTACGCTGACCGCTATTGAGAGTATTTACAGTAAAAGCAAACTCGCTAAAAAAGCGCCAATTACCGGTTTGGTTCAAGTTGCTAAGCTACTTTTCACTCTCATTTTCATTTTTCTCTTACTGTCACTGCTATTGGGTAAAAGCCCGATCTATCTGTTGTCTGGCTTAACAGCCGTAGCGGCAGTATTGCTGTTAGTATTCAGGGATACCATACTCGGTTTCGTTGCAGGTATTCAGATCGCTGCTAATAGAATGTTCAATACTGGTGATTGGATTGCGATGCCAAAGTATGAGGTGGATGGCGAAATTCTTGAAATTGGCTTGAATGTCGTCAAGGTGCAAAATTGGGATAAAACCATATCAACCATACCGACTTATGCTTTAACCACAGATGCCGTAAAAAATTGGCGCGGAATGACAGAATCGGGCGGCAGAAGAATCAAGCGTTCAATTTATATTGATGTGCATTCAGTTGCATTTGCTGATGCCGAATTATTGGAAGAGTGGGAAACCATGAAGTTGCTAGGTTCCTACCTTACAGATAAGAAAAATGAATTGCTAGAAGATAGGAAACAAAAGTCTATAGATGAAAAAGACATCCTAAATTGCCGTCGTTTAACGAATTTAGGTACATTTAGGGCCTATTTAGCCGAATATTTGAAGAATCATGAGTTCATTAATCAAGATCTGACTTGTATGGTAAGGCAGCTTAAACCAACAGAAATTGGTATTCCTTTAGAAATCTATTGCTTTAGTAAAAAGCAAGACTGGGTTCCCTATGAGAAAATTCAATCTGATATTTTTGACCATGTACTGGCAATATTACCCGTATTTAAACTCAAAGCTTATCAACGTATTTCGAGCAATGAGCCAGCACAAAAAAACGCGCTATAGCGCGTTTTTTGTAAATTTTAAACTAAGAAAGGTATCTATGCTGCTGCGCAGGCTAACAATGAGCTTACTACTAATCCAGACACACCCATAAAACCGTATTCAATTCTTTCGCGCATCGCTTCAGCACCTGTTTTTCCAGTCAAGAACGCCATTACGATACACGTTAAACCTAAAACCAAAGCGAGTAATGTTGCACCGAATAACAAACCACTTAGTATACCGTTCATAAAATTCCTAAATTGAAAACCGAAAACGGGCGTATTATGCACTAAAATGAAAAAATGTCACATCCTAGCGAGACGTTTTTTTACTCTGTTTGATCTTGGTCAATCTCGCTAAGTGTTGAGTAAATTACCTATATTACAACTATATATCGCAAGCTATAAAATGAAATTAATATGTAAGATATTGAATTTAATAAATATTTAAAATCGGGAACAATCTTTGCAAATAAACTAACAAAAGCGGCTCTTAAGCATAATAAACGAGCCTAAGAACTTATTTTAATAGCGATATTGAAACACACATATTAAACTCCGACTTTGTCATAAGGATATCAAAAATGAAAAAAATCATTGTTACTTCTATTAGTCTTGTAGCGTTAAGTGCCTTTAACGCCAATGTTCAAGCTGACACCATTGCAGGTAAGCATATATATCATAGTGACCAATGTGAGATTAACTTAGAAGGCGAATTGCGTTTTGCCGACAAAGCGCTAACTGTAAAAACCGATGCCAAAGATAGTATAAAAATCACCGCCGATTACCGTGTATTCATAAATGACCAAGCTCAAAGTTTGTCAGATCAAGAAACCCAGTGGGTTAAAGAGTATTACGACTCGATTGAGCAAGCTATTCCACAGGTAATGACAGTTGCTGCGGAAGGTATACAGATTGCTAATATCGCAGTAACCGAGGTTCTGAGAGGGTTCTTAGGTGATGAAAGTAGAGTCGCGACTCAATTGGAGACGAAACTCAACGACTTGCATACTCAACTTAAAGAACATGTTTATCAAAATCCAGATTCTTTAACATTCGATACTGAAGCTCTTGAAACCGATTTAGCTTTCGGCGCAGACTTTGATGCTGAAGTTGATCAAATAGTGTCTGATATTATGGACAATGCGATGGGTGAATTTCTAGTTCAAATGGGGAGGAGCATGCTAAGCGGAGATGGTTCTGCCGAGCCCTTTGAACAGCGCATGGAGAGAATGGGCGACGAAATAGAGGCAAAAATGGAAGGTAAAACAGACCAAATAGAAGTTGAAGCAAAAAAGCTTTGTGATATGTTGACCACAATTGATGCCTCTGAAAGCAAGGTGCAACAAATAATGGGTTTAAGCGGCGTAGACATTGTCACCACAAATAACAATGCATAAACACTTTATTATTGGGCTGGGTTGGTTAGGCAGCCCTTTAGCAAAGCACTTCATAGATGCCGGCGATGTTGTCGCTGGCACAACCCGAGACAAGCAAAAAGCTAGAAAACTTACCACACAAGGCATTGCTACTCATTTGTACGATTTATATCACTCAGATGTCAACTTGCTGCCAGTAGCTGCAATTGCAAACGCCAATATTGTTGTTAATATTCCGCCTGGGCGGCGCGACTTCTCTCACGATCTATTTGTTCAGGCCATGAAACTTCTGTTTGATTACCTTGCACAAAATAATGCAAAGCATATTTGCTTTATAAGCACGACATCGGTGTTTGGAAACCATGCTGGCTGTATAAGTAATAACTCTTTATTGAGTCCAAATACGCCGTCAGGAAAAGCACATGTCGAATTAGAACTTTATTTAAAAAGCATGGCAGTTGTGGCGAGCAATGACAAAAGTATAAAGGCACCAATGCTAGTTAGCGTATTGCGCCTTGCAGGCTTAGTCAGTGAGGATCGACATCCAATAACGAGCTTGTCAAAGAAATCCGATATTCCATTGGGAAAAAATCCTGTCAATTTAATACATCAACAAGATGTTATCCGCGTAATTTCAGCATTATTAAGCCTTAGCAATAACAAAGATTTAACCAGCAAGAAACCTGAAGTAAAGAAAGCCAATGAGAATACGCCAATTCCAAACTTTTTTGCAGGCAATCTGTGCAGCACTGAACACCCTAGCAGGGAAAGTTATTACACTTGGTGTGCCCAGCAGTTAGATATTAGATTGCCCGCCTTTGCCGCAGACAAAAGAGCAATAGTCGATGGAAAATTTATAGATTCTACAGAAACATTGAACAAGCTAGATATAAAATTGACTTATTCAAGCCCCTATCAGATGCTTCCGTCCTTACTACAGTAAGTTCCAGACAACAAAAAGCCCTAGCAAGTAGGGCTTTGAATATTATCGCTAACTATCGTCTACCTAGCCTTTCATCAGCCTAGCTTTTTATCTAGCCTAGCTTCTTATCTAGCCTAGCTTTTATCTAGCCTAGCTTTTATCTAGCCTAGCAGTGACGTTCCAAAGTACTTTACCGCAACTGTATTAATGAATATCGCCAGTAAGATAACAGGTATAAATGTACCCACAGAAATGTTTACATAGCGTTCAAATAAGCTCTTTTTAAACGTTGGAGCACCTTTATCTAGCTCTGCATTAAAATTGTGTTTTTTCCAACGATATATTACAAAAATACATATTAAGAAGCCATTTAAAGGCAAAATAGTATCGTAGAAAACATCATAGACGACATCAAAAAATGAATTATCTTTACCAGCATATGTGATGAAATTCGTGAAGAACTCAGAATGACCAAAAGACAGCGCACACATAACAGAGAAGACAACGAGTAAAATACCGCAAATCAGCAAAGCTGGTTTTCGCTCCAATCCCTTTTCACTCATTAATGACGCCACCGGCACTTCAAAAATGGAAACCAATGAAGTAATTGCTGCAAAGAAAACCAATAGGAAGAATACGCTCGCCACAAAACTTGCGCCAAAGTAACCAATGCTGTTTTGCAATTCTAAGAAAATTTGAGGTAAGAATGAGAAAATCATACTAATCGAAGATTCACTTAATTCCTCTGGATTGATGTCAGGCTTGAACGAGAATATAGCAGGTAAAATCATTAGACCGGCGGTAAAGGCCACAGCGGTATCAGTTAATGCTACTAATTTGGCAGAGCTAGGTACATCCGCTTTACTGTCAATATAACTGCCATACGTAATCATTATTCCCATTCCAAGCGACAGAGAAAAGAAAGCTTGTGAAAGTGCACTATTGACTACCGAGGCATTTATTTTGGAAAAATCAGGGATGAGATAAAACTCGACACCTGCCATCGCGTTATCGCGTGTTAATACGAAAATCACGAGCGCTATTAGCATAACGAAAAGTGCCGGCATAAGTATTTTTGCTGCTCTTTCAATACCCTGTTTTACACCGCCTTGCAGTATAAGATAGACAACTAACAGAACACCTATCATATAAGCAAAAACGCTGTTACCGCTAATAAACGTACCAAATTTTTCAGCTTCTGC
>CAJQOP010000007.1 GCA_905479945.1 uncultured Glaciecola sp. | reverse complement strand
AGCGTTGGAATGCCCGTGCGCTCTCGCTCTCTTATCTCTAATTGGTCAAGAAAGTAGTGGCGCCCTTAGACAGTGCTCGCAATTCGTCAAGTTCTTCAGAGTAACCTTCGGCAATAACGCCACCATCTCGCAGCACAACTGGCGGGTTATCTATTATTGCGCGGTTTAGCAATTCAGCTATGTCAGGGTATTGTCCAATCTCTTGGCTGAATGAAGCAAATGGGCCTTTGTTTGATAGCTCAATGTTTGATAGCTCAATGTTTGATAGATCACTGTCTGATAGCTCACTGTTTGATTGCTCATTGTGTAATAGAGCTGGCTCAGATAAACCCTTCTCAGATGAAGGAATACAATCTTGTAACCACTGCTGTAAATTGGGAAGGGTGTTGAGCGCTTCTTTTAAGCGCGAAAAATCTCTTGGGCGAGCAGAGCGCAGCGCCAGACGAGCCAAAATACGTTCAAGGTCACCTATTTGTTTTAGCCAGTCTTGCAGAACCGTGTAGTCTTGGCGCTGCACTTCCGCTATGGTGTTTTGTCTAAATGATAAATCTTTTCTGTTGGTTATCGGGCGGTGAAGCCAACGCTGTAATAAACGACTTCCCATTGCTGTGGCTGTTTTATTCAGCACTGCGAAAAGCGTGTTTTCAGTGTTGCCTGATAGCGTTTTGGTCAATTCCAAGTTTTGCTGCGTTGCGGCATCCATTAGAACCGACTCATCTGCTCTGTACTGACTAATTTTACGAATGTGAGGCAGTGAAATACGCTGAGTTTCCTGCACGTACTGCAAAACGCAACCGGCAGCACCAATTGATATCGCATTGGTATTTATACCAAAACCGTCTAGTTCTTTAGTGCCAAACTGAGTATTAAGCTTGAGGTTCGCGGTGTCGGTATCGAATTCCCACTGAGGACGACGGCGCAAGCCTTTGCATTTTTCAATAAGGTGAAAAAAAGCGCATTGTTCAGGATATAAAATTTCTGCGGGTTGAATTCGTTGCAATTCCGCCTGAAAGGCCTCATCACTTTGCGCATCAAAGATCATAAACCTACCGCTGGTTAGGTCAATTGTAGCAAGACCATAAACATCGTTTACTTTTGTAATGGCGAGTAAAACCGAGTCTTTTGATTCTTCTAGCAGTGCTTCATCGGTAACTGTTCCTGGCGTGACGATGCGCTGAACTGCTCGCTCGACCGGCCCTTTGCTTGTTGCTGGGTCACCAATTTGTTCGCATATAGCGACTGATTCACCCATTTTTACCAGTTTAGCTAAATAGGTTTCTGCGGCGTGGTAGGGTACTCCGGCCATTGGTATTGGCTCGCCGCCTGACTTTCCGCGTGCTGTTAGCGATATATTAAGCAGGTTTGACGCTTTCTTTGCATCATCAAAAAATAATTCGTAAAAGTCGCCCATACGATAAAACATCAGAATATCTGGATATTCAGCTTTAATTCTTAGGTATTGCGTCATCATTGGTGTATTTGCTGGCGCGTTTGTTTTATTTTTTTCGTTATTATTGTTTTGCATGCTTTTTGAGAAGGTTTCTATTGTGACAACTTCAGCTTGTCTTTAATATATGATGCCATTGTAATGAAAACCACAGGGATATAAATAGACATTGCAAAACTTAACTGCAAAAACTGTTGAATCACTCTCGCACACCTTAGGGCAAGAGCTCCTTGCGCGCGGTAAAAAAGTATCAAGCGTTGAATCTTGTACCGGTGGCGGTGTGGCATTTGCAATAACTGAAGTTGCGGGTTCGTCGCAATGGTTCGAGAGGTCATGGGTGACCTATTCAAATCAAGCAAAAAATGAAGAAGTAAATGTTAGTTTGGATACGTTGGCAATACATGGTGCCGTATCTTCTGAGGTTGTTTTGGAAATGGCGCAAGGTGGCCTGCGTAAAAGCGCTGCTGATTTGTGTATTTCTATTAGCGGTGTAGCTGGGCCTGGCGGCGGTACGGCAACAAAACCTGTAGGTTTGGTATGGTTTGCCATTGCAACTGAAAGCAATAATAGAAGCTTTTCGCGATGCTTTAGTGGCGACCGATATCAAGTTCGTCAACAAGCCATTGGCCTTGCTCTAACAGAACTGATCGACAGCCTAGTTAACAGCTAAACTTTACTGCGCTAGTATGCGTATTAGACATTAACTCACTCACTTCAAACATATTGAGTTAGCTGATCCCAAATAAAAATATTAATAAATTCATAAACATAAAAAAATATTGAAATACAGTATTGCAACTGTATGGTTATACAGTATACTTGCGATATAAATGATTAGATGTTTTGGTTTGCCAACTTATAAATGCCTTCATTTAAAAAGTTGAACAGGAAATCGCTGAATTAAAATCCGGAGAGAATAAAAATGGCTAGTAAGAACGATAAGATTGATAAAAATAAAGGATTAGCTTTAGATGCTGCTCTTTCACAAATTGAAAAGCAGTTTGGTAAAGGCTCTATTATGAAGCTTGGCGATAATAAGTCGATGGACGTAGAAACCATATCAACTGGCTCTTTGGCGCTTGATGTAGCTATCGGTGCTGGCGGATTTCCGATGGGCCGAATCGTCGAAATATATGGACCAGAATCATCAGGTAAAACGACACTTACATTAGAAGTCATTGCAGAAGCGCAGAGAAACGGCAAAGTATGTGCATTCGTTGATGCTGAGCATGCTTTGGACCCTATTTATGCCGAAACGCTTGGTGTCGATATCAATGAATTGTTAGTGTCTCAGCCAGACACAGGCGAGCAAGCCTTGGAAATTGTCGATATGTTAACGCGTTCAGGTGCGGTGGACATCATTGTGGTTGATTCTGTAGCCGCACTGACCCCAAAAGCCGAAATTGAAGGTGATATGGGAGACAGTCACATGGGCTTGCAGGCTCGTATGCTTTCACAAGCAATGCGTAAACTGACTGGTAACCTTAAACATTCCAATACAATGTTAGTCTTTATCAATCAAATTCGAATGAAAATTGGTGTGATGTTCGGTAATCCAGAAACGACTACAGGCGGGAACGCGCTTAAATTTTACGCAAGTTTGAGGCTCGATATACGTCGAATAGGCGCCATTAAAGATGGTGACGAAGTAGTAGGTAACGAGACTCGCGTTAAGGTTGTAAAGAACAAAATAGCGCCTCCATTTAAACAAGCTGAGTTCCAAATAATGTACGGCCAAGGGATTAACCGCGATGGTGAGTTGATTGACCTGGGCGTAAAACATAAGTTAGTCGAAAAAGCAGGTGCTTGGTATAGTTATGGCAGTGAAAGAATAGGCCAAGGAAAAGCAAATTCTTGTAAGTATCTCAAAGAAAATCCAGCAATTAGGGATGAATTGAACAAGAAGCTACGAGACATGCTGCTGCCAGAAAAGCAAAAAAGCGACGATACAAAAGCTAAGAAAGGCGCTGATTCAGAAAGTGAAGTTATGTTATAAGACCAGCTCACTAAGCTTGCTGATGCAGCATTAGTCGAATAACAGACTTGTCTGTAATAGTGAGGCTTCATAAAAGAAGTCTGTAAAAATATAAAAAATGGCTGTCTTCATTTGTTGAAGTTCAGCCATTTTTTTTTGATATTTTTAAGCTAAACAAAATTGAATTTTCAGTTACACTAGCAGCATGCAATACTAAAGCAATTGCGCAGCGCCTTTGTTAGCGCATGTTGTAAACAGATTAGTTTAATTTTTATATAAAGGAGCAGCAAGGTGGAGGCGTATTTTTTTGATGTGTTGAACTTTTTGGTGCGAAGCATACATATCATTACTGGCATAGCTTGGATTGGTGCATCGTTTTATTTTGTTATGCTGGACAATTCATTGAGAAGTCCAAAGAAAGACGAAGATACGAAAAATGGCGTGTTTGGTGAGCTTTGGGCTGTCCACGGTGGCGGCTTTTACCATTCGCAAAAATACATGTTAGGTCCAAAAAGCGAGCCTTTAACTAAAGACCTTCACTGGTCAAAGTGGGAAGCTTATACAACTTGGATCAGCGGTTTCTTCCTAATGGCCATCGTATATTGGTATGGCGCTGATATTTACCTTATTGACCCTACTATTATGGAAATATCTCAGCCAGTTGCTATCGGTATTAGTTTAGGCTTTTTAGTTGGCGGCTGGATCATATATGACTTACTTTGTAAGTCGGCTCTTGCTAAAAATGACAAATTGCTCGGCTTAGTGATATTTGTCCTTGTCGCAATCTCAGCTTATGCGCTAACTCACATGTTCAGTGGGCGTGGGGCTTTCATGACCTTTGGCGCGATGCTGGGCACAATTATGGCTGCTAACGTTTTCTTTACCATCATTCCAGGTCAAAGAAAGATGGTAGAAAATTTACATGCCGGTGAAAAAGTTAACCCAGCGCCAGGAATTGCAGGTAAGCAACGATCTGTTCACAACACTTATTTTACACTGCCTGTGCTGTTCACCATGATAAGCAACCACTACGCAATGACTTATTCTCACGAATATAACTGGCTGATCCTAATTGCGATTTCAATGGCGGGTGCGCTTATACGAATTTTCTTCGTGTCGCGACACAGCGAAGGAAAACCTCTAAGGGCTGCACTTGTCGCGGCAATCATTATTATGATCGGTGTCATTTGGGCTATGGCACCAAAAAATATGATTATTGAAATATCCGATTCTACACCGAAGGTTTCGTTTGCGACTGTAGCCTCGATAATTGAACAACGCTGTTCTACATGCCATGCTGCACAACCAACTCAGCTCGGGTTTGCGGCAGCGCCGAAAGGCTATATGTACGACACACCAGCGCAAATCATAGCGCAAGCTGATCAAATTTATCAGCAGACCGTTGTTCTTAAAGCAATGCCTATTGGTAACTTAACCGGCATTACGGATGAAGAAAGAACAACACTGGCGCAGTGGTATCAAGAGTTAAAGCAAGGAAGCGAATGAAAACCACAATTATAGTTGCTGAGCCTTTGACTAAAGAAGCATTTGCTCCTTATGGAGACGTCATTGAGACTCAAGATTCCCATCATTTTAGTATTAACGCAGGCATGGTAGAAAGGCATCACGACCTTGCTAAGCTTGATATTGATTATGCAGATGGTGGCCGGCCTATTATTAGTTTCTTTGAAATTTTGGAAGGCAGTTCATTTCCTATTGAATTTGATTTAGTCGAACGCCATCCAAAGGGCAGTCAGGCCTTTATACCCATGTTTGATGAACCTGTTGCATTAGTTGTCGCGGCAAAAGACTCCGATGTAACTGGGGCTGATTTGCGTGCATTTGTAACCAATGGAAAGCAAGGTTTTAACTTTCATGCTGGGGTGTGGCATATGCCCTTAGTATCTGAAGAGAAAGGCAGAATGTTTGTTATCGTTGATCGTGCGGGTCCTGGCAATAATTGCGATGAGTTAACATTTGAAAATGAAAAAATTGAGTTACAAATACCATGATCGAAACTAGTGAGAATGCTTATCCAAGGGATATGTTGGGGTATGGTAGCAAACCACCAACAGTAACTTGGCCGAACAAAGCTAAAGTTGCCGTGCAGTTCGTAATTAATTATGAAGAAGGTGCAGAGAACTGTATTTTGCATGGCGACAATGCTTCAGAAGCTTTTTTATCCGAAATTGTTGGCGCTACCGCATTTGAAAACCAACGTCATATGAACATGGAATCGTTTTATGAATTTGGCAGTAGAGCTGGATTCTGGCGATTACACAGACTATTTACTGAGCGTAACTTACCGGTCACTGTATTTGGTGTGGCTATGGCCATGCAGCGTAATCCAGAGGCCGTTGAAGCAATGCTCAAGGCGAACTGGGAAATTGCTAGTCATGGTTATCGCTGGATAGACTATCAAAATGTGCCTATAGAAACCGAGCGCGAGCATCTTAAAAAAGCTATCGCTATTCATGAGTCCATGACGGGTGAAAAACCCAAAGGCTTCTATCTTGGGCGAATGAGTCAAAATACGCGTCAGTTAGTACTTGATGAAGGTAGCTTTATGTATGACGCTGATAGCTATGCCGACGACTTGCCGTACTATTTTAACGGTAAAGCCACGGGAAATGTTGATGGCAAAGCTAATAAGCCCCATCTAATAGTGCCTTACAGTTTAGATGCCAATGACATGCGCTTTGCAAGCCCACAAGGCTTTAACTCAGGTGCTCAGTTTTTTGAATACCTAAAAGATGCCTTCGATACTTTATACGAAGAGGGTAATGTTGCGCCTAAAATGATGTCTATTGGTCTACATTGCAGAATAATTGGTCGACCTGGACGCTTCGCTAGTTTGCTTAAGTTTATTGATTATATCAGCCAGTTCGACGATGTTTGGGTATGTAGGCGACAAGATATTGCGCAGCACTGGTTAGAAAATCATCCTGCGTAAACAAATTTACGCAGTCGCCAATTGCTAAAATTCTGCGAATGAATCTGCACACAGTTTATTAACTTCCGCGATAAGTTGAGTAACTCCAAGGAGAAACCAACAACGGAACATGATAATTAGCGGTGGCGTCAAAAATACCAAAATGAATCGGAATAGAGTCTAAGAATGCAGGTTCGGTTTTGGCATTTCCCATGTTGGTGAAATAGTCTGCAACCTTAAATATAATAACGTATTGACCTACTTCAATACTTGTATCATCGAGTAAAAGCTCATCAGTTCTGCCGTCGTCATTTGTACTTAGCGTTTTAATTAGTACCTGCTTTGAACCTTCAATGCGATAAAACTCTATTTTAATACCTTTGGCAGGTACCCCGTTAGCTGTATCTAAAACATGCGTGGATAATTTAGCCATTATGCGTTCCTTATTTTTGTAGTAAACCCTCTAAAATTGGCTTACTGAAAGCGGTCTCAATGAAATAATGCTGTTAAACGGAAATTGGCAATTAGGCCAACTTGCTGAATAGCGACGTTTAATTCTTCATCTGTTGGATTATTAATTCGGCGTTTAAACTCACTGAATATGCCAGCTTTATCGTGATTTTTAACTGCAATAATAAATGGAAATTGATGGTTGTTTACGTATCGTTGGTTTAACTCAGTAATATCATCCATTTCACCTTTAGACAATGCATTCAAATTGGCTGCCGATTGTTCTTCAGTTGATGAACCGGTTAATGTTCCATCTTTAGCTTCTTTGCCTGCTAACTGCGGATGAGCGCGCAATAGCGCTAGTTTTTGCTCGAGCGTTGCATCTTCAACAATTTTTAGCATTGTTTGATGTAAATGCTCCATATTGTCATAGGGTTTATTGCTCCAAGCTTTCCGGGGGATCCAGCTTGAGTGCTCATAAATTTCAGCCAGTAACTGCGTGAAGTCGTCTTCGCTCAAGTTGTTAAGCTTTTTTATTGCTATATCTTTTATCATCAGGAACTACCAATTTGCCTTTTATTTTTCAAATAGAAACTAGTTCACTTATTCAGTCTCTATGACTGCGCTAGCATGTTGTGCATAACCAAGAGTTTGAAGTGCTATGTTAAGTGGCGTAAGCACTTATGGTATCCTTAAATTAAATGCATCGCTACTGACGAGTGGGTGATGGCAAGAGAAATAAATCCTGTTTTACTCATCGTTTTTATTTATTGTCTGCAACTTTGTATACAATAGGGGCAACTTTGGCAGATGCCTCTATATAAAAAATTGCTCTGACAACTTAAAATTGCTCTGGCAACTTAAAGGAACAAACAACATGGCTTCTAAAAACACTTATTATGCGCCAACAGGTGGCTTGCCGCCACAAACACAACTATTATCGGATCGCGCTATTTTTACCGAAGCCTATGCAATTATCCCAAAACGAGTGCTAACAGATATCGTGATTAGTTACTTGCCGTTTTGGACAGGCATGCGTATGTGGGTTATTGCTCGGCCTTTAAGCGGATTTTCAGAAACTTTCTCACAATATATTGTTGAGGTTGCGCCAAATGGCGGTTCTGATAAACCAGAGCTAGATGCCGTAGCTGAAAGTGTTTTGTTTGTGGTTGAAGGTGCAATGACCTTAAATATTGAAGGTAAAGAGCATCAATTGGAAGAGGGGGGATATGCCTTTCTACCGCCAGCTTGTCAGTGGACTTTGAAAAACAACGGCAATAAACATCTTAAATTTCATTGGATTAGAAAAGCCTATCAATACGTTGACGGTATTGACGCCCCAGACGCTTTTGTTACCAACGACAATGAAGTAGAAGCCATTCCAATGCCAAACACTAATGACGTTTGGAAAACCACGCGTTTCACTGAACAGTCAGATATGCGCCACGATATGCATGTGAACATCGTTACATTTGAGCCCGGCGGCGTAATCCCGTTTGATGAAACGCATGTTATGGAGCATGGTTTGTATGTGCTTGAAGGCAAAGCTGTCTATCACTTAAATGGTGAGTGGGTTGAAGTAGAAGCGGGTGACTTCATGTGGTTGCGAGCATTTTGCCCGCAGTCTTGTTATGCCGGTGGCCCAGGACCATTTCGCTATTTGCTATACAAAGACGTGAATAGACACATGCCGTTTATTCGTCCAAGCAGGTAATATCTGCTTAAGAGAAATTAGCTTATTGTGCTTCTGTTTGGGTGCTTCTGTTTGGGTGCTTCTGTTGGAGTGCTACAGCAGGAGAGTGCTTCAGCAGGGGCATTTTAGTAAAAGTATTTCTGCAAAGAGTATTCGAATTTAGTTAGAGCAAGCGTGATCTTAGTGATACGCTAGAATGACGATGATGATGATGATGATGACGATGCTTGGAACTTATTCCTTAAAGTCGATTTTGTTATGAACGTTTGACCAACTATCCGGAAATTTGCCCTGTAATACATATGAAAAAGCAATTAATTCCGCTACAACATGGTACAAGTTGTCTGGTATTTCTTGGCCTAAATCCATTCTGGCGAGCAGCTCGCTGAGATAAGGATCTTCATGGATCATAACGCCATTTTGTTTGGCTAGCTCTATGATTTCATCGGCAAGATCGCCAAACCCCTTTGCAATGACTGTAGGTGAATTGGTATCGTCACTGTTGTATTTGAGGCCAATGGCCTTTTTCGTTTCGTTCTTTGTTTTGTTCATAAAATCACACTTTCGTCTCAAACACTTGATAGTGTTCGGACTGCAGTTGCTTAGGAATTTTTCCTAGTTGGCAGGATTTGTCTGTTATGTTGATACCTAGCAACGCTAAGCGTTTTTGCAAATAAGGCAGCATATCTAAGGCTTTGTTTTTCAATTCAGTTGTAGAAGTATAAAGTTGCAATTTTATTTCGTCTTCACAAAGTTGAGTTTTTGCCAACATTTGGCCTAGTGGCCCCACGTCTAGCTTCATGGTTAAGTACCAAGAAGCGTCTTTATCAGCATTTTGCTCATTGCTGTTCTCCTTGGTTTCGCGTTTTATCAACAATTCAATATCGTCGCCATTTTTGTGGAACATATTTGGTAGGGCGTAATGTAATTGATCTTGGCCTTGCAACGACGACTCAATACTTTTCAGTTTATGATGCTGATGACTAGATAGCATTTTTGCCACCTCAGCAGTTAGCGTATGCTTAGTGTCGAACTGCCTAAAGTCTTGCATTAATTTAGCACTTTGTGCGCTAGTAACATTAGGTACTAAGCTTTTAATGACGTCAGGCAATTGGTCCTGCATTTTGCTTGCTTGCTTATTAGATTGGCGCTGAAGTTTTGACGCTAAGCTTACTTGCAGTAAGGAAACTAAGCCAGAGAGCATGCCACTCGCACCTATGGGCGATAAGGCATTAATTGGGGCATTATTTAATGGTGCTCCAATAAGCTGCTGAATAACTCTTGCATCGCTTAGCGCTTGTGCAGGATTTGATGCTGGCAGCAGCTCCTTCACATTCGTTAGCAAGGTTTTCGCTTCTGGACCTAAACTCTCAATATCAGCATCGGTATTGAGCGCATTAATAATATTACTAAGGGTTTGTGATTGGCTTGCTGATTGACTCAGCGCTTGCTTGCTTAAGGCTTGGACTTGGTTTCTCAATGCATCGATATTAATAGGTGACGACGTTTTCTCGGTTGCCCCAATATGCGTAAATTGCTCTAAAGCTGCGCTAATTTTTGAACTAGGTAACTGCCCTAAAAGCTGGGTGAGGATGCTTGTGTTTTGAGCTGCAGCGTTTTGTGTTGCTTTGCTAGCTTGCGGCGTTGAACTAATCAGCTTTAGCAATTGTTCAAGCAACAAGTCGGTTTTAAATGATGGCGCCGCCTGATTATTAATTGCTGTAGCACTAGGGTTTCCATTTTTAAGGCTAGCAGACAATGGGTCAGTATTTACCTTAGCTGTCGCTTGGTTTGGGTTTGTCGCATTGAGGCTGTCTTGTTTATTAAGCAGCTGCGCTTTATTTGCAATAAAGCCTTGTTCCAAAATGTTGTTTGATAACTTATTGCCTTGCGAATTTTTTTCAGCATTTGGCGCTGCTATTTGTGCGTTTGCACTAGCGCTAATGTTGTTTAGCAATTGGCCTATTTGCTTTGTGTTTAGTTCAGCTGACGCTGCATTTATATTGCCAATAACTGATAGTTTTAGGGTATTCGCACCCGCAGTATTTTCGATTAGTAATGAAACTTGACTCGCGCCATTGGTATTTACTTTGCTGATTGCATTTTGCAGGGAGCTTAAAAGTGCTTTAGGTAGCTGGGCTAACTTAGCGTCTGTTAATGGAATTGTTATGCTATTGAAACTTTGACTTCCACTCCCACTCCCAGTCCCACCCCCAGTCCCACTCGCTTGCGCGGCTTCACTAGCATTAAGTGCGTTTGCACTCTTAGCTGAATTGCTCTGCAGGGTCTGGCTTTCAGCTTGCTTGCTTCCTAGTTGCTGAAGGATCGCAGCGCTAAGCAGCTTATTGGGCAGAGCAGATGCATTCAGTTTGGCAAGTTGCGGACTTAGGCTAAGCGCTGCGGCAGAGAGCGCCGTGCCAGAAAGAGCCGTGCCCGAAAGACCCGCAGGAACGCTTAAGGAACTTATTCTCGCTTGCTTAGCGCTAATATCGACAAAAAGGCTTAGGTTGTTGTTCACCTGTAATTTTGAAACAAGATCGGGACTCAAGGTGATCGTAGCTTGTTGTGCAGGTATATTCGACCTTGGTACCTGGAAATTAAGCGTAAGCTGATTGGCCGAAATGTTTATAATTCGGCCAGTAATATTAACGATAGCTTTACCACCCACGCCTATTTCACCAAGCGCAGAAGCTCGACCTACAATTGCGTTGAGCTGATTATCATTACTACTAATGTTAGTGCTAGCGAGCACTTGTGATGTCGCTGCAGTATTATTAATAGCAATGCTTGGAACTGAATTAGTGCGCGTTGCATTTGATGTCGGTATTAGAACATAGGTATTGGCTTTATTTGGAATGCTCAGCAATTCAAATGTTTGGCCCGACTTAATACTGCCCAGATTATTGAGCGAGCTTGCAGGTAAGTCAGCAGACTGTTTAGTTAGCGGATTAGTAAAGGTAACTGTATTTCCAGACACTTGGCTTACCACGACTTTAGCGGCAAGCGCGCTTGCTGTTAAGCTGCTGCTATTACTAAGACCATCAGTAAGCCCGCCACGAGTGAGCGCATTGAGTTGATTAAGTGTGACGGTAGTAATTTCAGGCATATTTAGGATTATCGGCTGCCTTTCTTAAAATGCAATGTCTAGTAAGATAATAGTTCGTATGTTGTTGCTCAATTACATCGAATATTCCATACAGTAGTGACTGATTAAGCACACAAACTATTGAAATATTATGATAATATTGGCCTGATTTTAACCTAAAGACGAGAAACTTTTTTTGAGTGTTTTGCTAGCGCAACAATTGGTATGTGAAAAAAGTGACCGCCAATTGTTTTCTGATATCAATATTGAGCTATCTTCTGGCCAGTTGCTTTATGTAACAGGCGAGAATGGTGCTGGGAAAACGAGTCTGCTGCGTATTTTAGTAGGCTTAAGTGCGCCAGCAACTGGCAAAGTTCATATTAATGGCTTCGATATTCATAAAGATATGCCTAGCGCGAGTCAGGGCCTACTGTATTTTGGTCATAAGCAGGGTATTAGTCAGTTGTTAAGTGCGCTTGAAAACCTGCAGTTTTGGTGTCAGCAACATGATGTGAAAGCAACTGAAGAAGCGATTAATGGTGTTTTGGCTGAATTGGGTTTGACCGGGCTTGAGGATATCGCAGTCAAAAACTTATCAGCTGGACAACAGCGCAGAGTGGCGCTCGCTAAATTATGGCTACAACAAGATGCCAGCTTATGGGTATTAGATGAACCATTCACCGCACTCGACGTACATTTAATTGCTGAATTGGAAGCAAAAATAACCCTGTTCTTGAAATCAGGCGGCACAGTGGTTATGACTTCACATCAAAAATTGAGTATTGATTATCCTATATCGAACTTGCATCTGGATTATTCATGGTAGCGTTAAAATCGGTATTCCTTAAAGACTTAGCACTTGCCTATCGGCAACGAGCCGAGCTTATGCAACCCTTGATGTTTTTTGTGTTGGTTATCACTTTATTTCCGCTTGCAATAGGGCCAAGCCCTGAAACTTTGCAGCGCATTGGTGGCGGCGTTATTTGGGTTGCAGCAATTCTGTCTCTTTTACTCGGCATGGAACGCATGTTTCGTGATGACTTCGCTGATGGCAGCCTAGAGCAGTATATGTTGTCACCAACGCCGCTTTACATGATTGTAGTGGTAAAAGTATTTACGCACTGGTTAATGCACATTGTGCCGTTGTTTCTAATATCGCCATTATTGGCCCTGTTTTTGCACCTCACTTTTGATATGTATGTGGCGCTTATGCTGACCTTGTTATTGGGTACCCCGCTAATTAGCTTTGTGGGGGCAATCGGGGTTGCATTAACCGTCGGACTGCATCGCGGTGGTGTGTTGCTCGCACTGCTGCTTATTCCTATTTTTATACCGTTGCTAATTTTTGCCACATCGGCAATTGAATCGGCATCAATGTTATTACCTTATCATCCGCAACTTGCTATTATTGCGGCATTGCTTCTGTTTTCAGTCGCGTTGTCGCCCATGGCAATCGCGTATTCTTTAAAAGTGAGTCAAAATTAATGTGGAAGTGGATAAATTCGTTCGCTAAACCAGAAAAAGCCTACTGGCTATGTGATGTTTTACAGAACTGGTTTGCTGTTGTTGCGACGGCTAGTTTAGTCATTGGTATTGTTTGGGGTTTAGGTTTTGCGCCTTCAGATTACCAACAAGGTGATTCATTTCGGATTATATATATTCACGTGCCTAGCGCTATATTAGCAATGGGGGCTTATGTTGCTATGGCAATTGCGGCACTGGTTGGTGTTGTGTGGCAATGGCGTACCGCATTTATGTTTATGATTGCTATTGCTCCAGTTGGTGCGGTTATGACATTTATATCGTTGTTCACTGGCTCGTTTTGGGGCAAACCAATGTGGGGCACGTGGTGGATTTGGGATGCTCGATTAACCTCACAGCTGATCCTCTTATTCCTATATCTTGGCGTAATTTCACTCTATACCGCTTTTGAAGATAAGCAGCAGGCAGGCAAAGCCGCTGGCGTCATGGCAATGGTTGGGGTAATCAATATTCCAATTATTCATTTCTCGGTGGAGTGGTGGAATACACTACATCAAGGCGCAACAATTACTAAAATAGGCAAGCCTTCAATTGCACTTGAAATGTACTGGCCACTGCTCATTTGCATCGTAGGTTTTGCTACATTTATTGGCTGGGTCACCATTGTAAGAATGAAAAATGAAATTATTATGCGTGACTTACATCGTCCTTGGGTGGCAAAGCGTTTTGGCGGACTCGTCGACCTTGAAGCTGCTGTTGCCAATGAGAAAGACATGAAAGGAGGCCAATAATGACATTTCAATTTGAAAATATGACTGATTTTTTCAATATGGGTGGCTATGCATTCTTTGTTTGGGCTTCTTTTATCGGCACCTTTATTTGTATGTTTGGCATACTTTTTCAGAGTCTTTATGTGAGCAAAAAAATCAAACAAGGCGTAGAAAAAGAAACAGTACGTGCTCAACGTATAATGGCAGCACGAGCTGCGCGCAAAATAAAGCAACAAGCTAAAATTAAAGAGGTAAGTAATGAACCCAAGACGTAAACAGAAACTCATCGCAGTTTCTAGCATTGGTGTACTACTGGTCGCCGCTATAAGCTTTATGTTATATGCATTGCAAGACTCCATTGATGTGTTTTACACGCCAACTGAGGTGCTTGAAGGCAAAGCGAAAACAGGCCAAAAGCCGGTTATAGGGCAGCGCTTGCGAATTGGTGGATTAGTCGTGCCGGGTTCAGTGTCAAGGGATGAAGAGACCTTAGCCGTAAGCTTCGATTTGATGGATGTTGGCCCTAAAGTTACCGTGCAGTTTAACGGCAGCTTACCGGATTTATTCCGTGAAGGTCAGGGTATTGTTGCTACAGGTACCTTGACAGAAGAAAACTTAATTATTGCCCACGAAGTACTAGCAAAGCACGATGAAGAGTACATGCCGCCAGAATTAGCGGAACAACTCAAAGGTATAAAGCATGTTAAACCAGAGCAGGCGGGCTACTAATGGTTCCAGAGTTAGGTAATATTGCGCTCATTATCGCGTTAGCACTTTCGATTCTGCTAGCGGTTTATCCATTATGGGGGGCACAAATACACAATCAAACTATGATGAGAATGGCGCGTCCTCTGGCATTTGGTTTATTTCTATTCACGGCTTTCGCTTATGGTTGTTTAACGTATTCATTCGCAGTTGACGACTTTAGTGTGCAATACGTCGCACAAAATTCCAATAGTGCGCTTCCAATTTATTACAAGGTTACTGCTGTTTGGGGCGGACATGAAGGCAGCTTTTTGTTGTGGTGCTTGATATTCGCAGTGTGGACCTGCGCGGTTGCTTTATTTTCCAAAGGCATTCCACAAGCCATGATAGCGCGAGTGCTATCGGTATTGGGTATGGTAAGTATCGGTTTTTACTTGTTCATGTTACTAACCTCAAACCCATTCGATAGCTTACTGCCGTTTTTCCCTGTCGATGGTCGAGATTTGAATCCATTGTTGCAAGACTTTGGCATGATTATTCACCCACCTATGTTATACATGGGGTATGTTGGTTTTTCAGTCGCTTTTGCCTTTGCCATCGCCGCACTTATCGGCGGTCAGCTTGATTCAACTTGGGCCAGATGGTCGCGCCCTTGGACTATTGCCGCCTGGAGTTTCCTTACCGTCGGTATTGCGCTAGGCAGCTGGTGGGCTTATTACGAACTTGGTTGGGGAGGCTGGTGGTTCTGGGATCCTGTAGAAAATGCGTCCTTCATGCCTTGGCTTGTTGGTACTGCATTAATGCACAGCTTAGCCGTAACCGAAAAGCGTAAAGTATTTAAATCTTGGACTGTTTTACTAGCAATAACAGCGTTCTCGCTGAGTCTATTGGGTACATTCTTAGTGCGTTCTGGCGTGCTGGTGTCGGTACATTCATTTGCCAGCGACCCCTCTCGTGGTTTGTTTATTCTTGCCTTGCTAGTAATTGTTATTGGCGGTTCGTTGCTTTTGTATGCCATACGAGCACCGCAGTTAAAAAGCGTAGGACGTTATGAAATGTTCTCACGTGAAATGATGCTTATGGGCAACAATGTATTACTCGTTGCAGCGACTATCGTGGTTCTGCTTGGCACTCTGTTACCGTTAGTGCATAAAGAGCTTGGGCTAGGAACCATTTCGATAGGCGCGCCGTTCTTCAATCAAATGTTTACTTTGCTAATTGTGCCGTTTGTATTGTTTATGGCAGTTGGGCCTTTATCGCGTTGGAAAAAACAACATCCACAAGCGCTTAAAAATCAGATGCTAATTGCACTGGTATTAAGCATTTCTGCAGGTGTATTGGTTAACTTCAATTACGATGAGCCGACCTACATGGGCGTGCTTGGAATGGTAATGAGTTTCTGGATATTAATTGCCATCATACTTGAAGTAAGACAGCGCGTGGTGTCATCAACTGACTCTGAACCAGCGGATTTTGCAGCAATAATTTCATCATTGCGAAAATTGACGCCTAGTCATTGGGGAATGGTACTCGGACATGTCGGTTTTGCGGTCACTTTAATTGGTATTACCCTAGTGAGCAATTACGAGCTAGAGCGCGATGTCCGCATGAATGCAGGAGATACCGTCGAGATCGCGGATTATACTGTTTCTTTTACGGGTGTTGAAAAAATTGAGGGTCCGAATTATAGCGCTGATCGTGGCATTTTTGATGTGTATAAAAATGGCGAATTTGTTAATCATCTTGAGCCTGAGAAGCGTTTTTACCCCGTACAACGAACTTCAATGACGGAAGCGGGTATTCATACCACGTTAACGCGAGATCTGTTCGTGGCATTAGGCGAGCCGCTCTCAAATGATGCGTGGGCTGTGCGTTTATATTACAAACCTTTTGTTGTTTGGATATGGGGCGGCGCAATCATTATGTGTATTGGTGGTATTTTCTCAATAAGCGATAAGCGCTATCGAATCAAGAAAATGGCTAAATGGAGAAATGTTTCAGGTGAAAATTCGGGGGCTGTTGATGGTTCTTTACCTGCTGATGGCTCTTCACCCGCTGACGGCTCTTCACCTGCTGACGGCTCCTCACCTGCTGACGGCTCTTCACCCGCATTGGCGAGAAACTTAAATGAAGGCCAAAGTAACGCGGTCGGAGGGCAAAGCTAATGAAAAAAATTACGCTTTTCTTACTGCCGCTGTTGCTGTTTTTAGGCTTATGCATATTCTTATTTCAGGGTTTATTTTCTGACCCTAAGGAACGCCAATCAACCGCAGTAACTAAGGCCTTTCCAAGCTTTACACTACCGGATCTTATGGACGAGTCGATTATTTATGACAACTCGGTTTTTGATGGGCAAATCACCTTAATAAATGTGTGGGGGGTTTGGTGTACAACCTGTGCGGTTGAACTTCCTTACTTAGAAAATTTGAAGAACCAAGGCTATCGAATTGTCGGCTTGTATTATGACCAAGACTTGGATCCTGACTTTGGTACCAAAACCGTCGAACGAGTCCGCTCTGAAGTCGTGTCGATGTTGGGTAAGTATGGCGATCCTTATGCATTTAACATCTTTGATGTTTATCGTGATACATCCCTTGATTTGGGCGTAACGGGTGCACCAGAAACCTTCCTTGTTGATCAACAAGGCATCATTCAAGTGCATCATTTGGGCGACTTAAATGAGAGAGTATGGCGAAATAAATTCGCTCCTGTTTTAGCTGAAATTGACCCTAGATTTTCTGACACCGACGTTATTAAAAGCGAAGCGCAAGATAGCTTGCAAGAGGTAAGCGACAAGACCAATACGGCAGGAGTCGGTGAGTGATTAGACTTAGCATTATTTCATCAAAACATATTGTTGCCTTAAGTTTTGCTTTTCTAGTTAGCAGTAGCGCTTTTATTGCTAGCGCTGCGGCGCAAGACCAGATTGAGACTGAGACTGCGCAAAAGCCTGTACAGCAGTCATCGGCATCACAATCAGAGGAAGCTTTAAAGCAAAGCACGCGTGAAAAAGTGTCTGCAGCAGAGAAGATGGGTGAAAACTATTCGTTCGACAATCCAAAAGATCGTAAAACGTTTTTAAAGTTAACGGCTGAACTTCGTTGCCCAATGTGTCAAAACCAAAATATCGCTGATTCAGACGCTATGATTGCGCATGACATGCGTCGCAAAGTTTATCAACTTATGTTGGAAGGCAGCTCAGAACAAGAAGTCATTGATTATATGAAAGAGCGTTACGGTGACTTTGTATATTATCAACCGCCAGTAACACCGGTAACAATATGGCTTTGGGCTTTACCTGTTTTATTCGCATTTATCATGATGGGCGTTTTTATCAAACGCAGAGAAGATACCCCTGTAGAAGATCTTGAAGCCAAGTTAGCGGCAGCAAATAAATTGTTAAAGGACGAGTAGTGACTAGTTTTTATTTATATTCCGTATTATTCGCGGTCATTGCGCTTGGTTTTATTATTTATCCCTGGCTTAAAGACCGAAATGCTAAAAAGCGTTTTGAAGTTTCTAATACCAATGTTATCAAACAACGTATTCTAGAAATTGAGCGAGAAGCGTCTGAAGGACTAATTGATCCTGAAGAAATGCAGACCGCGATCAACGAAATGAAAGTAGCACTTGCCGACGAATCTGCCTTTCAATCAGCGCAGCAAAAAGAAGCTGAAATGGCGAGTCTGTCAGCTAAATCAGCTAAAATACCATTAATTATTGGTGCAGTTCCTGCAATAATTGCTGCGGCTTGGGTTTATGTTGATGCAAATCAACTTGCTGGCCTCAAAGACCTTGTAAATGCGCGAGACAATATTGATGAACTGAGCCAGCGTATATTGGTAAAGCCTGCAAACGATGTTCAAGCTGATGAATTTCAAAAGTATGCTTTAGTGATCCGCCAGCAATTGCGCAAAGATCCTACTGATGCCACCGGTTGGCAATGGTTGGGTAGATTACGCATGACGCTAGGGCAAACTGAAGAGGCATCACAAGCCTTTAAAAAAGCGCTGGATATCAATCCTGACAATCACGAAATACGGATGCAATATGCACAATCGTTAATGATGAGGGGTGACGAACCAAATCTTCAAAACGCATTGCGACAAATGAATTATTTAGTGCAAATAGCCCCTGATAATCGAAATTATCGTCTATTAATAACTGTTATTGCCGCTCAAACAAACGATCGTGATATTGCTTTTGCTAATTTTGCTTTGATAAAAGGCCAATTGTCTGCCAATAGTTCTATTTATTTGTCATTGGTAAATCAATTAAGAAGCATGGGCGCATCAGAGGAATTACTCGCTTTGGATGGGCAAGGCACTGACTTGGCTGTTCAAGGTCTTGAAACAAGCATAAGTGGTGAAAGTAATAATTCGTTACAAAGGTCTACTTCAGCATTGCCAGATACAAGTGGTAATATTGTTAGAGGATTTGATGTAACCGTGTCGCTGTCGGATGATTTGAAAGGTAAATTACCACAAAATGGGTACTTGATTGTATTTGCTCAAGACGCAGTTTCAGGAAGCAAAGTGCCCTTAGCCGTGAGGAGATTAGCGTTACCACAGTTGCCAATTTCTCTAAGCTTGACTACCGAAGATGCGATGCTCCCAAATTTTTCATTGAAAAATGCTAAGCAAGTCACCATAACTGCACGTATTTCGGCGGATGAAGACGTCATGGCAAGCACTGGCGAATTGCAAGGAAGTGTTGCCAATGTGCAGGTAAACGATGGCATACAGGCTATTGAATTGAAGATTAATAAGGAAATTTAGTGATAGATAAGATAAAAATAGTTCTTGTTCTTTTTGCCCTAGGATTGGGCGGATGTGCGAGCCAGCCTGTTAGCGAACAGGTAAAGCAAGAGCAAAATGATAGTCCAGCACAGAATGAAGGTCAGCCTGAGCGAGATGAACAGCCTGAGCTATCTGGTGAAGAAAGTAATACTGACCCCTTAGAGTCGATTAACCGCCTTGTTTGGGATTTTAACTTTGAAGTGCTCGACCGATTCTTAGTTAAACCGCTGACGAAAGGTTACGTTGCGGTCACTCCTCAATTTGTTAGAACAGGTTTGCTTAACGCATCAGAGAATTTGAGTGAGCCAGCAAGTGCGGTGAATAACTTATTGCAGGGCAAGCCCGTTGATTCACTGACCAGTGTTGGCCGTTTTTTAGTAAACAGTACTATTGGTATTGTGGGTATATTTGATGTTGCCTCTGAACTCGGCATGAAAGTAAAAGAAGAAGACTTCGGTGAAGTGCTAGGCGTGTGGGGGCTGGGCACAGGGCCGTACCTAATGTTACCTGCCTTAGGGCCCTCAGATTTTAGGAGCTTCACAGGCACGGTTGTTGATAATGTCTATTGGCCGATGACAGTGCTTGAAGACCCTTATGTTATTGGCGCAACCGTTATTAAAGTGCTTGAAACAAGAGCTTCATTATTAGATCAAGAGGCACTATTAGAGCGCTCAACCGATCAGTATTTGTTTGTTCGAGATGCGTATTTTCAGCGTTTAGCCTTTAAGGTGAGCGATGGTAAATTAGACGTAAAAACAGAAGATGAGCTTGAAGAAGAAGAAGAAGACTTTTCGAATTTCGAAGAGTTGTTTAAAGATATGTAAGCAATATACAGAGAGACAAAAAAGGGGCAGAGATTAAATAACTCTGCCCCTTTTTTTGTGCATTACATTTAGCTGTTAGGCTTTGTATCCATTTGGATTATTAGACTGCCAGCGCCATGAATCTTCACACATTTCTTTTAATCCTTTTTTAGCTGTCCAACCCAGAGCTTCAGCAGCTAGTGTAGGGTCGGCATAACAAGCTGCAACATCACCACTTCTTCTTGGCGTGACTTTGTAAGGTACTTTTTGTCCTGAAGCTTGTTCAAACATAGTTACCATTTCAAGCACGCTATAGCCTTGACCTGTGCCCAAGTTATAGGTAACTAAGCCAGAGCCATCAGCAAGCTTAGACAGCGCCTTTAAATGGCCATTGGCAAGGTCGTCAACATGAATGTAATCACGCACGCCAGTGCCATCAATTGTGTCGTAATCGTCACCAAATACGCTTAAAAATTCACGTTTACCCGTTGCCACCTGAGTAATAAACGGCATTAAGTTATTTGGAATGCCGTTTGGATCTTCACCAATTAAACCACTCGGGTGCGCGCCAGCTGGGTTAAAGTACCGAAGCAGTACAATATTCCATTCGTTATCAGCTTTGAATAGGTCAGTAAGCATCAATTCAACCATCAACTTCGACTGACCATAAGGATTAGTTGGTGAGCCTGTAGGGAGGTTTTCATGTAGTGGCAGTTCAGTAGGATCACCATATACGGTAGCCGATGAACTAAATACGATGTTCTTCACACCGTTGGCTTGCATTGCTTTGCACAGGTTTAGCGTGCCGTACATATTATTTTCGTAATACTTAAGCGGCTGTTCAACGGATTCGCCTACGGCTTTAAGCCCAGCAAAGTGAATTACGCCGTCAATGCTGTGTTCAGAAAAAATGCGATTCAATAATTCAGTGTCGCGAATATCACCTTCGTAAAGTGTGGCTTGTTTGCCTGTGATTTTTTCAACACGTTTTAAGCTTTCATCAGAAGAATTAGAAAAGTTATCGAGAATAACTACCTTGTAATCAGCTTCAAGCAGTTGGAGCACGGTGTGGCTGCCGATATAACCTGTGCCGCCGGTGACAAGTATTGATTTCATGTATGAGCTCCTTTTATGTTGATAACTCTACTTTATCGTATAAATGTGACAAATAAAGTTTGCGCTACGAATTTTTTAAATATTTTGCGCTTAGTGAATATTGTATCGGCTTAATAAGAAGAGGGTAAAGTAATAATATTAAAGCCGCCCAAAGCAATGTAAGCCAATTATCTGCAACTTGAAGAATAAGAGCAAACACAGGAACGATAATCATTAATTTCAGCACGTTTAATATTGTTTTCTCTGGCACGGTCATGCGCTTAGCTGCGTCTTCCAATAACGCCATACGTTCGGTCAATGGTTTGTTTGCTAATGCTGGGATCTTTTTTGTTGATGTATAGAATTTCACGCTCACTCACACTTATCTAATAACGACTGCCTTATAAACATGATGGTAGCAAACTTAGCCCAATAGATTTATTTTTTATTAAAAAAAAGCGGTGTTACTTAAAAGTAGCACCGCTTGTTATCAGTTTCTTAACTCAATAGTTAGCTAGCTTCTTTGTCAGCCAACTTTTCCCATTTACCTGTTTTCATGGATAGCAGCAATAGTACGATACCAATTGCGACACTGAAGTAGGTAATTTGTAAGTAAAGCCCAGGCATTTGATCAATTTGATTTGGATCGAATTTACCCGCGAATATACCCGCAATAATACTTCCCATTGAATAGGTAAGTACGAATACGCCCATCATTTGTCCAGCAAAACGTCTTGGTGAAAGCTTACTTACCGCACTTAATGCAACAGGGCTTAACCAAAGCTCACCAACAGTATGTAGGAAGTAGGTTGCTACCAACCAATAAGGCGCTACTTTTAAGCCACTTGCTGCAAGTTGAGCGGCAAAGAACATAACGATAAAGCCAGACGCCATAATGATCAGTCCAACCGCACACTTAACGCTATAACTTGGTTCAATCATTCGCTTACCTAATGCCATCCACATATAAGCAAAGAACGGCGACAAGATAATGATAAAAATGGAGTTAGCTGATTGGAACCACGCCGGTGGGATTTCAAACGTTCCCATCATGCGTTGCGTGTAGTCTTGACCAAATAAGTTAAGCGAGGAACCTGCTTGCTCGAAACCAGCCCAGAAGCAAGTTGATGCCAAACAAATCAAAAACAAAGCGCCCATGCGTCTTTTTTCGTCGGAATTTAGGTTGCCGCCAAAGAAGATATAAGCAAAATAAAATAAGAAAATACAGGTGATTGCAACAGCAACATACTTTGCTACAACAATTGGGTCAAAGCCAACGATACCGGTGTAAACCGATATGGTAAGTGCAGCCAACGCTATCAGGAAACCAATAATAACTACATACGCTTTTTTCTCAGCAGCTGGCGTTAGCGGTACAACGGGCTTGTCCGAAATACCGGCAATACTACCAAGTGTCAATTTGTATTGGATCAGACCAATACCCATGCCGATAGCAGCGGCGCCAAATGCCCAGTGGTAGCCCATGTTGACTTGCAAATAGCCACAAACGCCATAGCCTATCAATGAGCCGATATTAATACCCATATAATATATAGTGTAAGCGCTATCGCGTCTTGAATCTGTCGGCGAATACAATTGCCCAACCATTGCACCGATATTAGGTTTTAACAAGCCTGTACCTAGTACAACAAAAATCAAACCGAAGAAAAACGTGGAGTCGGAAGGAATGGCTAAAATTATGTGACCAATCATGATCACGATGCCGCCATAAAATACCGCTTTTTGACCACCAATTAAGCGATCAGCAATCCAGCCTCCGGGTAGCCCGAAAAAATATACGGCACCCGTATATAGTCCATATATTGCTGAAGCGGTCGCAACGGTCAAGCCCATTCCGCCATCTTCAACTGCTAAAACCATAAAAAGAACTAAAAGTGCGCGCATGCCATAATAGCTCATGCGTTCCCACATTTCGGTTCCCGCTAGCGTGAGTAATCCCATAGGATGACCAACAAAGCTTCGATCATTTTGTGTTTCTATCGTCATTATTATTCCTTGAAAACAGTTTGTTTTTATTTTTCTGTATGTCCGGATGCAGTATGCAGTATTAATCGTTGAAGTTGCAAGTTTGTTAAATAAGAGGGCTTACATTCGAATTCAATCCAAAATAGGGCGAAAGTTTACGATTAGGTGTGACATTTAGAGCATATTTCAGTAGGATCGCGGTCTATGGAAAATTCTGCACGGTCGCAGGTAATAGGAAGAAAAAGTTTAATGAATAACGTTTTTGTAAAATGTTGCGAACAATTTAATTTAATTCAAATTTTTAATGCAAATAAAGCCATTATTACTATCTTTTTATTAAGCTTATCCGCTTCCGTATACTCCCAGTCTTTCGTGCCTTCGCAACAACAAATTGAACAATTTAAAAACTTGCCTAGAGCTCAACAGGAGCAACTTGCAAAGCAGATGGGCTTTGATCTATCTATTTTAAATGGAATAGATGCAACACAAATAACTGCTAATACAGCAGCTGTTGAGCCAGTTCAAAGACAAGTCGATGAAACCGAAGTGTCTAAAGAGTTAGCGAAGCAAAGTGTTGTTGAATCAAAAAGTAACCAACTAAAACCGTTTGGTTACGAGCTGTTTAATTCGGAACGAGTTTCAGCAGTTCCTCAAACTAATGTTCCAGTACCTAATGACTATACCATTGGTCCGGGCGACTCTCTCAAGTTACAATTGTACGGCAAAGAAACTGGCAGTTATGAACTTATTGTTAACAACGAGGGCAATGTTGATATTCCAGAGTTAGGGCCTCTTTCTATCGCGGGTACATCTTACAATGAAGCAAAACAATTAATTCTTCAAAAATATGAGCAACAAAAAATTGGTGTTCAAGCCTTCATCACCATGGGGCAGCTAAAAACCATACAGGTGTTTTTGGTAGGGGAGGTATATCGCCCTGGAACGCTAACGCTAAATTCACTGTCTACTGTAACAACGGCCTTATTTAATAGCGGAGGGGTGAGTAATATCGGCTCACTTCGAAACATTGAAATTAAGCGAAACGGTAAAACGCTGACTCGGTTTGATTTATATGACCTCATTGTTTATGGCAACACTGAAAACGACATTAGATTACAGCAAGGCGATGTTATTTTTGTTCCTACGGTCTCAAAAATTGTCTCTATCGATGGCGAAGTCAGAAGACCTGCTATATATGAATTAACCAGCAATGAGTCGTTTGATGACTTGTTGACATTGGCGGGTGGTCTTATGCCCAACGCGGATAAAAAATCTATCCAATTAGTTCGAAATGATATTACAAATGGCTTGACTATATTGAGTATCAACTCGAACGACAAAAGCCAAAATAGCGCTCAATTAACAAATGGTGACTTTGTGTCGGTTCCCAAAGCTAGTTTGGAATTTACCAATGCTATTCGTGTGTTAGGGGCAATAAATAGTCCCCAACTTGTGTCTTTAGACCAGAAACGTGTGTTAAGTGCGGTAGTTAACACCGCTGCGATCCTAAACAACACAGACTTGAACTATGGCTTAATTATTCGTCGCGCAAAGTTTGATGCTCACACTACTATTATTCAATTTTCGCCCTCCGATGTGATCAACAGCAATTTTGATGCTGATTTAAAGGCGCTAGACCAAATTCTTTTGTTTAATAGAGTGTCATATGATTCAGCAAGCGAACTAGAAACAAAGATCACAGCCGGTAATGTAAAGACCTCTTCAGATGACAGCAAATCTACTGAGGCTGAATTCGTTCAAAAAAATGAACTTGAGGCATTTACCACAAAACAATTTTTAAATGCTGACAAATTTAACTATTCTCGCAAACAATTATTGGCGCCGGTAATTGCTAGATTAAAGAGCGAAGCGTCGGACCTTCGCTCAGTTCAACTTATTGAAGTGGTGGGGCAAGTTAAGTTTCCTGGCGTTTACCCCATAGCTAACAACAATTCATTGGCAAATACATTACGCTCAGCAGGTGGTTTGACCGAATCTGCACACCTTGCAAGCGCAGAAATAACTTCAGTGGGCTATGGCGGGGGGAGCGCCCATACAACGCATAAGCAAATTAATCTTATTGAACAAATGGCCTTAAATGAGAAGGCGCAAGTAAAGTTATCGTCCAAAGATGTGTTAAATATTGTTCGAATTCCTGACTGGTATGAAAATAACATTGTGACACTTTCTGGCGAAGTTGTTTTTCCTGGAACTTATCAAATAGCTAAAGGAGAAACCTTAAGTGGTTTGCTAAAACGAGCTGGCGGGTTAACAAATGAAGCTAGTATTGAAGCTGCCGTTTTTACCCGTGAAGAACTTCAGAAAAAAGAAGAAGAAAGCATCAATAAAGCCGTAGAGGATTTACGGCAACAGTTAGCAAATAATAATCTTTCGAATAGTCAGTTTTCGAAAACGATTGATTATGATAATGCGACAAAGGTGCTAAACGATCTTACCAATACCAAGCCGATTGGAAGATTGGTCATTAATATCGACGCATTAGTCAATGATGATCTAGGCCGAGATATCGAATTAAAAGATGGCGATAAGTTAGTTATTCCAAACATTACTCCTGCAGTCTCAATTATTGGTGAGGTTTTTGTTACTGCAACGCATTGGTATGATCCTACGCTAACAATTGCAGATTATATATCTAAAGCCGGTGGGGTAAAAGAATATGGTGATGCTTCCAATATATATATAGTGAAAGCGGATGGTTCTGTTTTTATTCCTGAATCAAACTTTTGGTTTACGACTTCAAATAAAATTGGGTTGGCACCAGGTGATACTATTGTTGTGCCTAGAGATGTGACGAATTACGATAATATTAGTTTATGGCAGGGAGTTACGCAGATTATCTATCAGACTGCTGTGGCGTTGGCTGCGATTGGGAGTTTGTAAAGATATGGATGACATAAGTAATAGTAAAAAAAATATGTCTTACGTTGAAGAGGAAGGAAATTCTAGGTGCTGTATAAATAGAAAAAGTTCGGAAGAGGATTTTGCGGAGCAGGACTCTATTGATTTTGGGGTTTTATTCTCAATTTTATGGAAGGGAAAAATATTAATTGTTGTTTGTACATTTTTGATGTCGGTCGCCAGCGTGGTTTTTGCAATTTATCAACCAAATATTTATCGTTCTCAGGTTTTGCTATCACCGATAAGTGATGAGCAACAGGGCGGTTTGGCTGCACTTGCGAATCAATTCGGAGGAATAGCGTCCCTTGCAGGGATAGATTTAAGTGGGGACGGTTCAGATAAATCAGCCGTCGCGCTGGAAGTGCTAACTTCGAGAAAATTTATTATGGATTTTATTGAAAATCACGATATTTTGGTCCCTCTTATGGCTTCTGCAGGATGGTCATTTGACGAGCGGACTCTTATTTACGACGAAGATATATATAATATCACACTAAACACATGGGTCAGAGTTGTCTCTCCACCATTTAAGGCAAAGCCGTCAGCGCTAGAGGCATACGAAGTATTCATGGATATTCTATCTATTTCCCCTAGAGCCGATAACTCAATGATTATTCTAAGCTTAGAACACCATTCACCTGAGATCGCAAAGCAATGGCTCGATAAACTTGTTGACGACCTTAATTTGCGAATAAAGGTCAGGGACCAAGTGGAGGCTAACCGCAGCCTTGAGTATTTGAAAGTGCAGGTGGAGAAAACCAAAAATACTGAAATCAGTAGTCTTCTTTACCAACTTATCGAAGAGCAGACAAAAACACTAATGTTCACAGAAATAAGAGAAGAGTATATTTTTGAAACTATAGACCCTGCGGTTATTAATGACGATGAAGTTAAGCCCAATAGGCCCACTATCGCGATAGTGGGACTTTTGATAGGAGGACTGATGGGGTGCCTTTTAGTATTGGTTAGGAATACGTTTAAACAAAAAGATACGATGAACGGTATATAATTTAGTGATTAATCGTTCTATTTTTTCAGATGTTACAGCTTTATATATAGCTCATGGTGCTAGATACCTTTTTATAATAGTGACACTTCCATATCTGGCTCGAACCTTAGGGCTTGAGAACTTCGGAATTCTTTTGTTCTTCCAATCGATGGGTTTTATAGTTGGGCAAGCGGTTGAGTATGGTTTTGCTTACAACGGTACACGTTTGGTATCGAGGGCTCGGGAAGATAATAACTACTTATCTAGTTTTCTTTCTTCCGTGTTATTGTCGCAAACTATAGTGTTTTTTATATGCTTAGTTTTTATTATTTTACTACGTATTTTTTTCGACTTGTTCGATGATAACGTACTTTTAATATTTACGTTATTAGCTAGTTTTTTTCAATCAGTGAGTCTCAATTGGTTTCTTCGAGGGATAGGTAAGACTGCATTGGTAGCTAAATTAGAAATTTTATCAAAGGCTATAGCCTTGGTAATGTTGTTTATTTTAGTTAAAGACGAAGATGATACAGCCTTTGTAATGCTTGCTTTTTTAGTTGGGAACCTTATAGCTTTTGCGACGTCGTTGTGTTTAGTCGCCTCGATAGTTAGTATTAAATTAGCGAGTATTAAAGATGCTGTAAAAGTAATCACAGAGGGTTGGAATTCATTTTTGGTTAGAGCTGGGGGCAGTATCTTAGGGGACGGAAATGTTATGGTTGCAAGTTTAATTTTACAACCTGCAATATTTGGTTTGTTTGCAGGTATTTATCGAATAGTGAGCGCTATTAGAGGGCTATTTGTGCCCTTAATCGATGCACTTTTCCCCTATTTTTCTAAGAAACAAAGCAATAGGGACTTAGATAAAATGGTTAAGGATTTCTTGCCGGTTTTGATAGGAATTGGTTTAAGTTTGTCTTTAATAATATTTTTGTTTGCTGAAACATTAATAAAAGTTTTACTTGGTGATGAATTTATAAGTGGAGTTTATGCGTTACAGGTGTTTTCAACTCTGCCTTTCGCCATTGCAATTATTCATGGATTTGGGACTCAATGGCTTCTTGCACTAGGTAAAGAAAAGATTTATTCAAGAATCGTAATCTTAGCTGGTTTGGTTGGTTTGTGTGTTAATTATTTACTTACTCCTAAATTTGGAATTTATGGAGCCGTTGCGGCTAATTTGACATCATATACATTAATCGCGCTTCTATTATCGGTGATTTTTTTAAGCAGAAGAAGAATAGGTTTATGAAAAAAATAGATTTTTCTAATCCTATTCTTGGGCGAAAATGGCTGTCGCTCTTCCAGTCGAGTTTACGCTTCGGTTTACGTTTCGAAAAAAATGTTGATATTGGCAGTGAGTATCTTGGTTTTTCTTTTACTTCCAATAAATTTGGACTTAGAGGACCTTGTGATGTAAGTGCGAATACCGTGCTATCTGGCACATCTTATGCGATGGGAATGTCTGTAGATAAGGGATATAACTGGTATGAGCTGTCTCCTCGATTTTGTGAGGTTTTCAACATAGGGATGCCTATGTCTATGGTTGAACAGAGTAATGTTTTGAACAAATACTTCGTAGGCAATCGTAGTCACCTAATTTTTATTTATCATCCTAATTTTTGGCTTATCGCTAAACAATTCTTTAATAGTAGAAACTCAAAGAAAGACATTGCTAGTTTTATGTCATGGAAAACGTCACAAAAGTATTTACCAAAATTACTAATACGTTGGATTTTAAAGACCTTTGTCAAGAGGCTTACTAGCAAAGTCTTATATAGAAAAATCGATGCGCAAAAAATAAAATTAGACACCATCTATAGCAAGGTTGACATCTCAGCAGATATGAACTTTGTTAGTTGCGAAATGATGGCTATAAACGATCTTCTGGCTTCATTTGATAAAGTGACAATTGTAAGAGTTCCAATTAAGGAACAGATATATTGGAAACAAACTTCAGATAAACGTCTAGATTCTTTAATTAGGAATTTTGATGATAACTGGAGGCTATTCACTTCGAATGTTGAAAAAGAGTTTAGTACCCTAGATTTAGTAGCGTCAAATAAATTTTCTCTTGCTCATTATTTACCTTTTGATACTCATTGGAATCGAAGAGGGAATAGAGTTTTCCATGATTCAATTACAGAATTTTTAAAAACAATTAATTTATAAGATTTGAGAGACTTACAATGATAAATACTGCCATTATTGGTTTTGGACATATGGGAAAGATTAGAGCTCGAGCAATAGAGCAATTATCTGAATTCAAAATTTGCAGCGTTTTTGATTTTATTAAAATTGAGAATGCTAACTATCCAATTGCAAACTCAGAAGATGAAATTTTCGCCGACCAAACTATCGATACAGTTTTTATTTGCGCTGTTAATAGTATGAATAAAGATCTAGTAATTAGAGGACTTGAGGCAGGCAAAAATGTTTTTTGTGAAAAACCTCCTGCTTTTACTGCATTAGAGGTGGAGCAAATCATTGCGGCTGAAGAAAAGACGACCAAAAAGCTTATGTATGGTTTTAATCATAGACATCATGGTGCAGTGATTAAAATGAAAGAAGAAATAGATACAGGTAAATATGGCAAGGTTTTGTGGATGCGTGGTCGCTATGGAAAGAGTGTCGATGAAGGTTACTTTAATACCTGGCGAGTCAACAAAGAACTAGCCGGGGGTGGGATTTTAATCGACCAAGGCATTCACATGCTAGATTTATTTAATCATATGGCTGGCGGATTTGATGAAGCGCATGCCTTTGTTTCAAACCTGTATTGGCATCTTGATGGTATTGAAGACAACGTATTTGCAATATTCAAGAATTCTGAGACTGGTGTTGCTGCCTCCTTGCATTCGACTATGACTCAATGGCGTCATATGTTTTCTTTAGAAGTTTTTCTAGACGCTGGCTATATGGTATTGAATGGTTTGAAAACCTCATCGGGTACATATGGAGAAGAGATTCTAACGATAGCGAAAAATAGATCGAAAGCTCCAGCTGCAACATGGGATGATGAAGAAAAATTTGTTTTTGAAGTAGATTCATCATGGGAAAATGAGATTAGGCATTTTATGCATGCAATTATCAGTGATGAGCCTGTAACAATTGGTACTTCTGCTGATGCTCTTAATGTTATGAAATTAGTTGACAAAGTATATGAAAACGAACGACAAGATTCGAAAGATCTTAAAACAACACTAACTTCTGTGAAAAAGGATAATTAAAATGAAAAATTTTTTAGATAGCTACTTTGCTGAATATCAAAAATTAGCATTCGAAAAGTCGATATATCCGAAAATTGAAGAGCTTAAAACCTTAGCAATTGATGTAAAATCGCGTGGGAAGAAAATGATGTTCATGGGAAATGGTGCAAGTGCTGCCATTGCTGCTCACGGTGCAGTTGATTTTACTAAACAGGGAAAAGTCAGAGGCGTTACCTTCAATGAAGCCGATTTGATAACTTGCTTCGCAAATGATTTTGGTTATGAAAATTGGATGGCTCAAGGAGTTCAGCATTACTTCGATGAGGGTGACGTTGTTGTCTTAATAAGTGTCAGCGGTACATCTCCTAGTGTAGTAAATGCGGCTAAAAAAGCTAAAGAGCTGGGTCTTAAAGTTGTTGCATTTACGGGGCGTAATCCCGATAACGACCTTCGACAATTGGCCGATATTGATTTTTGGGTTGATAGCCATGCTTATAATATAGTCGAGTGCATTCATATGATTTGGCTATGTACTGCGATAGATGCAGTAATCGGAAAATCTGAATACGAAACTTCTTAATTATGAATAAAGCGAAACATTCCTTAAGTTTTCATGGAAAAGTTGTCATCGTTACTGGCGGAACTAGAGGTATAGGAAAAGCAATAGTTGACCTTTACTTATCGCTGGGCGCCAAAGTTATTATTACCGGGCGTTCAGAAAGCACGATAATTGAGCCTGCGCAGAAAAATCCAACATATTTTACATTAGATTGCTCTGACCAGAAATCAGTTGTTCGTTTTGTCGATTTTATTTCGAAAATGAGTCGGTTGGATGTATTGGTAAACAATGCGGGTATTAATAAAATTAATTCGATAGCCGATATTGCAATAGAGGATTTTGACAATATTTACGCCGTAAATCTTAAAAGCCCGTTTTTGCTCTGTCAGGCTGCGGCTAGCGTAATGAAGAAAAGCGGTGGGAAAATTCTCAATATCGCTTCGATTTGGAGTAAGGTAACTCGAGCAGGACGTATTTCATATATTTCTTCTAAATCAGGACTTGCTGGAATGACCAGAGGGCTTGCTACAGATCTTGCTCCGTTCAATATTTTGGTGAATACATTATCACCAGGTTTCGTGGGTACTGACCTTACTTATGCAAGCCTTACTGAAAAAGAGATTTCACAATTGTGTGAAAATATTCCTTTAGGAAGGCTTGCAAAGCCAGAAGAAATTGCTAGTCACGTTATTTTTTTGACTAGCGACATGAATACGTACTTGACTGGCAGAAATATAGTCGTAGATGGTGGGTTTACAAATGTTTGAAAATTTCACAGTGAAATCTATATTTAGAGAATATAGGGTATCTTTTGAAAGTTACGAAACGGCTTTAGTACGTGAAATAAAAAAAGGCGACATATTAATTATTGACAGTAATGTATTTAGTCTATACCCAAATTTACGGCAGTTGATTAATGAAAACAAAGTCTTTCAAGTAATAGCTAGTGAACAAGCTAAATCTTATGATCAAATAGGAAAACTGATCACCCAAATTATTGAACATGGTTTCTCAAAGCCAAATAGATTAATTGCCATTGGTGGAGGAGTAGTTCAAGACATTACAGCGTTCGCTTCTTCTATATTATTTCGAGGTGTAGAGTGGTTATTTTTTCCTACAAATCTACTTACACAATGTGATAGCTGTATAGGCAGTAAAACTTCGGTTAATTGTGGAGAATACAAAAATCAATTAGGTGGTTTTTATCCACCATCTCAAATTTATATAGATTTTGCTTTTTGGACAACAATTACCGAAAAAGAAAAATCGTCAGGGTTAGGGGAAATGCTTCATTATTTCTTTGTAGAGGGCGAAAGCAATTTACCCAAGCTTCATAAAGAAATCGTTGCAGCGTACACAGATGATGATGTCCTATTGACGCTCGTAAACCGTAGCTTGGGCATCAAAAGAAAAATGATTGAAATTGATGAGTTTGATAATGGGCCAAGGAACATATTTAACTACGGTCACTCTTTTGGGCATGCATTAGAAGGTGTTACAAATTACGAAATTCCTCACGGTATTGCTGTTGCTTACGGCATGGACTTGGCAAACGTTATTTCAGCCCATGAAGGATTGATAAGTATTGAGCTCAGAAATCAGGTCCGGATAATATTGAAAGAGGTTTGGCGAAATACTCAACTACCAGAAGTAAACATTAAAGATTACTTTGATGCACTTTCAAAAGATAAGAAGAATGTTGGCAATGATATTAAAGTCATTTTAAGTAAAGGTTTGGGAGATATGTTTAAGGCAACCCTGCGCAGAGATGATGATATTCAAAGGCTAGTAGTGAAGTTTTTCGAAAACAAACTTTATGAGGCGGATTTATGAGAGAGCTAGGCAAGGTCGTTGCTCAAATTCCAGCGCGGGCTGGTAGCAAAAGAGTAAAAGCAAAAAACCTTCGCTTGATAGCTGGCATGCCACTGCTATCATATTCAATTTTGGCAGCAAAAAATGCAGTTAGTATAGAGTCAGTTTATGTGAACTCCGATTCCACTAACATGCTTGAGCTAGCCGAATCTATGGGGGTTCATGGTTTTAAACGTGATCCAATTTTAGCATCGGATACAGCTACGGGGGATCAGTTTACTGCTGATTTTATCGAGAAAATAGAACCAGATACATTGGTGATGATTAATCCAGTATGTCCTTTGGTTAGCACTGAGCAAATCGAGGCTGCTATTTTAGCGTTCAGAAACAGTGACTGTGATACATTAATCACATGTGAATCCACACAAATGCAAACTTTTTGTGGTGGTGTTGCAGTTAATATAGATCCAGAAGAACAATTAAGACCAACTCAAGAAAACCCCAAAGTAAAAATTCTAAACTGGGCGGTAACTATATGGGATGCGAAGTCTTTCATGCAAAACTATCGTGAAAAAGGCTATGCATACATCGGTAAAAATCGATTGCTTCACGACATAGCCCCAATTTCAGGAATTAAAATTAGCAACGCAGAAGATTTTAAAATGTGTGAAATGATTTTGTTAGGACAACAGTTAAGAACAAACAAAGTAGATTCAACTGCATATTGGGAGCCTGAGTCGAAACTATAACGATATTAACAAGGTTGAGCTAGACCAAATTTTGGGTCTCGATAATTTTTAAAATGGAAAAACTATGATTAGTACAACGAGAATTGGCGTTTGTTCGAGGTCTTTCTCTAACAACGAAGCATTAAGAATAGAGCTACTTTCTGAATTCAGTAATGTGAAGTTCAATGATTCAGGAAGGTCTCTTAACGGTGATGATTTGGTTGAATTTTTGCAGGATTGTGAAGGGGCTATTATTGCGCTCGAATATATTGATGAAGGCATTCTTTCTCGGTTACCAAAACTGTCGTTTATCGGCAAATATGGAGTCGGCTTAGACAAGATAGATTTTGAGGCAATGGATCGTAATAATGTAAAAATGGGTTGGACCCCCGGTGTAAACTCTACTGCGGTTAGCGAGTTGACGTTGAACCTTGCTTTGTCAATAGTCCGCAATACCATGCAGTCCGCAGAACTTGCGAAAACATTAGAATGGAAACAAGTTACTGGTAAGCAATTATCGTCCTTAGTTTTTGGTGTTTTAGGCTATGGTCATGTCGGCACTAAAGTAGCTGCTTTAGCCAAGGCGTTTGGATGCGATGTTTTAGTATACGACAAAGTCGATAAATCAGATGAGTGTTCACTGGCAGGCGTTAAGTTCGTAAGTAAGAATGAGATGTTTGAAACAGCAGACTTAATTAGTGTCCATGTGCCTGGTAACCTAGAAACACATCACTTGATTGGTGCAAATGAGCTATCAATAATGAAAGATAGTAGTTACCTTATAAATACTGCGCGCGGCGGCATTATAGATGAAACTGCTGTTCTACAATCTTTAGAAAGTGGAAAACTTATGGCTGTTGGATTTGACGTATTGGAAATAGAGCCCCCTGTTAGTGATTTGTTGATTAATCATCCTAAAACTCTAATAACTACACATATTGGGGGGAGTTCGGAAGAAGCGATTCTTTCTATGGGAAGAGCCGCAATAACGGGCCTATTGAGTTATAAAAACGCTTCTGATTATGCATTATTCAAATAAATCTTAAAGAACTGCTCAAATAATAAGGCTCATCATTGACTCAAATAAGTGTTAAACAAAAAGCTAATTGGTATGGAGAATTACGAGAAAATGTTACTAGTCAAATACTCCATAAGCCTAATTTACTTCCGGCGTCTATCGATGAAGCTTATGCAATACAAAGCCAAGTTATTTCTAACTTAGCAAGAGAAATTTCAGGTTGGAAGCTCGGTGGCACTAATGCTAAGACCATAACGGTATTTGGTTGTGATGAGCCTTACTTTGGACCTATGTTTGTGGAAAAATTCTATAATTACAAAGATGAAGTGATTCTAAACGGATTGTTGGAAATAAAAGGAGAAGCTGAATTGCTTTTTAAGCTATCTCCAAATGTTGAAAAGTTAACAACAGATTCTCAGATGGATTTAAGTGAGCTTATTACTGAGGTTGCTCCGGCCATAGAAATGCCAAGTGCATGCTTCTCGGATATTAAAGCTGGAGGATTGAAGCTATTAATTGCAGACCTATGCGGAACTGGTGCGCTAGTGTTTGGTGATTATATACCCTTCTCTGATTTTACCGCTTTAAAAGCATTATCAATAGAGGTAACTCAGGGGAAAACTTTATTAACCAAAGGTAACACAGATAATGTTATACCCGACCATGAGCGGGCTTTAGAATGTTTTTTTAAGCTAGCTGTCAAATATGGAGTCAAACTAAAAGGAGGGCAAGTTGTTGCAACTGGGGGGTGCACAAGTTGTGAATCATATAAGTTGAATGTGCCTGTTAATGTAAAGTTTGATCGATTTGATGGGTTTACTTTCCTCCCTAAAAAATTATAGAGTACTTGGTAATATGCTAATTAAAAAAATATTCAGAAACTTAAAACATCCTGTTGCACTGGTTAAGAAAATTTATAAAGTACAAAAAGAAGCGAGGAGATTTAGTGCTGAAGACGAAGAATATTGGATTGAATTAAAAGGCAAGTATAAGGGGCAACGTGGCTTTGTCATTGGGAACGGTCCTAGTCTTATAATGTCAGATTTAGAGGCGATAAAAGATGATATTTCTATCGCATCGAACAAAGTGTATTTAGCTTTTCCTGAGACAACTTGGCGGCCTGACTTTTATACTGTTGCCGATCCTCTGGTATGGGAAAAAATAAAAAATATAGTTGTCGAACTCTTTCCTCAGGTGCATATTCCAACATATTTATCCAAAACCTCAGCAAAGAATATTAAGTATTGGAAAGCTGTGCATTTGACGCCCTTTTCACGATTCTCTGGAAATTTAGCGGATAAAGCTGTTAGTGGACAAACAGTTACCTTCGAGAATATACAACTAGCGGTTCACCTTGGTCTTGACCCTATTTATATTATTGGCTGTGATCATAACTATCCGGGTGAAGGAATAAATGTTAAGGCTGGGAATGCAATTAAACAAGGAGAGCAACAGACTCACTTTATTAAAAATTATAGAAAACCAGGAGAAAGCGTTCTTCCTGCACCGATACAAGATATGGAAATCGCTTATCAATCAGCAAAGGACTATTGTGACAAACATGGTATCTCGATTTACAATGCAACCAGAGGTGGTCAGTTGAACATCTTTGAAAGAGCACTATTAGATGAAGTATTGGCTTCAAAATGATACTAGGATAGACCAAATGCGGGATATTGTTACCATGAACCGCCTGTTTTTTTTAGCTTTGCTAATGCTACCCTTTAATGCTTTACCATTATATTTTTTGGGTAGCATTTCTAGTGAAGGTTCTTTCTACCCGTTATTGGGTTTGGTAACTCTAGTTTCTATTAATATGGCACGTCAAGGCCGTATTTTGATTTTCGACAGAGCAGTTCTTATCATAATGTTATTAATCTTAGTTTTTAGTTTGATATCGCTCTCGTTGAATTTTAGTTCAATTAGAAATGCTTCTTATATGGGGAGATTTGGACTTATTAGATTCTTTGAACAATTTTTTCAATTATTATTAGGTTTGTTTATCTCTTATTCAATTGCCCATTGTATAAACTCAAATAGACAGCTCTTCAATATTTCAAAGTTCATTGTAATCATCATGGGGTTTGTAGTAGGTTTTGGTATTTTTCAGGGGATTTCTTATTTCCTCGGTGGCGTTTTTGGTCTTTTACACACTTTCATAGGTGGTATTTTGTTTCATGACGGAATACCAGAAAAAATGGCAGCGTTGGGTCGGATCCATTCGGTTTCACAAGAGCCTTCATTATTGAGTATGTATATCGCAGTGATGTGTCCTTTCGTAATAGGATATTCGATAAAAACAAAACGATATTATCATATAGTTTTTATGACTATTGTATTGTTTTTATCATATTCAAGAACTGGATATGTAGCATTTTTTCTACTAGCTTTTTTGATCTTCATGTTGTTCAAATTTGGATATCTAAATATATCAAAGTTTATTTACGCTATTCCTGTTTTAATTTTGTTTGTCGTTATAATACTGTTCACTCCAGCTATAACTATTTTTATTTCGCTATTAGATGCAGCAGATAATGGCTCAAATGCAGCGAGATATGCGGGAGTTTTTTCTGCGATTATGTTGTGGCTCGATAATAATATATGGTTTGGGTTGGGCTTAGGTCAAACGGGCTTCCAGTCAGCAGATTATCTTCCTGCATGGGGATTTATAAGTAAAGAGATCCAAGATGTAGCTGACGGTGAAAGGTGGCCATTTATTCATAATCTACTGATAAAAATATTGGTTGAAAATGGGATAATCGGCATTTGCTTGTGGCTTGCACTTTTTACTAATGTTTTGTTGAAGCTTAACAAAATAAATAAAATTAATTATTTTCGTAAAGACCCTAATGCATGGATTGGCTATAGTGCATTTGCATCGGTTGTGGCGAGTATTTTGATAATGTTTAATCGAGAACTTTTATCCAATATGAATATTTGGATAAGTTTAGGATTAGCACTTGCTTATATAAAAATCCATAATAAAGATAAAAAAATGAATTGAGTACAGACGAACGAGTCTTTTTACTATAGTTTAACAGACTCTAAGCTTTGAAAAAAATTGATTTGGAGTTTAACTTTTAATTGTTAAAAAGGAATACGTCAAACGCTGACATTTTAATGTAGTACATAACGATGGGGCTATGCTTTATTATTTTTTAAGGAGCAAGCGCAAACCTCGCTAGATTTGTGAAGTTCAGCAAGTAATTGAATATGTTAATTCAATTTCTATAATGGTTTTTTTTGGAAGTTTTGAAATTTAAGTTGGAGATATAGCTTTGAATAGTAATTTAAAATGCAAGGGCTTGCTTTTTGGATTCGGTAGAATGGGAATTACGCATATAGCGTTGTTTAATAAGTATTTTTCCGAAAACATTGAATGGGATGTATTTGATCCATCATGGAAAACTCGACTAATGGTTCGTTTCTTAGGGAGCCTAGCCAATGTCAATTTAGTGACAGAGGAACAGATGGATAAAGAGTATGATTTAGCTATTATTTGTTCCCCACCTCAGTTTCATGCTGATAACTATAATCTAGTGAAAACGAATGCCAAAAAAGTCTTTGTAGAGAAGCCTGGTTACATACACAGTGACTTGGTATCCAACATATATGTTGGATATGTGTTGCGGCATGCTCCTTGTATAGCTCAGCTGATAAGCAGGGTTGAACTAGAACATATTAAAAAAGTAAAAGTGGAAATTCGTGCTAATACCGTGTTGGAGCAGGGATCCGGCTGGCGAGCTTCTGGTAAAGGTGGAGGAGTCGTAAACGAGTTTGGTAGCCACGCAATTAATCTCGCTAAGTATATTGTGAAAGATGAGTATGAACTAACGTCAATGGAAACAGAGAAAATCGTATCAAATAATTGTCCAGACTTATGCCGAATGAAGGGCATTACTCAATCTGGAGTTGAAGTTGAAATCTTTTTAAATTGGTCTGACGCTTCGGTGCGGAAGCCAGCTTATTTAGTTGAAATAACTCGACACGATAATTCTCAAGTTGCTACGGACTTGTTTCAAGTCTGGAATAAGTTAGAAAAAGAAAATGCATCGGATATAAGTGGTGTCGCATATTGGGAAAACAAATGTCAGTTTTATATCAGAGGACTCGAATTTAGTGAACAAGCTAGATATTTTTCTGAGCATTCAGATTTTACGCAAGATTTACAGGATTCAATTTTCACGGACAATATTTTGAGGCAAAGTTTATGAGGTCAAAAATTGTTTTAGGCGACAACCCCTTTTTCGGAATTAACCATAGGTCAGGATCAAAAGCTGTCGAATATCTAGATAATAAATCTGATTTTAGTCAAGCGGCCAATGTTATTTGTAAGGCCAGTAAAAACGGCATTAACAGATTAATGGTCAGTACTCATGCTGATCTAGCTGATTTACTTAAGATAACGGGTCATGAATTATCCAAACAAAGTCTGAAAAAACCAAAATTGAGTTTAGTGGTACCCTATGCCCATAAATTAAATTCAGTAGTAGCTGACAAGGGAGTTTTAGGACTATTTAGCTTAATAAAACCTACTAAATTATTTGCTTCGGGTTTCTTAGATTTTTTTGGGTTTGTATTAAAAGGACGTAAGTTTCCTAACAATATTTTTGCTGAATTTATTTCATCCGAACTCGATTTAGTAAACGAGTACGAAGTTGAATATGTTTGTTTCCAGAATGTAGTTACGGACATGATTCTAGGATTAGATAAGTCAGATATATTCACTCATATTGTTGATTCTTTAAATAAAACAGGTAAAAAACCACTGTTTATTACTATGAACCCTATAGAACTCGACAAGTTGCTTCCTGAAGGGGTTCCAATCTGTTTTCACTACAATATAAACGGTTTTATGGTTCAGCCATCTTTAGCTGAAGTTCAGGCTTTTATTGAAAATACTAAGAGACCCATATGGGCAATGGGAGTCATGGCTTCTGGCGCTATTGAATCAGAATCAGTATGGAGAGACCCATACTTACAAAAATTTAGTCAAGTATTATATGCGACGAGTAATCCTCAAAGAGTCGAGATTCTGATGCAAGACTTAGAGGAAATGGAAAATAATGGCACGATTAGCAAATAATTTTAGTGAGTTTTTAGAGCAACCTAACATGTCGATTGTTCTGAATACAGAGGGGCTACACTTTTTAACTCACGAGCAAAAATTTCGAGATATTGTGAGGGATGCAGATCTCATTTTCGTGGATGGTATAGGTTTGAAAATAGCATTACAATTAAACGGTTTTGAGAATGTCAGGCGCCTTCACGGGCCCGACTTGTTTCATGAAGTTTTACATCAAGACCATGGGAAAAAGCAGATGATCATTGGAGGTTCTGAAAAATCGCATGAAATGCTTTGCGAAAAGTACCCTAAATTGTTAAATAATCCGCTTATGGAGTTTTATTCAGAATTCGTTCAAGAGGATAAACTAGAAGACTTATTTAGTAAAATAGAGCTATTTAGACCAGATTATATCTTTGTGTGTTTGGGAATTAGGAAGCAAGAATTTATAGCGCATAAAATTCGTGAAAAGTTTGCTGAACTATCTATTATCGGAGTAGGAGCTTCTATAGATTTTGAATCGGGTAACGTGGTTAGAAGTTCAAAGTTTTTTCAAAGAATAGGGTTAGAATGGTTGCCAAGATTATTGCGGGAGCCCCGAATGATACCCCGTGTTATAAGAAGTTTGATGAGTTTTGTGAAATATTCATTAATAGGCTGCTTTAGGTTTATGTTCAAAGATTTGACCTTACTTAAAGTTATAGATAGAAATAGTTCGAGAAAGGGTTAAAGAATTGAAAAAAGCATTAATAACTGGTGTAACAGGCCAAGATGGTTCATACCTTGCTGAATTTTTGTTAGAAAAAGGATATGAAGTTCATGGAATAAAACGAAGATCCTCGTCTTTGAATACTCAGAGAGTAGATCATATATTTCAAGATAATCATGAGGAAAATCAGAACTTTTATTTACATTATGGAGATTTGAGTGATTCGTCAAACCTTACTAGAATAATAAAAGACATAGAGCCAGATGAAATATACAATTTAGGGGCACAATCACATGTTGCTGTTTCGTTTGAAGCTCCCGAATATACTGCTGACGTTGATGCATTAGGTAGTCTCCGGCTGCTGGAAGCCATCAGATTTCTTGGTTTAGAAAAGAAAACCCGATTTTACCAGGCATCAACGTCCGAATTATATGGTTTAGTTCAGGAAATTCCGCAAAAGGAGACAACTCCTTTTCACCCTCGTTCTCCATATGCTGTTGCTAAAATGTATGCGTATTGGATAACTGTAAACTATCGTGAATCTTATGGTATGTATGCATGCAATGGCATTCTTTTTAATCATGAGTCACCACGTCGAGGGGAAACTTTCGTAACGCGAAAGATAACTAGAGGTTTAGCTAATATATCTCAAGGTATAGAGGCATGCTTATATCTAGGTAATATGGATGCCTTGAGAGATTGGGGGCACGCAAAAGACTATGTGCGTATGCAGTGGATGATGCTTCAGCAAGATCAGCCTGATGACTTCGTGATAGCAACCGGAAAACAGATTTCCGTTAGAGAATTTGTAAGATTGGCAGCAAAAAATCTAGGACTAACTCTAGCTTTTTCGGGTGATGGTGTTAATGAAGTTGCGACTGTGGAAAAAATTGCGGGTGATAATGCACCTGCTGTGAATGTAGGCGATGTAATAGTTAAAGTAGATACGCGTTACTTTAGACCCGCCGAAGTTGAGACTTTACTAGGCGACCCGTCAAAAGCTAAAAAGGTTTTGGGTTGGGAGCCAGAGATTACTGTGGAGCAAATGTGTGCCGAGATGGTTATATCTGATCTTAAGATAGCTCAACAGCATGCATTATTAAAACAGCATGGATTCGAAAGTGTCGTGTGCGTGGAATAAGTAGGTACCATGATGAAAGTTTTATTAACTGGCGCAAGAGGTATGGTTGGTCGCAATATTTTGGAAAGCTTTTCGAACAGTCAGTATGAGCTGCTCACACCAAGTAGTAGCGATCTAGATTTGACAAAAGAGCATAGTGTCATTGACTATTTCGATAAGAATAAACCTGAGGCGGTAATTCATGCAGCAGGCTTAGTTGGTGGTATTCAGGCGAATATTGCCCGTCCTGTTGATTTTTTATCCAAAAATACAAGTATGGGCTTAAATATAATCAATTGTGCTAGGCAAGAGGGGGTTAAATTCTTTCTCAATTTAAGCAGTTCTTGTATGTATCCTAAAGATATAAATAGCAAGTTGACTGAGGACCTGATTTTAACAGGTCAATTAGAGCCTACCAATGAAGGTTACGCTTTAGCAAAAATTTTATGTACGAGATTATGCGAATATATCAACACAGAAGATGGAAATGATAAATTTAAAACTATAATTCCATGTAATCTATATGGTAGGTATGACAAATTTTCTGTGCAAAACTCCCATATGATACCTGCTGTAATACGAAAGATTGATGATGCTATTAGAGATAGTAAAGTGGCTGTGGATATTTGGGGTGACGGCGAAGCAAGAAGAGAGTTTATGTATGCTGGAGACTTATCTGATTTCATATTATTCGCCTGCGAAAATTTTGAACAGTTGGCACAAAATACTAATGTTGGATTAGGTTTGGATTACTCAATTAACGAATATTATCAAACGATTGCGAAAGTAATTGGATACGATGGCAGGTTTGAACACGACTTAACCAAGCCTGTTGGAATGAAAAGAAAACTTATGGATGTGACTTTCTTGGAAGAAATAAATTGGAGAGCTAAAACCAGTTTAGAAAAGGGAATTGAGGAAACATTTAACTACTATAAAAGTGAGTATAATGACAAGTAAATATAGCCTAGCAAGTAGCACTTGGGACACTAATGAATATGATGCAATTCAGGAGGTTATAGATTCTGATATGTTTACTATGGGAAAAAAAGTAGCTAATTATGAGCAAGAATTCGCAAGTTACTTTGGGTCCAAATATGCATTAATGGTTAGTTCTGGTTCAACAGCAAATTTACTCATGATAGCTTCACTATTTTTTACAAAAAATGAGAAGTATAGGCTGAAACGTGGAGATGAAATTATAGTACCTGCTGTTTCTTGGTCGACGACCTACTTTCCGCTACAACAGTACGGGTTGAAAGTGAAATTTGTAGATATAGATTTGAACACACTCAATATGGATCTAACTAAGCTCGAGAATGCTATCACCGATAATACAAGGGCGATATTAGCCGTTAACCTACTCGGGAATCCGAATGATTTTAATGCAATTCAAGCAATAATTGAAGATCGGAATATGTTTGTTATTGAGGATAACTGTGAATCTATGGGAGCTACGCTTGATGGAAAACAGGCTGGTACCTTTGGTTTGATGGGGACATTTAGTTCATTCTTCTCTCATCATATAGCGACAATGGAAGGAGGCTGTATTGTTACCGATGACGAGGAAATATATCATATTCTTCTTTGTATCAGAGCGCATGGGTGGACAAGAAATTTGCCAAAATTTAATCAAGTAACTGGCGAGAAAAGCGACGACATTTTTGAAGAATCATTTAAGTTTGTTTTACCTGGTTACAACGTCAGGCCTTTAGAAATGAGTGGAGCACTCGGAACTCAACAATTAAAAAAGCTACCTACATTTATTGAAATTAGAAGGCGTAATGCAAGCTATTTCATTAATATGATGAAAAATCACCCTGACATATTGATACAAAAAGAAACAGGATGTAGCAGTTGGTTTGGTTTTTCAATGATAGTCAAAGAGGATGCTTCTTTTAATCGTTCAGATTTAATTTCAATTTTGCAAGCATCTGACATTGAATGCAGACCAATTGTTACAGGTAATTTTTTAAAAAATAAAGAAGTCCTTGAGTATTTTGACTATGAGATAGCTGGTAGTTTGGAGCACTCAGAATATCTTGATAAAAATGGCCTTTTCGTTGGCAATCATCAAAACGACTTAACTGAACAAATCAGTTATTTGGACTCTGTTCTCAAGCAGATTACTAGCTCTAATCCAATTCTTTTAAATACTGAGCAGAGGTCTATATAATTAATGTTCTTAAAAAAAGAAATTTTTAAAAGCGTAGTAGAGAATGTGCCTTTAGTTTCTATTGACCTAGTGGTTGAAAATATGAAGTCACAATTTTTGTTAGGTAAACGAATAAATAAGCCTGCTCAGGGCTATTGGTTTGTGCCAGGAGGACGAGTGATGAAAGGAGAATCACTTGAGGAAGGTTTTCTAAGAATTGCATTGAGCGAACTAGGAGAGGACGTTACTTTACAAGATTCGAAATTTTTGGGTGTTTTCGAGCACTTCTACAAAGATAGTATGTTTGATAATTCCATTTCTACCCATTATGTAGCGCTTGCTTATCATATTCAAATTTCTAGTGAATTTATCTTTCTTCCTCTTAAAGAACAACATTTGGCTTATCAATGGAAAACAAAATCAGACCTAAGTTGTGATAATGATTGCCACGAATACACTAAAAACTACATTAAAACACTTAATTGAGGCTAGAGAGGAACTCGTCTTTTCATCTAGCAGCTCCTTATACGACTTTAATATATTTTAAAAGGCATATTTGAAAAATTATGCATGTTTTGTATTAGCCGAGATAAAGTACGACCAAAAGCTAAAAAGTTGATTAAACAGCCTCTTTTTTCTTGGGGCTTTTTAAAGGCACTTTGTTAGTTTATAATAATGGTATAATTTATTTGTTGAGTTAGGTAATTACTAGGCTACGGCTGCCTTTCGTTTTAAAATGATTTTTTGCTTCCTGCTCTATTTTCCACTATTAATCTATAACTAATTTGGTTTATTTAATGACTTTTTTATTCGCTTCTGCGTTCTTTGTAACACTTGTTGCTGTTGTTGGTCTCAGACCAGTTGCACAAAATATAGGTTTAGTAGATAGACCAAACGGTCGAAAAAAACATATGGGTGAAGTTCCTCTCGTTGGAGGAGTCGCTATATATATATCAGTTCTATTTGTAGTAAAACTTATTGTTCCTGATTCACAATTATTAACTTTGTACTTAATATCATGTTCTTTTATGGTCTTTATTGGAGCTCTGGATGATTTCTATGACTTAAATGCAAAGGTGAGGTTGCTAGCTCAGTTTTTTATCGCGACTATTTTGGTATTTGGTGCTGACTTCTCCCTATCCAATTTAGGGAATCTATTTAGTTTAGGAGTTGTTGAACTCGGGTTATTTAGTATTCCATTTACCTTACTTGCAGTTCCAACTGCAATAAATGCGTTTAATATGACAGATGGTATAGATGGACTGGTCGGTTGTTTAGGTATTGTTGCATTTAGTAGCTTAAGTTTATTGACGTATTGGACTGGAAATACTGAATTGTTTGCGGTATCGACGGCATTTGTTGCAGCGTTAAGTGCATTTTTATTGTTTAATTTAGGTGGACTTAGAAGAGCGTTTGGAAGAGTGTTTATGGGCGATGCAGGTAGCATGTTGTTAGGGTTATCAGTCATCTGGTTATTAGTGCTTGGAACTCAAAGTGAGCATGGATTTAGACCGGTTGCTGCATTGTGGATAATTGCTATTCCTTTAATTGATATGTTTGCAGTAATGCACCGGAGAATCAAGAAAGGCCGTTCACCATTGATGGCTGACAGAGACCATTTGCATCACATTATGTTGCGACTTGGGTTAGGTCACAAAAAAGCCCTCTCTGTAATAGTGCTATTATCGTGCATTTTTAGTTCCATCGGTTTAATGGGGGAATACTATAAAGTGCCTGAAATTATAATGCTAATGAGCTTTCTTATTCTTTTTTGTGTTTACGACCATATGTTTTTGCATATCTGGAAATATTCGCGGCATATTAAGCGTTTTTTAGTTAAATGAAATTTTATATTTCATTTATTAATTTGATTGTCACAACGACCTCTTTAATTTTATGACTTACAAATATATAAAGGCGAAAAAATGAAAGTAACTGTCTTCGGCATCGGCTATGTAGGCCTTGTACAAGCCGCCGTACTAGCAGAAGTTGGCCACGACGTAGTTTGCGTTGATGTAGACCAAAACAAAGTAGATAACCTTAAAAAAGGCATTATCCCAATCTACGAACCTGGTTTAACACCTTTAGTTACTTCAAACTTTGAGCAAGGCCGAGTGAAATTCACCACTGATGCTGAGCTTGGTGTTAACCATGGTGAAGTGATATTTATTGCTGTGGGTACGCCGCCAGATGAAGATGGCTCTGCCGACCTTAAATATGTGCAGGCAGTAGCAAAAACGATTGCTACCTACATGCAAGCGCATAAAATTATTATCAACAAGTCGACAGTGCCGGTAGGTACAGGCGATAAAGTTATTGCAACTGTGCTGGACACACTCACGTCATTGAACAAAGAAGTGACTTTTGATGTGGTATCTAATCCTGAATTCCTAAAAGAAGGAGCGGCAGTTAACGACTGTATGCGCCCTGACCGCATTATTCTTGGTACTGACAGCGAGTTTGCTGAGAAGAAGTTAAGAGAGCTGTACAGCCCATTTAATCGTAACCGTGACAAGATTATTGTAATGGATGTGCGAAGCGCAGAGCTAACCAAATATGCAGCTAACTGCATGTTAGCTACCAAAATAAGCTTTATGAATGAAATGGCTAACTTAGCAGAGCTATTTGGCGCCGATATCGAAAATGTGCGTAAAGGCATCGGTAGTGATCCTCGCATTGGTTATCAATTTATTTACCCTGGTTGTGGTTATGGCGGTTCTTGTTTCCCCAAAGATGTGCAAGCGCTTATTCGTAGTGCAACTGGCGTGGGTTATACCGCTAAAATTCTCGAGGCGGTTGAAACGGTAAATTACCGTCAAAAAGAGAAATTATTTGATTACATCATGACTCACTACAAAGGTGATGTTAAAGGCAAGACCATTGCTTTATGGGGTTTATCATTCAAGCCTAATACCGATGACATGCGTGATGCTTCATCTCGGGTGTTAATGGAAAAACTTTGGGAGCAGGGCGCAACAGTGCAGGCCTATGATCCAGAAGCGATGGAAGAAACCCAACGCATTTATGGTTCGCGTGCTGATCTTAAACTTATGGGCACCAAAGAAGCCACATTGCTAGGCGCAAGCTGCTTGGTTATTTGTACAGAGTGGCAAGCGTTCAGAGCACCGGACTTTGATTTGATAAAAGCTCAAATTACAGATGATGTTATTTTTGATGGTCGAAACTTATTTGAGCCAAGCTTAATTTCGGAATACGAATTGCATTACTATGCCATCGGCAGAGGCTTATCTGTTAAAGCATCGTAACCGGCTTTTATAGTTGGTTGATTGAGTTAGTGGATTTAGTGCATTGATATAGTATATTGATATAGCTCATTGATGCAGCGCGATGAAAGTTTAAGACACTATGTAGCATGATTAAAAAAGTAAATAAGGATTAATTGAACTATGAGTCAAGTTACAAAGGCAGTAATACCCGTAGCCGGTTTGGGAACGAGAATGTTACCGGCCACCAAAGCAATCCCAAAGGAAATGCTACCGGTAGTCGATAAACCTCTAATTCAGTATGTAGTGAATGAGTGCGTGCAAGCCGGCATAAAGCAAATCGTGTTGGTGACTCATGCGAGTAAAAACAGCATTGAAAACCACTTTGATACATCGTTTGAATTGGAAGCAACGCTAGAGAAACGTGTTAAACGTCAGTTGCTTGATGCAGTTAAAGCTATTTGCCCAAAAGGCGTCACCATAATGCATGTGCGTCAAGGCGTAGCAAGTGGCTTAGGTCACGCTATTATGTGTGCCTACCCGATGATTGGTGATGAGCCTTTTGCAGTTGTGTTACCCGACGTGATTATTGACGATGTGGCGAGCAACCTTAAAAAAGACAACCTTGCTGATATGGTTGCTAAATTTAACACTAGCCGCGTTAGCCAAGTAATGGTTGAAAAAGTCGCACAAAAAGATGTATCTAAATTCGGTATCGTTGATTTAGAAGGCAAGGAACTTGCCCCTGGCGAATCTTGCAAGATGCACAGAATGATTGAAAAACCAGATTTGGAAGACGCACCATCTGACTTAGCTGTAGTGGGTCGTTATGTGTTATCTGCAAAAACATGGGATTTGCTGGCTAAAACACCTCCTGGTGCGGGCGACGAAATTCAGTTGACCGACGCTATCGATGCGCTTATGGAACACGAACAAGTTGATGCATATTACATGAAAGGTAAAAGCCATGATTGCGGCAGTAAACTTGGCTATATGAAAGCCAACGTTGAATATGCAATGCGCCACCCTGAGTTAGGTGAAGAATTTAAGGCGTATTTGAAAACACTGTAGTCGACATGGTTAAGTGATTTATATAAGGTTTTATTGAGAGGTTGGTGTTTAATTTGCGTTATTTGATTTAATTCATCGTAACCTCTTTTATCTTATTGAATTAACCCTCAGTTTTATCTACCATTTACACCTGAAATTCATAACAAAGGACAATAATGAAACCTGTAGTCTTAGCCGGTGGAACAGGCAGTCGCTTGTGGCCAAAATCCCGAGCAGCTTTACCAAAACAATTTCTCGCGCTTACATCTGAACACACTATGCTGCAAGAGACTTTATTGCGTTTACCTAAACAAGACGTTGAGGACGCTTTATTAATCTGTAACGAAGACCATCGTTTCCTCGCCGCTGAGCAGCTAAGAACTGCAGATATAACTTTTGACCAAATTATCTTAGAGCCAGTAGGTCGAAATACAGCCCCAGCTATTGCGCTAGCTGCGTTAAATGAGATAAAGAAAGGCAATGATCCTATCCTGCTTATTCTTTCCGCTGATCATCTAATTGAAGACCAAGCTGCTTTTCATGAAGCAATCAAAAAAGCGACAGTATTGGCACAAGCAGATAAATTAGTAACATTCGGTATTAACCCTACTGAAGCACATATTGGTTATGGTTACATTGAAGCTGGTGATGCGCTTGATAATGAGGGTTTCAAAGTAAAGAAATTTGTCGAGAAACCGGATATAGAAACGGCACAAATATACTTGGATGGTAAAAAGCACTTTTGGAATAGCGGAATGTTCATGTTTAAGGCAAGTGTTTACCTTGAAGAGCTAAGAGCCTTAAGTCCAGAAATAGTAAATGCTTGTGAGAAGTCATTAGAAAATTCCCAGAGTGATTTAGACTTTCTTCGGGTAGATGAAATATCTTTTTCTGCTTGCCCTGATGATTCAATCGACTATGCGGTTATGGAAAAAACTGAAAAAGCGTGCATGGTAACGCTTGATGCCGGTTGGAATGATGTTGGCAGTTGGACCTCATTGTGGGAAACGGCTAAAAATAAAGACGCCAATAATAATGTGGTATTGGGCGACGTTATATTAACGGGTGTAAACAACAGTTACGTAAATTCAGAACAACGATTAATTGCTGTAATTGGACTTGATGACGTTATCGTTGTTGAAACTAAAGACGCTATTCTAGTAGCTGCAAAAGACAAAGTGCAGAATATTAAAAGTGTTGTAAATCAATTAAAACAGGAAAAACGGCCTGAATTTGAATTTCATCGTGAAGTATTGAGACCATGGGGTTGCTATGATTCAATAGATACTGGTGAACGCTATCAAGTTAAAAGAATTACAGTGAAGCCGGGAGAGAAATTAAGTGTTCAAATGCATCATCATAGAGCCGAACATTGGATTGTTGTCTCTGGAACAGCATCTGTAACTATCGGTGAGAACACGTCATTAGTTGCAGAAAATCAATCAGTTTATATTCCCATAGGCGAAGTTCATGCTTTAGAGAACCCCGGGAAGGTCCTTTTGGAACTGATTGAAGTGCAATCAGGAAGCTACCTAGGTGAAGATGACATTGTGCGTTTTTCTGATCGATATGGTCGAATTCCAAAATAACTTGATTGATTTTGCAGTTTAAAAATAGTAAATAACCGAGCAATAGCTCGGTTATTTTTTTTTAGTTCAAGCGCAATTTTATTTACACCTTCACCAAATCAATAATCTTAGCCACCATCTTCACCCCAATCCCTTTGACATTAACGAGTTCGTCAACGCTATTGAAATTACCGTTTAATTCACGGTATTTCACGATTTCTTCTGCTTTTTTAACACCAACGCCAGGCAGTGCTGTTAGTTGTCCAGCATCTGCTTTGTTAATGTCAATTTTGGCGTCTACAGCCTGACTCATAGATGCTTTCGTTGCTGTATTTGCAGTGAGGGCTGTTGAAGCAGCTTGAGTTGGCATAACAGCGCATGCTGCTAAAATTGCGGTGCTTAGTAATAAGTAATTGAGCTTTTTCATGATTAATTCCTTTTAAGTTTGTTAAGTTTTTATGTATGTTTTTGCACAGCAAAGAACGTGGCATTCAATGATTTAATCAAACGAAAATCGCTAGGCTGATTGCAATGAGTCACCAGAATAATGCGCAAAGACACGATATAATCTTAAAAGTAATGAAACACCCTTGATACTGTCATCATGACTAGTTCTCATAAAAGAGGCTGTAACACCTGATGCGCATTAGGAATAAAAAAGGAGAGCCGAAGCTCTCCTATAGTAATTAATTCAGTTCGATTTTGTCATCGAATTTGAGTTGGGGATTACCGGGAGATAACCGCCAGATAACCGGGGTGCTTACAAGCGCTCCAATAAGGCCTGAGTAAACTCATTGGTTCCGTGCTCACCGCCTAAATCACGCGTAGTGCGATCACCCGACTCAATCACATCAGCAAGTGCAGTCCGAATACGCTCGGCTTTATCGGGCATGTTCAAATACCCTAGCATTTGAATCGACGCTAAGATGACCGAAGTAGGATTGGCTAAATTCATGCCTGCAATATCAGGAGCAGAGCCGTGCACTGCTTCAAAAATGGCACAGTCTTCACCTATGTTTGCGCCCGGCGCCATACCTAAACCGCCAACTAAGCCTGCGCATAGGTCCGACAAAATATCGCCGAATAAATTAGTGGTCACAATCATGTCAAACTGATGTGGGTTCATTACGAGTTGCATGCAGCAGTTATCAACAATCATTTCTTCGGATTGAATGTCAGGGTAGCGCTGGGCTACTTCTCTAGCCACTTTTAGGAATAAACCGGATGTCGACTTCAAGATGTTTGCTTTATGCACCGCGGTTATCTTCTTGCGGCCTTCTCTGCGAGCTAGTTCATAAGCGAACACCACAATTTTTTCAGCGCCTTCACGCGTAATTTTACTGACCGCTTCCGCTTCGCTACCATCGGCTGAAACCACTTGTCCTAAGCCTGAGTACATTCCTTGCGTGTTCTCTCGCACGGTAATGATATCAATGTCTTCATAGCGCGCTTTGGTGCCTTTAAACGAGACTACCGGGCGAAGGTTGGCATATAATTTAAATTGTTTACGCAAACTCACATTTATTGAAGTGAATCCTTCACCCACTGGCGTTGTTAGTGGGCCTTTCAAGGTGACTTTGTTTTTAGCAATTAGCTCGAGAGTTTCTTGTGGTAAAAGCTCGCCGTGGTTTTCAAGTGCCATTAAGCCTGCATCGGCATAATCGTAAGCGAAGTTGCAGCCTACTTTGTCGAGTACCTGTATTGCTGAATCAATAATGTCAGGGCCGATACCATCGCCGCGAATAATGGTAATGTGTCGCTTTTCGCCCGACTCTTGCTTAGTTTCTTCTGGCGTTGCCAATTCATTTGTCTTCTGATCGTTGATCATCAAGAGCACTCCAATATTGTGTAGTATGTAAGTGAATATAAGTTAATTAGTGATGCGCGCGTTTCATGACGCGCATTTTACCCCATGCACTAGGTGAGTGATAGGCTCTATCATCAACATTCACGTAACTTATATAGCTCAAGCTAAACAATAAAACGTAAGGCTAAATTTTTACTTTATAACAAGGTTCGTAACGGCTACCTGGAAGTTTCATGCGTCCTTGATCAACAAAAGAGTTAAGTAACACATCCATCTCTTGCATCAATTCAAGGTCACCGGTTAACTCGTATGGACCGTGTTTCTTGATTTCTTCGATACCTTCAGCTTTCACATTGCCCGCAACAATGCCGGAGAAGCATTTGCGCAGAGTGGCTGCTAATGAACTCTTGGGCTGATCTAAGCGTAAATCTAACCCGCTCATATTTGCATGGCTTGGAAAGAAAGGGGTTTGAAAGTCTTCAGATATATTCAATGTCCAATTGAAGTTTAGCGAATTTCCAGTGTCCCGTCGGGTCTGCTCAACAGCCTCTTTTTGCTGCGCCATAAATCTAGCGGCTTTAGCTGGATCACCAACCACAATGGTGTATTTAGACTGGGCTTGCGCACCTAAGGTCGCGCCTATAAATTTGTCGATAGCTTCAAAATAAGCCTTACTGTTTTCAGGGCCCGTTAATATCAATGGAATTTTCTGATCTTTATTCTCTTCATCCATAAGCAAGCCAAGTAGGTAAAGTAGCTCTTCTGCGGTGCCTGCACCACCTGGGAAAATCACAATAGCATGAGAAATTCGTACAAAGGCTTCTAGACGCTTTTCGATGTCAGGCATGATAATGAGTTCATTTACAATTGCGTTAGGCGGCTCTGCAGCAATAATGCTTGGTTCAGAAATACCTAAATAACGGCCATTCTTGATCCGTTGCTTAGCGTGGCCAATAGTTGCGCCTTTCATTGGCCCTTTCATTGCGCCTGGGCCACAGCCAGTACAAATATTAAAGCCACGCAAGCCTAATTCGTACCCAACCGACTTGGTGTATTTGTATTCTTCTTCGCGAATTGAGTGGCCGCCCCAACACACTATCATGTTGATAGCTTGGTCTTGTGATATCGCGTTAGCATGGCGCAACATGTCAAAAACCACATGCGTGGTGAGCTGACTTGGTGCTTCAATGAGTTTTTCAAAATTAGTACTGTGTTTTGTTCCCATGTAAAGCATGTCACGCAATACAGCGAACAAGTGTTCATGCACGCCTGTAATTAACTTTCCATCAACAAATGCCACTTCCGGTGGATTGATCAGTTCAATTTTGACTCCGCGTTCACGCCTAACTAAACGTACATCGAAGTCATCATAAGGGGCGAATAGATTATGGTAGTTATCTTCTTCAACGCCGCTATTTAGAACCGCAAGGCAACAATTTCTGAAAATACCGTACAAATCGCTTTGCGTTGATTGCTGTAAGAGGCTGACTTCAAGCTGGGATAATTGACTCATCCAACCGACTGGGTTTAGTTGCACTGTTGTCATCTAGTTTCCTTAAATCTCTTTAAATAATGTCTGATCCCACCCTAATTATTCTGCTTTATGTAGGATCAAATCTACTTTCTCAAATGCTTTATCTAGCAATGCTTTTAACGCAAGTTCCGTCTGTGTGTTCATAAGAATATAGCTAATTTAGATTTTTGGCTATTGCACTTATTGCCGAGCTAAGCGAGCATCTTCATATGGAGCTTCAAAATTTGAACGAAAGGGATTAATGTCCAATCCACCACGACGCGTATACCTTGCGTAAACGGTCAATTTCTCTGGTTTGCATTGCTGCAATATGTCATAAAAAATACGTTCAACACATTGCTCATGAAATTCGTTGTGTTGCCTGAAAGAAATTAAATAGCGTAATAAGCCTTCATGGGATATCGGCTTACCGCTATATTTAATTAGAATGCTACCCCAATCAGGCTGATTCGTAATTAAGCAATTCGATTTCAGCAAGTGGCTTACTAAGGTTTCCGATACCACATCAGCTGTTGGTGATTTTGATTCAGCGCTGTCGGATGTGCTGCTGTTTTGACTATGACCGCTTTCCAGAAGCAGGGCGGGTGTTATATCAAAGTCATCAATTTCGATATCCATACCATCAATGCAGGTTCCTTCAAAAGTGCCAAAACGTATCGCATCGAATGCTGATGAAGGTATTACGGTTACAGTCACTGGCTCACCGGCACAAACGCTAAGATCCGCTTGCAGTGTATGACTTACTTCATCGACAGAGCTAAATTTACTTTGATTAAAGCTATTTAAATACAATTTAAACGATTTAGATTCTATTAAATTTGGCGATGTTACAGGGACTTCACAACGCAATATAGCAACTTGCGGTTTGCCTTTGGGGTTCAGCCAAGATAACTCATAGCCATTCCAAATATCGTGCCCGTGGAAGGGCAGCTTAGAAGGCAGCTTGATGGCGTCGCGACTTAACGCGCGCGGAACACGCTGTAATAAGCTGTTGTCGTATTCTTGGGCATATTCAACTATTTTACCCAGTGATAAATGGTCCAAAGATGTCTCCTGTAGGCATCAAAAATAACAATAAAGAAAAGGTGTTACCATCAAAGCTATACTTAGATGAGCTGCTAATTTATCATGTTTTGCTAAATGTCGGGATCAACATACGAATTAATTTTTTGATTGTTTGTTTTCAAGCCGAATTATGACTAACTCAATACGCTATTAAGGCCAATACACTTCATGACAAATCAACTTGTTGATAATTTAGATAACTTCATTAATTCTTATATCGACCTCGTAGGCAATGACAACAGGCAGATGGTAACTGAGTTTGATGCCGACTGGTTATCACCATGCATACAAGTATCTGAAGCTGAGCTTTCGAGCATTGATGATGGAACTGAGGTTTATTGGGCGCCGAGCTTGCAGCCAAAAAACACACATTTAGGTGATTTGGCAAAAGCGCTCGAAGTCGACATTGATCCGCAGTTAGAAGCTCTATTTTGCAGGTATTACAGCCATGATTTACCAGCCCAAACTGATCGCGGTGAACTCGATATATTGCAAGCTTGGAATAAAGATGATTTCGAACGACTACAAAAAAACTTAATTTCCCATGTTTTGATGAAGCGTCGACTAAAACAGCCTGAAACCTTATTTTTTGCAACTACCGATCAAGATGATTTTATTATCAGTCTTGAAGTGGCCTCAGGCAATGTGATGCTGGAGCAAGTGGGTAAAATACCAACGGAAGTCTTGGCCAGTGATTTGGCTAGCTTTATTAAGGCCCTTCGTCCTCGAGACGCCGTTGCAAGGCTTTAAGTTCTGATCGCAACAACACAAGGTCACTTTCCAATTGCGTAACGCGCTCGCTTAAAACATCGTGAGTTGAAACAATGGGCACTGCCAGTTGCGGTAGCGCATCTATTTTAAGGGTATGCTTATACTCCTTCCAATAACTCAGACCTTTGATGATAATTGGAATAGGTAAGGGCGATAATAGCTTTGCCTTTATCATGCCAACACTTGGCTTCTTTCCTAGATTTTGCAGTTCAATGCAGGCATTTACGACCTGTTGATACTCGGGTTTCATATTCGTCTACCTAGCTTCATATTTATTTACCTAGCCTCATATTTATTTATAAAGCTTTTTTATTAAAAACTTATTTATTCGTCATTTTGACCATGTTTTAGGAGGATAGAAAGCCTTCATTCAGGCTTAATTCAGCTTTGGTAAGATAAGCTTATGATATTGCTGATTATTTTACTTGTGGTCTGAAACTTGTAATCAGCATTAAATACAATCATATAATGCAATCATAAATTGCTAATTTTAAACACTCAACTCTATTTTCAAGGAATAAAAATGAAAGCAATACTTTTAAGCAAACTCCTAGCTAGCGGGCTTTTGGCTAGCACAGTCTTACTTAGCGGCTGCGTTATCTCGATTGATGATGATTATGAAGACGGTTATCACGTATCTTCTGGTGCAGATTGGCAGGACCGTGAGTCAAACAATAGAAAGTATATTTCCGAGCTGAGCCCAGGTGCTTCAAAAACAACGATTAGTGATAAACTTGGCGCAGCTGACTTCAATGAATTGGTAAGCAATGACGGTGATGCAGTTCAGGTTTTATACTACAGAACACAGCGCGTAGACGACGATGGCGTAACAACTAAAAATGAATGTACTCCTCTTGTTTTTATTAACAATAAGTTGGTAGGCTGGGGTGAGTTGTCGCTCACAAAGTATTTATAACGGCATTTATAAAGGCATTGATAAATGCACCTAATTAAAGCGCTAACAAGCGCGTTTATGATTTTTGCGTTTTAATCATGCACGATATCTAGCCTTAACTATAATTAACGTAGTTAGGGCTTTTTTATGCTTTTGTGCGCATTTTTTGGGGTAGATCAAAGGGGCTTTGGTAAAAAATGTTAGCGTATTCCTGAGAATGTTTTATTGTGTGCAGGTAATAATGAGGGAAGACTTATGAATACATCAATTCACCAACCTAATATCGAAGACATCAGAGCCGTATACTTGAGTGCTGATGACTTAAAAGTAGCCGCTTCTATTCTCTACAATGCCTATTATAACGATCCGCTTTTTAATGATATTTTTGATCTAGAAAGAGAAAATTATGACATTCGATTACGTTCTGCTATTCGTGAAGAGTTGAATGCGTTTTGGGATGCAAAACAGCCGATGATAGGCTTATTTGACCAAGGTCGACTGCTCGCGGTCGCATGTTTGATAAGTCCTGATGCTGCATTTGGTTCTGGACGTTACTGGCACTGGCGACTAAAAATGTTGTTAACCGCAGGCTTCTTTGGTACCAAGCAAATGATAGCCAAAGAGGAAAAGGTACGTGAGTCAATTCTCGCCAAAGATTATCACATGTTGTCATTCATTGGTGTGCACCCAGATTATCAAGACCTTGGTTTAGGTCATATTTTAATGAGTGGTATTGTGGGCTTGCTGCAAGAAGACAATAAAACAGAGGGCGTAGGTGTATTTGTCACTGAACCAAAGCACAGTTCTTTCTTTGTGGATAATCAATTTGAATTGCTAAAAGAGCTAGAAGTCGGGAATGTAACTGGCAAAGTTATGTTTAGAAAAAAAGCCTTATAGGTAAAAGTCTATATTTCTTGTAAGAGGTTTCGTACGTGCGTGTGAGTAAATGTGGCTAGGTTCAGGCGACTATTATACCTTTTTTTTAGAAAGTTTAATGAAAACAACAATGTTAGATTCCATTTGATCAAAAAGCCATCGCACTAGCAAACATTAAAAGTTTTTAATGTATATCAAAAATCATCCCCCTTGCTATTATTACTTAACCTAAGGGAAACATCTTCAGGACGAAAGTGTTAAAGGTAAAGGAAGGTTTCAGGACGAAACTCACAGGGTACGGAATAATAGGACAACTTCAGGATGAAGAATTAATGCAGGATGGAATTGCATTAAACAAGGAAATAACGGAAAAGGGACCGACACATGGAGTGTTGCCTGCTTAGGAAGAGTGGGAAAAAAAGGAAAGGGGTGTAAGGGATTTCATATGGATGATCTACTAGCAACGGAAAGCTGAGAGGGATGCTCAAAATTCATGGGAAAGGCAGAAACAGAACGTTTCTGCCTTTTTTATTTGTGTGGGAAAAGCATATCAAGTTAACGTGAAACACGCAGAAAATTAGAATAATGCTAATGTAAACAAAGACTCTATAGGGTACTTTGGAACAATCTTATCAGTTTATTTTGTAAGCAGGCAGGTTCATCTCAATAACATTACTGCCAAAGCTAGTCATAGTTCCTATATAGGCTTCTTCGCCGCTGCTGCTAAATTCCAATTGATAAACTATTTTCCAATCTAGTTTACCGCGATAGGCAGATATGCGAGTTGCTCGCCTAGCTAATGAGAGAAATTGTAAATTTTGTTGTTTACAGTAGTTATTTGCATATTTAATGCTGAATTCTGAAATACCACGTAAGCGCCAAAATTGAAACGCAATCAAGCTAATAGTTATCAGTATTACCAAGGAACCTAATGTCATTAACTTGCACTCATTGAAGGTGATACTTGCTGATACAAGCTGGCAAACCCGCGTGCGATTGGTTTGGGTAAATCTGATTTGTGCATTAAGGTTAATAGTCCTATTCTAGTTTCAGGTACTTGTACAAGATCAGTATAAACACCTTTGAATAATTGATAGCTTGCGTCTAATTCTATCAGTTTTGTTAAATAAACTACTAGTAAGCGCTCGTCATTGAGCAAGCTGAAATGACGGCCCGCGATAACTACTAAGCATTCAACATCAGGCTGCCCAGCTTGGAGTAAGTCAAACAAAAACCCACGAACTTGCTCTTTGCAGTCACTTCCTTTTAGTCCACGCAGCACCATATGTTGTATTTCGGCGTACGCAGCGGATTGATATAATTGAATTAAGCTGCTGGTAAGCTTTTGACCATAACCACTATTTTCAAAACTACTGCAAAGAGCAGTTAACACTTGAACCGGAAGCACGGCGAGATTTTTGTTTACCGCATGAGCGATGTCTTTGCGCTCAATATGAGCGGCTAAATCTGAAATATCTTGTAGCGCTAAATCTTGCCAGTTAGTTGTTTTTGGGTTTTTGAGGTATGCGATAGCTTTATCTAAACCTAGTCGCGCCGGCAATATCAAGTCGCGTCTAATCATTGCATTGATGTCGGCAAGCTGTTGTTGTGATGGGACGAAAACAAACGGATTTTCAGGCAACTGGCCGCCTTTCTCAGCGCTTTTTTCCAGTTCACTTCCCAGCGCTGTAATAACCGTTTCTAAAAATTGATTGCGAGCAGCTTGAACTATCAGCGACCTTTCATCGATTGGCAGCTTAACAAACCAAATATACTGCTCGTGACTCAACTGTGCATTCCAGAAAACAATGCCAAACCAAGCAAAACCTGCGCGAGGACGAGGTACTGGAATAAGATTGCTTTCTATGTCATTGAACTTCTGCGAGTCAATCAACTCGATGCCACGGCCCATATCATAAATGCGATATTGGGTTCCAGCATGCAGCATAAATTCACTGATTGTATTAATTGTGTGTGCAGTCATTTGTCGTATAGATTTTGTCTTTGGCGGCTAGTGTATCAAGATACCTAAGATGTACCAACGTATGAAATTGAAAAGCAATTGAATAAATTTAAAAGAACGTAGATGTCGTATGTTTCTTGTATTAATTATCGACAAGCGAAGGTATAAAAGAAGACCCATGTTACACTTCGCAGCGCTGACTTTTCTTGCTGAGTTCAAATGGAGCGCATAAAAAAGGTCAACACGTCTTAATACAATTAGTTTTCACTTACCTACAACATGAGTTTCGCATTTTGCTTACCATATTATTCCAAGACGCAGACCTAGTAGTCGTGCACAAACCAGCTAATATGTTGGTTCATAAAAGTATGATTGATCGTCATGAAACCGTATTTTTGATGAAGATATTACGAGATCAAATCGGGCAATATGTCTACCCAGTGCATCGTTTAGACAAACCAACATCGGGCGTCATTTTATTTGCATTATCTTCTGACATCGCTCGAGCATTAGCACAGCAGTTTGAAGCCCATACGATCAGCAAAGAATACCATGCAGTGGTTCGTGGTTTTGCACCCGAGCATGCAACGATTGACTATGCGCTGAAAGAGAAGTTGGATCCAATCGCGGATAAAAAGGCAAAAAAAGATAAGGAAGCGCAAGAGGCCTTAACTGAAATGAAAAAATTGGGTGAGTTGTCATTACCTATTCCCGTTGGAATATACCCAGGTGCAAGGTTTTCGTTGGTGAAATTAATGCCAAAAACTGGCCGAAAACACCAATTACGCAGGCATATGGCGCATATTAGACACCCGATTATTGGCGATACAACGCATGGAGACGGTAAGCAAAATCGATTTGCGCGAGATCACTTAGCGTTCAGCAAGTTAGCACTTTGCGCAACTAAACTACACTTTTTGCATCCAGTTACGCAGAAACCAATAACTTGCGAGACCTCATTCGAGGATGATTTTCAGGCATTAATTAAGCGGTTTGATGTTTCGTAAAATTAATGTTTGCTGTGTTTTATAAAAACTAATCTTGAAGTTCTTTCGACGCAGTTTCTGATAACGATGATTCAACTATTGCAGGTTTGTATAAAAAACTTGCTGGCGATGTATCAATCATTTGTTGCATGAGGGTTTTTACTGCTTCTTGTGCAACATGCTCAATGAGTTCACGTTCAGTATTGTCACCCATTTCATATGTAATTGAGTGGATATTATATTCATCAGCGAGGTACTGTTTAAGCACGCCTCTGCCAGGACTTGAACCAGGCCTTTGACGCACGACGAACGAGGACAATGTTGCGTCTTTTAATTTCTTCAGCCAGTTTTCAGAAAAGTGTTGTGGCGCTACCGCATAATCAGGCGGCATAGTATAAAAAATATCTTGTTGCGTTGAATGAAAGTCGAGCGCAAAAACGAGCCTTTGCTGTTCAATTAAGGTCTCATCAAGCCAAGCTTGAACCTGTTGTGTTTCTGTTTGAGTAAACTTGCCCCAATCTCGGTTTAAATCGATGCCCTTGGTATTGTGACGCCAATTTCCATTAGCAACACCATCTGGATTCAAGTTTGGGATGATCATGACGTTGAAACGCTCTAAAAAATCACGATTTAATTGTTGGTCTTTTGATAATTGTTCAACGAAAGAAACAAGAGCCAAGGCCCCTGTAACTTCAGGTGGATGTTGACGACCTATAATTAAAAACCACTCATTATTTTCGGGCTTTGAATACACAAGGGCATCTATATTTCTTCCCTCAGTAGACAAACCTAATTTGCTCAAAGTGAATGCTGACGTTTCTGCAATGCTAGGCATCCACTGCGCGTAAAACGCGTTATCGACTATCTCTTGGCCTGCAATATAAATATCTTTTGTATCAAGCATGAGCTTAATATGAATGGCTTCGTCGATTATTTCAAAGGGAATTGGTTGCCAGTGTTTGCCATCGATACTTATTTTAGGTAAGTAGCGCGCTTTGGCTTTTTCACTTTTTATTATTAGCGTGACATGTTGAATTTCAGCAGGCGTCTTATTTATTATTTTAAACGCATACCAAGGACTTGGGTTGATAGGGCGATTTTCAGGTTTGCTAAGTAATTCAAATTGCTCATTACCCAATTTATCATTTGCTAACTGTTTGCAAGCATCTAACTTTCCGGTTTCGAAGTCAGCCGTAAAATGTACATCTTTGAATTCACATGCATAATTTGAGGTGCTAAACGTTAGTAAAAATAAGGCCAGTAAAAGCGAAGGACTTTTTCTTATTAGTGCGTTTGATAATTTGTAATTTGCATGCTGCATATTCTTCATATTCTGCTTATCCTACTTATCCTTTGCTTTCTTTATAAAAGCCTTGAGTCACTAACCAGCTTAATTTTTGCAATTGAAGTGCAAGCCTTGGATCAAGCCCTGATGTGAAGATATTACCTTCCGGAGACTTTTGATAAAAGCTCGCATACAGCACGCAAGCCATTAGGTAGGTTCCTGCATCGCTTGGATGCTTAAGATCTTTCTTATAGCGTATGCTTGCCTCTCCATCTTGGTTTTTCATAGCCCTTAAAACATCAGGTACAAATAAGTCGATATTTGGCAGTTTTTGCTCAGCTACCCAAAACGCTACACCGACAGGCACGACTAATATATCCAATTCGTTAGCTAGGGAGGTATACGCATTTGCGAGTTGGATGCTCATGTCTGATTGCCCTTTATAGCCCCAGGTCATCAACAGAATAGGCTGTAATTTTTTTGCTTTAATGCGTTTAGCTGCCTGTTTTACTGATTTTTTAAAACGTGCCTGTTTTTTTGCGCTAATTGGCTCATTACTATGACCCTGCAGAACAACGGCTTGCCATGTTCCTTTAGGCTTCTCCAATAAAAAATCCAAGTCGTCCAAATGCTCATAAATATGGCCGCCTGACAGAGTGGATAAGCGCAGTCTATTTTCACCCGCTTGCCACTCACCGCTGGCTCTAACTAAGCTGCCAAGCTGATTGTGAACACCATTATTGTAGAAACTAAAACTATTCCCAAGAAACAGTGCTTTTTTTACATCTCCAGTAGGCTTGACTGTGGCTTGAATTAAGCTGGGTTTCTCTGCTTGAGCGGAGCCTAAAAAAAGTAGACTACATAGCGAGATACATACCATAAAGGTATAGCGTGATTTACTTAGCTTGGTTCTCAAAAGACCCTTCAAGGCATCTCCCACGACATCGCGCAAGAAGGCAGCAAAGAAAGCACTCAAGACAGCATTCAAGGCAGCGCTCACGAGAACACCCAAGGAGCCCACCACACAGCCACTATGCTAAGTAATACCATACCAATAATATTCAAAATCAAGCCTGCTCTGATCATTTGTGGAATATTTAGTACACCCGAGGCAAAAACAATTGCGTTGGGCGGTGTTGCCACAGGCAGCATAAATGCGCAACTTGCTGCTAAGGTAATGGGCACGCATAAAAGAAGCGGCGAAACACCCAGCTCAAGAGCGACCGCAGCGACCACAGGTAAAAAGGTAGCGGCTGTAGCGACGTTACTAGTAAGCTCGGTCAAGAATATTACTAAACCGGTTGCAGCAATAACTAAGGCGAAAATTCCAAAAACGTCAAGGTAGGTTAAATGCCCACCCAACCAAGTAGCTAGGCCTGTTGAGGAGACTGCCGCAGCCAAAGCTAAGCCGCCACCAAATAATATGAGTACGCCCCAAGGCAGACGGTTTACATCGTGCCAAATCATTATTTGGGGCTGTGATTTATCGCCGCTGGGTAACAAAAAGAGTAGTAGTGCTGCCGTCATCACGATACCCGTATCAGACAAAAAGTCGATGCCTAAAAGTGCCGATATAGGGCGTCGCGCAATCCAAAATAAAACCACTAGAGAGAATACAACGGCAACTCGCTTCTCAGCCTTAGTCATCTCGCCAAGCTCATTGTGCAGCTTTGCTAAATGTTGATTAACCGCAGGATTAGCTGGAATATCAATATTGAAGCTCCAGCGCGTTAGTGAATACCAAGCAAGAGGAAGCATACATAGGGTGACTGGCACACCCACAAGCATCCAACTAGCAAAGGTAATTTGAATATCGTAATTTTCAGTTAAGAAGGCAGCAAGCAAGGCATTAGGGGGAGTGCCAACAAGTGTAGCCAAGCCGCCAATGGTTGCAGCATAAGCAAGCCCCAATAACATTGCAGCTTGAAAGGATTTAGTTTGTTTAGCATCGAGGTGAGAGTTGTTGTCGGCAATAACTTTGGCAACTGACAATGCTATAGGCATCAGCATCATCGTGGTAGAGGTGTTTGTCATCCACATTGACAATAAGGCAGCGACGACCATAAAGCCGCCGATCAAGCGCCGTCCGTCGGTGCCTGTGTAACTTAGTATTACCAGCGCAATACGCCTGTGTAAATCCCAGCGCTCAACTGCTAAGGCCAGTATAAATGCGCCAAGAAACAAATAAATTATTGGGTGTGCATAAGACGATGTTGCCTCTGCTAAAGTACTTATACCTAAAAAAGGGAAGGTGATAATAGGCAAAAACGCAGTGACTGGAACGGGCACGGCCTCGGAAGCCCACCAAGTTGCCATCCACATGCCGACCGCAGCAACTCGCCAAGCAGCAGGCTCCATAGTGGTTTGTGAATTACCAAGCAACATCATGATGAGAAAAATAAGGGGCCCAAGTAACAGCCCTATATCTTGATATCGTGCGCGATTTAAATCTGTCATTTCAGGCAAGCTAGTGCTCATTCCTATACCTTTTTTAAGTCGAATTGGAAAATACGTAATGTCTTAAATCAAATGAGAAATACATAATGGGAACATAGAGAAAGAGTAGGCAGGCGTCTATTTATAGATAGCCTGCCAACAAAAGTGCTAGAACTTAGCTCTTACATCTAGGTAATAACTACGACCAAAATCGCGATGTGCATCAGCAAAGTAGCCAAAGAAGCGATCTGCTAGTGGCGCTCGCTCGTTAGTTAAATTACGAATACCAATACGAATTCTGGTGTCGACATCATTAATGTCAAGGCGATAATCAAAGGTCGCATTGTAGGTAGTCATGGAAGGAATAACATAACGAGTACCATCATCAAGTGTTAATGAACTTTGATAGAAGCTACCAATTTTATTACCACTTAACGAAGCTCCAAAAGCGTCTTTTCTCCAAGATACTCTTGCAGACTGACGTTTTTCTTGATTTCCATCTTGACCAATCAAGTCGTCAAAACCAGCCACTGGGAAGCTAGTGGGTATCTGGCCGCTTTCTTGTGCTTGCACTAAAATTGCGGCGTCACCTCCTGCCTCTTGTTCAAATTCCTCAATAAATGAACCATTGTAGCTAAATTTAAATTTACCGATACTGGTGTCTAAATCGTAGTAAGCACCAATGTCGTAACCCGCCAAATTACGATTATCAAGATTCGCATATTGATCGTCAATAAAGCGAATATCACCAGCAGGGCATATTCCTGCTGCAGCATAAATAGCTGCTTCATCAGCGCTTGCGTCGGTGCGCGTCACTGCAGGGTTGAATTGGCTTGCATCGCAATTAGCAGTTCCATTTTCTAGTCTAAAGAACAGGTCTAACAAGGTATGGTTTTCTTCACCAAATAAACCAATCGTATTTTCTTTCTCGATTGACCAGTAATCGAAGGTTAAAGTGAAGTCTTCATTTGGCGTAAAAACAAAGCCCAATGATGTGTTGATAGACTCTTCAGGCTCAAGTAAAACGCTGCCTTGGGCAATACGCTGTATTGAATTTCGGCAATCAAGCGTATTTTGGTCTATGTCGCCGCCATTTTCAGCAGCGTATAAGCACGCATAATCTGTGCGGGTGTTGTTACGAGCAACGATACTTTCGTTTATTGTAACCAGGTTTGGCGCTCTGAATGCTTCCGACCAAGAACCTCTTAAAAGTAAAGATTCTATTGGACGATAACCGAAAGCTAGCTTTCCAACTGTGGTGTTACCAACATCAGAAAAGTCTTCGTAGCGAATTGCCGCCTGCATATCAAAGTTTTCAAATACTGGAATTTGTAATTCAACAAATACCGACGCTACATCTCTTTCGCCACTGTTATCGGGGGTAGGGCTTGAGTTCACAACATCTGAAACAAAGGGATATGTGTCGCCTTCAAAATCAGTGAATGCGATAGTACCGTCAAGTCTGTCGTCACGATCATCTATAAACGATTCTTCACGATATTCGAAACCGATCACAAACCCTAAGGGGCCAGCAGGAAGTTCAAACAGATCAGCATTTGCGAACTTCGCATCAAGCATAGTGAGTTCAGTTTCATTTTCACGCACAACATCAATTAAGGCGCGTTCAATATTAGAATTCAAACCGCCGCTAAATGGATTATAAGCTGCTTCAGTTGGATCAAATAACGCTTCTGTGATTAAGATATTTGATACACGGTTTTTGGTTGTATCTGTTTTTGTGGCTTTTGAGTGCACGAATGCAGCTTCCCAATCCCAGTCACTAAATGAGCCTCTAAAGCCCTGCACGAATCGATAAGTATCACCGTCATTATCGATTATGCGTGGCAGTTCTGCATAGCGATAGTTATCGATAGTTAGTTCTAAACCGCTGAAAGGTACATCGGGTATCAAGGCATCGTCGAGCCTATTGGGCGAGCCACAGGGGCCAAACGGGTTATAGTAGTTTTCAGCACCAACACGTAATCTGGATGTAGAAAACGAAGCGGTTGCGTGACGACGTAAGTTTGTCTCCGACTTATAGAATGACATTTCAGTAAAACTTTCAGTGCCATTTTCAAATTCATGGTTAACAAAAACAAAGAGACTAGAGCGCTGTAGTTCAGAACTCAAGTCACGATCGGCATTCAAATTAAGTCTATTAGTACCTTGCCCATCAATGGCGCCGCAAGTTGTTGCGTTAAGTGTATATTGGCAGCGTGGGTCGCCAAGAGGGTAGGTTTCAAATTCACCTGCAGCATCGGTAAAAATATCTCTGACACCGGCTCCACTAGCACTGCTTCGTAAGTCAAATTGTCCAAATAAAGAGTTAGCCGAATCGTTTCTAAATGCAGTATCGCCAAACCACGGAGAGTCTTCAGGTACGCGATCTCTGAAATCTGAATTTGCCCATCTTTCATCGTCTTGTGAATTAACTCTGTCACGTGAATAATAGTTAACAAACGCACTTACGTTGGTGCGGCCATCATTGAAGTCTTTACCCCATTCTACGTTTAATGTTTGTGTATCACGCGGTATTTCATCATATTCAGCCCAGCGGCCAGATACTGTGAAACCCACGAAATTGGATTTCAATACATGATTAACAACACCTGCTACTGCGTCGGCACCATAAATCGCTGAGGCACCATCTCTAAGTACCTCTACTCTGCTTAAGCTTTTATCGGAATAGTATTTACGTTCACCGAGTTGACCGGAACGAAGCTGCCACCGACCTCTTCAGTTTGATAAGACGCAGAATTTACCATTCTGCGACCATTTAGTAATACTAGTGTGTTACCGGTACCTAAGTTTCTTAGGTTATAGGTACCAATATCGCCGCGTGCGGCGTTGACACCGCCCGAGATATTCTCAGCTTCACTGAAGAAGTTTTGTCCGTTCTCAGGTATGAGTTGCAATAAATCATCCAAGGAGTCAATACCGAGTTCGCCAATGCTTTCTGAATCAATTACGGTTACCGCTAGGGCTTCAGCTACTTGACCACCACGAATATGTGAACCAATAACTTGTATTTTTTCGATGTCTTTATCGTCTTTATCGACTTCTGCTTCTTGTGCAAAAGCTGACATGGACAAAGCTGACATCGACAAAGCTGACGCAATGGTTAATGACAGTAACTTGGGTGTGAAAGCATTTAGTTTGTTGTGCTGAGAAGGTTTCTTCATGGATGTTCCCGTTGTTTTTATTTTTAGTTAACATTTTATTAACGCGCAGGTGGCACAAAACCCCTACTAAAAAATTAAAAAACAATGGATATTTAAAAAAATGACTGAAATTTAGAAAAGAAACTGCAGGGCTGGAACGGCTAGACCGCAGAAAATAATGCCGATCGCCAATGTATATACCCAAGATGAACTAGCCGTTTGCTCGCCAAAATTTGGCTCTAGTAATAGATCGTGAGGCGGGCTATCGGGATGAGTAGGAAAGGGCAATACAACCGACTTTTCAATCATGTCGGACATAGACTTAGTGCAGGCAGTACGAGCCCACAGTTCAGATAATTCAAAATACGCTTGCTGATGAGACGGGTCGGCCTGCAGCCAATCAAAAAAGCGAGTGTGAGTATCTTCATTAGCGCCTGACATATCAGCAGAGCCATGCACTTGGTTAGAATCGAGCGCCGCAATCCATAGCGCTGCTTGTTCTAGCACTTTATTAGATACTTCATAGCCTGACCACTCTTCGATATTCAATGTGCGGCCTTACTCATTCGTTTAGGTGGCATTGCATGTTTACCTTGATAGCTAGACCTTTGTTCAAGCATATATTTACGACACAATACTAAGCCTTTGGTAAGGTGGTTTTCAACTGTTTTCGTGGAAATGTTAAGCATATCCGCAATTTGCTGATGTGATTTAGCATGCAGTTTTCGCTGAACAAATACTTGCCTACAGATAGGTGGAAGGCGGTTTATTGCAGCAATTAATTGCAAGTTTTCGTCGTCAGCAATTACCTGATATTCTGTGTTATGCTCGTTCCGAAAACCAGTAGTAGCTACTTGGCTATGCAGGGTTAGTTGTGACTCAGCGTATTTACCTTCCACTTTTTTGTGGCGTAGCGCACTCAATGCTAAATTTTTCGCAATAACGGTTAGCATAGGTCTTAAACTTTGCAGTAAATCTACATAATTGTGATTATTGGGTTTGTCCTTTACCAATAGATAAAGTTTTAGATAAGCCTCTTGGGCTATTTCTTCTGCTTCGCCATTGCTAATAAGTTTGCTCAAAAAATTGAGTAAACTTGTTTTAGATTCACGCATGAATATCGACAAGGCTTCATCCAGCAATTTATTATCATTTTTATTTTGGTGGATACTCAATTTGATTTACCTCTTGCTATGCGCAAGGAAAATTACTTTTTGTTTTTCTACAGATAACATTGATTACTTGTTTTTACAAATATTTTACATCCATGAATTGCGTTCGCTATCTCTCCGCTTTTTTGACTGGGGTAGTAGTCCATAAGAGCAAGTTACGTGTATAATCTTGCTAAGCCTTAGTAATTTATAGTTTAATGAGCTGAATTGAATAGCGTTCATCAGTCAACAGGAGACAAGCTAGTATGCGCAGTGTGAGTATTTTCGCAGGTTCTGTATATGGTAATGCCCAACATGTGGCAGAAGAAGCAAAAGCAATGTTTGAAAGCAAAGGAGTTGAATGTGAGGTGTTCACTGACCCGGAAACTTCCGATTTTTCAGATGCAGAGGCTGTGGTCGTAATTACCTCTACAACAGGTCAGGGCGATGTACCGCCAAATTTAGAACTATTCCACAGCGATTTACGTGATGAGTTTCCGTTAATGAACGCCAAACCATTCGCCGTTGCTGCATTAGGCGACAGTAGTTATAGCGATAGTTTTTGCGGTGGTGGTAGACATTTCCAAGAATTGTTGATTGAACTTCAAGGCAAGCCAGTTGCCGATATGTTAGAAGTTGACGCCATTGAAACGCTCGCAGCGGAAGACGAAGTTGTTCCATGGTTGGAAGGATTGGTTGAATCGTTAACCGAAGCGTAGCTTTTAATAAGTCACTTGCAATAAGTCACTTGTAATAAGTCATATAGTTGCATAGAGCTTTGTTACAAAGGGCCTCGCTAAACATGGCATAGTCAATCACCTCGCTTTAAACGCAAAAGGCATAGAGTTAATCTATGCCTTTTTCATTCATGCGCTTTTCATTAATTCGCTTTCATTCATGCGGTGACAACTAAAACCTTACTCAGCGCCACGTAAAATTTCGTTTATGCCTACTTTTGCTTTCGTTTTAGCATCTACCTTTTTGACAATTATTGCGGCGTATAAGCTGTGCGTTCCACATGCACTAGGCAAACTGCCTGATACGACTACTGAACCTGCAGGAACACGGCCGTAAGTAGTTTCCCCTGTTTCACGGTCGTAAATACGAGTACTTTGACTAATATAAACACCCATTGAAATAACGCAGCCTTCTTCAACAATAACACCTTCAACTACTTCCGAACGAGCGCCAATAAAACAGTTGTCTTCAATAATCGTTGGATTAGCTTGCAATGGCTCCAAAACACCACCAATACCGACACCACCTGACAGATGAACATTTTTACCAATTTGAGCACACGAACCTACTGTTACCCATGTGTCTACCATTGTTCCTTCATCTACAAAGGCACCAATGTTTACGTATGAAGGCATAACAACCACGTTACGGCCAATAAATGAGCCTGTACGAACGGCTGCCGGTGGCACAACGCGCATTCCTTCTTCAGCAAAACGTTCAGCGGTATAGTCTGTAAATTTTAAAGGCACTTTGTCGTAATAGTTAGTTTCAGCACCTTCAACAAGCTTGTTGTCGTGCAGTTTGAAGTACAGTAAAACAGCCTTTTTAAGCCATTCATTGACTTGCCATTCGCCGTCTATTTTCTCAGCAACCCTTGCCTTACCAGAGTTGAGTGATTCTACTGCATCTATAACTGCTGTTTTTATTTCAGCATTGACTGTTTGTGCAGTGAAAGTATCACGAGTATCAAATGCGTTTTCTATAATGGCTTGTAAATTGTTCATATTACTGGGTTCACTTCTGGTTGGTCTAGTTTTAACGTAATTTGTTTTTTAAGGGTGATTTCTTGATCTTGGGTCAGTGCTTTGCCTGCTTCATTTGAAATAATGAAGATATCTTCAGCGCGCTCACCAATGGTTGAAATTTTCGCAAGCTTCAACGTTAAGTTTAGGTCGACGAACAAGTGGCCAATTTTGGCGAGCAGGCCGGGGGCGTCTAAGGCTTCTAATTCAACAAGCGTTGCATCTTCTGTTGAAGAATAAAAGCGAACCTTAGTTTTCACGTCAAGCTGTTTCATTTGACGCGACATTTTTCGCTTATTTGCATGTGAACGCCCCGGTTTCATTAATTGTGAACGCACCGCGTTAATTAAATTTTTAATATGAAAGTCCGAATCTATTCGCTTCCCATCTTGATCAAGGATAATCATGCTATCGAACACATTGCCTTGCTCAGTTACGGTAATTTGCGCATCGTGAATAGAGCAATTCCGACTGTCTAGCACAGACGCTATTTGAGCAAATAGTGCCGGTCTGTCACTGCAATAAATAAACAATTCCGTGCCTGCCTTGGACGTTTCATTACTTGCACTCACGAGGATTTGGTCGTGATTAAGTTGCCCAGCCAAAATAATTGTCTCAGTGTGCCATGCAATTTGAATTGGCTTAAACCGGGCGAAATAGTCCTTGCCCATTGCTTGCCAAAACAACATGGCTTGCTGCTCACTAATTCCCTTATTTGTTAGCAGTGCCATCGCCTCTTTTTTATGTTCAGCAATACGCTCATCCAACGTTACCTGGCACTCTAAACCATTGTCGAAAGCTTGTTGTGTTAATAAATAGAGCTCCCGTAATAATGATGCTTTCCAATCATTCCATAAATTGTCATTGGTGGCGCGAATATCGGCTAAGGTTAAAGCATACAAAAGATCTAAATGATCATGACTTTTTACGCTGCTCGAAAACTGGTTTATTACCTCAGCATCATAAATATCGCGGCGCTGTGCCACTGTTGACATAAGTAAGTGATTTTCTACCAACCAAGCGATCGTATCGGCATCAGTTTTTGATATCTCATGCAGTTCACAAAACTTGAGGACATCAACTGCACCTAAAGCAGAGTGGTCGCCGCCACGCCCTTTTGCAATATCGTGGAAAATAGCGGCAATGAATATAATTTCGGGTTTATCTAAATTGTGAACAATGCGATGACAACGCGGAAATTTCTTTTCATTGTGATAGAAGCCGTATACATGCTTGACTAAGCGATGTGTGTGCTCATCTACCGTATATGCATGAAATAAATCAAATTGCATCATGCCAACAATCTTATCCCACTCGGGAAGGTACGACTGTAATATCCCGTATTTATACATAATGTCCCAACCTAGTTTGAAAAACTCAGGTTGTTTCATTAGTGCAATGAAGCGCTTTCGGCAATCATTTCGCTCATGGTAATATTCGTGCTGAAAACGCCGGCGAGCATTGCGCAGTTGTCTAATGCAGTCGGCATCCAAACCTTGAATATTGTCTTGTTCGCTGACTAAGCTCAAGAAGTCGAAAATATCAGCCGGAGAATTAAAGGTGTCGGCTTGGATAGGGGATATAAGTCCATCTTTTAATTCGAATTTACTATTAAGATTAACGACTGTTTTAATCTTATGGTCCAGAACATCATCTTTGAATCTAAGTAATAACATGCTATTTAGTTCAGAAACACGACGTACTATTCTAAAAAAGGCTTTCATCATTTGTTCTACGGCAGCCTTGCCACCGCCATAACCTAATAACTCTGCAACATCAGTTTGATAATCGAACAACAATCTATTTTCGCTGCGACCGGATGTTAGGTGCAACGCAAACCTAATTTTCCATAAATGTGAGCGACATTCAATGAGTTCGGCATGTTCAATTTCAGTAAAGTAACCATGCCCAATCAGTGTCATTCCATCATATTCTTGGAAATGTTTTTTAGCGACCCATCCAATTGATTGAATATCTCTTAAGCAACCCGGGTTTTCCTTAACGTTAGGTTCTAAATTGTATGAAGTGTCATTGAACTTGTGATGCCGGTTTTGCTGCTCTTCTAATTTTGCTAAAAAGAAATCTTTGCTGGACCACAATTTTGGGCTGTTCACTTTATCAATTAGTGAGTTGAAGGTTTTGCTGCATCCAAATAATATGCGTGCTTCTACGAGGTTTGTCGCAATGGTGATGTCTGACTTAGCTATTTTTATTGTTTCTTTTACTGTTCGTACAGATTGACCAACCTCTAGTTTTACGTCCCACAAAAGGGTAATAAAGCTGCCGATTTTTTCTTCAACGCTAGGGCTAGCTTTCTTTTCGGACAAAATAAGTAAGTCAATATCAGAGAAAGGTTGTAATTGGCCTCTGCCATAGCCGCCTACGGCACATAAGGAAATCGCAGCCTCTTTATCTAAGCCCAATAATTTCCAAGCGTGGCACAATAATGCATCGGTGAAATCGGTGCGTGCAATAACTAAATTATCGACTAGTTGGTTATGAAATTCTGACGCTAACCAATCATGATTAGTTGATACCGCGCTTTTAAATGCGACGATATCATTGATATCAGTTATACCTTGCAGATTTTTTATTTGGTCTTGGATCGACAATGTAACTCCTTGGCATCGTAAGTAGGGGCCCTAATTGAGAACTGATTCGGTCGTCAATACTGCTCTTAATTAGTGATTGATGATCCTGTCTATTTCTTCGTCGTCACGCAATGTCAGAATTTCAACGCCAGTTTCAGTGACTAGCAAGGTATGCTCCCACTGTGCACTTAAACTGCGGTCTTTTGTCACTACGGTCCAGTCGTCGGGTAAAATTTTTGAATATCGCTTACCGGCATTTACCATAGGCTCTATAGTAAAGCACATGCCTGCTTTGATCAGTTCACCCGTGCCTGGTTTACCGTAATGCACTACTTGTGGTTCTTCATGGAAAACAGCACCAATACCGTGTCCGCAATACTCTCGTACAATTGAATAACTGTGGGATTCGGCATGCTGCTGACACGCATGCCCAATATCGCCAAGGTGCATGCCTGGCTTAACTATTTTAATGGCATTGTACAAACACTCTTGTGTGACTTTAATTAATCGCTCAGCAAGAATAGACGGCTTGCCGACAACGAACATCTTTGAAGTGTCGCCGTGGTAACCATCTTTAATTACGGTCACATCAATGTTAACAATATCGCCATCCTTGAGTTTTTTATCACTCGGAATACCATGACAAATCACGTGATTAACTGAGGTGCAAACTGACTTTGGAAATGGAGGATTACCATAGTTCAATGGCGCTGGAATAGCCTTTTGAACATCGACAATGTAATTATGACAAATTTTATCCAATTCGTCAGTGGTCACGCCTTTTTTGACATGCTCGCCAATCATCATTAATACTTCCGAAGCTAGCTTCCCAGCAACGCGCATTTTTTCCATTTCTTCTGGTGTTTTAATTGTTACAGCCAAGACAAACCTCTTCGAATTTAATTAAGCTAATTTTTTAAACAAGTCTTCTTTCCTTCATACTCTGTATTAGTCGCTAATATAGAACGGCAAAGACGATAATTAACACTTAGTCCATTACCCAAGAGTATATCAAGAACAAATCACCTAAACTACGACCTCTTGTATATATGTAATAATTTTCGCACAAAAACCTCTTTTTCTAAGGTAAGAAACTGCTTGATAGGTCGGTTTCGAAGAACTCAGTGTTAAATAGATGCTCTGGAAGGGCTTCTCTTATTTTAAAACGGTTTTTGAGGGGCCTTTTAAAGCGTAAATAGTATCTACTTTAATAGCCGAAAAAGTTGAATGTTGGGTGGTAGAATGATATATTTCGCGCGCTGTTTTGGGATTGTCGTAAAACAACCTGAAAATATACAGTACAAATTAACTAAAAACACACACATACCGACACTGATCTCGGGGTGTCTGAAACATTGTTTATACAGCGTTTTGGATCGAGAGAAAGGGGTATGTGGAGGCCTAACCCCTACAATAGGAAAATAATAAAATGGCAAACGTATCAATGCGTGACATGCTGCAAGCCGGCGTACATTTCGGTCACCAAACTCGTTACTGGAACCCAAAAATGGCTCAATTCATTTTTGGCGCTCGTAACAGAGTTCACATCATCAATTTAGAAAAGACTGTTCCTTTATTCAACGAAGCGTTGAGTTATCTTTCAGGTGTTTCACACAAGAAAGGTAAAATTTTGTTTGTTGGTACTAAACGTGCGGCAAGTGAAGCAGTTAAAGAAGCAGCTGAAAAATCTGGTCAATTCTACGTGAACAAGCGTTGGTTGGGCGGCATGTTGACTAACTGGAAAACAGTTCGTCAATCAATCAAGCGTCTTAAAGATCTTGAAGCTCAATCTGCTGACGGTACTTTCGAGAAGTTGACGAAGAAAGAAGTACTAATGTGTAAGCGCGAAATGACTAAGTTAGAAGGTAGCTTAGGTGGTATCAAGAACATGGGTGGTCTTCCAGACGTTATCTTTGTTATCGATGCTGATCATGAGCACATTGCAGTAACTGAAGCTCGTAACTTGGGTATCCCAGTTGTGGGTGTAGTAGATACTAACTCTAATCCAGATGGCGTTGATTTCATTATCCCAGGTAATGACGATGCAATCCGTGCGGTTAATCTTTACACCAATGCTGCTGCTGATGCGATCAACGAAGGTCGTAATCAAGATGTAGTAGCGGTTGCCGCTGAGAAAGACGACTTCGTCGAAGCCGCAGAGTAAGTTTTACAAGTAGATTATCAAAGGGGGGCGTTTGCCCCCTTTTCTGAATATAGATATTTTTGAGGACAAGAAAATGGCAGTGACTGCAGCACTGGTTAAAGAATTACGCGAGCGTACCGCCGCGGGGATGTTAGATTGTAAAAACGCATTGGTTGAAGCCGATGGTGATATTGAACTAGCAATCGAGAATATGCGCAAATCAGGTCAAGCAAAGGCAGCTAAAAAAGCTGGTCGTATTGCAGCTGAAGGCGTTATATTAACTAAAATCGCTAGTGGCAAAGCTACTATGATGGAAGTTAACTGTGAAACTGATTTCGTGGCACGTGACGAAGGTTTCCTAGCGTTCGGCAACAAGTTAATTGATGTTGCAGCGGCAAACGGCATTAGTGATATAGAAGCACTAGATGCTGCTGAACTGGACGGTTCAACTGTTGCTGTTGTTCGCGACACTTTAGTTTCAAAAATTGGTGAGAAAATCAGCCCTCGTCGTGTTATCACTGTTGAAGGTTCAAACCTTGGTGCATATGTGCACGGTGGTCGTATTGGTGTTATCGCTATTTTGGAAGGTGGTGATGAAGAGTTGGCAAAAGACATCGCAATGCATGTTGCAGCAGCTAACCCACAATTCGTTAAACCAAGCGATGTTTCTGATGAAGTTGTAGCAAAAGAAAAAGAAATCCAAATCGAAATCGCTATTCAGTCTGGTAAAAAGCCAGAAATCGCTGAGAAAATGGTTGTTGGTCGCATGAAGAAATTCACTGGCGAAATCAGTTTAACTGGCCAAAGTTTCGTTAAAGACCCTTCATTAACTGTTGAAGCGCTTTTGAAATCTAAGAATGCTGATGTCGTTAACTTTATCCGCTTTGAAGTGGGTGAAGGTATAGAGAAGAAATCTGAAGATTTTGCTGCAGAAGTTGCTGCACAATTGGAAGCGGCTAAGAAATAAGTGCTTCGATTGCTTTTGCAATCACCGATTCTCGGATAATATACGAAGCACCTCAATTGAGGTGCTTTTTTATGGGTTTTACTCCTCTTTCCAAATAAAAAGAGCTAATTGATACTGATGGGTCGCTGAATTTGGCCTCAGCTTAGCGAACGAAATAATAAAGCTTGAACTTACAAAATTAGAGTTGGAACCATGCTGTGCATGATTGGTGGGTAAAAGCTTGCAGTCTTCCCCCTAATAAAAGTGTCATTCGGCAGGACGCCGAATGCCAAGCGAACCAAGGATGGGCTTGAAGCGTCTTTTATTAGGGGGAAGACTGGAAGCTGTTACCGCTTCTCCGATGCATTGCATGGTTATCTACATCGAATTACACCACCGTTAAGGACAAATAATGAGTACCACACCTAAATCTGCATATAGACGAATATTATTAAAACTAAGCGGCGAAGCCCTTATGGGTGAAGAAAATTTTGGAATTGATGCCAAAGTTTTAGACCGCATGGCATTGGAAATAAAAGAAATAGTAGAACTTGGCGTCGAAGTGGGCTTGGTTATCGGTGGTGGTAATTTATTCCGCGGCGAAGGTTTAGCTAAAGCTGGTATGAATCGTGTTGTTGGCGACCATATGGGGATGCTTGCCACAGTTATGAATGGTCTTGCTATGCGTGATGCCTTGCACCGAGCTTTTGTAAACGCCCGATTAATGTCAGCTATTCCATTGAATGGCGTTTGCGACCCTTATAATTGGGCCGATGCTATAAGTTTTCTAAAATCAGGTAGAGTTGTGATATTCTCAGCAGGTACTGGTAATCCTTTCTTTACTACCGACTCTGCAGCTTGTTTACGCGGAATTGAAATTGAAGCTGACGCGGTGCTTAAAGCGACCAAAGTAGATGGTGTTTACAGCTCCGACCCAGTAAAAAATCCTGATGCTGTTTTGCTTAAACGCATCAGTTATCAAGAAGTACTAGAAAAAGAACTGAAAGTAATGGATCTATCTGCTTTCACTTTGGCTCGTGACCATAACATTCCGATTCGTGTATTCAATATGAATACACCGGGTTGTTTAAAGCGCGTTGTGCTAGGTGAAGACGACGGTACGATTATTTGTCATCCAGAAAAAATAGAAAAATAAGGACTTTGTTGTGATTGATGAAATCGAATTAGATGCCCAGCAACGCATGGAAAAAAGTGTTGTTGCATTAAAAGGCCAGCTAAGCAAGATCAGAACGGGCCGTGCCCACCCAAGTTTATTGGACAGCATCATGGTGCCATATTATGGCTCAAACACGCCATTGAAACAGGTTGCAAACGTTGTTGCTGAAGATAATCGCACACTTGCATTATCAGTCTTCGATAAAAGTATTATTCAAGCTGTTGAAAAAGCAATTATGCAATCGAATCTAGGTTTGAACCCAATGAGTGCGGGTACTACGATTCGTATCCCAATGCCGGCGCTTACCGAAGAACGTAGAAAAGACTTAATTAAAGTTGTGCGTAATGAAGCGGAACAAGCCCGTGTTGCGGTTCGGAATATTCGCCGCGACGCCAACAGTGATATTAAAGAGTTGCTGAAAGAGAAAGAAGCGAGTGAAGATCAGAGTCGTGTAGGTGAAGAAAATATTCAAACCTTAACCAATGAATTCATTAAAAACATTGATGTTATTCTTGCCGATAAAGAAAAAGAATTGATGGAAGTGTAATCTTTTGGCCATCAAAAGTTCGATGAGGGGAACTTCTGCAATTGAAGATTCTTTATCAGAAGCCTCTTTAACAGAAGCTTCCCTGCCTCAGCACGTTGCCATCATTATGGATGGCAACGGTCGTTGGGCTCAAAAACAAGGAAAGTTAAGGACTTTTGGCCACAAAGCAGGTGTTGATGCGGTTCGCTCGTCTGTCAGGTATGCGCGTAAAAAGGGCATTAAAGCCCTTACATTATTTGCCTTTAGTAGTGAAAATTGGAAGCGGCCTAAAGACGAAGTGAAAATCCTAATGCAACTTTTTAATCTGGTGCTATCCAGTGAAGTCAAAAAGTTGAATAAGAATAATATACGTCTTAACGTCATTGGCGACTTATCGGCTTTTGAACAAAAACTAGTCAGTAAAATTCGCAAAGCCGAAGACCTTACCAAAAATAATACTGCGCTAACGCTCAACATCGCTGCGAATTACGGTGGCCGATGGGATATTGTAAATGCAGCTAAGAAAATTGCTGAAGACGCCAAGCAAGGCCTCGTTAACATAGAGGATATCAGCGAAGATAGTTTTGGTGCATATACATGTATGTCGGATTTGCCGCCACTAGATTTGATGATACGTACAGGTGGTGATCACCGTGTAAGTAACTTTTTATTGTGGCAATGCGCATATGCAGAATTCTATTTTTGTGAGACACTCTGGCCCGATTTCGATGAACAAAAATTTAACGATGCAATTCTAGATTTTTGTCAAAGACAAAGAAGATTTGGACAAACAGGTGAACAAGTAAGTCCAGAAAACCAAGGTCAAGGCTAATGCTAAAACAACGAATAATAACAGCTCTCATTCTTGCGCCTTTGGCACTTTTAGCCATTTTATTTTTACCGGTCGAACAGTTCAAAATTGTGGTAGCAGCTGTCGTGGCTTTAGGTGCTTACGAATGGGCGAACATGTCTGGTATCAATGGACGTGTTTCAAAAGCAACATTTATGGCACTTATTCTAATTATCTGCGGCATCTTGATTTTTGCTGTTGATGGTCAGTCAGTATGGTACCAAGGCGAGTTAAACGGCCTTTATAAGGCGATACTTGGTATTGCTGCAGTTTGGTGGGCCGTATCGTTAGGTATGATCTTAACTTATCCGAAGTATAGCTCGGCTTGGACTGAAAACATTCCTATTAGAGCCGCATTCGGCATCCTGACACTCATACCAACTTGGGTCGCTATTATTAGTTTGCGAACCAATCTGTATGAAGTGGACCCGTTTTATGGTGCGTCACTTATTTTTTATGTACTCGGTATAGTCTGGGCTGCGGATATAGGTGCATTTTTCGTTGGCGTAAAATTTGGTAAGCATAAGCTACGTCCAAACGTATCGCCAGGTAAAAGTATTGAGGGCCTTTTGGGTGGAGTGATGGCGTCACTTGCCATCATTGCTTTTGCAGCTCTGCATTACAACTTCGACGCTAGTCGCATTGGTTTACATTTATTAATTGGCATCATTACTGTTGCCGTTTCTGCCCTGGGTGATTTAAATGAAAGCATGTTTAAACGCTGCGCTGGCTTAAAAGATAGTGGAAAACTGCTGCCAGGTCATGGTGGTATTATGGACCGAATAGATAGTTTGACAGCTGCTTTTCCGGTTTTCGCGTTTTGCTATGTTGTTTGGATGGCGTAGGGCAGTGTTAATACCTTTTTCATTTTTTTTCAACTTAACTTCAGTTAAATAAGGCCGGTCAGATATTGTGAGAACCATAACTGTCCTGGGGGCCACAGGCTCTATTGGTCAAAATACCATTGACGTAATTTCTCGTCATCCAAATGAATTTCGTGTATTTGCTATTACAGGGCATTCTAAATTGGATGCACTAGTAAAATTGGCTGTTCAATGCTCTGCGCGATACGTGGTATTGTCCGATCCAGATACTTATCAAGACTTCAAAAGCTTGATGCAAGCAGCAAATTGTCATTCTGAAATATTAGTCGGCGCGCAAGCCCTAGATGATGTTTGTAGTGCACCTGAAGTAGATACTGTCATGTCTGCCATCGTAGGCGCTGCCGGTTTATTACCCACTTTATCAGCAGTTCGAGCAGGCAAGCGTGTGCTGTTAGCCAATAAAGAATCATTGGTGATGTCAGGGCAACTTTTCATGAATGCCGTGCGCGAACACAAAGCAGAATTATTGCCTATAGACAGTGAACATAATGCTATCTTTCAATGTTTACCGCGTGATTTTGAATATGGCAACTTGGAAAAGTCGGGGATTACCAAAATATTACTGACAGGCTCCGGTGGGCCTTTTAGAAGCTTACCTGAGTCATCTTTTGATAGCATAACGCCAGACCAAGCCTGTGCACATCCAAATTGGACAATGGGCAGAAAAATCTCAGTCGATTCAGCTTCTATGATGAATAAAGGCTTGGAGTTTATTGAAGCTAAATGGCTATTCGGTTTGCACGAAAATGATATTGAAGTGGTCTTGCATCCACAAAGTACTATTCATTCAATGGTTCAATATATCGACGGTTCTGTCATTGCTCAATTAGGCAATCCTGATATGCGAACACCAATTTCCTACGGTTTAAGTTATCCTCAGAGGATTTCTTCTGGTGTTGAGGCGCTTGATTTTCCATCGCTTGCGGATTTTACGTTCTCTAAGCCAAGTAAAAGTCGCTATCCTAATTTATACTTAGCTATTGAAGCCTGTAAACAAGGTCAGTCTGCTACTACCGCGATTAATGCGGCAAATGAAGTCGCTGTGGATGCGTTTTTGAATGGTAGAATTAAGTTTACTGATATCGCAAATATTAACGAACAAGTATTACAAAAATCCGATTCAATTGAACTCACGTCTATCGCGCAAGTCTTAGAACATGACGAACAAGCCAGATCATTGGCAAAAACTATACTTAGGAAACTGAATTAGTGTTTGAAATAATTAGAAACCTAGGCGCCTTTATCGTGGCATTGGGCATCCTTGTTGCAGTGCATGAGTGGGGGCACTTTATTGTTGCTCGCAAATGTGGAGTTAAAGTATTGCGTTTTTCAATTGGCTTTGGCAAACCTTTGTATAAGCGAATTACGTCAACGGGTATGGAGTTTGTTATTGCCGCGGTCCCCTTAGGTGGTTATGTAAGGATGCTAGATGGCAGAGTAGATATGGTTGCTCCTGAGGATGAAACCAATTCGTTTGATCAAAAGCCGGTTTGGCAACGCTTTGCCATCGTTGCAGCTGGACCAGGTATTAACTTCCTCTTTGCAATTTTTATTTCAATGGCCGTGTTTATGATAGGACAAAACACCGCGAAGCCTTACATCGGAGCAATAATTTCAGATTCTTATATCGCTTTAACAGGTGCTGAAGTTGGTGATAAAATTGTAAAAGTGGGCAGCAATCAAACAGAGTCGTGGAAAGCGGTCAACATTGAGTTGATATCTTATATTGGCGCCGACAAGATCCCACTAACAGTTGAGAAGCCCAACGGTCGTGAAGTTACTTACACAATGAACATGCCAAATTGGCAGTTCGATCCAGAAATTGACAATATGTTTGATTCCATTGGCTTTGATGTATTTCGCACTAAACCTAAGAAAATCATAGCAGTAGTTGCAGTTGGAGGCCCATCGGCACTCGCTGGCTTACAAGAAAAAGACGAAATAGTGAAACTAAATGGAACCTTCATGACTGAATGGGGACAAATAGTGGACTACATTGAACCTAGAGCAAATGAAACTGTAGAAGTTGAAGTGCTGCGGGATGGTGAGTCAAGGGTCTTTTCTGTTACCTTGGGTGAAACTCAAACACCTACTGGCAGCAAAGGTTTGCTGGGTATATACAATGAATATGAGGCATATCCTGAAGCCTATTATTTCAATAACCAGTCAGGTCCTTTTGAGGCTTTAGTTAAAGGAACGCAAGAAACATGGCGATTAATGACCTTTACTGTAGAAATGTTAGGCAAATTTATTACTGGAGACGTGTCGGTTAAAAATTTGAGTGGCCCGATTTCTATTGCCCAGGGAGCAGGAATTCATGCCAGTTACGGAATTATTGCATTTTTAGGGTTTTTAGCGCTAATCAGTGTTAATCTTGGCATTATAAATTTGTTACCACTACCAATGCTTGACGGTGGACATTTAATGTACTTCACGGCGGAATGGATAACAGGTAAACCTGTTCCTGATGCAGTGCAGGAAATTGGATTTAAGATAGGCGGCGTGTTGTTATTCATGCTGATGGCAACGGCCATCTTCAACGACATCTTGCGCATCACATAATAATAGTTTTATAAAAAACTTGTTTTGGAAGAATAATAGTTAATGAAGTGTAAACAGTTAGTTCTTATCGCCTTAATGGCATTTTCGTCGTTATCTTTTGCACAGAGTAATTCTGAATTTGTAGTTGAAGATATTCGCGTTGAGGGTTTGCAACGAGTCGCACTGGGTGCAGCATTGACTTACCTCCCTGTTCAGGTTGGTGACAAGTTAAATGCCTTTCGTGTTAGTCAATTAATACGTTCTTTATACTCCTCCACTCACTTCGAAAAAGTAGAGATACTGCGCGAAGGTGGTGTGTTACTTATTCGCGTTTCGGAACGTCCAACGATTAGTAACATTGTGTTTGAAGGCAATGATGATATTAAGGATGAGCAACTCCAGGAAAGCTTAGATAACTCTAACCTGCGTATCGGCGAGCCTCTTGATAGAACGGTTCTTACTTCGATTGAAAATGGCTTAAAGGACTTTTTCTATAGTATTGGTAAATACAACGCTGACGTTTCAGCTATTGTAACGCCTCTACCTAGAAACCGAGTCGATCTTAAGCTGCTTTTTGAAGAAGGTGACTCGGCTAAAATTAAACAGATAAATATTGTCGGCAATGAAATTTTCGATAATGAATTATTGTTCAATGTGATGGAATTGAAGTTTGACACGCCTTGGTGGGACTTTACTTCCGAAACTCGCTATCAGCAGCAAACATTGTCAGGCGATTTAGAAAACCTAACAAGCTATTATAAAGACCGTGGTTACCTTCGTTTTGAAGTATCAAGCACGCAAGTATCTATGACGCCAGAAAAAGACGGCATTTATATTGGAATGAACGTTTCTGAAGGGGAGCTTTACACTATTTCTGAAGTCGAATTAGTGGGCGACATGTTGGGCTTTGAAGGTTTCTTAAATCAAGTGCTTCCGCTATCGGCTGGTGAGTTGTATAACCAAGCTACAGTAACGTATACAGAAGAATTTATTAGTAAATATTTAGGCCGTTTTGGATATGCCTATCCAACGGTTACCACCATTCCTGAAATAGATGATGAAGAAAAGACCGTTAAATTATCACTGTCGGTTGACCCAGGTAAACGAATTTACGTTAGAAGAATCAACTTCCAAGGGAACGTCATAACCTCGGATGAAGTGTTGCGTCAAAACTTAAGTCAGCTGGAAGGAACATGGTTGTCTGATTCGCTATTACAAGGCTCTAAAAACTCATTGTCACGATTAACCTATATGGAAACGGTTGATTTCGAAACTGTTCGTGTTCCGGGTGAAGACGACAAGGTTGATGTTGAGTTTAAAGTCAAAGAGCAAGCTTCAGGTTCATTCCAAGCGGGTATCGGTTATGGTGACAACACCAAACTAAGCCTCAATGCAGGTATTCAACAAGATAACTTCTTAGGTACAGGTAAGCGAATTGGGCTTAACGTGTCAACAGTCTCATATCAGCAGTCCATTCAATTAAGCTATACCGACCCTTACTTCACTATCGATGGCATTAGCTTGGGTGGTAATATGGGCTATAGTAAGTTTGATGGTGGTGATTTTGGTGTTGTTCAATACGACAGTGAACGTTATCAAATAGGTGTAAACATCGGTTATCCGATCAATGAAGTTAATCGAATTAATTTTGGTTTAACATATGCAAACGTAGAGCTTTCCAGTGACAACACTCAATTTGAACAAACCTCTCGTTTCTATGATCAATTTAGATCCTTGGATGATCCTGATTCTGCTATTAAATATCAGAGTTTCTTGGCTTCAACGAGTTGGACAAGATCTACTTTGAACCGAGGTTTATTCCCTACGGACGGTTCTTCACAGCGAGCAACTTTCAGTATCACAACGCCAAATTCAGATGTTAACTATTTCAAATTTATAGCTGACACCAAATTTTATATGCCTCTTAGCAGAAATCAACGTTGGTCGTTATTGGCAAGAATGCGTCTAGGCTACGGTAATGGCTATGGTAACAAAAATGGTACTGACCAAATATTACCATTTACCGAAAACTTCACCGCTGGTGGCGCTGATACATTACGTGGCTTTGAAGATAACACTGTAGGTCCGCGAGGCGTGCAGCGCTCGTCTGCTCAAGTTGGAACAACCCCTTCTGGTACACCTATTTTCGGTGATCCGGATAACGACAGTGTGATTACATCATCGCGGAGCTTAGGCGGAAATGCGATGGCAATTGGGGGGCTAGAATTGATCGTGCCAACTCCATTTGTTGAAACGGAGTTTGATAGTTCAGTACGTACCTCTATCTTCTTTGATATTGGTAACGTGTGGGATACTGAGTTTGATTTCGATGAGTATAAAAATCTAAGGTTCATTGGTCGGGATGGTGAAGGCCAACCTACCGCAATTGGTGATTATAGTGATTGGAGTCAATTTAGAAGTTCAGCTGGTTTGTCAGTGCAGTGGATTTCACCAATGGGTCCACTGGTATTTAGTTTCTCTAAAGAGATTAATTCACGAGACGGCGATAATCCAAAATTCTTTACCTTTAACATTGGCTCAACTTTCTAAAGCCTTGTTAACGTAGTATCATAAACACATACACAATTATTATAGACCGAGTGCGAAGACGCTCGTCATAAAACGGAACAGATTAAAGGAGTTTCCATTGAAGACATTTACTAAAACACTAATCGCAGGCGCTATGCTTAGCTCTGCATTGTTGACCACAGCAGCGCAAGCAGCAGATCAAAAGATCGGGGTTGTCGATGTACAAGGTATCGTACGTTCATTGCCGCAGTTTGCTGAAATAGCACAAACTGTGACAGGTGAATTCAAGGACCAAATCCAAGAAGTTAATACGCAAAGCGAAGAGTACAATTTCTTAATCCAAAAGCTTCAGCGCGAAAGTGCGACTATGAGCCCTGATGGTAAGACGGAATTAGAAGAGCAAATCATTGCTTTGCAGAAAACTCTACAAGAAAAGACGGGTCCACTTCAACAAAATATGCAGCGTCGTGAGCAAGAAGAGCAAAGAAAACTGCTTGGTTTGGTTATGCAAGCTGTCGAAAAAATTGCAGCTGACAGTAAATATGATGTTGTTCTAAATAGAAGCACAACACCTTTTGTTAAGCCTGAATTTGATATATCCCAAGAAGTTTTAGAACAAGTGACTAAAGCGCAATAATCTAAAATACAGCTCGCCGGTCAGTTATTCTGATTGGAATATGCAACAACACTGGCGAATATCAGGCCAACCAATCGGTTGGTCTGATTTGTTTTTGCTCCTCAAACGCGTATCTTATGCACCAATTTGTAAAGCAAGAATAATAGAGTGATAGTCTAAGATGACAATACTGCATTTTAGGCCGCAAAGGAGATATTTTGGCAAACTCACTAAACACAATCGACATCAAAGAAATAATGGAATTGCTTCCTCACAGATATCCATTTTTATTAGTCGATAGAATTACCGACTACGAACTTGGCAAATCGATTAAAGGGTACAAGAACATTACCTACAATGAGCCTTGTTTTACTGGTCATTTTCCAGGTCAGCCTATATTCCCAGGTGTCATGATACTAGAAGGCTTAGCGCAAGCGGCTGGTGTTCTTGGATTTAAAACCATGGGTAATAGCGATCAACTTTATTTATATGCCGGTATCGACAAGGCTCGTTTTAAGCGCCCATGTGTGCCTGGTGACAAGCTAGAGTACTCGGTTGAGTTGATAAAAAAACGTCGTGGTATTTGGAAGTTTTCTGGAGTAGCTACTGTAGATGGAGCTGAGGTTTGCACTTCTGAATTCATGTGTGCAATGAGAGATATGTAATATGATTCATTCTTCATCTGTAATAGCGCAGTCAGCAAAAATTGGCGCTAACGTAAAAATTGGTCCTTTTTGTGTGATTGGTGAAAATGTCGAGATTGGTGATAACTGCGTTCTGAGTTCGCATGTCGTTATTCAAGGACATTCGAAAATTGGCAAAAATAATGTATTTTTTCAATTTTGCTCTATCGGTGAAGATTGCCAAGATAAAAAATATGCGGGCGAAGATACTTATCTTGAAATTGGCGATGACAATGTATTTCGTGAATCTTGTACAATTCATCGCGGCACTATTCAAGATCAGTGTTTAACGCGTATTGGCAGTCGTAATTTATTTATGGTGAATACTCATATAGCGCATGATTGTATGTTAGGTAACGACAACGTTTTTGCTAATAACTGCACTATAGCCGGGCATGTTCACGTCGCAAACCAAGTTATTCTTGGCGGTATGACGGCGGTGCATCAGTTTTGTCATATAGGTTCTAACTCATTTACGGGCGGCGGTGCAATTATATTAAAGGATGTTCCACCTTTCGTAATGATCAGTGGTATTAAACATATTCCACAAGGCATAAACAGTGAAGGACTAAAGCGCAGAGGTTTTGAACCTGCGGCTATAATGGCAATAAAGCGTGCTTACAAAGTAATTTATCGTAACGGTAATACAATTTCTCAAGCTGTTGAGCTGTTAAACGAAATGGCTCAGACTGAGCCTGTTGTAAAAGCATTAGCTGACTTTCTAGCGTCATCTAAACGTGGAATTGTTCGCTAAATCGGATGATTAATACCCAAGCGCTTCGAATTGGTATAGTGGCAGGAGAGGCGTCTGGTGACATTCTTGCCGCTGGTTTTGTATCTGTACTTAGAAAACGATATCCTAATGCTATATTTGAAGGTATTGGTGGTAAACACCTTACCGCACTTGGTTTGCATTCTTTGTTCGATATGGAAGAGCTCTCTGTAATGGGCTTAGTTGAAGTTCTCAAACATTTGCCGCGTTTGTTACATATCCGTAAAAACGTGGTGCAACACTTTCTCGATAATCCCCCTGACATATTTATTGGTGTTGATGCTCCTGACTTCAACCTTGCAGTTGAAACTAAGCTTAAAAAAGCGGGTATTAAAACCGTGCATTATGTGAGTCCAACAGTCTGGGCATGGCGTGAATCACGAATTCATAAAATTGCTAAAGCAACTGATTTGGTGCTTGGAATTTTTCCATTCGAATCACCTATTTACGAAAAGCACAATGTTCCCTATCATTATGTCGGCCACACTATGGCAGACAGCATTGACCTTGTGCCAGATCAAGCTGCCAAGAGACAGTTATTTGGCCTGCAAATTCAAGATAAAGTACTGGCTTTGTTGCCGGGCAGCAGAGCACGAGAAGTCGATACCTTACTACCTGATTTCATTAAAACCGCAGAACTTTTATCCAAAAGCATACCTGAGCTAAAAGTCCTAATTCCTGCTGCGAGTAACGCTCGGGAAATTCAGATTAAGCTCCTATTGAAAGATCTTAAACCAAGCCTTGAAACTCAGGTAACTCAGAGTTCAGCTCGCGATATCATGATAGCCTCTGACGCGGTATTACTTGCGTCAGGAACTGCGACATTAGAGGCGATGCTGTGTAAAAAGCCAATGGTGGTCGCTTACAAGATGTCGAAAATGACGTACATGATAATGAAACGCCTATACAAGCCAGACTTCTTTTCACTGCCGAATATTCTTGCGAATGAAGAACTTGTTCCTGAATTACTGCAAGAAGATGTTAATCCGCAAAACATGGCTGACCAACTCAAGCCGATGCTGCAAGGTCAAGCTAACGAACTAATTGAACGTTTCACCGTATTGCACAAATCACTGCAACTCAATGCAGATGAACAAGCTGCAAAGGCAATTGAAGCTCTATTGACACTTAACATCAGTAACTCGCCAGTATGATTAAACATGTAATGGCCAAATATGTGCAAATAGGCATTTATGGATAAGCAAGCACAATGGGCTGTCAGCCATCTAAAAATTGAACAAGAAGTACAACAATTCAGCCTTATCGCCGGCGTTGATGAAGTAGGGCGAGGACCACTGGTTGGAGCTGTTGTTACCGCTGCGGTTATTTTAGACCCTACAAAACCTATACAAGGGCTAGCGGACTCTAAAAAACTATCGGAAAAAAAACGCAACGAATTGTCCGCATTGATAAAGCAAAACGCGTTATCATGGAGCCTAGGCCGCGCCGAAGTTGTAGAGATTGATAAGCTCAATATCCTGCATGCAACTATGCTAGCAATGAAACGCGCTGTAGAAGGTTTAGATGTTCAACCAGAACATGTTTTGGTCGACGGTAACCGTTGTCCAGAATGGCAATATAGCTGTCATTCAGTGATTAAAGGTGACGCATTATTTCCGGCAATATCTGCGGCTTCAATTATTGCTAAAGTAGCACGAGATGCTGAAATGATAGAGCTAGATAGAGATTACCCACAATATGGCTTTGCAGCGCACAAAGGTTATCCAACCAAAGCGCACCTTGCTGCATTACATGAGCATGGCCCATTGTCATGCTACCGACAGAGTTTTAAGCCTGTACAGAGCGTTTTGGCTCTGTGGCAAGGCGAGTTACAGGATGAGGTAAGATAAGTGTCAGCCACTTTTGTGCACTTAAGAGTGCATAGCGATTACTCAATGCAAGATGGTTTGAATAAAGTAAAACCAATCTTAGCAAAAACCAAATCGATGAATATGCCAGCAATCGCACTCACTGATCTGATGAATATGTGTGGTTTGGTAAAGTTCTATACCGCTGCATTCAATATGGGTGTTAAACCTATTATAGGCTGTGACATTTGGTTGCTTTCATCACATTTTCCAGATGAATTTACGCGATTGACGCTGTTAGCTAAAAATCTCAAAGGCTATAAAAATATTACTGAGATTATTTCTAAAGCCTATAAACAAGGCCATGTTCAGCACAAGGTTGTCGTTCGAGAGGAATGGTTAAGTGAGTATGCTGAAGGCGTCATTGTTTTGTCAGGCGCATTGTCGGGACATTTAGGCTTTGCTCTTACAAGAAATAATCCAGAAATCGCACGTAACATTACGGCGTTTTTCCAAAAACACTTTCATGATAACTTTTATGTTGAATTGAACCGCACTGGCCGTGATGGTGAAGAGGATTATATTCATCGAGCAGTTGAGTGGGCATCGGAACATCAGTTGCCGGTAGTTGCCACTAATGAAGTGTGTTTTATAGATAGGGAAGGCTTTGCGCCGCATGAAGTAAGAGTATGCATAAGTGAAGGCTATACTTTAAACGATAAACGCCGACCTAAAAAACACAGTGAACAACAGTATTTGCGCACAGCAGAAGAGATGACGGAGTTATTTAGCGATATTCCGTCAGCCACTGCAAATACAATTGAAATTGCAAAGCGCTGCAATGTTGAAATGACATTAGGGGAATATTTTTTACCTCAATTTCCTACTGGCGAAATGACCACTGATGACTTTTTGGTTAAGGTGTCTCAAGACGGTTTGGAACGAAGACTCGCAAAGCTTTTCACCACTGAACAAGAGCGGCAAGAGAAGCGTGTCGGCTATGATGAACGTCTTGAGATAGAACTCAAGGTTATCAATCAAATGGGATTTCCGGGCTACTTCCTTATCGTCATGGAATTTATCCAATGGAGTAAGGACAATAATATTCCTGTTGGACCTGGACGTGGGTCGGGTGCCGGATCTTTAGTCGCTTATGCATTAGATATAACGGATTTAGATCCGCTTGAGTTTGATCTGCTTTTTGAGCGATTTTTGAATCCGGAACGGGTATCAATGCCGGATTTTGATATCGACTTTTGCATGGATAGACGCGATGAAGTTATTGATCACGTAGCTGAAATTTATGGCCGTGACGCCGTATCGCAAATTATTACTTTTGGTACATTGGCGGCAAAAGCAGTTATTCGCGATGTAGGTCGTGTGCTTAGCCACCCGTATGGTTTTGTTGATCGTATTTCTAAATTAGTGCCCGCAGACCCAGGTATGACTCTAGAAAAAGCCTTTGCGGTAGAGCCTAGACTGCCTGAATTATATGAACAAGATGACGACGTAAAAGAGCTTATCGACACTGCAAGGATCCTTGAAGGGGTAACCCGAAATGCAGGTAAGCATGCCGGTGGCGTGGTTATCTCGCCAACCACCATTACCGATTTCTCGCCGTTATATTGTGATGACACGGGTTCGAACCCAGTTACTCAGTTTGATAAAAATGATGTTGAAACCGCAGGTTTAGTTAAGTTTGATTTCTTGGGATTGCGTACATTGACCATTATTCAATGGACAACGGATATGATCAAAGAAGTCCAAGGTAAAGAAATCGATATAACGCAGATTCCTTTGGTTGATGAAAAATGCTTTAGATTGCTTCAGAAAGCAGAAACTACCGCGGTTTTCCAACTTGAATCACGCGGTATGAAAGATCTTATTAGCCGACTTAAGCCCGACTGTTTTGAAGATATTATTGCACTTGTAGCATTATTTAGGCCTGGCCCATTGCAGTCAGGTATGGTTGATAATTTCATTGACAGAAAGTTGGGTCGCGAAGCGATTTCTTATCCGGATGCTGAATACCAGCATGAGTGTTTACAAGAAATACTGGAGCCAACGTACGGCATTATTTTATACCAAGAGCAAGTTATGCAAATTGCTCAGGTAATGTCTGGTTATTCCTTAGGCGGTGCTGATCTGTTGCGTCGTGCAATGGGTAAGAAAAACGCAGAAGAAATGGCAAAACAACGAGCCTCATTTGAGCAAGGTGCGGCCGACAATAACATTGACGCAACTCTCTCGATAAAGATATTCGATTTAGTTGAAAAGTTTGCTGGTTACGGCTTTAACAAATCTCACTCCGCGGCATATGCATTAGTTTCTTATCAAACATTGTGGCTGAAAACACACTATCCTGCTGAGTTTATGGCAGCTGTAATGTCTGCAGATATGGATAACACCGACAAAATAGTTACTCTGGTCGATGAGTGCGGCAATATGGGTATTGATATACTACCGCCGGATTTAAACGCGGGGCAATACAAGTTCACAGTGAATAATGACGGCCAAATTGTTTATGGTATTGGCGCTATAAAAGGGGTGGGAGAGGGCCCTGTTGAAGCCATTATTGAGGCAAGAGAACAACAAGGTACTTTCAAAGATTTGTTTGATTTTTGTGCTAAAGTTGATATCAAACGAGTTAACAAACGCGTTCTTGAAAAATTGGTTCTTAGCGGGGCAATGGATAATCTGGGGCCGCATCGAGCTGCCGTAATGGCGACGATTAAAGATGCCTTAAATGCAGCGACTCAACATGCAAAAGCAGAACTAGCCGGACAAGCTGATTTGTTTGGTGTACAAATTGAATCTGAAGATGACGTCACCAATGCCTTTGCTAATGTTCCCGAGTGGTCTGAAAAAGTTTGGCTCGATGGTGAAAAAGAAACCTTAGGCCTCTATTTAACGGGTCACCCGATTAATCAGTATTTGAGAGAAATAAAGCAGTATACAGACGGTAGGCTAGCCGACTTGATTCCGACTAACCGTGACCAGTTTGTAAGCACTGTTGGCTTAGTCATTGGTGTGCGCGTTATGACCAATAAAAAAGGCCGACGTTGGGGAATTGTGACATTAGATGATAAGTCTGCCAGAATGGATGTTAGATTTTACCCTGATATGTACGAACAGTTTGAATCTGTGTTAGTTGCTGATAATTTATTATGGGTAAAAGGACAGGTCAGCTTTGATGATTTCTCTGGTGGCAATACAATAAACGCTAAAGATGTGTTAACTATTGTTCAAGCAAGATCAAAATACGTTAAGCAATTAAGAATAAGTATCCCAGAAAAGTTGTGTACTTTGTCAACAGTCGCTAAAGTGCAGGGTATATTGCAAGAATACAAAAATGGCACATGCCCATTGCATCTTCATATTGAACATGAAGATGCTGAAGTAACGATTGCTTCAGGAGCACAATGGTGTATTGAGCCAGAAGAACAATTATTAGTTGAGCTACGCCATATTTTAGGCGCTGAGCAAGTTAACTTAGAATTTAATTAAAAATCTATTGGAATATTAGGTTTTACAAATAGTTAGGATATAACATGAATGGACATTTTTTGGATTTCGAGCAGCCGATTGCTGAGTTAGAAGCCAAAATTGCAGAACTACGTATCGTCAATCAAGGCGGTGAGTTCGATGTGAGTATTGAAGAAGCTATTGGTAAGCTTAGAGAAAAATGTTCTGAGCAAACAAAAAAGGTTTTTTCCAATTTAGGGGCTTGGCAAATTTCACAAATTGCTCGCCATCCTATGCGACCTTATACCCAAGATTATATTGATAGAATACTGACTGATTTTGACGAGCTAGCTGGCGATCGCGCTTATGCTGACGACAAAGCTATTATTGGCGGATTAGCTATGCTTGATGATATTCCTGTTATGATCATTGGCCACCAGAAAGGCCGTGATACACAGGAAAAAATCAAACGTAACTTTGGCATGCCAAAGCCTGAAGGTTATCGTAAAGCTTTACGTTTAATGCGTATGGCTGAGCGATTTAAGCTACCAATTATCACTTTTATTGACACTCCTGGCGCTTATCCTGGAGTTGGCGCTGAAGAACGCGGGCAAAGTGAAGCTATCGCAATGAACCTTAAAGTAATGGCAGAGCTTACTGTGCCGATAATTTGTACGGTTATTGGCGAAGGAGGCTCGGGTGGCGCATTAGCCATTGGTGTTGGCGATAGAGTAAATATGTTGCAATTTAGTACATACTCGGTCATCTCTCCTGAAGGTTGTGCATCAATTCTATGGAAGAGCGCTGATAAGGCACCTATAGCTGCAGAAGCGATGGGCGTTACGGCACCACAAATCAAAGAGCTTGGGTTGATAAATAATATTGTTGAAGAGCCATTGGGAGCAGCCCATCGCGATTATGATAGTATGGCGGCAAATTTGAAAGCAGTGCTCAAGCAGCAACTTTCTCAATTGCAAACGCTACCAACGGAAACCTTGCTCGAAGAAAGATATGAACGTTTAATGTCATTTGGTTATTGCTAATCTAAGCGGTAATTAATATTCGCACATATTGTTATAAGCATTCATTATGACAAGTGAGCATTACGACCAATGTTGAATGTATGAAAGGCAGGCACCTCAGCCTGCCTTTTGTGTAAGTATAAGGGACTCACATGTCAGTCAATAACCAGCTCATTCAAAGCATTCAGAGCTGTGTTTCCCCCAAATATCAATCAGTGACAGTTGCGCTAAGTGGTGGTGTTGATTCTGTCGTGATGTTGCATGCCTGTGTTCAGTTAAGAGCGCAAATGATGGCGCAAATTCAAAGCGTTAGTTTCACAGTCAAAGCTGTTCACATTCATCATGGTCTAAGTCCAAATGCTGATAACTGGTTAGCGTTCTGCAAAGACTTGTGTGAAAAGCATGAGGTTGAATTTACGTTTCTCAAAGTCGGCGTAAATCAACAGTCGAGAAAAAGTTTAGAAGAATTAGCCCGAAATGCAAGATATGCTGCTATCGATGAATTAGCTAGCCCCGACTCATTGGTTTTGGTAGCTCAGCACGAAGATGACCAAGCTGAAACCGTTTTGTTGCAGCTGAAACGCGGTGCCGGGCCAAAAGGCCTTAGTGGTATGGCGAGACAGTTTACAAAATCCTCGTCTGTTGAATATGCGCGACCTTGGATAGCGGCAGGGATAGGCAAACAAGATGTATTGGATTATGCGCAACAGCATCAACTGACTTGGGTTGAAGACGAGTCAAATAATGACCAAGCATTTGAGCGTAATTTCTTGCGCAATGAAGTGCTCCCTATACTAAAAGGTAAATGGCCACAAATTACTAAAACTATCAGCCGTAGTGCAAATTTATGTGCAATTCAAAACGAATTAGTTGAATCTTTGGCAAAAGAAGCTTTGCACAAGATAATTGACGCCGCAGGCAGTTTATCGATTATTGGTCTACAGGCTCTGCCGCATTCATTAGCCGCCGAAGTGCTTAGAATGTGGACTACAATCCAAAGCAGCCTAACTCCATCGCTTGCCCAGCTTAATGAAATTCAAAAACTTTGCGAAGCCAAAGCCGACCAAGTCGGTGTTGTGCAAATAAGAGGCTGGCAATGTCGTTGTTTCAATCAGTATTTGTATTGGGTCGAGAATAGCTCTGTGGTCACAAAGCCATATCAGTCTTTTAAAATAGACGTCAAGGAACTAGACGAAGGCGGCATCACTCGCGAGAACCTGACTATTGGCTTGTTAAATCCTAGCGCCAAGGAAGCTGAGCAAAGCGATTGCGTTTTGACAATTGCAGCTGAAGTACATGATATCAACGTGACCTTTGGTGATTTACAGCGCAAAGTCAAAATGTATGGAAAACGGCCAACTAAGACCATTAAAGCGTGGATGAAGGAATGGAAAATTAAACCATGGCGAAGGATGGCTGTGCCAATATTAATGATTAACGATGAAGTGTTTGCAATAGTTACTGAAGAAACTATCAATATTTGCTATTTATATAAAGAGAGTGAAGCTTATCCACACCCTCTAAAGCTGGCTATTAGTCTGATATAAGTATCGGGTCAAGTATTTCGATTACTGATTAGTATAAATGGCAAACCTTTGCCAGACACCCTTAATTAACGGCCAGATCTATCCTGTTCTCATTACATAATAAGCGTATTTGTAGCCGCAGCCGCAACCGCAACTATAACTAAGCTTTAAAGCAAGCTCTTGAACCGTCTCAGCTAAACACTAAGCAGCTTTGAATAAGTTCTTGCCCGAATCTTTGGCCTCATACAGCGCCATGTCAGCTCGTTTAAACATGGTGTGCTGTGTGTCATCTGTATTGAATGTTGTTGCACCAACACTAGTTGAAACCTGATATTTGAGAAATAGAGGATGCTGAGCCGTTGCAGTTTGTATGCGCTTTGCAACTCGTTCATTGGCTTCATGATCACTGTCTATCAATAGACAACAAAATTCGTCACCACCAAACCTAAACGCATGATCGGAGTCACGCAATGAAGACTTTAGCAAATTAGCAAATTCAATGAGCACTTCGTCGCCCTGTTGATGACCGTGCTTATCGTTAACTTGTTTGAAGTTATCCAAATCTAATATCAAAAGGCCGAAGCTGTGTTCATTACGCAAGCTCATACTGATTAGCTTATGCAGGCTATCGCTAAAATGAGAGCGATTATACAAGCCTGTCAGCATATCTTTGGTTGCCATTTGGCGAATTCGGTAGTACTCCAAAGCATGTTTTAGTCCCAAAGCATAGATTGCGTGTATTTCCGACAATAATTTGCGCTGACCGGGCGACAACACCTTTGAAAATACATATGTTAATTGGGCATGCTGAGGAGCACCGAAAGGGTGACCGTAGTCGAGTGCTATCTTCATACTACGTGCGTTTTGTGTCGAGTTGCCGAAGAAAATATTTTGTTCAGCAAAACTTATTTTTATAGATGTACAGGGTAGTTTTACGCTAAGTAATTCAAAGTAGCTTTTTGCAAGTTCTTCTAGCTCAATAGTTTGCAACATGCGGCGCATAATTGTGGACGATTCACTAATTGACAGCATTGTGTCTGCTTGCTTTTCGTCATATTCAAATGTTTCAACCGCTGTTTTCTCGGGTAAAGGGTTATCCGTTCTTTCGGTAACTTCGTTTACTGCAAGCATATCCATTATTAACTCCAAATAGATTTTTAGTGACCATTGCCTTCACTTTTTTGTTTTATTAATGCGTAATCAATTTAATTTTTGTCGTTTTATTAAGCAGTTCATTGATTTAAATAGTTTGTTGCAAGAGTAAACTGTGCGAATATCAATTATAAATCGAACAAAAAAATGACGCTTCAACCAAAAACCTAGCCTTTGGTCTATTATTGTTTAGTGGAAAGCAATTCTCATGCCTATTTTAAATTTTTCTATCAGGGGAGTGTTTTGAACCAAACTTTTATTAGCATCGTTGCATTAATGGGGCTTTCTGTTTTCTTTGTATGGTGCTTTAAACGCGCGGGATTGCCAGCCATTTTAGCTTACCTTTTTGTTGGCGTAGTGGCTGGGCCTGAAGTGTTGTCGCTTTATTCTGACCCCGACCAAATGCATTTATTGGCGGAAGTAGGCATCGTATTTTTGCTGTTTTCGCTCGGGCTTGAGTTTTCATTGCCAAAATTAGTTGCCATGCGCAATTTGGTTTTTGGCGTGGGGGCAGGGCAGATGCTCTTTACCACTAGCTTATTTGCAGGTATCGCCTTTCTGTATGGACAACCAATGAGTACGTCGATTATTATCGGTGGTATGGCGGCTCTATCTTCTACCGCTATCGTTATTAAACAAATAGACGATGCAGGACGCCTCAACACACCACGCTCACAGATGGCCGTCAGTATTTTATTGTTTCAAGACATCGCCGTTGTGCCTTTTTTGATAGCCATTCCCTTACTTGCTTCTTCTTCAGAACAAAGTGTCGGGTTTGCGTTGTTGATGGCGCTATTTAAAGGTGTGATTGTGGTGGTACTTCTGCTCTCCGTTGGGCGTTGGCTATTACCTCGCATTTTTAATGAAGTGGCCCGAACAAGAACAGATGAACTCTTCGTATTAACCACCATACTAGTCGCACTGCTCGCTGCGGGCACAACCTATGCGTTTGGTTTATCTATGGCACTAGGTGCATTCTTAGCCGGTATGATGTTAAGTGAGTCACAATATCGTCATCAACTTGAAGCCGATATAAGGCCTTTTCGCGATATTCTAATGGGCCTGTTTTTTATTACGGTGGGAATGAAGCTCGAACTCAATGTATTAATTTTTGATTTTCATTGGGTATTGTTAGGCCTTTTGGGCATGATTGTTATAAAAACGCTAATGGTTAGATTGAGTGCATTTATCTTTAATCAAAACAAACAAGATGCATGGGCAGCAGGTATGAAGTTAGCTCAAATGGGGGAGTTTAGTTTCGTTATTGCAGCACTTGCAGCGCAAAACAAGGTGATTACCTCACAACAATCCTCGTTAGTAATAAGTATCGGCTTATTAAGCATGGCACTAACGCCTTGGCTAATAAATTATAGCGGCGCTTTTGCGCAATGGATTTCACCCAACAAAGCAACTGAGGCACTAAAAGCGCAACTGTCTCAGCCTGATACAAAAAACCTAAGAAATCATGTTTTAATTCTGGGTTTTGGTCGTGTTGGTCAATCGGTAGCAAGAATGCTTAAATTAGAGGGTATTCAATATGTTGCACTAGATGTTGATCCCATACGTGTACATGAAAGCAGAGCTGCAGGTGAAAATGTGCTATTTGGTGATGTGTCTCAACGCGACCTCCTAAAGTCTGCTGGTATTGTTAACGCACAATTAGCGTTAATCACATTTGATCATCATGATAAAGCGCTAAAGGTTGTTAATGTCATCAATGGGCTAAGACCTGAACTGCCGGTGGTAGTGAGAACACTAAAGGACTATCAATCAAGTGATTTCTATTCTGCTGGTGCATCTCAAGTGATTCCTGAGATTCAAGAAGGGAGTCTAATGTTAGTTTCTCAAGTTCTGCATTACGCAGGCGTGCCAATGTCACGAATTTTAAAGCGCGTGCGCAATGAGCGTAAGAAAGGCTACCAACATATGCACGGTTTCTATCCGGGTGAAACGACAGAGATTACCTATGGAACCAAAGATAAATTAGAATTTATGCATGCAGTGGTTATTAGTGAAGGTGCATTTGCTGTCAATAAGACAATAACGGAGCTTGATATAGAGCGCCGTCGAGTGAAAGTAACGGGTTTACGACGTGAAAATAAGGAAATAGAGGAGCCCGATGCGGAAACACGTATTTTGGCCAATGATGTTCTAGTTATTTCTGGTAAGCCAAGAAGAGTAGAGCGTATAGAACATTTCTTACTGTATGGAAATTAAATAAGAGATGCTTAATTATACAATTTGTCATTGAAATTTTTACACAAGCTTGAGAAATAGAGCTGACGAGAATCATTATGGAAGTGAGGGGGACATATAATTACACTAAAATAAGTACATCAAAGCCAACTAAATGAAGTAAAATAGCGGCAATTAATAATTCATTAGGATAGTTGAAGTGGCGGTTCATTGGTTCCCAGGGCATATGCATAAGGCCCTAAAAGAAATAAAAGAATCTCTCAGTCAGGTAGATATCTTAATTGAAGTGTTAGATGCTCGCATTCCTTATTCGAGCGAAAACCCAGAAATAGCTAAAATTCGGGGTGATAAACCCTGTTTAAAAATACTCAATAAATCAGACTTAGCCGATCCTGAGATTACGGCCCAATGGCAAGCACACTTAGAGTCTGAGCGCGGCGTAAAAACCTTCACAACTTCTACTGACAATACAGCAAAAAGCAAACAAATTATTGAGCTTATTCGCAAAACTTGCGCGCAAAAAGATGCGTCAGTAAAAACCATTAATGCCATGATCATGGGCATTCCAAATGTTGGTAAGTCGACCTTAATCAATATTTTGGCTGATCGTGTTATTGCCAAAACTGGCAATGAACCAGCGGTAACTAAAAACCAGCAACGCATTAACTTAGGCAGTGGTATCGTATTATTTGATACACCAGGCGTGCTTTGGCCGAAGCTTGAAAACCCAAATACAGGTTATCGTCTTGCCGCATCAGGTGCTGTAAAAGACACAGCTATGGAATATGATGACGTTGGTTTTTATGCCGCCGATTATTTAATAAAAGCCTACCCTGATTTAATGAAAGATCGCTTTAAATTGGATTACGTACCTGACACTGAGCTAGCATTTTTAGAACTGGCTGCGTCACAGCGCGGTGCTTTAAAGGCTGGGGGGAGGGTTAATTTACATAAAATATGCGAAGTGTTAATTAATGAGCTACGTTCAGGTAAATTGGGCCGCATAACCCTTGAAACGCCAGAGATGTTGATTCAAGAAAAAATCGAAATGGCTGAAACTGCAGCTAAGAAAGTAGCTGATAAAGAAAAACGAAAACAGCAATTTAAAGACGGTTCATTAACGCCTGATAAGAAAGATAGAAAAGAAAAACGTGAAGAAAAGCGAGTTGCTCAAAGTGAGAGAATGAAGAAGCGCAAGTAGCGCTTCATTTCTTTTGTAAACTGACCTGGCCCAAGTTAAGATAACACGTAATTTAATCCACCACAGATGGCAGCAACCTGTGCTGTGATGCAAACTTCTGGGGTGGCGTTAGGGCTATCAGGGTATACTTCTGTTGTGCTAACAAACTTAGCAGCAGTAAATCCGCCGCATAAAAACAATGGTTTTTTATCATAGTGGATTACACCAGGATACTTTACATCAGCGCCAATAATCTTGCCTGCCTCATCGGCTGCAGCTATATGTGTTACTTGTTTTACTGAATCAATAATGGCTGTTTGAAATTCTGGCTGCGGACGAGAGCTATCGCCTACGGTATAGAATCCATCCGGTATGTCCCAAAGCGCCTGATGAATAGCGTCTCTAGATGATAGCGCAGGACGAAATTCTGAGTTGTCGGTATCGGTAGTTTCATGCAAGTCTATATGCATTAGAACATCCAATTTTAACTCTTCAACACACTTCATAGCTAAATTGGCTTCGTGGGTTGGGCCTTCATTTTGAAATGAACGATTCGGATCGATGGCGAAAGGGTTCCAACGATTAATGGTTTCATAACCCCATGGACTGATGCAAGGCAATACAACTATATTTACTTTATCGGCATAGCCTTTGGACGCGGTTTTAATAAAATCTAGTGCACCGTGTATACCGCTGGTTTCGTATCCATGGACTCCGCCAGTAACTAAAACGCTTGCTCGGTTTGGATCAAATTCACCTACTTTGACATAAAAAACAGGGTAATCTGAATAGCCTAGTTGCTCATATTTCAACTGACCATATTGTTTAACTTCATACTCTTCATGGCTAAGTTTTTCTAACGAAACCACAACGTCGTCAAAGTAACTGCGGTGCTTTACCTGTGCCGCCAACCAGCGCTTTTTTTCTTCCTTTCCCCAGGCTTTGCCTGGTGTACCAATTGGATAATCTGAGTATGTATTAGTCATTTATGCTACTGGACCCTTAACTTAAGTTTTCGATTTCTTTATTTAGTGAATATTTTTCATCAGTCACAATGCGTTCTAATGTTTCAATGCGTTCGTTCATTTGCTGAATATGCTTAAGCATATCATTGTGCTCTTGCGTATTGAATTCATTTGCACGCTTTCCTTTCTTACCGCTAAGTGTAGATATAATACTAGTGATTCCGGCTACACAAATCGCGACTATAATTATTGCTGTTAAGTTCATCCTAACTCTCCCGTTTTAATATTTTAATTAATAGTAGGTATTTCCTACTCGTTAATAAAGCCTTTAGTGCTGTTAATTCTGCTTTTTATGTTACTTAAAGTGTCTACAACTCATATTCCAAGCGTCGAAAACTCATTTATAAAGTCTGTACAAGCGGCTGACTAAGCCTTCATAAGACATTTATTATGCATTTACTGATTTTCCCAGCTGCCATTTAGCTCTTAATCATTTATAGCAAATCCTTTGCCAACTTAATTTTATAATATAAATCATATGCTTATGGTTTTACGTTTAGTCATTGATTGTCCTTTTTTAGGAAATTAGACTAAATGTCAGCCAATTTGACCATACAACTCCGCTGAATTAATTTAGAATAGAATAATGGAACCCAAAACTTATTAACAAAAGGCTAGTAATAAGTGCTTATTTATAAGAGCCTTTTAATAAAAGCCTTTCAATAAAAGCGAGTTAATAAGATCATATTAATCAAAACGATCCGGACTGCGACACATGATTGAAGATACAAGTAATAGAGCTACCTTTGTTGAAAAATCAAATGCTGGACAAGTAGATCTAGATAATCAAACTGATGAATTTTTTATGCATCAAGCAATGTCTTTAGCAAAAAAAGCGCAAGACGCTGGAGAAGTTCCCGTAGGCGCCATTATTGTCATTGACGGCGTTGTTATTGGCCAAGGTTTTAATCAATGCATTACGCTCAATGACCCAACCGCACACGCTGAAATGATAGCGCTTAGAGAAGCGGCCCAAAACGTACAAAATTACCGAGTTATTGATGCCACACTTTACGTTACTTTGGAGCCTTGCCCGATGTGCGCAGGAGCCTTAGTTCACGGTAGAGTAACGAGAGTAGTTTTTGGTGCTTATGATCATAAAACAGGTGCGGCAGGAACCACAATGAATCTGTTACAGCATAACTCTTTGAATCACAAGGTTGAAGTAACAAGCGGCTGTTTGCAGATTGAATGTAGTGCGCAAATTTCGGATTTTTTCAAATTAAGGAGAAAACAGAGGAAACAAGGCTAGACTAGCAGGCTTGGCTCCATTCTTCAGATAGTTCTGTTACCGCGAATTGCTTGCGGCGAGCGAGTACTTTTTGATGCATTCTTTTGAGCATGCTTCGGCGTTGATTGTTTGCTTTTAATCGACGAGCAGCGGTAAAATTTTTGTTTCTTTTCATATAATCCTCTTTTATTTACTCACCATTAGATGAGGCCTTTCTATTAAAGTTCAACATGCACTAGTCTAATAGAACGATTAGTATACCAAATTGTTTCATTAAACATTAAACATAAATATAATCATACTGTTAGGAAATGTTTCCGCGCTTCTATCTAACAACTAAATTCGTTTTCATCAGCTGCCGATAAACAGTGTGAATTACCTTATACGTAACTCATAAATTACTCTGCAATTATGAGTCCAACTTGATGATGTTTTTATGATAGATAAATGACAATTTGCTTACGAAGAACGATAATTTATGCGGAGTTAATTGCTTGTGCTAGGTTTAACAATGCTATCAGAGCTAGGTTTATCAACGTTTTCAGGACTAGGACCTACAGTCTCGTCTAGTATTTCCTGTTCAAGGACCGACGGCGCCATATCGGCAGGTGGTGCTAAATCAACAGGCGGTGCTAAATCAACAGGCGGTGCTAAATCGTCAGGTGGCATTTCGGTTTGATCTTCAAGCCAAACTAAAGTGTCATAATAACGGCGGATGTTGTCGACATAGTTTACTGCTTCGTTACCACGAGCGTATCCATATCGAGTCGCCTTATAAAATTTCTTCTGGCGCAACAAGGGTAAGTGCTTTCTTACGTCTACCCATAAGTCGGGGTTGTAGCCTTGTTGTTCAGTGATTTTTCTAGCATCATGCATGTGGCCTAGCCCTATATTATAAGACGCCATTGCCATCCATATTCTATCAGGTGATTGGATCCGTGCGGGTATTCTGCGAAGTAAACTACTAAAGTACCTAGCACCGCCACTAATACTTTGTTCAGGATCGAGGCGCGATGTAACTTTCATATCTTTTGCGGTACCTAGCGTTAGCATCATTAAACCACGCACACCGGTAGGCGACTTAGCTAAAGGATCCCAATGGCTTTCTTGGTAGCTCATTGCGGCAAGTAAGCGCCAGTCGGTGTCGCCTGCATAAGCCTTAAATAAGTCTTTATAGGTAGGTAGTGTTTTATTGACAGAACGCATAAAAGCGCGGGTATCGACAAAGTCAAAGGATTGAACGTGGCCAAAATATTTATCTTCGAGTGCGCTGAGTTGGCCATTGGACTGAATACTGCCAAAATACTCGATAAGTCCAGCACGCAAAGAATCGTCAGTATTTTTATTAAGCAGCCAACCTATCTGCAAGGTATCTGTAACTGAAAAACCAATGCCTAAATTTGGGTAGCGTCGTCGAGCAACGGCTAAAATATTAGAATCCGAAATGGTATAGTCTAAATCATCGTTAGAGACCATTTCTAGCAGTTCTTCGATATCCTTTTCATCAGTCTCGCGCCAAAACATAGCATCGTCTTCCCCGAGCAATGATGCTAAAGGTTCTCTGTATAAATCATTTGCTACTATTGTTAAGTTGCCTTCTAATTGCTCAATATCGCGCGGACGATCTTCGCCTTTCTTGTAAACAAGTTCGAAATTTACTGACTGATAAGCAGGACCAAAACGATAGTTTTGTTTTCGTTGCTCGGTCATCGTAATGTTTGCAGCAATTAAATCAATTTGATTATTGTCCAAGGTTGGCAGCAACTCCCTATAAGAATAATAAGGATATACTTCCAAACGCACGCCCAAATAGTCTGCAAAGCCTTGCGCTAATTCGTATTCAAAGCCCTCTGGGGAGTTTGAACCGTTGTAGTAGGTAGTTCTGCCATAAACAGAGCCAACTTTCAGCACGCCAGACTCTAGAACAGAGGTCAGGGACGAAGGTGGCTGTTGTTGTGCGCAACTACCAAGCAACAAAAACATCAAAACCCCGGCAAAGGTAGGGGCTACCGTATTGATTTTATTCGATATTTCACCCCAAGCTCGCTTTGAGCTCGTAGAGATATCCATCATCGATAAGAGTATTTTTGATTTCATAAGCCCCATTGTGACTAAATTTGTGCAAAGCATCCAGTAAGTTATTATAAAAAAAGTAAAAACTAGTGTGATGGTGGCTTATCAATCGACTAGTTTTACTCTATAATCTCCCGCCAATTGCTGACCTTAGTCTTTGCTTGCAAAAATTCAAATTGCAGCCTCAAATTGGTATAAAAACTATGTTAATTCTTCGCGGTTCATCTGCTCTATCTTCATTCAAACAAGAAAAACTTCTGGCGCAGTTTACTGCCCAAAATTTAAAGGTAAAGAGCATTCAAGCGCAATATGTCCATTTTGTGGATAGTCACAACGACTTAAATAAAAAAGACATGTCAGTGCTTGAACAGTTATTAAACTATGGGCCCTCAAGTGAACGCATATCTGCTTCTGGTCATCTCATTGTGGTTACGCCGCGTCCAGGAACAATTTCACCCTGGGCTTCAAAGGCAACAGATATAGCGAAAAATTCAGGACTGTCGCAAATACACCGCATTGAGCGTGGTGTAGCGTATTATGTCGAATGGCATGTTGAATCGAGTGATGAGCAGAAAATTGACGCTGCTAATTTTGCGAGTGTAGCGACGCTGCTTCATGATCGCATGACGCAATCCGTATTCACCGAGCTGTCTCAGGCTAGCGTATTGTTCTCTCAAACGGATGCTAAACCAGTTAACTCAGTTCCAATTTTAGAGGAAGGTAAAGACGCGCTATCAAAAGCCAATCAAACGCTTGGATTAGCCTTGGCGGATGATGAAGTAGACTACTTGTTCGATAGCTTTACTGAGTTAGGTCGTAACCCTAACGATATTGAGCTCTACATGTTTGCTCAAGCAAATAGTGAGCATTGTCGCCACAAAATTTTTAATGCTGACTGGGCTATCGATGGCGAAGTCCAGCCCAAGTCACTATTTAAAATGATTAAAAACACCTATGAAGTGTCGAGTGACTTTGTGCACAGCGCCTACAAAGATAATGCGGCTGTTATGGAAGGGTGGAAGGCGGGGCGCTTTTATCCAGACGCTAAAACCCAAGTATATGATTATCATCATCAAGATATCGACATTTTGATGAAGGTTGAAACCCACAACCATCCGACGGCAATATCTCCATTTGCTGGCGCGGCGACAGGGTCCGGTGGTGAAATTCGAGATGAAGGGGCAACTGGCAGAGGTTCTAAACCTAAAGCGGGCTTAGTTGGCTTTACTGTTTCCAATTTAAATATACCGAGTTTGCAGCAACCATGGGAAATCGACTATGGCAAACCAGATCGCATAGTCAATGCATTGGATATAATGCTCGAAGGGCCATTGGGTGGCGCTGCGTTTAACAACGAATTTGGTCGACCAAACATTTTAGGGTATTTCAGAACATTCGAACAAAAAGTCGATAGTTTCAATGGTGTAGAGGTCCGAGGTTATCACAAACCGATTATGTTAGCCGGTGGTTTGGGTAACATCAAAAAGGACCATATTCAGAAAGGCGAAATCACAGTCGGTGCTAAACTTATCGCCCTTGGCGGCCCTGCTATGAATATTGGTTTGGGAGGCAGCGCAGCGTCGTCAGTAGCTTCAGGCGAAAGTAATGCAGATCTAGATTTCGCTTCAGTACAGCGTGAAAACCCTGAAATGGAGCGGCGCTGTCAAGAAGAGATTGATAAATGCTGGCAGTTAGGTAAGGAAAACCCTCTTCAGTTCATCCATGATGTTGGTGCTGGAGGACTATCAAATGCCTTTCCTGAATTAGTTAATGATGCTGAACGTGGTGGCGTATTCGAACTTCGCAATGTGCCGAACGATGAACCTGGAATGTCACCTTTAGAAATTTGGTGTAATGAATCGCAAGAACGTTATGTGATGTCTGTTGCTCCTGAAAACTTAGCTATATTTGAAGCCATTTGTAAACGCGAACGTGCGCCATTTGCTGTAGTTGGTGAAGCGACACGCGAACAACACCTCACCTTAAGCGATC
>CAJQOP010000006.1 GCA_905479945.1 uncultured Glaciecola sp. | reverse complement strand
TTCCCGCCGGCTCCACCAAACTCGGGAAAGGTTCTAGACCACTCTAGACCGCTAGAGACCAGCAATAACGGGGTCTCTAGCAGCCTTCCCACTTCAACTGAAATGGTCTCCACTGGTCCTGAATGGTCTCCAGTAGGGCACAATTTCGGCACATTTGGCACAGATCCGTCACAAACCTACAGCCCTGCCGAGCTAAAAACCTTCCACCTTGGCACTCCAGAATGCCGTTTCTTTCGAAAAAAAATATTCGACGCAAATCCTCTGCTTGCTCTATCTATGGCAGCAAATTATGTCGAGACCGCGAAAAAACACAGCTATGTTAAAGCCAACATCAACCTTTTACGGCTTAGTAAAAGACTTCAAATTCACGACCTCAAACTATCCGCCTCTCAGGAGGACCTTAAAGAATTTGTCAGGCAGAAAGCAACACACTGCCAAAACATCTCATTTAGACCCGAGAACTCAGTTGAAGAATCATATCGACTTTGCTCTAAGCTTGTTAACAGATATGGAATTGCTCCTCCCGAGCCAAAAAACCACTCCAACTTAACCTCTGCCTGCGTAAAGCGTATGGGTTGTCAAAAGTGGTGGCGTCGTAAAATAACCACTCTACGGCAACAAGCTATTGAATCAGTCGCTAGAGATATAGGGCTAGTTCACAAACACAAAAGCGCTTATTCAAGCATCCACAGCCAAAATGACAGAGTGGTTCAACGCGCTAATACCAAAACGTATTTAGAAAACACCTTCCTATCCAATGACCGCAATCAAGTGTTTTGCTTAAAAGATCTACATGACCGATCAGTCTCAAACCCTGCAATTAGACGAGCAGAACTGATGACTCGAATTAGTGGATTTGAATTAGTTGCTGAACAGCTAAGCGACATTGGTGAGTTCTACACAATCACCACACCGTCACGCATGCACGCCCGACTCAATAAAACTGGCGGAACCAATCCAAAATACGATGGCACATCACCTTACGAGGCAAACATATACCTGCAAACTATGTGGAGCCGAATTCGTGCCAAATTACATAGAGATGGTTTACATGTTTACGGGTTTAGAGTCGCTGAACCGAATCATGACGGAACTCCCCACTGGCATATGCTTTTATTTATGGAGCCAGCGATCCGTAAAAAAGTTAGAAAGATAATGAGCCAGTATGCACTCCAATCAGATGGTGATGAAAAAGGCGCAACAAAACATCGATTCAAAGCTGTACCCATAGATAAAAGCAAAGGATCAGCAGCCGGTTATATCGCGAAATACATCGCTAAAAATATTGATGGAGAACATTTAGATCAAGACCTTTACGGCAATGACAGTAAATCATCTGCTTTAGCTATCGACACATGGGCTAGTCGCTGGGGTATCAGACAGTTTCAACAAATAGGCGGACCAAGCGTTACTGTTTGGAGGGAATTACGTCGTCTAGCTGCTAGCAACGAAAAATCACAACTATCGAATAAAAACTCCTTGTTAACTAAAGCGACTGAACACGCCACCGCTTCTGATTGGGCCGCTTACGTCATGGTAATGGGAGGTCCACGGCTACAACGCTCAGAACATCCTATAAAGCCTCTTTACGAAGCACCCTGCTATGTCAACGAACAAACCGGCGAACTACTGCAAGACGGGCTTACAGCTTACGGCGACCCTGTAAAAGCGAGAATTAAAAGGCTGCTGTTCAATACAAAAACTGTAATAACACGATTATCAAAATGGATCTCTGTCGATCCACCTTTACGTTTTGGGGAGGGTCGCGCTCATGAATGGGCGCAGCCATCATGCGCGCCCCCGTAGGGGGCCTTGGACTTGTATCAATAACTGTACGCACCATTAAAAACCATGAAAAAAGAAGACAAAATGCATTACTTAAACAGACCAGAATACCAACTTAGCTATATCGAATGGGACCCAAACTTAACATTCAAAATCGATGAGGCTTGCCACTTGCTTTACCACGAAGTCATACGGATTGAAGACAAAGCATACCTCCCTCTTCCTCCCAACGATAAAGTCGGAATTGTTGTGGGTGTTATCACGATGAATGAAGAGATCGAAGTATTGGTTAAATTCATGAGCGGCATCGAACAGTTAGTTAAAACAGAATTTTGTAGTGATTACATTATGGTTCCAGACTAGAGCCCCCTGCGGAGCCAGCTCTGTCAATGGATAAATCGTGGGGCCCCATAACGTTTAACTGCGGTACTCACCGATGTTGCATGGGTTCCGATTTAGCGATTGACAGCACACGATAAAATTACGCTCATAGCAGGGTTTAGGAATTGCCACGAGCGGAGCGACAGGCAAACCCTGAACCCTTGCCACGTGGCGAACGTTCCCGAAGGGGGGGTATTGCACTTCATATCCTATAGTGTATTATATATCCACTAGTGTATATGAGGTTCACCATGCTTGGATTACAACTTACTAAAGAACAAGAGCAAACAATTCTTTCGGTCATTAAAAATTACAAAGGTAATGCCCCAAAGCTTGAAGGAGCTATAGGCGCCTTAGTTATAGGATCAAATTACGGCTGGAGAGTACTTAAGATTATTCATAGCCCAGCTACATATAAAAACTACGAAAGTATATTAAATATTAAATTTCAAGACGTCTGCCCTGAAAGGACTGAACTTTCTAAGAAGTCATTTGGGCTTGCTATTGCAGATAAACTTAAATCTTTTTGGTCTGTCGCAACAGGAAAAAAATCCATTAAGAATAAATTGCATATTGATGACGCTAAAGCTATTCAACGCCAAGTAAAAGAATCCGGAGTTGAATAATGAAGTGGCAAACACTGGATAAATTTTCACAAGAATCTGGCATGTCAAAAGAATCAATCCGCGCCTTAAAAAAACGTGGAAAGTTGCGCGAAAAAATTCACTGGCAAAAACGAAACGGTCGTATTTTTATTAATTTTATAGCGGTAGAAAAATGGATAGAGGGTTCAAAGGTGTAAGAGCTCGTGGCAACAGTATTCTTATAGACTTCACCTATAAGGGTGAACGGTGTCGTGAAACATTAAAAACAAAACCAACGAAAACAAATCTCAGAGATGCACATAGAAAAAGAGAATCTGTTCTTCACTCTATTGCCATAGGTAATTTTGAGTATTCCGATTACTTTCCTGATAGCCAAAAAGCAATAACACACTCAAAATATAAAGGTAAATTGGTTACAGTTAAATCGGCCTTAAAGCAGTGGCTAAAAGAATCCGAGTCGCACTGTGAATACAGCACCTTAAAAAATTATGGCAACATTATTTACAACCAACTTATTCCAGAATTTGGACATTTAAGTCTGAGTGAACTATCACTTCACCACATTGAAGAATGGCAATACACCCTTACCTGCGGCCCTAAAACCCTAAAGAATATGTTAGGCCCTCTTCGACAGACATTTAAAGACGCCTACTACAATGGATTAATTGAACAAAACCCATTGGATCGACTTCGCCCCATACCCATCAGGCAGCGTGAACCAAAACCTTTTAAGCTCAATGAAATAGAAGCCATTCTTGAACAGCTACCACCTCAAGAGAAAAACCTTATTCAATTTGCGTTTTGGAGCGGACTCCGCACCTCTGAATTAATAGCTCTTCGATGGGAAGATATAGACTTTAAAAACAATCGATTTTATGTGCGTGTTGCAATAGTTAGAGGCCGAGAAAAAACAACCAAAACGAAGACAGGAATAAGAACAGTAGACTTTAACTCTAAATCTGAATCAGCTTTAAGGGCACAATTACATTTTACCAAAGACAAGACACGCGTATTTATTGATCCCAAGCACAACAAACCATGGAAAAATGATGGCATTATTCGTAAACGTGTTTGGATGCCAGCACTAAAAAAAGCCAGCATTGAATATAGAAACCCTTATCAAACTCGCCATACATTCGCTTCAATGATGTTCTCTCAAGGTAAAAATATAGCTTGGCTAGCCAATCAAATGGGACATAATAACTGGTCAATGCTTGAACAAGTTTATGCTAGATGGATACCCCAAAAATAAATGAATTTCATATCTTTATTAGCCAGATCAATAGCTTTTGGCTAACCATCTCAGATATAAATTTACTAAGTGATTGATTTATAAATATATTCGATTATGATCAATGGAAAAAGGAGTTAAGAAAATTAGTGCAGGATGCTATATATCACCTCGCCCAGCATCTTCGTAAGCATTACAACTCCTTGTTTTTAAAACATAAAATCTTAGCACCACTATTTTTAGGTCCAAGATAGTAAGCCAAAATGATATAAAGCCCGAGGCTTTTGAATTTACTGTTATATGCACGAGATATTTTATCTACCAATTGAGAGTTGAATGTGTCTACTTTGTTTATTATTGGGAATGGCTTTGATATATGGAATCGATTGCCGACGAGTTATAGAAACTTTAATGAAGAATACAAAGAGAACCTTGACGAGCATATTAATTACTTTGATGACTTCTGTCACATTGACGCCGAATGGGCAAACTTTGAAGAGTCATTAGGCTCTTTTAACCAAGATGACTTTCATAATAATGCTGCAGTGCAACCGTCTTTGGAAGAATTGGGCGATGACCCTAAACGTCTACCTGGTTACGAAGATGAAATCACTATAAAAATAGAAGAGCTTGTTAACGATATAACTAGAGCTTTCAATAGCTGGATTCGATCCATAGATGTTAATGCAGCACAGAAACTAATGCATTTTACTTTTCCGGCATGCTTTATCAATTTCAACTATACGAATACTTTGCAAGACGTTTATAACATCCCCGATGTTAGTGTGTTGCACATACATGGAAAAGTAGGTAGAGAAATATTTTTTGGTCACGGACGTAAAATAGACTCTACCAGAAGAACGAATGAAAGTGATGAACCTTGGTTTGATGATGCTTTAAGCGAAGTTGCACAAGTTCTAGAAAATTTTCATAAGCCAGTTGATGAGATTTTAGCTCGTAACAGAGTAATATTAGAAGGATATGTGGATGTTGAGAATATTGTTGTAATCGGACACTCTGTTAATGACATCGATGTTCCATATTTTCAATGCATACTAAATGCTTACCCTGATGCTAATTGGCAGAATTACAACTATGAGAACATTGAAGAATGCATCGACGAGGTCTCAGAGACTCACAAAAAACTTCTTGCACTTGGTGTCCCTGAGCAGCAATTGGAGTCATATTCCTCTGAAAATCTTGAAGAAATTTACCCTGCTCTGTCAACGTAAGTGCATATAACAAGGCAAATGCACATGGATAAATTTAAGCTACTTCACTGCGTTACGCAGCTCAAATTTCCCAGTGATTTCGATCGTTCGAGACCGGTAATATATAAAGAAGCGTAGTATCTGAAAAAAACACGTGAAAACGGCTAAAAAAAACGCTATGTTACAAACTCGACATAGCACTAATACTTGCTTATTAATAAACTCTGTCACATATTAGGCACAACGTTACATAACCTATTGATTATGAAAGAAACACAAAATATTCAATTCCCGCCGGCCCACCAATAAAGGATCTGACAACATCCGAGAAAGACCACTAAAGCCTGTAACTTCAACGAGTTACGGGCTTTTTTGTGTCTTCAGCGTTTTTCCCTTTTTACTCTCTTACCTTATAGTGCTATCG